>BTUM01000002.1:0-253940 GCA_045863235.1 Candidatus Xenobia bacterium | reverse complement strand
TTCCCTAGCAGGGGCGCCATTGCTGGCTGCCTGTAGGCATCATACCAGCACAGGGCCAACCCGTCCTCGCAGGTTTGCACGAGGCTCTTGGTGTCGCCATACTTGAGATAGCAGAGGCTCAGCTTCTCCAGAGCGGCTACCGTGGCCTCGCCGTCCCCAGTCCGACGGTAGGCTTCGATGGCCGAGCGGTAGAGCTCGACCGCTTCGGCCCAGTTCCCCTCCAGATCCAGAAGCTCGGCCTGCACCACATCCAACGCCGGTCGCCGCGCGCGCAAGTGGGCGGGCAGCCGTGAGAGCCACTCCCCCAGACGGCATGGCGCTCCCGAAGTGAGCAGTTCGGGAGACTCCAGCAGGTCGGCCGCCTGCTCGTAGCTCTCGGCTTTCAAGAAGTGCGGGATGGCAGCAGCTGGCTCGTTGCGCGCGGCCATGGCGCGGGCGACCACCAGGTGAAGTGAACGCACCCGCTCTGGTGAGGCACGGCGTTCGAGCCGGCGACGCAGGAAGTCGCCGAAGAGGTGGTGGTAACGATACCAGCCTTCGCCAAGGTTGATGAGAAAGAGGCGCGAGCGAACCAGGGTTTCTAGCTGCCCAGCGACTTCGGGATCCCCGGTCAGCTCGCGAGCAAGTCCGAGACAGAAGCGCTCACCAACCGAGGTTGCGAGCAGAAGTTCCTGAACGGCAGGCTCTTGCCTCTCGAACACCTCGTCGGCCAGGTAGTCGTAAACGTGGGTATCGCAATCATGCAGGCTCTGGATGTAGCGTCGCGCTTCCTCCGGGGGGCGTCCGGCCAGGGCCTGGGCCACCAGCTGCAGCCCCGTGACCCACCCTTCGGTTTTCTCGAGCAGGGGGCCGAGCAGGCTCGCGTCGAGGCTCTGGCTGGCGATCTCCCGGAAGAGCTCGACAGCTTCGGGCTCGCTGAAGCGCAGGTCGTCGGTGCCGATCTCGTGCAACATGCGCTTGGCCCGCAGGCGAGCCAGGGGCAGGTCGGGCACCGTTCGGGTCGTCAGCAAGAGCTGCAGGCTGGTCGGACCGCGCAACAGCAGAAACTGCACCGCGTCGCGCACTTCGGCCGACCCGTCCACCAGGTGGTAGTCGTCGAGCACGAGCCGCAGGCAATCGGGAAAATCCACCAGCTCATCCACCAGGAAGGCCAGCAGGGCCATCCAGCCCTCCTCGGGCTGGGGGTTGCGGGCGAGTCGCTCGAGGGTGCGGGCCACCGCGCCGGGGTAGGCCGACGCCAGAGCGTGCACCAGGTAGGGCACGAAGACCGCCGGGGCGGCGTCCTCTTCATCCAGGCTGTACCAAGCGCACGGCTGGCCGCTCTGGCGGATGAAGTCGAACAGGAGGCTGCTCTTGCCGGCCCCGGCCTCGGAATGCACGACCACCAGCCGGGCCGACCGGGCCCGACCCAGTCGCTCGAGCAAGCGGGTACGGGCCACCAGATGGGGGCTGACGAAGGTGGGACGGAGCTTGGTTCGCAGGATCACCGAGGTTGCCAAGCGGGGTTCAGCTTGATCGGCAAAGGGCCCCGAGTACGGGCGGCCGGCGCCAACCTCTGAGGGGAGAAGTCGCGCACCTCGGCCTGGCGGCACCTCTTTCTCACGGCCAGAAAGAGGGCCTGGCTGGTCATCGGGGCCACCCGGGTGGGCCCGATGAGGGTCACGAGGCGCCCTCCACGGGTGATGGGTCCGAACAGGGGGCCCGGCAATTCTCCCCGTACGGCCATCCAGGCGCGCAGGAGGAAGCGGGCACCGGGTCGGCCGTGATGGGCTTCGAGGTCCAAAGGAGTCAGCTCGAGAGCCTGGTTGCTGCGCAGGCCCAGGCCGGCCAGGCACGCGAGCAGGGCGGCATCGCGGCAGCCGGCCCGAGAACCATCGCGGGCACAGGCCTCGAAGAGTTGACTGAGCTCTCGGCGCAAAGGGGCTGCGGGGGCGGGTTGGGGAGCGGCAAAACGCGGCAGAAGGGTGGTTTTGTGCCCGGCCCTGGCGAGCAAGGAGCGCAGTCCGGCCAGCACGCGGTTGGCGGTGGTGGGTCGATAGCGCTCGAGCAGGCCGTGGCGCCAGGCCGCCAGACGTGGAGCGGTGAGCCACTCGGAGCCCAGTTGCTCCACCCGGGTCACACCCAGCTCGCAGAGGGTCAGACGCAAGCGTGGCTCGACCACCCGGCGCGAGCCCGGGCTCAAGAAGGACAAATAAGCACGAATCTGGCCTTCCAGAGGATCAAGACCGACACGAAATGCGAGAAACTCCATAGCGGTGCGGCCTTGATTCGCCGGGAGAAGTCGCCACCCCTGCGAGTGTTTTCACAAGGAATTGATCACGCGTTGACAGGGAAGGGTTACCCTGAGGGTCTGGTGAGGGGACGGCTTTGGGCTCTCGGGACCGCGGGTGCGCTCGTAAAACGAGCGTGCAAGGGTCTTTTACAGGTTTGCGACAGCCTGGTGGAGCATGAGCTCGGTGTCCACCCAGGCCACCAGCTCTTCCGTCGACACAGGATTTTCAAGCACGATTGCAGCCTGCTCGAGCCCGGCCTCAACCCTCCCCGGGGAGCTGATGCAGATCAGCGGAATCGATGGGGCCGCCCACCGGAGCTCGCCCAGCAGAGGCAAGGACTGCTCCGCTCCGCAGACGATCATGTCGACGGGGCCAGAAACGACGAAGTCCACAGCCTGGAGCTCGTGACTCGCCTCCAGGACCCGGTAGCCGGCCTGTTGCAGTGCTCGGCTGCGGCGGCGACGCTGGAGCTCGGAGCGGTCGAGATTGACGATGGTGGCCATACACGTTCCTCCTCTTTTCTGTCTGAGCACAGCTTACCCGAACGGCCGGCCAGCCGCATCAGGCAGGTCCCCCCTTGCCGACACGGGCGTCCCTACCTTGGGGTAGGGAAATCCCTCCCCCTGCGGAGCAGGAAATGACCCGGATTGCGCTCGTGGATGACCACGACCTGGTGCGGGGAGCCTTTCGCTCCCTGTTGGCGCAGGAGCCGGACCTCGAGATCGTGGCCGAGCTTGGCTCGGGCGACGAGCTTGAGAAGCTGGAGGCGGCGGGTCCTGACGTCGTGGTGCTGGATTTGATGATGCCAGGCCCTCTGTCGGGCCGGGAGGTGGCTCTCAAGCTGCGGGGAACCTGCCCGAGCATCAAGATTCTCATCGTGTCGCAGCAGATCGAGTCGGTCGTGATGCAGCACTTGCTCCGCCACGGGGTCACCGGCTTCCTGAGCAAGAGAAGCGCCCTGGACGAGTTTGCGAGAGCCATCCGAGCGGTGGCCGCCGGCCAGTTCTACTTCTGCCCCGAGTGCTCGGCCGCCCTGGCTACCACAGTGGGTGTGGTCGGCGACTGCCCGCTCTCGGCGCGCGAGCTGGAGATTCTGGCTCGGACGGCCCGAGGAGCCACTGTGCGCGAGATTGCCGAAGCGCTTTACCTGAGCCCCAAGACGGTGGAGAAACACCGCGGGAGCATTCTGCGTAAGCTTGAGAGTCGAAATATCCTTGAAGCACTGCAGCGGGCCCGCGAGCAGAAACTGATCAGCGACTGACCCCTTAACTCCGACCCGGCCCTGCCGATTTATCTCATGCAATGAGCATGAAGAGTCGTCGGGGAACGTCGCTGATCGAAGTGCTGCTGGCCAGCACCCTGGCTCTCATGTTCTCCCTGGCGGTCCTTCAGGTTTTGATTCCCGTAGGCCAGCTCGACCGTCGCGAGGAAGAGACTTCGCGGGCGCTTGAACTGGCCACTTCGGAGCTGGAGGAAGTGCAGCGCCTGGCCCGCCTCGGCGACTCCTATCAGGCGCTCGACACCCTGGGCGACCGGTTTGTTACCGACGACCGCCTTTACGTGGTGCGCCGCACGGTCGAGAGCCACGGCTCGGTTCAGAAGACGGTGACAGTCAGCGTCTTCTCGGCCGCCCCCGAGGCCAACGAGCCAGTGGCGCA
Organism: Candidatus Xenobia bacterium; assembly: GCA_045863235.1. Classification (GTDB taxonomy): domain Bacteria; phylum Vulcanimicrobiota; class Xenobia; order Xenobiales; family QWHO01; genus QWHO01. Next base: position 250,009 of record BTUM01000002.1, on the reverse strand, counting down.
GGGCCGCCCTCTGACCAGCCTGTGGTTGGTGGTGACCGCACCATGAAGCGTCGAGGCAATACCCTGATCGAAGTGCTGGCCTCGGGCGCCCTGATGGTGCTGGTACTCGGCATCGTGAGCTCGGCCACCTGGATGGTGCGAGGCAGCTTCTACGGCCGCACGGCACGCTTGGAGGCGCGCCAGGAAGCCCGCAAGCTTCTGGCCGAGCTGGCCCGCGAAGTACGCTCGGGCGGGCGAATCTTCTCGGGCTTCACCGGCACGATGGACGGCCAGAGCTACCAGGTTCCCGCCCCCGGGCAGAGCGGCGACTCCGTGATCTTCGCCAGCCCCGAGGACGACCCGCCAACTCGCTGGACGGTCTACGGGCTGTCCACGCGACCCGACCCTAACCCTGACCCTCAGAACCCCCTGGCTCGCCAGGTGGTGCTCTACCGGCGAGCCGGCCTGGTTACCGTCAGCCCGAATCCGGCTCTGGTGACGGGGGGCACCCTCAGGGTTTACGACTGTTCCGTGCCACCCGACAACTTCACGGTAACGGTGGGTCTGCTGAGCGACAGTCTGACCCTGGAGATGTGGAGCGAGAAGCGCCCGATCGACGGATTGAGTCACCTGCAACAGAACAGCCTCCATCTGACCTTGAGGAATAGCCAATGACGAAGCGTGGATTTGCCCTGGCGATGGTGCTGCTGGCGATTCCGGCAGCCATGCTCTTGATCGCCACACTGGTGATCATGTGTCTGAGCGAGGCCGGCTACGTGCGCCACCGCCAGCAACAACTGCAGGCTTTTTACCTGGCCCAGTCGGCCCTCAACCTGGGTCACCAGGCGCTGGCGGCCTCCAACTTCTCCGCCGCCACGCGCCGGGCCGACGGTCTCACGCCAGTGAACGGCCCGGAGCGTCTGCAGGCGACCTATCCGGGGCTGAGCTACCAGGCCGGCGGCACCTACCGCTGGCAGGAGGGAGATCGCTGGCTGGAGTTCGCCGTCTGTTTCCCGGCAGCCAATCGCTGGGTCATCGAGGCGGCCGGCGGGGAGGGGAGGGCCGTCTCGCGTCAGCGTCAGCACGGCTCGCTCGAGGGGATGCTCAGCTACGCCGTGTTCGACAATCAGGACCTTTCGGAGTTCGTGCGGGGCGCTGACCAGGTGGTCACCGGACGGGTCCATGCGAACGGCAACCTGTACATGCGTCCCACCGGCAGGCGCTTGACCATCCGCTCGGACGCGGTGACCTGCGCCGGCCAGATCATCCGCCACAAGGACGCCTGGAACCGCCCCGACGACGGGGGCACGGTGGAGATCAGCCAGGGAAGCTCCTCGGGCAGCCTGGTCGTCATGGGGGGCGGCAGGGAGGGCACGGCCTTTGACGCCTACCACCGGGACTGGGTCGCCCATGCGCCCGGCCGGTGGGGAGGGGTGGTGAAGGACTCGAGCCACGGGGTCGGGGTGCGCACCCCTCCCTCGGTCCAGTCGCTCACGCCGGGGGGCTACTACGACCAGCGGGCCGGACTGAGAATCTCGAGCACCACGCCCAACAGCAGTTTTCTGAGCACGAAGACATTTACCAACCAGGCCGAGGGCAGCCAGGTGACAGTGAAGGAGCTGAGCCTGGAAGCTCTGGCCGTGGCCGGGCAGTACCCCTCCAACGGGCTCATCTACAGCGACGTGCCCCTGCGACTGGTCAAGGCCCACCAGTTGGCCGCCCCCCTGACGGTGGTCTGCAATCAGAACCTGTACGTGCAGGGCGATTTCAACCAGATTCACCCGACCCCGGCCGACGCCACGAACAAAACCTCGCGCAAACAGCCTGCCGCGCTCATCTCAGGCGGACGCATCTACCACCTGAGCAGCGGCTTCAAAGACTCGAGCTCCTCCTCCGGTTTGATCCCGGCCGCAAGCGAGCCCTCCCGCTTCAACGGCGACCCGAGCAACGTGCTCGAAATCAACGCTGCCCTGGTGGATGGCACCCTGACCGTGGATGAGCGCAACTTTCGGCGGGAGTACCGGGGGATACAGAATCCGTTCTACGACCCGGTGCATCGCTCGGGCCAGAACGCCTGGCAGAACTCCGACGACTTCCTGGAGGGCTTGGGCTCGGTGACGGTGCGCAAGCGGGGTACGGTGGTGCACCTTCAGAACGCGTCCATGGCAAGGTTCGACAACTCCGGAAGCGGAGTTCGCTGGGTGGTCAAGACCCACTATGGCGCTCCCACGCGTGACTACGCTCACGACCCGCTGCTGGAGACGACCCCCCCTCCGTTTACTCCGGTCGTGAGCCGGAAAGGACTCTGGCAATGTCTGCAGTGATCACGCTCGAGCGGGCTCTCCATCCCGGCACACCGCTGGCGGGGGGGCGCTATGTCGTGACCCGCGTCCTGCAATGGAGGCTGCTCGGGGGGCTCTACCAGGTGCGCACGGCCGACGGCAGCGCTCATCGAATCGTCCGCGAGCTGATCCCGCCCGACCGGATGAGCCCGGTTGAGATGGAAGCTCGGCACAGCCTGGCTGAGAGCGTGTTGACACTGATCGAGCAGTTTCGCCACCCCCGGCTGGCGCGGGTTTACGAGCACTTTCGCGAGGGTCGCAAGCTCTACGTGGTGGAGGAGCTGTTGGAGGGGGTTCCGCTGCGCCAGGCGCTGGTGCTGACCCCGGCCGCCAGCATCCCGGCCGAGGCATTCCACTGGGCCGAGCAACTGCTCGAGGCAGTGGAGCAGCTGCACGACCGCCCGCGGCCCTACCTCCTGGGCGACACTCTGGAGCTCGACCACGTGGTGGTGGACCGCCACAACAACCTGAAGCTGGTGAACTACGGCGTTCGCCGCCTGTTCAGCGGCTACGCGACAGACATACTGGCGCCCTCGCGCCAGGAAGTCGCCTCCGACCGTCGGGCCTTCGCCAACTTGTTGTGGCTGATGCTGACCCAGCACGATCTGACGCCCCGCCTGAACCCGCGCCTGGCACGGCTGCTGAGAACCTGTCGCCAGAGCCGCAGTCGCACTTTTCGTCAGCTACTGGCTGAGCTGCGGCGACCGGAGCCACCCCGACCCAAACGTCTCCCCCCTCTGCAGCTGAGACTGTGGCAGCCGGTCGCGGCACTCGTGCTGGGCCTGTTGTGGTGGGCGGCTCCCTGGCAGCCGCGGCTGGCCCGCCCGGCGCAAGAGTGCGTCTACGTGGCCTGCGGGTCAGAGTTGGTGGGAGTAACGGTTTCCAACCAGCGGGTCTTCACGAGGCTGCGCGCTCCGGTTCCTCTAACGGCGCTGGGGGTCTTCGGACAGACGGTCTGGGGGGCGAGCCCGGCCAGCGACCTTTTATGGGGAGTAGAGGGGCGTCAGCACCGCCCTTTGCGCCAGGCTGTGGGACGAGGCCCGGATGCTTTGAGCGAGCTTGGTGGAGGGGTGCTGCTGGCGGGATTGCCGTCGTCCGGACGGATCGTCGTCCTGGATGGGCGCCGGACGGTGCAGCTAGTAGTCGGTCGCGGAGCCCGCTGGGCGGCGGCCGACCACGAGCGCATCTACGTATCATGCCCTGAAAGCAGTCAGGTGGCCGTGCTCGGGCGCCGACCGCTGCAGGTGCAGGAGCCGCTGCCGGTGGAGCGGCCCGGGCCGGTGGCGGTGGCAGGCTCGCGCCTGGCGGTTTCGGATGAGCGAGGGCTTCGGTTTTACCAGGACCGGGAGCTGGTGCAGCAGGTCAAGTGCCCGCCAGTGCTGGGCCTGGTGGCGCGACCGGGGACGGATCAGCTGTGGTCGTGGCACGCCGGTGGCCGGCTGATGGTGTGGGACGGGCGGCACGGGAGGCTGCTGGGGCAACTTGCACTGCCAGGCGATGTGCAGGATGCGGCATTCGTTGCGAGTGCAGGAGAACTCTGGGTATCGCTGCCGGAGCAAAGGCAGCTGGCGGTGGTGAGCGCCTCGTCGCGCACCCTGCGCACGTTGATCTCGGTCGGGGCCCGGCCGGGGGCTCTGGCGCGGGTGGAGTAAGTGCGCTCGGCAGCCTCAGCGCGAGTGTCCAAGGAAGACCACTCGCGATCTGCGAATCGGGAGAGGGAGCCTATGTCACTCCGTGAGCCACCCCTGGAGCCAGGTACGCTCCTTGACGCCATGCCGGCCAGCGCGGCCCTGCTCGACTCGCAGGCCGTGATTGTGGCGGTCAACGCGGCCTGGCGCCGTTTTGGCGCCGCCAACGGCTTGCGCGACCCTGAGCACTGCTTGGGACAGAGCTACCTCGAGGCCTGCAAGGGTAGCCCGGAAGCCCTTGAGGTGGCCGCCGGCATCGGGGCCATCCTGGCCGGCGAGCGCTCCGAGCTGTGCCTGCGCTACACCTGCCATTCCCCCGAGGAGGACCGCTGGTACCGCGTGACCGTGAGGCCTGTTGGAAATCGGGGGGCCCTGGTCAGTCACCTGGACGTGACCGAGTACGCTATTGCCGAGTTGCAGGCAGAGCGCAAGCTCCGCGAGCAGAACGAGCTTCTCTCCGAAGCCCAGCGGCTTGGGGGGTTGGGCTGCTGGGAGATGGATCTCCAGACCGGAGAGCTGCGCTGGTCCGCCGAGACCTGTGCGCTCTTCGGCCTGCGCCCGGGGGACTTTCCGGGCGATTACGAGGCCTTCCGCCAGATGGTCCTTCCCGACGACGGGCCCTGCCTGGCGCGCAACCTGGAGATCGCTGACGCCACCGGCGGGCGGATCGAGCACGAGTATCGCATTCGGCGGGCCGATGGTGAGGTGCGCTGGATGCTCGAACGGGGCCAGGTCGAGCTAGGGTTTGACGGCCGTCCCTGGCGCCGGGCGGGTGTCATCATGGACATTACCGAGCGCAAAGTCGTCGAGGCCCAAGCCGGACAGCTTCACACCCGCGCCTATGCTGCCTTTCGTGATGCTGCCATCGGGATGAACGTGGTCAACTTGGAAGGGCGCTTCATTCTGGCCAACGCAGCCTATTGCGCCATGCTCGGCTACAGCGAGCAAGAGCTGCTTGCCCTGGACGTCGCGAGCCTGACCCACCCTGATGATCGCGTCGCTACCACGGCCTTGATTGGCGAGCTGACCGAGGGGAAGCGAAGCAGCTATGTGACGGAGAAGCGCTACCTCGCAAGGGATGGACGCGTGGTCTGGGCGCGAGCCAGCGTCTCGGCTCTGCGCGACGCACGAGGGGCCCCCCTTTCGCTCGTCGGCGTCACTGAGGACATTACTTTGCAGAAGAAAGCCGAGGAGGAGTTGCGAAGAAGCCAGGCTCTGCAGCGTATGGCCAGCTCCATGATTCGTATGGGAGCCTGGAGCGTGGATCTTCCGCAGTCTCGCCTCACATGGTCGGACGAGGTGTGCGACATCCACGAGCAACCCCGGGGCTATGCGCCTACCTTCGAAGAAGCCATGAGCTACTACCCGCCTCACGAACTGGCCCGCCTCGAGGAGGCGTTTGGGAGCTGCATCGAGGAAGGGCGGCCCTTTGACCTGGAACTCGAGATGGTGACCCGTACAGGCCGACGGATCTTCGTCCGGGCTCTGGGGGAGGCGGTGCGGGACGGGCAGGGGACGGTCGTGCAAGTGCAGGGCGCCTTCCAGGACATCACCAAGCTGCGCGAGGCCGAACTTCGGCGGCTGGAGGTCGAGAACCGGTTGGCGCGCACTCTCGACAGCATCTCGGACGCCTTTTTTGCCCTCGACCGGGATTGGCGTTTCCAGTATCTCAATCGAGAAGCGGAGCGACTGCTTCTGCGCTCGCGGCAGGAGCTGCTGGGGCGCAATCTCTGGGACGAGTTCCCGGAGGCGGTGGGCTCAGCCTTCGAGCAAGCCTACCGCAAGGCGGTTCAGCAGGGAGTGATGGTCGAGCTCGAGGAGTTCTTCCCTCCGCTGCAAACCTGGTTCTCGGTTCGGGCCTACCCCTCCGAGGATGGCCTGGCAGTCTATTTCAGCGACGTCAACGAAAAGCGCGAGGGCCACCGACGCCTGGAAGAGAGCGAGCGTCGCTTTCGCGAGCTATCCGAGCACATTCGCGATGTCTTCTTCGTGCTGAATCCGGAAGACCAGAGATTTACCTTTGTCAGCTCGGCCTACGAGAGGGTGTGGGGGAGAACCTGTCAGAGTCTTTACGAGGACCCCTTCTCCTTTCTGGAGGCCGTGCTCGAGCCCGACCGCCCTCTGGCCGAGGCCACTTTGACGCAGGCCTTTCAGGGGCGGGCTTTCGAGCTCGAGTTTCGGGTTCTGCGGCCCGATGGTGAAGTGCGCTGGGTGTTGGCTTCGTCTTACCCGGTACAGGACACGCAGGGCAGCATCGAGCGCATTGTTGGCACGGTGCGTGACATCACCGAGCGCAAGACGTTCGAGCTCAGCTTGCAGGCCAGTGAGGAGCGCTTTCGACTACTCTCCCGGGCCACAAACGACGCTATCTATGACTGGGACCTGGAGACGCAGAGGCTCTGGTGGAACGAAGGCTTTGAGTCCCTCTTCGGCTACCGTCGAGAGGAGGTCGAGCCCACCGTCGAGTCCTGGACCAGCCGCATCCATCCCGAGGACCGCGAGGCGGTGGTCGACTCCATCCACGCGGCTATGGAAGGCGGCGAGTCCTGGTCGGGAGAGTATCGTTTCCGGCGCCAGGACGGCAGCTATGCTTACATTCTCGACCGGGGTCACATCATCAGGACGAGCCGCGGCGAGCCGGTGCGCATGGTCGGGGGGATGACCGACCTGAGCGAGCGCAAGGAGACCGAGCTTCGCCTGCGGGAGCAGGCGGCTTTGATCGATCAGGCCAGCGACGCCATTATCGTGCGCTCGCTAGACAACCGTGTTTTGTTTTGGAACCGGCGGGCCGAGGAGATGTATGGCTGGACGGCAGCCGAAGTGACGGGCCGTCCGGTAGCCGAGCTTCTCTACTCTGACCCGACCCCCCTGGAGAATGCAACGGCGCTCTTGTTGGAGCAAGGCCTGTGGAGCGGCGAACTCGAGCAACGGGCCCGAGACGGCTCGAAGCTGACGGTGCTGGCTCGCTGGACTGTGCTTAAGAGCTCATCCGGCGAGCCCCTTTCCATTCTTGCGATCAACGCCGACATCACCGAAAAAAGGCGCATCGAGCAACAGTTCTTGCGCGCCCAGCGACTGGAGAGCATCGGCACTCTGGCCAGCGGTATCGCTCACGACCTGAACAACATTCTCTCGCCCATCCTGATGGCCATCGCCATGCTCAAAGAGCAGGCTCAGGGCGCGGACGCCCTGGCTCTGGTCGAGACGCTCCACAGCAGCGCTCAGCGCGGCGCCGACCTGGTGAGGCAGATCGTCGGCATCGCGCGCGGCACGGACGGCCATCGCGACCTGGTCGACCTCCGAAGGGTGCTCGAGGACGTCTGCCACATCGCCCGCGATGCCTTTCCCAGAAACATCGAGCTCGAGCACAGAGCGGTGTCTGATCTGTGGCCGGTCCGGGCCGACGCCACCCAGTTGCACCAGGTGCTGATGAACCTCTACCTCAATGCCCGGGACGCCATGCCGGACGGCGGCCGCCTGTCCGCCACCCTGGAGAACATGGAGTTGGACGAAGCCTTCCTGGCCGGCCACCCCGAAGCAAGGCCGGGTCTTTACGTCGTCTTCAGTCTTGAGGATACGGGCACGGGAATGGCTGCCGAAACACTGGAGAAGCTGTTCGAGCCCTTCTTCACCACCAAAGACCTGGGTCAGGGCACAGGCCTGGGGCTGCCGACCAGCCTGAGCATCGTGAAGAACCATGGGGGGTTCATCCACGTTTACAGTGAGCTCGGACGGGGAAGCTGCTTCCGCGTCTACTTGCCGGCCGACACCTCGGGCGACGAGCTCCCCCCGCCCGGAAGCCCGGCCCTTCTGCCCCAGGGCACGGGAGAGCTGATCTTGCTGGTGGACGACGAGGAGAACCTGCGCCGGGTGGCCAGTAAGGCCCTGGAGGGCTCGGGGTATCGGGTGCTGCAGGCCGCCAACGGAGCCGAGGGGCTGGAGCTTTTCGAGCGGCACCGCCGGGAGGTAGCCCTGGTGGTGAGCGACATGAGCATGCCGGTGATGGATGGGCCGGCCATGATCGCCCGTCTCCTGGCTCAGGACCCGGACCTGCCGGTCATCGGCTCGAGCGGTTTGTCGCACAATGATCTGGTCGTCCGAGCCCGAGAGGCAGGGGTGGTGCACTTCGTGCCCAAGCCCTTCACGATCGACGTGCTGCTGCGGAAGCTGCGCGAGGTGCTGGACGGGCGCAGCTCGGGTGGAGGCTCGCGCGTGCTGTTCGTCGAGGACGAGGTGGGCCTGTCCCGCCTGGCTGAGCGTATATTGGCAGCAGACGGCCACCGGGTGCTGGTGGCCGGTGATGGGGAAGAGGCCCTGAGGGTGCTCGAGCAGCAGCACGGAAACGTGGACCTCATCATCACCGACTTGAGAATGCCCCGCATGGATGGCATCGCCCTCTGCCAGGAGGTGGAGCGGCTCTACCCGGGAAAGCTCTTCGTGTTCGCCACGGGAGAAGCGGAGCTGCCCCCGATGCTGGCACAGCGGCTGGGATCTCGCCTGAGTCTCTTGCTCAAGCCTTACCTGCCCGAGGCCCTGCAAGTCGCCGCCAGGCGAGCCTTGGGTCAGTGAGCCTCAGGGGGTTGCCAGTCCGGGTCCTGACTTTGCTCGTCCTGGAACGGATGTCCCGTCAGGGCGGAGCTCGGAATGCCTCCTGTACTTTGCCGATCAACTCAGCCGGCAAGAACGGCTTCTGCAGAAACCTCATTCCGGGCTCGAGCCCGCCCCGCATGGCCCGAAACGAGTCGGTATAACCTGACATGTAGAGCACCCGGAGATCGGGCTTGCTCACTGTCAAGCGCCGGGCCAGGCTCGGGCCGCTCCCTCCCGGCATGACCAGATCGGTGAGCACCAGACCGATCTGGTCGGCGAACTGCTCGAACATCGTCTCGGCCTGATCGGGATCATGGGCGGCCAGAACTTTGTAACCAAAGCCCTCGAGCACCCGGGTCGCAATGCGGCGAACCGAATCGTTGTCCTCCACCACCAGGATCGTCTCTCCGCCGGGCTCTGACGGGAAGGTGGATCCTCTCGGCTCGTCGACCACCTGGTCCGGCTGGATGGCCCGGGGAAACAGGATTGTGAAGGTCGTCCCCACTCCCACCTCGCTGGTCACCTGAATGCTGCCACCGCTCTGCTGCACGATGCCATAGACGGTTGCCAGTCCGAGTCCGGTGCCCACTCCCGTGGGTTTGGTGGTGAAGAACGGCTCGAAGATTTTGGACAGCGTGTCCTGGTCCATCCCCACTCCATTATCGGTCACCGTCAGTACCGAGTACAATCCCGGCTGCAGGTCATGGGAGCCTTCCTCGAGCTCGACGGAGCTGGTCTCCAGTGAAAGGATGCCTCCTTCCGTCAGCGCGTCCCGCGCATTGATGGCCAGGTTCAAGATGACCTGATGGATCTGGCCGGGGTCGGCCCGAATGGGCACCTTCTCTGGAGACAGCCTGCAGGTCAGCCGGACATCTGCGTCCAGCAGGCGCTTGAGCATTCGCTCCACCTCGGACACCGCCGAGTTGAGGTCGAGCAGCCTGGGCTGGAGAATCTGCTGGCGGCTGTAGGCCAGGAGCTGTCTTGTCAGCTCGGCCGCCCGCTGACCGGCTTGCTTGATCTCCTCGAGCTCCTCCCGGTCTGGTAGCTCGCCCAGGAGCAAGTCGCTGTAGCAAAGGATGACTGCCAGCAGGTTGTTGAAGTCATGCGCGATACCCCCGGCGAGGCGGCCCACGGCCTCCATCTTCTGGGACTGGCGCAGTTGCTCTTCGACCCTCATCAGCTCATTGGTGCGGGCCTCGACCCGTTTCTCGAGCTCGAGGGTCAGGCGCCAGGTCTCTTCCTCGGCGCGACGGCGCTCTTCGTTGGCGAGGCGCAGATCTTGATTGGCCCTTTGAAGCTGCTGGGCTCGGGCAAAGATCTCCGACTCCATCTGGGTGACCCGCGACTCGAACTCGGCGGCGCGGTTTTCCAGCTTCTTGAGCCGAACGAACTCGGTGACGTCCTCCACGCGGTGGACCAGGTAGGTTACTGTGCCCGATTGCATGATGGGGCTGTTCATCGGGCTCCAGAACCGTTGCTCAAACGTTCCATCGGGTTGCCGAATGTCGTATTTCTGCACAGCCATGGCATCCGGGGTGCCGCCCAGGGCCCGTTCGAGCGAGGCTCGCAGGTTCTTGACTCCGGTTGCGGTCGGGTCTTCGGGGTTGTCGGGAAAGACTTCAAAGATCTCCCGTCCAAGGATCTCCTCTCGTTGAGTCAGGGTTGCGGCCAGGTAAGAATCGCTTGCGGCCACGATGCGAAAGGCCGGATCCAGAATGAGGTAGAGTCCTGGGACTCCCTCAAAAATCGCTCGGTAGTCCGGTTGACATTGTTGATGACGGGTCATTGACTTACTGGCTACCCTGATCCAGCGATTCAATGAGCCAGGGCCCCACTCCTTTGCGCCTCCTTGCACGGCCTGCGGCTGGACCTGCAGTGAAGCGCCCAGTTCCGATCAAGAACTGGGCGCGTTCATCCATCTATCTGACTCGGGACCGGGATCGAAGACAGGAAACGACGCCGCCTACCAGCCCTGCAGCCGGCGCAGCTCGTCCTCGCGATCCTTGAGGTTGTAGCGCTCACGCTGAATCTCGGCCTCGTAGTAGTGCTTCTCGCGGATGGCCACCTCGCGCTGGGAGTTCTTGTCCCGGATGGAGGCGTTGATGTCATTGCGCCGCCAGTTCAGCTCCTGCAACTTGTTGTGGGCCCGGCTGATCTCCTCGTTGACACGGTCGAGCTCGTTGCGCCAGTAGTCGCGCTCGTTCGGCGGCCCGTTGTAGAGCTGCTGCTTGATATAGAGCTTTTTGTTCTCCAGGTCGCGGACGTAGCCGTTGACGCCGCTGATGTTGTAGTTGACCTGCTCGAGCTCGGTGCGCAGCGAGTAAAGCTCGTTACCCAGCGCATAGATCTTCTGGTCGGCCTCGTTGCGCTTATACTCATGGTTTGAAATCACGTAGCGCAGGCGGTCGATCTCGCCGCGCAGCCACTCGATGCGCTTCTGTTTCTCGAAATCGTCCTTGGGGTCTTTGGGCCAGGGCTCGTAGCCGTCGTTGACCCCCATGGTATAGCTGTCCTTGGGGGTGCTGTTGGACAGATCTTCCTTGCCGGTGGGGCGGACCACGAATCTTTGCATCAGACTGATGTGTTTATCCAGAACAACGCTCACGTTTGCGTCAACTCTCCTGTCATGACTTCGATTCAAGCAGCGTAGCCCGGCCGGGAGCTGAAGAATTTTCCAACATGTTAACATCCCGGCGGCAGGCAAGGCGGGTCTCCGCGACAAAGCATTTGGCCCCATGATCTCGCAGGGCGCGCCAGCATGAAGTTCCGCTGCTCCAATTGCGGCTTCGAAACCCACGTGGCCACCAACCGCTGCGCTTCCTGCGGTATCGAGGTCCAGGGCGCTCCTCAGCAGGCCGATATTCTGAACTACGGCGACGTAGTGGCGGGCGGCAAGTACAGCATCACCCAGGTGCTTGGCCAGGGCGGGTTCAGCCTGACCTACCTGGGCTACGACCTCTACCTGGAGGCCCCCGTGGCCATCAAGGAGTTCTATCCCGCCGGCTGTCGTCGCAAGGACGGTAAGGTGGTGCCGGCCGGAACCTGGACCGAAGCCGACTTCGAGAAACTGCGCGAGAGATTCCTCGATGAGGGCCACGTTCTGAGCCGTTTCAACCATCCCGGCATCGTGGCAGTCTACGCGGTCTTTGAGGAGAACAACTCGGCTTACATCGTGATGGAGTATCTTCAGGGCCACACGCTGTTGGCCCTGATGAGCGCCCGCGGGGGCGTGCTCTCCGAGCCCGAGGCGCTCTATTATGCCGTGCGCGTGGGGGAGGCCCTGGAGACGGTTCACAACGGTGGCCTGCTGCACCGCGACGTCAAGCCCGAGAACATCCTGGTCACCGAGGAAGGCCGGGTGGTCCTGCTCGATTTCGGCACGGCCCGGCGCTACCTGCAGCCGGAGACGACCGTGGGCCAGACCACGCTCACCCCCGGCTACGCGGCACCTGAGCAGTACGATCCCCGGGCGGCCGAGAAGCCTTGCACCGACGTCTACGGCCTGGCCGCCACCCTGTACCACGTCTTGACCGGCGTGGTCCCCTTCGATGCTCCGCGTCGGCGCGAGGGGGCCGTGCTGACTCCGATTCAAAGCTTTCAGCCCGAGATTACGCCCGAGGTGGCCGAGTGCATCGAGGGCGGCCTCAGCCTGGATATGGCCGAGCGGCCCGTCAGCGTCCGAGTCTTCGTGGAAGAGCTGACTTTCCGGGCCAAGCAGGCTGGAACGCTGCAGGGCGTCCAGTTCTCGATCATGAACCCCACCATTGCCGTCAACCTGAAGGAGGCATTCCGCCTGGAGGGCCATACTCGCTCGGTCACCAGCCTGTTGCTCGTGAATGACGGTCAGTTCCTGATCTCGGGCGGAGACGACAGCCTCATTCGCCTGTGGGACCTGCCCCGGCGCAAGTCCTTTGGCAGTCTCAAGAGCGGAACCGGCATCCAGGCCCTGGCCATGTCGCCCGAGTGCGACGTGCTGGCCTCGGCCGGCCAGGAAAGCTGGGTGCGCGTCTGGGACTTTGCCACCGGCACCGAACAGGGCTGCCTGGACGGCCACGCCAGCCCGGTGCGAGCCATGGCCTTTTCCTCCACCGGCTTGCTGGCGACCGCCTCCAACGATTCCACTGTGATCTTGTGGAACGCCCAGTGGCAGATCGCGGCCCGGCTGGTCGGTCACCAGGGACCGGTGGGAGCCGTGGCCTTCAGCCCGGACGGGCGCTACGTGGCCACGGGGGCGGATGATTCCACGGTCCGCATCTGGGACTCGGCCTCGGGTCGCCAACTGACCGTGCTGGATGGCCACCGCCGCCCGGTGACGGCGCTGGCCTTCTCGCCCAACGGACTCTTGCTGGCTTCCGGCTCCAACGACAAGACCGTCTGCCTCTGGGTCTTTTTCGAAAAGCGCGAGATTCGCCGTTTTCGCGGCCACGGGGCCATCGTCTGGTCGGTCAATTTCTCGCCCGACGGGCGCTTTCTGGCCACCGCCTCGGGCGACAAGACGGCCCGCATCTGGGACGTGGGCAGCGCCCGCGAGGTTGGCCGATGCGAGGGCCACACCTCCTGGGTCCGGGTGGCCCTGTTTACGCCCGACAGCAACTTCCTGATCACCGGCTCGGGCGACAAGACCATCCGCATCTGGGAGGGGAAGTGGACTACGACTTCTTCGTAATCGGCGCCGGCTCGGGCGGGGTGGCCTCGGCCCGGCGAGCGGCCAGCCACGGCGCGAAGGTGGCCGTAGCCGAGGAGTGGGATCTCGGGGGCACCTGCGTCAACCGCGGCTGCGTGCCCAAGAAGCTGCTGGTCTATGCCTCGCAGCTGGCTTACGAGCTCGAGCTGGCGCGGGGATACGGATACCGGGTGGAAAGCTCGTTCGACTGGCCCACCTTTCGCGCCAAGCTGCACCAGGAGCTCTCTCGCCTCCAGGGGTTCTATCGCAAGCTGTTGAGCGACAACCAGGTGGCCGTCTATCCCACCCGGGCCACCCTGACCGGGCCCAACACCGTGAAAGTAGGGGAGGAAACGGTCAGCGCTCGCCACATTCTCGTGGCCGTGGGGGGGAGGCCGGTGCGGGTGCCCTTCGAGGGCTGCGAGCATGCTCTGGTCTCGGATGACGTCTTCCACCTGGCTAAGCTGCCCAGGCATGTGATGGTTCTGGGCAGCGGCTACATCGGGATGGAGATGTCGGGTATCTTCCGCGGGCTGGGCTGTCAGGTCACGCTTGGCTTCCGCAGCCCGCTGGGACTGCCGAGCTTCGATCAGGACGTGCGCGAGCACCTGCACCAGGAGATGACCCGTAAGGGCATCCGCATTCTGCCCGAGACCAGGCCACTTCGGCTGGAGAAGACGCCCGAAGGCTTTGTCTACCACAGCCAGGGGGCCGAGCCGGTCCCATGCGATGCGGTTTTGTGCGCGTGCGGCCGAGAGCCCTACACCCGGGGACTGGGGCTGGAAGAGGCCGGGGTCGAGCTGCGGGAAGATGGCTCGATCGTGGTCAACCACCTCTATCAGACCAGCGTCCCCAGCATCCACGCCGTGGGCGACTGCACCGGCCACATCCAGCTGACCCCGGTGGCCATCGCCGAAGGGCGGGCGCTGGCCGAGACGCTGTTCAACGACAACCCCAGCACCGTGCCGTACGACGTCTTGCCGACGGCTGTCTTCAGCCAGCCGGCCGTGGGCACGGTGGGCCTGACCGAAGCTCAAGCTCGGGAGCGTTACGGCGAGGTGGACGTCTATCGCACCGTTTTCCGGCCGATGAAGGTTCCCATCGCCGGCGGCGAGGAGAAGGTTCTGCTCAAGCTGGTGGTGGAGCGGGCTTCGGACCGAGTGGTGGGCTGCCACATCGTGGCCAACGAGGGCCCCGAGCTGGCCCAGGTACTGGGGGTGGCCTTGCGGGCGGGAGCCAGCAAGCGCGACTTCGATACCACCATCGCCCTTCATCCCACCCTGGCCGAGGAGCTGGTTCTGTTGCGCGAGCGCGTTTGATCAGGGATCCATCTTGATGGCTCGGCGCGGGGCTGCGGCGGCGGCGGCCGGGGCTGCCTCGGGCTGGGCCTGAGCTTTCCTGGCCGCCTCAGCTTGCTGCTGGGCCGCCATCTGCTCGGCTTCCAAGGCCCGGGCGTCACGCTCGGCCAGAGCCTGAACGTGTTGGCGCACGATGGTCAGGTAGACCAGCCGCACCAGCTGAGTCTGGTCCTCGGTGGCCACTCGGGTTTGGACGAACTGCTTCATCCCGCTCAGCGAGCCGAAAAGCTTCTGCCAGCCCGACTTGGGAGCGGGCAGAGAGGCTGGCTCGGCAGTGGGCCCGCCCTGGGAGGCGATGACCTTGTCGCGGGCCACCATCACCAGGCCTTCCAGGGCGCCGATGCTCCCCAGCGTCATCTCGGCGGCCTTCAGTGCGGCCTGCTGGGCCTCGGCCAGATCGGCTGCGACCGTTGGATTCGTGGGGGAGGCTTCCATCTGGTGGTTCCAGTAGAGGCTATTGACCCGCTTGAGGAGCTCGTCGCAGTGCTGGGGCTCGCGGCCGAGCATGGCGCCGAGATTGCGGAACAGTCTCTCCTCCTCCAGCGAGAAGCGACCGTCGGCCAGGCTGATCACCAGCGCCAGGGTGAGCGCGTTCTCCACCTTCTCCGGGGTGTGCTGGTAGGCTCCCTCGCGCAGAGCGGCGATGGCCGGCTTGAGCTCTTCCAGGAGTTGCTCCTCGTTCGGTCGCTTCTGACACAGAGCATTCCAGTCATGCAGCAGTTGCTGGGAGGTGGAGGACGAGGGCACGGCCAGGCTGGAGACCTTCTGCAGCAGCTTGAGCTTGGCGGGCACCGCCTCGGGCGGTCCCATGGCTACCAGGGCGCAGGCCAGTCGCCAGGCTGGCGAGAGATACTCCACCGCGTCGGTGGCGATCTTGAGGCGGACGTTGCGCTCCAGGTCATCGGTGCTGAGACCGGACTCGATCGTCAAGCCGAAATCGCGAGCGATCTTCTCCAGGGCGGCCCGCTCGACCCCTTCCGGGTTCGTGTCGGAGCACTGGATGCGCCCGGCGATCCAGGCTACCACGCGGGAACGGATGGTCTCGGGAGACTCTTCCGGATTCACCCCGGTCAATTTTGCCACTTCCACCAGTTCGGCCGGGGTCATCAACTGTAATCCGGTAAGCATGGGCGTGCATTTTCCTCCATGAGAGTGCTGGAAGGCCCACCTTTCGCTGTCAGTTCTGCGAGACCTTTGGAAGGACGCGCGCTACCGTCAACGAAGGGCAGTTTGCGTCCAGCCCACTGCCACGAAAGGAGGCTGCCATGCCAGCCGGTAAAGAGCTTTACACCACGAAAAATTTCCTCAAACGAACCCTGAAGGTGGCTTACCCGGCTGGAGCGGACCAGAGGATCGTCCTGCGCACCGAGCTTGATTGGGAAAAGGACATCGAGCCCAGCTCCGTGAGCTCGAATGGCGAGGTCAGCACCTTCGAGGTTTCGGCTCGCCACCCATTCCTGTACTTCAAGCCGTGCTTGTACAAGGCCGGGAAGCTACACTGGGCAGTCGGGGAGAACCAGCTGCTGATCATGACTGAAGATGACCGGCGTGTCTGCCACCCGTTCTTCTTTGGCTCGGAGTACGGGCGATTCTCCAAGCTGCTCACCTTCGAATCGAAGATTCTCAAGCGTGAGCACCGTCTGCGCGTCTTTTTGCCGCCCGGCTACGACGAGAACACTCTGGCTGATTATCCGGTCGCTTTCCTGCAAGATGGCCAGAACCTGTTCTTCCCGGATGAAGCTTTCATGGGTCAGGATTGGGGTTTCGACGATACTCATTCCCAGCTTCGCTCGATGGGAGCCGTGGATGACATCATCCTGGTGGGGGTCTACTCGGGCGATCGGATGGAAGAGTACACCAGGCCTGGCTACAAGAAGTACGCTCGCTCGCTGGTCGAAGAGCTCGTGCCCGTGGCCCAGAGCAAGCTCAGAGTCCGCAATCATCGTCGTTTCCGCTCGGTCTGGGGCTCCTCGCTGGGCGGAGTGGTCTCCTTTTACACCGTGTGGGAGCATCCTGAGACCTTCGGCTCGGCTGCCTGCATGTCGAGCACATTCTCCTTCAAGGACGACCTGCTCGAGCGCGTGCTGACCGAAGAGCCGCCGGATGTTGGTTTCTATCTCGACAGTGGCTGGCCCGGCGACAACTATGAGACCACGGTCGGGATGGCGATGGCCCTCATCAGCCGCGGTTGGAGGGTGGGCCACAATCTGATTCACTTCGCCTTTCCGAAGGCCACGCACAGCGAGGCCGACTGGGGCTCGCGGCTGCACCTTCCGCTGCAAGTCCTCTACGGGTCGGTGGCAAACTACAGCCGGCTCAAGAACCCGGTGCTGGGCGATCAGGCGCGCAAGACTCCCGCCCTGGCCGGCAAGCACTGACCCGCTGACCCGGGTGACCTTGATCATCGAGGCTCCCGGAGCGATCTTCTAGACTGGTCGAGCATGCCGAGGAAAGGAAGTCCCGATGGAGATCTGGCGCAGCCTGTCGGCCACGCCTGCGCCAGCACGCGACCGCTCTACGTGGCCGGCATCGGCGCTTCGGCCGGAGGCCTGGAAGCCCTCAGGGAGCTCCTGGCCTATCTGCCTCCCACGGGACAGGTGGCCTACGTGATCGCCCAGCACATGGGCGCTCCCGAGCAGGCCGAGCTGCTCGGACGATTGTTGGAGCGCGGGGCGCGACTGCCGGTGGTGCTGGCTTCCACCGGCGATGCACTGCAAGCTGACCGGATTTACCTTCTTCCCGCCGGGGGCGACTTTGTGGTTCAAGCTGGACGGCTGCACGGGGTAGCTCCTGCACCCGAGAGCCTTTCTCGCCCTTCGGTGAGCCGGCTGTTCGAATCCATGGCTCGAGCTTACGGCCCTCGAGCCATCGGCATGATCGTATCAGGAACGGGCTCGGACGGAGTGGCTGGATGCCGCGCCATTCGCGAGGCTGGCGGTCTGACCATCGCTCAGGAGCCCGGCACTGCGCGCTTCCCGGCAATGCCCCGGGCTGCCCTGGAGGCCGGGGTGGTGGATGAAGTTCTTTCTCCCCGGCAGATGGCCGAGCGACTGGCTGGCTTCGGCCCCCTCAAGGCCCTGAGTGACACCCCGCCAGAGCCAACCGATCAGCTTGACCGGATTCTGCAGCGCATCCGCCAGAAGACGGGTCTGGACTTTACCGGCTACAAAGAAGAGACGCTCCTGCGTCGCCTCAACACTCGACTCGCAGCCCTGAAGCAGAGCTCCCTGCAGGCTTATCTTCATTGTCTGGACCGGGACTCGAGGGAAGCGGAGGTGATCGCAGGCCAGTTCCTGATCTCCCGTTCCTCCTTCTTTCGCGACCGGGATTGCTTCGCAGCTCTGGAGAAGCTGCTGGGTCAGCGCCTGGCCGAGCGGCCGGCCGAGCAACCCTTCCAGGTCTGGGTGCCCGGATGCGCGACCGGTGAGGAGTGCTACACGCTGGCCATTCTGGCCTGGCGACTCCTGGGAGACAGGTGCCAGAGGTTTCAGATTCTGGGCACCGATCTCAACGCTGAGGCGCTGGAACAGGCCCGGGAGGCTGTCTATCCGGCGAGCTCCCTGGAGGAGACCGAGCCCGAGCTCAGGGACAGTTGCTTCACCAGACATGGGAGCAACTTCCAGGTCTTGCCAGCAGTCAAAGCGCTTTGTCAGTTTCGTCGCCACGACGTGGTCCACGAGCAGGCCCCACAGGATCTCGAGCTGATCAGTTGCCGCAATCTTCTGATCTACCTCAAGAGCGAGCTGCAGCAACAGCTCCTTACCCGGTTCCACGGCGCATTGCGCCGCGAGGGCCTTCTCTTCCTGGGTCTGTCGGAGACGGTGACGGTTGCTGCCGGGGCGCTCTTCCGGCCCCTGGATGCTGCCCACAAGATCTATCAACGGAGGTCTTCATGACCCGACGCCTCGATTCGCTGAAACTGGACACCAAGCTGCTGGTGGGCTTCGGTTTCTTGCTGGCCCTGATCTTGTTGATCGGCTTTCGGGCGATGCAGTCCCAACGAATCATCCATCGTGAGGCCGAGCGCATCTATCGCCAGGAGCTGAGAGGGATCTCCCACCTCAAACAGGCCAATATCAACCTGGTTAACATCGGCCGGTCCCTTCGGCACGCGATTCTGGCTCCCACTCAGGATGCCCGCCAGGCGAGCCTGGCCAGAATCGAGCAATTTCGGGTGGGGCTGCGCCGGGAGTTCGAGGAGGGCTCGGCCGACCTGGACCGCAGCAGCAAGATCGGACTGCTCGTCATCGAGTTTGAAGCCGTTCTTGAAGACTACCTGAAGGCAATTCAGGAGGTGATCTCCCGACTTGGCAAGCCTGGCGACGATCAGCGAGCTGCGATTGAGGAGATCTTCGACCCCCGTTTTGAAGCCCGGATCGATAACACCTACGAGCTTCTGGCCCGCATCGCCACACTGAGGGAGGAAGCGGCTCAGGAAGCGGCCGAGCGGGTCAGCCAGGTGACCGAATCCGGTCGCAAGACCGATCTGCTGATTCTGGCCCTGGCCTTTGCCGTCGCCACGAGTGGAGGCTTTCTCATCGCGACATCGGTGCGCCGCCCCATCGAGGAGCTTCGAAAAAGCGTGCTCGACCTGTCGCAGGGCAACCTCGAGGTGGTCGTGCCGGGAACAACCTACCACAATGAGATCGGCAGCCTGGCTCGCTCGGTGGTCGTCTTGCAGGAGAGTGCCCGGGCTCTCCAGGGGGAGGGATGGGCCAAGTCGCATCTGAGCACGCTCTCCACCCGGATGCAGGAGGCCGAGACCTTTCAGGAGATGGCGCAGACGGTCTTGTCCGGCCTGGCTCCTTTGCTCGAGGTCGGGCACGCCGTCTTCTATCACTATGACCAGGCCGAGAAGCGGCTCAGGCTGCTGGCCAGCTACGGCTACCGCGAGCGCAAGAATCTCAGCCAATCCTTTGCCGTGGGGGAGGGCCTGGTGGGCCAGTGCGTGCTGGAAGGTCAGCCCATCACCCTGACCCATCCGCCCCCCGACTACGTGCAGATCAATTCCGGACTCGGCCAGGCAGTGCCTTCCGCGATCACTGCCCTGCCCATCTTCCATGCCGACACCGCGTTGGGCGTTTTAGAGCTGGCGGCCTTTCGGTCTCTGACCGCTCGTGAGCAGCTTCTGCTTGAAGGCCTGCTGCCCATTCTGGCCCTCAACCTGAGCAACCTGGCCCGCAGCCTGGACACCCAGCACCTGCTGGCCGAGACCCAGGCCCAGGCCCGGCGCATGGAGGCCCAGGCTGCTCAGCTCGAAGAGCAGGCGGTCGAGCTCGATGCTCAGCAGGCCGAGCTGAAGCAGACCGAGGAGTGGTATCGTCGCATCATCGAGTCTGCGCCCGAAAGCATGCTGGTGCTGGATGAGCACTCCAAGATCGTTTTGTCGAATCCTCGCAGCGAGGTGACTTTCGGCTACCAGCCCGGCGAGCTGGTTGGCCTTTCTCTTTCCCAGCTGATGGAGAGCTCCGGGGACCTGAGCTTCGGCGTGGTCGAGCAGCGTTCGGGCCTGCGCAGGGACGGCTCTGTCTTCCCCCTGGAGGTCAGCCTCAGTACCCTGCCCAGCCTGGGAGGCAAGGGCACCTGCACCTGCGTCAGCCTGCGCGACGTCAGCGAGCGCGAGAAGGTTGCCGCGCAGCTGCGCCAGGCCATGCAGGCGGCCGAGGACGCGACCCGTATGAAGTCGGACTTCCTGGCCAACATGAGCCACGAGATCCGAACTCCGATGAACGCCATCATCGGCATGGCACACCTGGCCTTGAAGACCGAGCTCAATGCGCGCCAGCGAGACTATCTGAGCAAGATCCAGCAGTCGGGCCAGCACCTGCTGGGAATCATCAACGACATTCTGGACTTCTCCAAGATCGAAGCGGGCCGATTGACCATCGAGGAAGCCGACTTCAACCTCGAGGACATGCTGACCAGCGTCTCCACTCTGGTCTCCGAGAAGGCTGCCGCCAAAGGACTGGAGCTGGTCTTCCGGGTCGCCCCCGACCTGCCCAGCGCGCTGACGGGAGACTCGCTGCGGCTCGGCCAGATCTTGATCAATTATTCCAACAACGCGGTCAAGTTCACCGAGAAGGGCGAGATCGTGATCGACGTGCGCGCTCTGGAGCAGACTGATCACGACGTCCTGATCAAGGCCTCGGTTCAGGACACGGGGGTGGGTCTGACCGCCGAGCAGATGGCCCGCCTCTTCCAGTCGTTCCAACAGGCGGACACCTCCACCAGCCGCAAGTACGGTGGCACCGGCCTGGGCCTGGCCATCTCCAAGCAACTGGCCCACCTGATGGGGGGCGAGGTGGGCGTGGAGAGCCAGGTCGGCAAGGGCAGCACCTTCTGGTTCACGGCCAGGCTGCGCAAATCGGCCGCGGTCGCTCGCAAGCGCGTGCTGGCTCCGGAGCTGCGGGGCCGGCGGGTGCTGGTGGTGGACGATAACGAGGCGGCCCGCCGACTGCTCGACGATCTGCTCAGCGGGATGCATTTGACGGTCGATCAGGTCGCCAGTGGGGCCGAAGCAGTGGACGAGGTGGCTCGGGCGGCAAAGACCGGCCATCCCTACGAGATCGTCTTCCTGGACTGGCGCATGCCGGGCATGGACGGCATCCAGACCGCCCACGCCATCCGGGCTCTGGGCCAGGAGAGGCCGCCCCACCTGATCATGGTGACCGCTTACGCTCGGGAGGAGGTCATGCAGGAAGCCGAGCAGGCTGGTCTGGAGGAGTTCCTGCTCAAGCCGGTCACTGCCTCGACCTTGTTTGACAGCGTGGGCCGGGTGCTCGGAGGGGCTGGCGAGAGCCACCCGCCGCAGCCCCCGGGCCAAACAAGCGGGGCTCAGTTGAGCCAGCTTCGCGGAGCGCGCGTGCTGCTGGTGGAGGACAACGAGCTCAATCAGGAGGTGGCCCTGGGTCTTCTGGCCGAGGGTGGCCTGCTGGTGGACGTGGCCGACAACGGTCAAAGGGCTGTCGAGATGGTCCAGGAACGCCCCTACGAGCTGGTCTTGATGGACATGCAGATGCCGGTCATGGACGGAGTGACGGCCACCCGGGAGATCCGCAAGCTCGAACGCTGCCAGAGCCTGCCCATCGTGGCCATGACGGCCAATGCCATGCAGCAAGATCGCGATCGTTGCGTGGAGGCCGGCATGAATGACCACCTGGCCAAGCCGGTCGAGCCCGAGGAGCTGTACCGGCTGCTCTTCAAATACCTGGGCGGGCGCGCTCAGGCTGTCTCTCCCGCTTCGAACGCGGCCGACCTGCAGAAGGCGGCTGCGCTGCTCAAGGAGCTGGCCGAGAAGCTCGCCAGCGGCGACGGCGCGGCGGCCGATCTGGTGCGGACCAATGCCGGGCTGCTTCAGACGGCGTTGGGAGCCGATGTTTACCAGAGGCTGGATAGCCTGACCACCGGGTTCGATTTTGATCAGGCCCTGGAGTTGATCCAGCCCCTGGCGACAGGTTCCTGACCTTCGGCCTGCGAATGCCAGGGCTGCTCGCATGACCTGGCTCCAGCGCTATCGCTACCGGCATTTCTTGTCCAACTCCATGTGGGTCAGCTCCACGCTCGGGCTCATCCTGGCGCTGGCCTCCCATCGGGTCCTGTACCTGGTCGGTCGTGCCATGGGCTGGAACGCAGCCACGGAGCCCGACGCTGCTCGCGCTGTGATCGGAGCCCTGTCCTCGTCTCTCTTGACGTTCATCGTGTTCGTGTCGTCTGCTCTGCTGGTAGCGGTGCAACTGGCCAGCGCCCAGTTGTCCCCCCGCATCATCGCCCTGGCCCTCAAAGAGCCTGGAATTCGGACATGTCTGGGCATCTTCGTGTTCAACTTTACCTTCAGCCTGGCGGTGCTCTCGCGCATCGGCACGCAGACCCCGCTCATCGAGCTGCAGGTTTGCATCTGGAGCAGCCTTGGCTCCATTATCGTCTTCCTCTACATGGTGGATCGACTGGCCAGGTCTCTTCGTCCCATCTCCATTCTCACGCTGATCGCGGGCAAAGGGGCCGAAGTGATCAAAAGCGTCTACCCGTTGATGCTCGATGAAGGCCCACGGGCGGTCTCGCAGTCTCTTCCTGACCCGAGCACGGCCCTGGTGGTGGAGCACATCGGGCGCTCGAGCGTCTTGCTGGCCTTTGACCAGGAGGGGCTGCTCACCCTGGCCAGCCAGGAAAACGCAATCATCGAGCTGATGCCGCAGGTTGGTGATTTCGTGGTGCACGGGGACGGTCTGTTCCGGATTTATGGCTCGACTCGCCTCTCCCCCGACGTCTTGAGACGCTGCCTGGCCCTGGGGGACGAGCGCACCATGGAGCAAGATCCCGCCTTTGCCTTTCGCATCATCGTGGACGTGGCCTGCCGGGCTCTGTCGCGGGCGATCAACGATCCGACGACCGGGGTGCTGGCCCTGGATCAGGTCCATCTGTTGCTTCGCCTCACGGGGCTTCGCCGGCTCGATACCGGCTGCGTTTCTGACAGTCAAGGCCGGTTGCGGTTGGTCTTTCGCACCCCTGACTGGGAAGACTTCGTCTGGCTCGGGTTGGCCGAGATTCGTCAGTTCGGCGCGGGAAACATCCAGATCGCAAGGCGGATGCGAGCGCTGCTCGAGCACCTTCTCAAAGTGATGCCGCCGGGGCGACAGCCGGCCCTGCGGGAGCAGCTGGAGCTGCTCGACCGTTCGGTGGCTCGTAGCTTTCCAGACGATGAGGACCGAGAGCAGGCCAGCTCGAAAGATTTGCAGGGCCTGGGCGGCTCGGCCGCCCCGGCCCTGCAGGTCGAGCAGAAGACTGGCTCAGCGCCAGTTTGAGAGCACTCGCTCGAGCTTGGACAGTTTCTGGTCTCCTTCGAAGGCCGCTTCCACGTTCCCGGCCCGCATCAGGAGCCGGTTCGGGGTGGACTTTACGGTCACCTCACCGAGCTTGCGAGTGGAGGACTTGCCGATCTGAGCGTCTCGGACCGAGCTCTTGAGGCCGGACGTGTCCGACAGAGGCCAACCCTTGCCGGCGATGACGACCCGGGTCTTGGCTTTGTGCTTCTGGAAGATCACCTTCTGGCCGCGCGAATCCAGCATTCCGATGTCCTGAGGCAGCGTGCTGGCACGCCGGGGGGTCGGCTTGGACAGGCTGGTGACCCCGAACGGCCCGGGTACAACACCGGGAGCCGACGGGGGAGTGAAGGTCTGGCTGCTGGCCTGGGGTGGCTGGAAAGTCGTCGAGGAGGATGTAGGGGGCTGGAAGGCAGGACCCTGGAACGTGGTCGACGGGGGCCCAGGGGGGTTGAATGTGGTGGTCGGCGCGGTGGGGGGCTGGAAGGTGGGCGGGCTGAAGGATTGGGGCTGACCCACCTGTTTGCCCTGGTCTCCGTATTTGGTGGCCATCGTGGAGGCCGCCGGGGCCCGCCGGGCAGGGGGCGTCACGGCGGTTGGGAGCGGAGGATGGGAGGGATCGGTCACGACCGCCCCGTGCCCGAGCCACACGACCTGATCCCCCCGAGCCGGCTGGGCGGAGGAAAGGCCGGTCGTGAGCATGGCCTGCTCGCCGCTGACCTCGATCACCCGGGCCTGGCAGAGCTCTCTGCCGTTGCGTCGGATCGAGACTCGATCGCCTGGAGCCAGACTGTTGGAGATCACCCGAGCCACCCAGTAGGGGCTGCGCGGGCTTTGACTCAGGCTGCCGACGGTCTGGCCCTGCTCTGGAACCAGGGCCAGCGTCGCCAGTGAGAGAGCCAGCAGAAGAAGCGCAATCATTCTTTTCATAGCAAGGTCATGGTGCGTCAATTGTGGGCACTGGTCGATGATCTAGATCATTCTGGCTCCGTGTGCGAGAGGGGTTCCTCTGGGCGGGGAGAACCACGGGACCGTTCCCCTGATTCAGATCATAGCCGGACCCCGCGGTGCCCGCTACCGTGGGCATATTCAGTCAGCCAGAGAAGTGGGTTCCTGGCACCAGGAGGTAGGATGTTCCTCAGATGTTGGGCAGCGATCGTGCTGGCCCTGTTCCTGAGCGGTCCCCTGAAGGCACAGGTGACCGCTGACCATTACAGCGACGCAGAGCTCGAGCAACTCGTCGAGCCTGTCGCGCTCTACCCGGATGCCCTTTTGACGCACGTTCTGACAGGCTCGACCGAGCCCACCCAGTTGCGCACCGCGCTCGAGTTGAGTCAGTCCGGAGGATCACCCGGCTCGGACATGGCCCCCTCGGTCCAGGCCTTGATGGAGTTCCCCGACGTGCTGGCCATGATGGTGGACAACACCCAGTGGACCGACGCCATCGGCTACGCCGTGGCCAACCAGGAGGACGATGTGCTGCGGGCCGTCCAGCAGGTCCGGAGCAAGGTCCAGGCGGCCGGTAACCTGCAGTCCTCCGACCAGATGCAGGTCAGCCAGGAAGGGGACGTGATCGTGATCCAGTCCCCTTCCGAGGATCAGGTCTACGTCCCGAGCTACGATACCTCGGCGATGTACGCCACCGGCGCTCTGCTGACGTACGGCACCGCGGTGGCGGTGCGGAACGCTTACTGGAGCGGCGCCTGCGACTGGCACCAGGGCATCTATTACGGTGCTCCTGGCGCTTATCGCGGCTACCGATACGGGAGCTATCCGCCCGGAGCGGCGGCCTGGGCTCCCCGGCCGGCTCCCTACGCGGGACGTGCGGCTGCCTACCCCGGCAGGGTCAACAATGTCAACGTGAACCGCGTTAACGTCAACAACTACAATGCGGCTCGGGTCAACACCGTGCGTCCGGCCGGCGCTGCCAATGCCTACCGGCCGGCAACGGCGCAACCTCGACCGGCTGGCGCCGCCAATGCCTATCGCCCTGCTACGGCCCAACCTCGACCGGCCGGCGCCGCCAACGCCTATCGCCCGGCCACCCGGCCGCCGGCTCCCCAGTCCGGTCTGACCGGGGGGTATTCCAGCGGCCTGAACTACTCACGAGGCGTCGACGCACGCCAGGCCAGCGCGCGCGGACAAAGCAGCATGAGCTCCAGTCCCAGCATGCGCTCGGGTGGCGGCATGCGCGGGGGTGGGGGAATGCGTGGCGGAGGAGGTCGCAGATGAAGACAATGCGTGTTCTTTTTGTTGCCCTGGCGCTGGTGTGCGGTCTCACGGGGCTGACTCCGGCTCAGGAGCAGAAAACCTTCGGGTCCCCGAAGCAGGCAGCCGAGGCGATGATCGCGGCCTTCATGTCCGATGATCGTGCCAGGATGCTGGAGATCCTCGGTCCGGAAGCTCAGGACCTTTTTAATGACATCGACCCGCAGGCTGAGCGCGAGCGTCTCAAGACCATCGCTCTGGCGGCCACCGATCGGTCGAACTTTGAAGAAGGCAAGAACGGTCAGGTCATCTGGCTGGTGGGCGAGGAGGTCTGGCCCTTCCCCATTCCTCTGGTGCACGACGGCACTTACTGGCGCTGGGATACGGCTGCAGGCAAAGAGGAGATTCTGGCCCGGCGCATCGGCCTGGATGAGCTGCAGGCCCTGAAGATGCTCTCGCGCCTGGCCCAGGCCCAGGAAGATTATGCCGCGGTGGACTATGACGGCGACCAGGTGCTCGAGTTCGCTCAGCGCATTCGGGCCACCGAAGGGACGCGCGACGGCCTCTACTGGGTCAGCGAAGAGCTTCCCAGCCCATTGCAGTCGACCGCCGAAGAGTTCAAGGACTACCTGGCCGGGAAGATGGCCAATTCGGGCTGGTTCGGCTATCACTGCAAGCTCCTCAACGGTCAGAGCGAGAACGCCGCCGGGGGGAAGTATGACTACCTCATCAATGGCAACCTGATCGGTGGCTACGCGTTCATCGCCTGGCCCATGGCCTATGGGAACTCCGGTATCACGACCTTCATCATGAACCACAACGGCAAGATCTATCAAAGAGATCTGGGACCGGAGACCGAGAGCCTGGTCCGCGAGATCACCAAATTCGATCCCGGCAAGGGCTGGACCGAGGTGAACTCGGCCGGCAATCCCGTCGGGCCGCTCAAGCGGCCGGTCAAGTAGGAGGCGCGATGCGAAGATTGATATTCCTGATCACTTTGTTGACCGTTCTGCTGGGCTCGCTGGCGCTGGCCCAGGAGGAGGCGGCTGACGGGCTCTACTCGCCCGAAGAGCTCGAGCAGATCGTGGGGCCGATCGCTCTTTACCCCGACCCGGTGCTGTCCAACGTGCTGGTCGCCTCGACCGAGCAGGCCCAGGTTCGCCAGGCCGACGAGCTGGCCAAGGCGGGAAAGACCTCCGAAGAATCGCCGGAGGAGTGGGAGCCTGCCGTGCGCTCGCTGGTCGACTACCCGGACATTCTGGACACCATGGTGTCGGCTTCCGACTGGACCGCTGCTCTGGCTTACGCGGTCGCCAACCAGCAGCCCGATGTCATGAAAGCGGTTCAGCAGTATCGCGAGAAGGCTTATCAAGCCGGCAATCTCCGCAGCGGCGAGCAGATGGAGGTCACCCGCGAGGAGGAGCAGATCTGCATTCAGCCCACCAATCCCGAGGTGGTCTACGTACCCAGCTACGATCCCGAGGTGGTGGTGGTCGAGTCGAGCTACGACAATGACGACGACTACTGGGCCTCGGGAATCCTCGGGTTCGGAGCGGGCATCGCTGCCAGCAGCTTGATGTACTACAACCACTGCAACTGGTGGGGCTACGGAATGACCTCGGGTTACTGGCCCTGCGGTGCCAATGGATGGTATCGCCCGGGCTGCCCGGTGGCAACCCCGTATCGCGCCAATCAGGCCTTCAACCGCCGCCCCGTGGCCGGGAACGGTAACAATGTGCGTTGGAACAACGGCAACGTCAACATCGGCAACTCGATCAACGTTGGGGGGGGCAACCGCATCGGGAACCGACCCAACGTCGGCAGTCCGGGACGCATCGGGAGCCCTGGCGGGGTCGGGAGACCCGGCGGAGTCGGGAGCCCGGGCGGAGTCGGAAGACCCGGTGGCATCGGGAGCCCTGGCGGCGTCGGGAGCCCCGGCGGAGTCGGAAGACCCGGTGGCGTGGGGAGCCGGCCTGCCCTGCCGAGCAGTCCCAGTTTCAATACCTCCCGGATGCGGCCGGATTACACCAGTGTGGGCCGCACTCGGCCCACCGCCTCCACTCGGCCCTCCGTTTCCTCTCCGAGCTTCCGCAGCGGCGGGAGCGGCGGTTACCGCGACATGGGCGGCCGGGGTGGCGGCCTGCAGATGGAGCGTGGTTCTTCGGCCCGCGCCAGCAGCAGCCGCGGTAACGCCAGCTTCAATCGCTCGACCGGACGCAGCAGCGGCTACCGTTCCAGCGGACGATCGGGTGGCTACAGCGGAGGAGGTGGCGCCCGGCGCGGGGGCGGCGGAGGTCGCAGACGTTGAGGAGGATGAAAATGTTCAAGCGTATTCTCACCACCGCCGTCCTGGCCTTTTCCCTGATGGGAACGGGACTGGCCGATCAAAAGACCTTCCCCACGCCTGAGGAGGCTGTCAAAGCCGTCGTCAGGGCCTTCGATAGCGACAACGAGCAACAGATTCTGGCCATCTTCGGGCCCGAGGCGCGGGAGTTGCTCGAGACAGCCGACCAGGCCGAGTCCGGCATTCTGCGCGAGCGCATCGCCCGGGCCTCTGAGAAGCGCTCCGCTCTCCAGAAGGAGAAGAACGGAACCCTGACCTGGGTAGTAGGAGAGGAAGTCTGGCCTTTTCCCGTCCCGCTCGTTCATACCAAGAAGGGCTGGAAGTTCGACACCGAGGCCGGCTACGACGAGGTGTTGCGCCGACGCGTCGGTCGCAACGAGCTGGCCGTCATCAAGCTGCTTCGAGCCATGGCCGAGGCCCAGATGCAGTACGCTTCCAAAGACTGGGATGAGGATGGCGTCTTCGAGTTCGCCCAGAAGTTGAAGTGCTCGCCGGGCAAGCGCGACGGTCTCTACTGGGATGCCAAAGAAGGCGAACCGAGTCCGATGGAGTCGTTCGCCGAGACCGTCAAGGAGTACCTGCAGCGTAAGACCCACGACCGAACCTGGATGGGCTATCGGCTGAAGCTTCTGACCGCCCAGGGCCCCGCCGCTCCGGGAGGCAAGTTCAACTACATCATCAACGGCAACATGATCCTGGGTTACGCCGTGCTGGCCTACCCGGTGGACTATCGCAAGAGCGGTATCATGAGCTTTCTGCTCAACCACTACGGGCAGATTCGCCAGGCCGACCTCGGTCCCGACACGGCCCTGCTGGCCGAGAAGATGACCGTCTACAATCCTGGCAAGGACTGGGTTCTGGTCTCCAAGGACTGAGCCCGAACGAACTCAATACAGAAGGAGTCCATTGTGAAACGATCCCAACTCACTACCTGTTTGCTCTGGATGCTGCTGGTGGTCACGCCAGCATTCGCCCAGGCCAACGCGGTCGATACCCGGAAGCTCTACGATGAGAGTTACAAGGTTTTCCGAGAGGGAGATTATGCCGAAGCCATCAAGGGCTTCGACAAGTGCATCAAGGCCAACCCGGGCTTCGTCAAAGCCTTCGTTTTCCGCGGCGCCAGCTACTTTCTGCTGGACCAGCACCAGAAGGCCATCGGCGATCTCGATAAGGCTCTTCAGCTCGATCCCGAGAACCCCGAGGCCCTCTATTATCGCGGCTGCGCCTACCTCTTCAAAGGCGACTCGAAGGAGGCCATCAAGGACTATGACCGCTTCTTGAAGATTCAGACCGAGAGCGGAGCCGGCTACTTCTATCGTGGTCTGGCTCACTACCGTCTGAACCAGCTCGACCTGTGCGTGTCGGATACCAGCAAGGCCATCTCTTTTGGTCTGGCCAAGCGTTCCGTGGTCTACGCCCTGCGAGGGATGGCCTACGTTCGCATGGAGCGCAACCAGGCCGCTCTGGATGATTTCGAAGCCGCCGCCAATCTCGAGCCCGACAACACCATGCTGATCCTGCTCAACTACGTGGCCAAGGCTCGCCTCGGCACCCAGGACAAGACCTACCTCCAGAGCTACGCCCAGCGCGCCACCGAGAAGGAGAGCTGGCCGTATCCGGTGGTGCAGATGTACCTCGGCCAGATCGGTCCCGATGAGTGCCTGAAAGCCGCCGTCAACCTCAGCGACGAGCGCTATCGCGAGATGATGCAGCACCAGGCCGACTTCTTCGTCGGTCAGTACTTCATCATGAACGGACAGACGGACAAAGGCAAAGCCTACGTGACCAAAGCTCTGGGAGAGAACAAGAACCTGTTCTTGATGGATGCCTATGTCAAGAACCGTCTCGACGTTCTGAAGTAGCCCCCTGACCACGGCCTGCAGTTGCGCGCACTGGTCTGACCAGCGCGCGCAGCTGTAGAATCGGCACAGTCCCGCGCGTTTTCACTCTGAACAGGGGCAACGCGCGGGACTTTAGTTATTTATATACCGGTGGCTCGGCTCTCTTCATCACGAGAGCCTGGTGGCTGGTTGGCCATCAGGAGGCCGGCTCCTGGGCCGCTGGCTCTGATCCTGGTTCCTGCTGAGCCCCTGGCGCCTGATGGAACTCCTCCACGGCCTCGGCGACGGTGGTGAATCGGTTGATGGACCCCACCAGCTCCTCCAGCCCCGCCAGGCGCAAAGAGTCCCGCACCGAGGAGCGAGGCTCCACGAGGCGCAAGCGGGCTCCTTCGCCGGCCACTTCCCTGGCCAGCTCGGCCAGGGTCTCACAGGCGTGCAGGTCGACGAATGGGGAGCTGGACAGGTCGCAGAGGACCAGCCGGGGATGAGTGCGGTGGAACTCCTCCAGGACCACGTCTCGCACATGCTCGGCGTTGAAGTAGAGCAGGCTCGACTCGGCCCGGAAGATCAAGATTCCCTCGACGGGCTCGTTATCGGGGTGGCGGGCCATGTCCGAGAATCTTTGCGTGCCTGGAATGCGACCCAGAAACGCCACGTAGGGGGACGAGGCCCGGCGAATCAAGAGCAAGAGCGAGATGACCGCCCCGATCATGACCCCGCGTAGCATGCCCGAGCTCAGAACCCCGGCCGTGGCCGCCATGGCGATGAAGAACTCGGTGCGGGCCAGGGCGTAGAGGCGCTTCAGGGCGGGCACGTTGATCAGCCCCAGAATGGCCACCAGCACCACGGCCGCCAGCACCGGCTGGGGCAGGTTGTGCAGTAAGGAGGCCAGGAAGACGGTGACGATCAGTACCATCAGGCTGGCAAACAGGCCCGACAGGGGAGTGCGGGCTCCGCTGCTTTCGTTGACCAGCGATTGGGACATCCCGCCGCTGACCGGGAATCCCCGGGTGAGCCCCGTGGCCAGGTTGACGGCTCCGATGGCCAGAAACTCCTGGTTGCAGTCAAAGCGGCCCCGGTGCTTGGCGGCGAACATTCGCCCGATGGCGGCCGTTTCCACCGCCCCCAGCATGAAGCAGGCCAGCGCCAACGGCATCAGCTCCTGGAGGTCGGCCAACGAAACCATCGGCAGGCCCGGCATGGGGAGGCCCTCGGGAACGTCGCCGAGCAGTTTGACCCCGCGCTCGCCCAGTCGAGCCACTGAAGAGGCCACGATGCCTCCCACCACCACGAAGAGGGCCACTGGCTTGTCTTTCGCGTACATCTTGCCCAGTACCAGGATGGCCAGGGCCACCGCGCCTACCGCCAGCGAGGCCGGGTTGGTGTGACCCAGCTCGCCCAGGAAGGTTGCCGAGCGCTCCCAGAAGTCGCCGTGGCTGCCGTGCACGCCAAACAGCTTGGGCAACTGGGTGCTGGCCAGGAAGAGGGCCACCCCGCACTTGAACCCCAGCATGACCGTCTCGGAGACGAAGTGCACGACCGCGCCCCCCCGCACGGCCCAGGCCACCACCCCGATGATCCCCACCAGCAGTGCGGTGGTCGTGGCCAGAGCGTAGAAGCGTTCGTTGTTGCCTCCGGCCATGGCCCCCAGCGAGGAGCCGATCAAGAGCGAAATGGCCGATGTGACCGAGATGGTCGTGTGCCGTGAGCTGCAAAAGAGCCAGAAGATCAGTCCCGGGAACAGGCAGGCGTAGAGCCCGGCTTCCGGAGGCAGGTTGGCCAGCGAGGCGTCTCCGATGGCCGCCGGAACCATGTAGGCGGCCAGCGTCAGACCGGCGATCAGGTCGGCGACAAGATAGGTCTTCTGGTAGGTGGGCAGCCAACCCAGAGCCGGCATGAACCGCGCCAGCCCCGACTTGTTTGAATTCTCCACAACGCCTCCTGTCATGCGATCGCCTTGCGACTGGTCGAGAATAAGGCCGGGATGCTGCCCATCCCCAGAGCGATGGCCAGCAAAATGATCTGGGCCTGGATCAGCGAGGCAAGACCTTGCAGGTAATCTCCCGCCACCAGGTGCAGGATTCCGCTGAAGAAGACAGCTCCAGGCACCAGCGGAATGTAGCCTGGCATGGCCATGAACGAGTAGGGGCAACCTGCTCGACGGGCCAGCAATTCGGACGAGAGACCGATGGAGAAACCAGCCAGAAGATTGGCCACCTCCGCTGGCCATGCGTGGGCAGCGACCGAGGCGCGCGTCAGGATGGCCACCAGGCCGACCAGGCCCGAGCCGAGCAGATACCGCCGGGGCACATCGAAGAGGACCGCGAAACCAACCGCTGCCACCCCTCCCATCAAGGCGGCCAGCAGCACCTGATCCTGGCCGGGCAGGACACCGCTTTCTGCCGGACGTCCCCAGGCCAGGATGACCCCCCAGACCCCCACGCTTGCTGCGATGATGGTCAGGAGCGCACTGGTCGCTCGGGTCAGACCCGCGGTGACGTCTCCGCGGAAGAGGTCGGCCGTGCTGCTCACCAGCGGAACCCCGGGAACCAGCAGCAGGATCGAGGCGGCTACGCTCACACCTGGCCCGGCCAGAGCCAGCGCGGTGGCGCTGGCAAAGGCGGCCACCACCACCGTGGTGAGCAGCCTTCCCAGCCGGGTGTGGGCGAGATGGTGCCGCAGCAGCTGGGCCAGCGAAGAGGTTACCAGCACGACGTAGAAATCTCGGGCCGTTCCACCCAGGTTCACGGCGAACGCGCCGCATCCGAGCCCGACTGCCAGGGCCACCAGCCAGGGGGATACTGGCGTGACAATCCCTCAATCCTCTGCAGCTCGCTCTCGGCCTCTGACGCCGACATCTTTCCGCTCTCCACCCCGGATACCAGGTGCAGCACCCGGGCCAGTTTGGAGAGCTCCACCCCGCTCTGGCTGACGCGTCGAAGGCGCGTCTCTTGCTCTTGCCCTGAGACCAGCGAGGCGACGATGCTCCCGGGATTCACGCTGACTTCTACCGAGTCGGCTCCCAGGCCGGTTCCCAGGCGCTGGATCGATTCCTCGACCAGCGACGTGTTGCCCCCGTTCTCCAGCATGATCTTGCCTGCCCGAAGACTGATTTCCAGGATGGAAGTCATGGCGGGCCGTTCCAGGAGAGTAGACCTTGGCAAAGCGCTCCGTCGCTTCTGCGCTCGGGCAGGGGGTCCTCCGTTTCGAGGCAGGAGACGCGGTTTGGTTCCAGGAAGCCCGACGCTGATTCAGATCATAGCCGCTGAAGACGGGAAATCCTAGAATCGTCATCATGCTCTCCGAGATCCTCCGAACGCCTCTTTACTGGATGCTGCTCTTCGTTTCAGCCGTGCTGTTCGCCGAGCATGCCCGGCCCGAGGCCAGGACGCTGGCCAGCGGGCCGTCCACTCCGATGTGGCCCTGACTCTCTATCTCATGCCGCCTGCGGGTGGCAACGCCAAGGTAAGCTACGAAAGAGAGGTCTCTCATCTGTGCTCAGTCTGAAGGAATATGACATTCACCTGCCCACGGTCTATCGCAACCTGGCTCCGGCCGCGCTCTACGAGGCGGCGCTGAAGAACGAGAAGGGCACCATCATCGCCTCCAACGGAGCTCTGGCGGTGCAGTCCGGGCGCAAGACCGGGCGCAGCCCCTCGGACAAGCGCATCGTCGATCACCCCGACAGCACCAAAGACATCTGGTGGGGCAACGTGAACATCAAGTTGCCCGAGCGCATCTTCGACATCAATTTCGAGCGCGCCAACGACTATCTGGACACCCTGGATACCGTCTACGTGGTGGACGGCTTCGCCGGCTGGGATCCCAAGCACCGGTTGAAGGTCCGGGTGATCTGCTCGCGGGCTTACCACGCCCTGTTCATGTGGAACATGCTGATCCGACCGACCGCCGAGGAGCTCAAGGATTTCGGCGAGCCCGACTACGTCATCCTGAACGCTGGCCGCTTTCCGGCCAACCGTTACACCGAGGGCATGACGTCCGACACCAGCGTGGATATCAGCTTCGAGCGCCAGCGGGTGGTCATTCTCGGCACCGAGTACGCGGGCGAGATGAAGAAAGGCGTCTTCACCATCATGCACTACCTCATGCCGAAGGTAGGCGTGCTCTCGATGCACTGCTCGGCCAACGAGGGCGAGGCGGGCGACGTGTCGCTCTTCTTCGGGCTCTCGGGCACAGGCAAGACCACCCTGTCAGCCGATCCGCGACGCAAGCTGATCGGAGACGACGAGCATTGCTGGACTGATCATGGCATCTTCAACATCGAGGGCGGCTGCTACGCAAAGTGCATCGGGTTGACCGCCGAGAAGGAGCCCGAGATCTGGCAGGCCATTCGCTTTGGCTCCCTGCTCGAGAACGTGGTCGTCGACCCGGACACGCGCGAGGTTCGTTACGAGGATTCGAGCCTGACCGAGAATACCCGGGTGGCCTATCCGATCGAGTTCATCCAGAACGCGAAGGTGCCTTGTGTGGGCGGTCATCCGAAGAACATCATCCTGCTCACCTGCGATGCCTTCGGCGTGCTGCCTCCGGTGAGCCGACTGACGCCCGAGCAGGCCATGTACCACTTCATCAGCGGCTACACGGCCAAGGTGGCCGGGACCGAAGAGGGGGTCAAGGAGCCTCAGGCCACGTTCTCAGCCTGTTTTGGAGCCGCTTTCATCGTGCGCCACCCCAACGTCTATGCCGAGCTGCTGGCAGCCAAAATGAAGCAGCACGACGCCCGCGTCTGGCTGGTCAACACCGGCTGGTCGGGCGGCGGCTACGGCGTGGGTCAGCGCATGAAGCTGGCCTACACCCGGGCCATCATCGACGCCATTCACGCCGGAAGCCTGGACCAAGCCGAGAGCGTGACCGACCCGGTCTTCGGCCTGTCCGTCCCCAAAGCGTGCCCGGGCGTTCCGTCCGAGATCCTGCAGCCCCGTAATACCTGGAAGGAAGGCGCGGCTTTCGACGCCGCTGCTGGCCACCTGGCCGAGCTGTTCCACAAGAACTTCCAGAAATACAGCGATGGCTGTCGTCCCGAGGTGCGTGAGGCCGGTCCCGTCCGCGCGGCGAGCCGGGCCTAGCCCATGAGCGGGCCGGGTCACTCAGACCCGGCCAGCGATTTCGGTAGAGGAGGTGACCCGTGCGCGTTCCAGAGCTGGCCGAGCTGCAGATCAAAACCCTGGGGCCGGCGCCCTACTCGTCCTCGATTTCCCGCGCCGGAAGGTTCGTGGACGAGTCGAGCAGGGTGCTGCTGCTCTCGGATTCGGCCCAGGTGCAAGCCTGGCAGGCCGACGGCCGTCCTCTGCCCTCACTGGAGCGGGCCGGTCCTCGGGCCAATCTCTTTTTCGAGCCGAGCCAGACGGTTTGCGGAATCGTGACCTGCGGGGGCCTGTGCCCGGGGCTCAACGACGTCATTCGCTCGCTGGCTCTCAACCTGCTGGAAATGTATGGCGTCAAGCGGGTGCTGGGGTTCCGCTACGGCTACAAGGGCCTGTCTCGCCAGGGCCCCGAGCCGGTGGTGCTCGACCGCGACCATGTGGATCGATTGGCCGGCACGGCGGGAAGCTTTCTGGGGTCGTCGCGCGGTCCGCAGGACGTGGGCGAGATGGTGGATACTCTGGTTCGCCGGGGGGTGGATGTGCTCTTCGTGATCGGCGGGGACGGCACGCTGCGAGGCGCTTCCGCCCTGGCCGCCGAGGTGGCCCGTCGGGGTGAGCCGATCGCCATTATCGGCGTGCCCAAGACCATCGACAACGACATCGCCTGGACGAGTATGAGCTTCGGCTTTCACACCTCCGTCGAGGAGGCCCGCAAGGTGGTGCTGGCCGCCCACGCCGAGGCTCGCAGCGCCGAGAACGGCATCGGACTGGTCAAGTTGATGGGCCGTCACTCCGGTTTCATCGCGGCTCACGCCACCGTGGCCAGCGGAGTGGCCAACTTCTGCCTCATCCCCGAGCATCCGCTCCAGTTGGATCGATTTCTGGCCAGCCTGGAGCAACGCCTGCGCGGTCACGGCCACGCCGTCATCGTGGTGGCCGAAGGGGCCGGGCAAGAGCTGATGGAGAGCGCGGGCGCCAAGGACGCGTCCGGGAATGTTCGTCTGCAGGATGTCGGGCTGTGGCTCAAGGAGCGGATCAGCGCTCATCTGGCCGGGCGGGGGATGGAGTTCACCCTGAAGTACCTCGATCCCAGCTACTCCATTCGCAGTGCTCCGGCCAACACCGTCGACAGCGAGTACTGTCTGTTGCTCGGGCACTTTGCTGCCCACGCCGGTCTGGCGGGCATGACCGACATGACCGTGGGTCTGTGGCATCAGCACTTCGTGCATCTGCCGATCTCGGTCGTGACCGAGACCCGCAAGCAGGTCGACCTCGAGGACGAGATGTGGCAGTCGGTCCTGACCATGACCGGACAGGCGCGCAGCGAGGTTTATTCCACCACCTGAAGAAAGCTCGCAGACATCACTGAGGAGGCTCGCAAGGATGACTGCTGAGGAGCGTCGGCTGCTCGAGGATAGCACAGGAGAGCAGTCCTGGAAGTTCTGGGGACCTTACCTGAGCGAGCGCCAGTGGGGGACGGTGCGAGAGGACGCCAGTCAGGACGGCAATTCCTGGAACGACTTCACCTTCGAGGAGTCGCACTTTCGCGCCTATCGTTGGGGCGAGGACGGCCTGGCCGGCCTGAGCGACGAGAAGCAGCGACTCTGCTTTGCGCTGGCGTTCTGAAAGACCCCTACCTCAAGGAGCGACTTTTCGGCCTGAGCAACGGACAGGGAAACCACGGGGAGGACGTCAATGAATACTACTTCTACCTCGACAACACGCCCACTCACTCCTACCAGAAGTTCCTCTACAAGTATCCTCAGTCGGCCTTTCCCTATCGCGAGCTCTACGAGGTCAACGCCAGGCGGACCCGGCACGATTTCGAGTATGAGTTGCTCGACACCGGGGTCTTTGACCGCGATGCCTACTTCGATGTCTTCGTGGAGTATGCCAAAGCTTCGCCGCACGACATTCTGATCGAGATCACGGTCCACAACCGGGGTGCAGAGGATGCGCCCCTGCACCTCTTGCCGACGCTCTGGTTGCGCAATCCTCAGGTCGACGCCACCTCGCCGCCCGAAGGCAGTCTCAGCCTGGGTCCCAGGGGAGCGATTGTGGCCACCCACCCCGAGCTCGGGGAGATGCAGTTGTTGGTGGAGGGGAGCGGGGCCTGCAAAGTTACTTCTCGCTGGCCACGCCCGAGACTGTGTTGAAGAAGGGAAGTCGCATGCTGGCTGGCTCGGGCAAGCGGAAATAGAGGCTGTGTCCACCCTGCGCGACGTCTGACGGCCTCCTGGGTCCCGTCCGAGGACAGGCCTGGGTTCACCCCCTGGTGTTCAACTGTTAGCCGAATGATGGGTACCCGGGAAATCGGATCCAGTTTAACCCTCGCGCGGAAGGCGGCGGGCGTGCTAGAATGGAGGGCGATGAGCCTGAGAGCGAGTGAATACAAGCATATTGTCCTGGACGACCGGGGCCGAGCGATCATTGAGGGCACGCGGATGAAGGTGCTCGATCTCGTGATGGCCCAGCAGGCTCATGGTTGGTCTGCTGAGGAGATCGCCTGGCAGTTCCAGGCGCTGACACTGGCCCAGGTGCACGGAGCGCTGAGTTACTACTACGATCACCAGGCCGAGATGGATGCTGAGATTCGAAGCCACATCGCCGAGGATGAGCAGGCCCGCCAAGAGCAAGCCAGGACCAACCCCCTGGTCCAGAAGCTGCTGGCCCAGCGCCGTCGTTAGTGGCTCATCGGCTCTATCTCGATCACAATGTCAAGGGCTCGATCGTACGCGGCCTGCGGATTCGCGGCCTCGACGTCCTGACCGCCGAGGAAGACCAGGCAGCCCAGCTGGTGGATCCGGTGGTTCTGCGCCGGGCCACCGAGCTCGAGCGGGTGCTCTTCACCGAGGACAAGGACTTCCTGAGTCTGGCCTACGAAGCCCTCGAGACCGGCCATTATGACGTGGTGTATGCCTCCCAGAACAGCCCGGTGGGTCCCGTCATCGAGGATCTCGAGCTCATCGCCAGGGCCAGCGAGCCGGGCGACCTGCGAAACCAGTTGCTGCGCGTCCCCTTCGGCACCCAGAGCTGACCACGTCGCGAAGGCGAGCGCAGATCCCGTTCAAGAAGAGCCTGACTCCAGGGCCGCTTTGACCAGCGCCTCCGCTTCGGCGAAGGCATAGTCTTGCACTCGCTTGTCGAGCTCGGGCCAATGCTGGCCCACAAGCGGACGCAGCAGAGCCTGGCTCTCCTCCAGGAACCCGACCGCGCTCGGGTCAAACTGCTCGAGCATCGCGAGCAGTTTGCCGGCGGCCGCGCGCGAGGCCTCCGGGTCGACCGCGGATGAGGACGGCGGGGCCTCCACGGCCATCGCCCCCAGGGCGCTGCGAAGCTGAGCCGCAAATGGCTCCAGCGTCTCGCTCAGCTGCTGGCGCCGCGACTCGATGTCGCTCTCGCCGTTTCGGATGGCTTTCTCGAGATCTGCGGCCAGCTTCTGAATGATCGGGGCGCCGATGCTCCCGGCCACCCCCTTGAGCGTGTGAGCCAGTCGCTCGGCGGTGGCGGCGTCTCCACTGGCCAGCGCCGCGCCGATCGATTCGGCTGCCCGGCCCTGTTGCTCGGCGAACTGGCCGAGCAGCTTACGGTAGAACTTGCGGTTTCCTCCCACCCGGCGCAGACCGTCCCGAGTCTCGAGGCCCTCCAGGCGCGGCAGCTCGACCTCGCTTGCGGCCGGGCTCGGCGCGGGCGCGGGCTCGGCGGCGACGGGCAGGAGCTTGCAGAAACGCCCCACCGTGTCGAACAGCTTGCCCGGATCGATAGGCTTGGAGATGTGGTCGTTCATGCCCGACTCGAGGCACTTCTGGCGTTCCTCGATGGTGGCGTGAGCGGTCATGGCCAGGATGGGAAGCTCGGCAAAGCGTGCATCGGAGCGGATCCTGGCGGTAGCCTGGTAGCCGTCGAGCACGGGCATCTGAAGGTCCATCAGCACCACGTCGAACGGGGGAGGCTGAGGCTCGCCAAAGACTGCGTCCACCGCCTCCTGACCGTTGTTGGCCACTCGCACGACGGCTCCCGAGCCTTCCAGCAGCTCGACGGCGATCTGCTGGTTGATCTCGTTGTCTTCCGCCAGCAGAATGCGGACTCCGTTCAGGAGCCTGCTCTCTGCCAACTCGTGGGCCTGCACCTCGCCTGGCTCGGCAAACACGCTCACCAGCGTGTCCACGATCATCGACTTGGTGACCGGCTTGACCAGGAAGCCATCCAGGCCCACCCGCTCGGCCTCCTCGCGCACTTCGTCACGGCCGAAGGCGGTCACCATCACGATGGCCGGCTGGCGCTTGAGTGATTCCAGGCTGCGAATCTGGCGACTGGCCGTGAGACCGTCCATCCCGGGCATGCGCCAGTCCATGAAGACGATGTCGTAGGGCTGGTCGGCGTCGTGACGCTGAATGGCTTCCAGCGCTTCGATTCCCGAGCCCACCAGGTCGACCTGACCGGTGACCGAGGTCAGCAGGTCCTGCAGAATCTCCCGGGCCGAAGGGTTGTCGTCCACCACCAGGGCCCGCAGGCTGGGCAGGCTGGCCGGCACCACCCTCCCGGAGCGTTTCTCCGAGCCAACTCCCAGCCAGACGGTGAAGTGGAAGGTGGTGCCCACCCCGGGCTCGCTCTCGAGCCAGATCTGGCCGCCCATCATCTCCACCAGTCGGCGGGCGATGGTCAGCCCCAGGCCGGTGCCCCCATGCTTGCGGGTGGTGGACATGTCGGCCTGGGTGAAGGGCTGGAAGAGCCTGGCCGCTTGCTCTTTAGACATGCCAATCCCGGTATCGCGGATCAGGCACTTGATCTGCACCTTGTCCCCGGTGCGCTCGC
Organism: Candidatus Xenobia bacterium; assembly: GCA_045863235.1. Classification (GTDB taxonomy): domain Bacteria; phylum Vulcanimicrobiota; class Xenobia; order Xenobiales; family QWHO01; genus QWHO01. The sequence continues at coordinate 210,260 of BTUM01000002.1, read as the reverse complement.
CCAGCTCGATTTTGACGCGGATCTCGCCTTTCTCGGTGAACTTGATGGCATTGTTGACCAGGTTGGTGAGCACCTGACCGAGCCGGAGCGGGTCGCCTCGAAGCTCCTCGGGGATCGAGCGGGAGACGTCGAACAAGAACTCCAGCCCCTTCTCGTGGGCTTTCTGGGCGGTCAGGGTGGTGACCGAGCTGATGACTTCGTCGAGGAGAAAGTCGGTGGTCTCGAGATCGAGCTTGCCGGCTTCGATCTTGGACACGTCCAGGATGTCGTTGATGATGCCCAGGAGCGATGTGCCGGCATTGTGGATCTTGCTGACGTAGTCTTTCTGCTTGGGGTTGAGCGGGGTTTTGAGGGCCAGGTGCGACAGACCGATGATGGCGTTCATCGGGGTCCTGATCTCATGGCTCATGTTGGCCAGGAACATCGATTTCATGGCTGTGGCAGCTTCGGCGGCCTGTTTGGCCTGGGCCAGCTCCTGACCCTGGGCCACCAGCTTCTCTCTCTGAGTCAGCAGCTCGCGCTGCGAGCGGGTCAGCTCGATGGCGCGCTCCTCCAGCTCGCGGGCCTGCTCACGGGTTTCCCCCAGCAGCTCCTGCGTGTGAAGGTTGCGCTGCAGGATCTCCAGGCTCATGCCCACGTCGGGCAGCAACGCGTCCAGCAGCTCCTTCTGGAGCGGAGTCAGGGGCCGGAGACTGGCCAGCTCGAGCACGCCCAGCACCGCATCCCGGGACAGGACCGGCCACACCGAAACCTGGGCCGGAGGAGCCTGGCCCACCCCGGACGAGATGCGCAGATAGTCAGCCGGCAGGCCGCTCAGCGTGATAGGCGCTCGTTCCCGCGCACACTCGCCTACCAGTCCTTCCCCCGGTCGGAACGCCAGGCCGGCCCCCTCGTCCTCGGCCAGGCCGTACCCGGCTATGCGGCGCAGAATTCCATCGTTCTCATCGAGATGGAACAATCCGGCCACCCCGCCCCCGAGCACGGGCACCAGGCCCGAGAGCAATCGCTGCCCGAACTCCTGCAAAGTGGCAGCCCCTTTTAACCCGGCCGAAAGGTTGGAGGCATTGCTTTCAACCCAGCGCATCTCGTCGGCCGCCGCGGCTCCCTGCTTGAGCACCTGGATCGCCCGGGAGAGCTTGCCGATCTCGCCCGGGACTCTGGCCAGCGGGACGACCTGAGTATAGTCTCCGGCCGCGATGGTCTCAACCGAGTTGCGCAGCGTCCTGATGGGGTGGACGATCCTCCGGTAGGTCCAGAAGCTCAGCCAGGCAGACAGCATCAGGGACAGCAGCAGGGCCAGGCTGATGTCTCGTCGTGCGCTCTGAATTGCCCGCAGAGCATCCTGCTCCGCCCCCGCGGCCAGCTCTTCATTGAGCTTGATCCAGGCCTCCAGCGACCGGCTCACGGCCAGCCCAGACTGCTGGAGCACCCGCTGGGGGGGGAGCACACGAAGAGTTCCCTCGGGGTCGGCCTCGGCCTTCGAAAGGAAGCTGCGAGCCGTGACTTCCCACTCTTGCTGGCCGGCACGAAAACTCGAAAGCATCCTCCCATCGGCCTCGCTGCTGATCATCCTGGCTTCATAGTCGCTCAGGAGCTGCTGGGATCGGAGCGAGGCTGCCTCAAAATCGGCTCGGGCCTCGGACCGCTCTTCAGGGTTTCGACCCAGGAGCATGTTGCGCATCGAGATGCGCATGCTGAAGTTTGCCGCCGAGATTCCCGCCACCGCCCTCAGACTCTCCGCTTGAAGAGCCAGGAATCTTGTTCTCTCCTCGATCTGGGCCAGCTTGCTGCGCACCAGAAACCCCAGACCCGCGAGCAGTAACAGGGGGAGGATTGCTTGCAGGGTCAGGCGGCGGGCGATCGTCATGGCGGTCCCTTCGTCCAGCCCGGTTGGGAATCTTCTGTGGGCGGGGCATCTTTTGTCCGGTTAGAGAAGTGAAGGGTTGTCTCAAACAGGGACGTTCGAGCCGATGTGCAACTACACTTCGTCGCCGGGGCCGTGCCCGGCAAGACGGAGAGCTCGTGTTTCGTTCCATCCGAGTCAAATACACGTTGCTGGTGCTGATCCCCATCGTGGCCATCACGCTGGTATCGCTGGCCCGCGACCTGCTCAACCTCCACCACGATGTTCGTGACCTCAAGCGGCGCGAGGTCGAGTCCGAGGCGGTCTTCGAGGCCAGCCGTCTGGATGCGTTCTTTGAGAGCGCCGAGCGGGCCGTGGGCGTGCTGGCAAGCGGCCTGGCCCGCGAGAGCAGGGAGTCTCCCGAGCGCATCTATGCCCTGCTCGAGTCGACGCTGGAGGGAAATCCGGCCCTGTTCGGCGCCACGGTGGCCTTCGCGCCGGGCTCGGACCGGCAGCTTTTTTGCCCCAGCGTCATGCGGCAGGGCGACCGGATGGTGCGCACCGATCTGGCTGGCCGACTCGATTACACCGAAGAGCGTTATGAGTGGTATCGTGTCACCAGCCGTGATCGCAGGCCCCACTGGTCGGAGCCTTCCACCGCTCCTGGCGGCCAGGGAGTCTTCGTCACCACCTTCTCGGCGCCGTTCTACCGCGGAGACCAGTTCGCCGGCGTGGTCACCGTGGACATCGCACTTTCCACGCTCAAGAGCCTGGCCGATCTGCGAGCGGGCGGCAAGAGCCCGATGATCGTCACCAGCACCGGCAGGTTCGTGGTGGGGGGGGCAGGCAATGCCAACCTGCTCGAGCAGGCCCGGCGCAGTCGTCAGGATGACCAGCTGAGCTATGCCTTGAAGCTGACCCGTCACGAGGGGCCCGGTACGGTGGTGGTGCAGGGGACGCAGGGTCCGGCCGTGGCGGTCTATGTGCCCCTCCAGCGGACTGGTTGGAGCCTGGGCTGGCAGGTTTCCGAGTCGTCGCTGCTGGCCAGCGAGACGCGCCAGCTGGGCCGGCGGGCCGCCACCGAGCTCCTCACGCTGCTGGGCGCAGCCGTGGCCATGTGGTTGGTGATGGGTTGGATCACCTCACCGGTTCTCAAGCTGCGCGATCAGATGGACCTTTTTGCCAAGGGTCAGCCGCTCCAGGAGCTTCCTCCCACCCGGGAAGACGAGCTGGGTGACCTGTTCTACTCCTTTCACACCATGAGCGAGGTGCTGCTCGACCGCGAGGAGCAGATTCAAGACCTGGAGAGCCAGCGCTTCAACGTGCTGGTCGCGAATCTGCCTGGAGCCGTCTATCGCTGCCAGGCCGACGCGCAGCGACGCGTCGAGTTCGTCAGCGACCGGATCGAGGAGCTGTGCGGTTATCCTGCCGGCGAGTTCCTGGAAGGGGACCGGCGTCGGCTGGACAGCTTGATCGTGCCCGCCGACCTGGAGCAGGCCCGGGCGGCCGTGGACGAAGCCGTGCTGGCCGGGCGCCCCTGGAAGACTCAATACCGTTTTCAGCATCGCGATGGGCGCTCGCTCTGGGTGGAGGACACCGGTCAGGCGATCTGTCGGCCGGACGGCACCCCCGAGTGGCTCGATGGCATCCTGCTCGACATTACCGAGCAGAAGCTGGCGCGCGAGGTGATCGAAGAGAGCGAGCGGCGCCTGCAGGCCATCATCGACAACGCCACCGACCCCATCTATCTCAAGGACCCGACAGGGCGTTACCTGATGGTCAACAGGACCTTCGCCACCCGGGTGGGCCGCACGCTCGAGCAAGTGGTGGGCCAGACCGATCAGGAGCTGTTTTCCCCCGAGCTAGCCGCCGAGAGGCGTGAGCGCGATCGCCAGGTGCTCGAGTCGCGCCAGCCGCTGCAGTTCGAGGAGCAGCAGGTGACCCCGGAGGGCGTCACCCGGACCTACCTGGTCAGCGAGGTGCCCCTGCTCGATGCCCAGGGTCAGCCCTATGCCGTCAGCTCGTTTGCTACCGAGATCACCGAGCGAAAGGCCATGGAGAACAAGCTGCTCAGCGCCCGGTTGGAAGCCGATGCCGCCAACCTGGCCAAGTCCGAGTTCCTGGCCCGGATGAGCCACGAGATTCGAACACCCATGAATGCCGTGATCGGCCTTTGTCACCTGGCTCTGCAGACCGAGCTGACCGCCAACCAGCGCGACTACCTGATGAAGATCCAGGGCTCGGCTCAATCGCTGCTGGGCATCATGAGCGACCTGGGAACCATCAACGACGTGCTGGATTTCTCCAAGCTGGATGCGGGCGAGCGCAAGCTCGAGCAGGTGGACTTCAACCTGAGCACAGTGCTCGACGACGTGCTCGGTCTGTTCACGGTCAAGGCCGCGGAGAAGGGCCTGGAGATGTTTTTCCTGCGCGAGGCCGACGTGCCCGAGCACCTCATCGGAGCTCCTTTGCGGCTGGCTCAAGTGCTGACCAACCTGGTCTCCAACGCGGTCAAGTTTACCCAGAACGGAGACATCGTGGTGCGCAGCAGCCTGCTCGAGCGCGACCAGGATTCAGCCACTTTGCGCTTCACCGTCCAGGATACGGGCCAGGGCATGACCCAGAAGCAGCTCGAGCAGCTCTTTCAACCCTTTACCGAGGCCCACACCCGAGGAGGGGGTCTGGGCCTGATCATCTGCAAACGGCTCGTCGAGATGATGGGGGGAAACATCGAGGTGAGCAGTCGGCCCGGCCAGGGAAGCACGTTCAGCTTTACCATCCGCTGCCGCCTTCAGGACCGCAAGCCGACCGGCGGCCCGAGCGTGCAGCTCGATCTCAAGGGGACCCGGGTGCTGGTGGTGGACGATCGACCCACCGCCCGCAAGATCCTGGCCGAGATGCTGGCCTCGATGGCCTTTGAGGTGGCCACCGCGGGCTCGGGAGGCGAGGCTCTCTCCTTGCTCGAGCAGAGCCGCTACGAGGTGGTCTTGATGGACTGGCGGATGTCGGGCATGAGCGGCCTGGAAACCTCGCGAGAGATCCACAAACGGTTCTCCGGGACACGCCGACCCTATATTCTGATGGTCACCAACTACGGCCGCGACGAGATGCGTGACGGCAAGGCCGGCCTGGAGAACCTGGACGGCTTCGTGCTCAAGCCGGTGACTCCCACGCTCTTGTTCGAGGCCATTGCCCGGGTCATCGGGGGGGAGGCGCGAGCAGCCGCCTCGAGCGCATCCGAAGAGCCGGTGAAGCTTCGAGCGGCGCACATCTTGCTGGCTGAGGATGACGAGATCAACCAGCAAGTGGCCGGTGAAATGTTGCAGCAGATGGGCATGCGGGTCAGCATCGCCGCCAACGGCCAGGAGGTGCTGGACGCTCTGGCCCGCGAGGGGTTCGACCTCGTCCTGATGGACCTTCAGATGCCGGTGATGGACGGCTGGGAGGCGACCCGGCGCATCCGCTCGGACAGCTCGCTGACCGGCTTGCCCATCGTCGCCATGACCGCCCACGCCATGGTCGGCGACCGGGAGCGTTGCCTGGAGGCCGGGATGAACGACCACCTGGCCAAGCCCATCGATCCTCGGGCCCTGAGGGCGGCCCTGGCCCGCTGGTTGACCAGCGCGTCGGAAGGGTTACCGCCCCTGCCCGGGGTGGACACCAGTAGCGGTCTGGCCCGTCTGGGCGGCAATCTCAAGCTCTATCGCAAGCTGCTCGGGGACTATCGCTCGCGCTTCTCGCAGGCCGGAGAGAGGTTACGCGCCAGCCTGGAGAAGCAAGACTTCGAGTCGATCTCCCAGCAGGCCCACTCGCTGGCGGGCGTGTCGGCGAACCTGGGCATCGGCGGGGTCGAGAAGGCCGCTCGCGAGTTGGAGAAGGCGGCTCGCGCTTCTCAGGTGGAGTCGGCTCTCGTGCAGGCGGTGGAGTCCGGTCTGGCTGCCGTTCTGCCGGCTCTGGGCGCCCTGCAGCCCGGCCCGGAGGCCCGGCCCGCCGGCCTCCCCGGAGATCCGACCGAGAAGGTTGAGGCTCTGCTCAAGCTGTTGCGTCAGGGCGACCCGGGCGCCGGCCCTCGCCTGGAGGAGCTTCAGCCTTTTCTGTCCGGCGTCGGCGGCGCCGAGGTGGCCTTGCTCCATCGGCAGGTGGACGACTTGGACTTTGACGAAGCCGCCCGGACGCTGGAAGACATCGCCCGCAAATTGAAACTCGGTGTGGAGGTAGGACCTTGACCCAGAACTCCAAGCTGCTCATCGTGGACGACGAGCCTCTCAATCTCAACGTTCTTGTCGAGCTCTTCAAAGCCGAGTTCAAATTGGCCGTGGCCAAGAACGGCGATCAGGCCCTGCAGCGGGTGGCTGACACCCCGGCGCCGGACTTGATTCTGCTGGATATCATGATGCCCGGAATGGACGGCTACGAGGTCTGTCGACGTCTCAAGGCGGACGAGAAAACGCACGACATTCCGGTGATTTTCGTCACCGCCATGGGCGAGGTGCAAGACGAGACCAGGGGCCTGGAGTTGGGCGCGGTGGACTACATCACCAAACCGATCTCACCGCCGATCGTCAAAGCCCGGGTCAAGAACCACCTGGAGCTGAAGCTGGCCCGCGACTACATGAAGAACCAGAACGAGATTCTGGAGCGGCTGGTGGCCGAGCGGACGGCCGAGCTCAAGCTCACCCAGGACGTGACGATCCAGAGCCTGGCCTCGCTGGCCGAAACCCGGGACAACGAGACCGGGGGGCACATCCGGCGCACTCAGATGTACGTGGGGGCCCTGGCCCGCTACCTCAGCACCCAGCCGGGCTACGAGCAGTTTGATGAGCGCACCGTCGACCTGATGACCAAATCAGCTCCGCTGCATGACATCGGCAAGGTGGGAGTGGCCGACCGGATTCTGCTCAAGCCCGACAAGCTGACCGACGAAGAGTTCGCTGAGATGAAGAAGCACCCCACTCTGGGCCGCGACGCCCTGCTGCGGGCCGAGCAGATGCTCGGCTCCACCAGCTCTTTCCTGCAACTGGCCCGAGAGATCGCCTATTCGCACCACGAGAAATGGGATGGCACCGGGTATCCGGATGGAGTGCAGGGGGACGCGATCCCCCTCCCAGGGCGCATCATGGCCATCGCCGACGTGTATGACGCCCTGATCTCCAAGCGTTGCTACAAGCCTGCCTTTTCGCATGAGAAGGCGGTGGAGATCATCTGCGAGGGGCGCGGCAAGCACTTCGATCCGGACCTGGTGGATGCTTTCGTAGCCTGCGCTGACGAGTTTCGCGAGATCGCGAGCAGGTTCAAGGACGACCATTCGCATTGAGGCTCGCTTCAGGGGAGAGCAGTGAAGAAGATGGCTCCGGCCGCAATCACCGCCGCCGTCGGAATGGCCCAGCACACGCCCTGGTAGAGCTCGTAGGCTACCCCCGGACTGAACCGGGGGATCTCCTCGCGCTGGGACCGGAAGAGGAACAGGATCACCAGGCCGGCGACCGCTAGAAGCAAGTAATTGAGAGTGAAGAGGTAGCCCACCACGTTGCGTCCGCTGGACAGGAAGGGATACGACGAATAGACCGCCAGGGTCAGGGCGATGGTGGCGAACAACCCGCCCACGGCCAGATTCATGAACTCGTAGGCCTCGATCTGGAGGGTGTTCTCGCCCCAGCGATTGAGCCAGATGGCGATGACCGGAACCAGCAAGGTGGCCAGCACGGGTGTGAAGATGGGCGCAACGTATCGCCAGGGGTCGCGGCGCACACTGAATTCGTAAGCGATTCGGGAGTGGGTGTTGCCGTTCCAGTGGGATTCGAGCGAGGAAGTCACTGCTCCACGACGCATTTCCCAGCCTGAGATCTCGGGAAGACGACCTTGAGCAAACTGTTGGGCTGCCTCATCAGCCACCAATGTGATCTGGTTGCGATCATACTCAGCTCCCAGGAAGCTCAGCGAGAGGTCCTGCCGGTCAAAGGGGAAGTTGCGGGTGTCAAAATCGGCCTCGAAGCTGCCGCGAATGCGGCGGATCCACTCCACTTCCCCCTTCTCGGAGATCCACAGGGCCTCGTCCACCACGCTGTCGGACTGCTCACTTCGCTCGTTTTGCATCTGGACGCCCGGGTCCCAGATAGCCTCCAGAGAGGCGCGGGCCGCCCGCGAGCCAAGCTGCCGAGGGCCTCTCCTTCCCGTACTCAACCGGGGGTCGGTCCAGGCCAGGCGCACATCCAGGGTTGCCGAGAAGGTCCCTTCGGATTCGCGGATCTCCTCCAGCTTGATCAGGCGCACGCCCACCGAAACCGGAATCGGGACCGGAACGTCGGGTGGGAAGTCGAGCAACTGCTCGGCTGGGACCTTACCGCAGAGCATTGCCGCGAAGAATGCCAGGAGCAGCCATCCCCTCACGGCTCGGGTTTCTCCCGCCGGGGCCAGCGTTCGCGAATGTTCTCATAGGCGGCGTAGAGCTCGGTCAGGGCCGGGGCATCGCGGCGCAGATCCCCGGCCGGGGGCGCATCAGCCCCATCGGCCAGGTTCTGGAGCCGCTCTGCGACCACTCGCGCCGGCCAGAGGAGCATGCCCCGAAGAACGACCTGAAGCAGCAGGCAGTTGAGAACAAAGGCCAGCAGACAGGCTGAGGCGGCCAGAATGGCGGCGTTGCGGGTCTGGACCCGAAAAGGCGGAAGCTTCTTGACGCCCACGAGCTGGCCGATGGCCACGCCTGCCCCGTCCACCAGGGGCAGCACGGTCACGATGCACTCTTGACCCTGGCTGGTGGCCGAGAAGGTCTGGGGCTCGCGCAGAAAGTCGCCCTGCCACTGCGAGAGCAGATCGCGGAGCAAGGGCCAGTCGGTGGCCGAGACGCGCAGGTAGGGACCGGCCAGGTTCTCCGCCGAGCTGTCCCAGCGTTCCAGGGTGGCCACCTGCTCGAGCAACTGGCGGTCGAAGAGAACGCCGGCCTCCAGGCCGTAGCTGGTGTGCAGTCGGTTGACCAGCTCCGAGCACGAGATCCCCAGCTCGAACGTTCCGTAAAGCTTGCCATCCGACATCACCGGGGCATCCCCGAAGATCTCTGCTCCCTGGCGATCGATGCCTGGCCCGGCCCGAGGCTCGCCGGAACGGTTGGTCTCGACCACCCGGCGGGCGTAGCCGGCCACCGAATCGCCGAAGGTCTCGGGTGCCTCCAGGCGCAGCAGTGCGGTGTTGTCGCGGGTGAAGAAGCTGGCCGCCGAGACTCCGTACTTGCGGCGCTGGGTGTCGATGATGGGGCCCACCAGCCGGATCAGGGCACCCCGATCGCGTTCTCTGACAGCCTTCTGGACCTCCGGAATGGAGGCCACGAACTCGGCCTGAGCCAGGGCCCGCCAGCGGCTCTCCTCGAGAATGGAGCGCAGGATGTTCAACTGGTCGGTCTCTTGCTCCTGGACCAGGCGTTCGGAAAGGCTGGCCATCTGCATCCAACAGAAGGCAAAGCTCAATCCGAAGAGGGCCAGGGTTCCCAGGATCACCGAAAGAAGGGGGCGTCGGGACATTGCTGGAGCCGGATTTACTGCCTGCCTGGCCCGGGTTCCTCCCGGGAGCCCTCAGGGATGGTAGTAGTAGAAGACCTGGTCGGGATTGTCCAACTGGGGAGTCCACAGGGCGGTCCGGTCCCGACGCCCGCTCTTCCAGTAAAGTCGCATGCAGTAGTAGCGGCCCACCAGCGCCCCGTCGCAGGTCAGCTCGTTGTAAGAGTTCCCCACGTCGGTATCCCAGGTGCGGGACCAGTTGCGGCCATTGGTGCCGTATTCCCAGACCTCCATCTTGTAGACCCAGTAGTGGCGGCCGTCCACGCCCTCGCCCTCGAGGTCGTAGGGATAGCCCCGCACCGTGAAGTTGGCCTTCTTCTCGGCGCGCACCGCCTGGCCGCCGGCTGGCGAGAGCGACACGAGCAGGTTGCGGCTCTCTCCCGGAGCCATCCGCACGCTGCCCTTACCGGAGCGGTAGCCTACTTTGGAGACAAAGACGTCGTGAGGGCCGGGAGGCAGGCCCTGGACCTGAAAGCTGCCGTCTGCCGAGGTGGTCGCCTGATAGCCGCTGTCGAGCTGGACCTGGGCGCCGCCAAGAGGCTGTCGATCGGAGCTCTCCACCCGTCCGGTGAGCGTGCTGGTGGCCTGGCCGGCTCCCGGGGCGACCGTCACGGCGACTCGATTGCTGGGATAGCGATCGACCATGACCATCAGATTGCCGCTGCGGGCGCCCTCTGGAACCTTGAAGCGAATCTGGTCGCTCTTCCACTCCACCACCGAGTCGGGGGGCACGGGCAGTCCTCCCAGCGTCAGCGTTCCGTGCCCCGGCTGGCCAAAACCGCTTCCTTTGACCTGGAGAACCTGTCCCGGGGTCAGCGAGCTGGAGGACAGGCCTGCGATCCTGGGCACAGTGGCGGGGGGCACCAGGTTCCAGTTGAGCTCGAGCTCGCCCCAGCTGTAGATGAGGGCGGCCGTGCCGGGCTTCACCAGCGGGCTGCGGGGCTGGCGAAGGTCGATGTTGACCCGACCTTCGGCTCCTCGGGCCAGCCCCAGGGCATAGAGCCAGGCGTTGCCGGGCTGACAGGAATCGCTGGCGGCCTCGCCCGGAGTGCGGGTGAGACCACCGGGAGCGGTCACGGTGATGTGCTCTACCGCCACGGGTGTGCTGGAGGGCACCGCCAGCAGGTTCCAACCGGGATGCAGGTCGGTGATGCGCTTGCCTGCCTGGGCCTGTCCCACCAGCGAGACCTGGCCGGCCTGGTCGAAGAAGGTGATGTAGGCCTGAGAGGTATCCACCTGCTCGGGATGGTTGACCGGGTCGACCTGGGTGAACCCGGCCGGCCCGAGCGAGAGCAGCATGCGAGGATAGCCACGGGCCGCCTTGAGCCGGGCGAAGGGGAAGACCACCACGCTCCAGCCCTGGTAGGAAGGGAAGCTCTTCTTCAGGCCTTCCATCCGGGCCGGGTCGGGCGCCGTCGCGCCCGGCGCTATGGTGGGCGGGGGCGTGGTGGGCCACTCGGGATAGACCCTCGGGTCGTGGAAGTTCTGGGCCGCTGCAGCGCAGACCAGAATGCCGAAGAGGACCAGGAGGTGACGCACTTTGTAGCTCCCTTCAGTTGGACCGGTCCGAGCGACCGGAGGTGATGCCGTGGAACTCCATGTACAGGCCCAGAAGTCGACCCACCAGCACGGCGATATAAAACTGGCCGAAGACAGCTTCCATGGTGGCCAGCGAGCGGGCGGGTCGGGTCAAAGGGACGATGTCCCCATAACCCACCGTGGTCATGGTGACCATGCTGAAGTAGAGCAGGTCGTCAAAAATCGTGAGGGGGTCTTTGATCTGTGGGTCGAGCTTGAACGTTCCCGGATGCGTCAGCTCGATGAGCAGATAGATGTGGGCGAAGACCAGGCCCACCAGCAGATAGGCGCAGGTTGCCCCAAAGATCTTGTCGGCATTGATCTCAGAAGCCGAGAAGACGTTGCTCAAGATCAAGAGCGTGACATAGAGAAAGAAAGCTCCGCTGATCCAGAGTTGTCCCTGACTCCAGTTGCTGGGGAAAAACTGCGCCGAGATGGGGGCCAGGGAGAGCAGACCAGCCATGAGGAGATGGCGGCGGTCGGGACTGATCGCCCAGACGCAAGCAGCCAGGGTCACGATCAGCGCAACCCGGCGCAGGGTCGAGTCGTAAGCGAGCTCGGCTGGCATCAGGGCTCTTCCCAGGGTCAGGAACAACAAAGCGAAGAGAAGCGTAGCGTAGGGCCACTGGCGTGTTGGACGAGGGATGGGCACTGGCAGACTGGGCATCGTGGACGGCCAGGCTGTTCGCGATCTTCCTTGCTCCCCCTCTCGGACACCAGGCAGCAGGACGTTTGTCCCGGAGGAGAACGGGCCTTCGCCGATAAGTCCTGAGGATGAGCGAGCTGAATCCCTCCAATCTGGCCTTCGTGGAAGAGCAACTCGAGCGCTACCTGGCCGACCCGGGTACCGTCGAGCCCGAGTGGCGCGAGTACTTCGCGCGCACCGTGAACGGAGCTCGAGTGGGCCCCAGCTTCCGGCCCGCCAGCATCTTTCACGCTCCTCCCTCCAACGGGGCTGCCGGCGGAGTTGCAGACTGCGTCAAGCAGGAGATGGTGGACCAGCTGATTCGCGCTTTCCGAGTGCGCGGCCATCGCATCGCCCAGCTCGATCCTCTGGGCGGCGAGCCAGAGCCCTTCCCGGAGCTGCAGCTCGAGCACTACGGCCTTTCCGAGGCCGACCTGAACGTGCGTTTTGCCTGCAAGGCGCTGGGCTTCGAGGGACTGCACCCGCTCCACGAGATCCTCTCGCGCCTGCACAACACCTATTGTCGCTCGATCGGGGTGCAGTTCATGCACATCGACGACCCGACCGTGAAGTTCTGGCTGCAAGAGCGCATGGAGTCGAGCGAGAATCGGCGGGTCATCCCGCGCGAGGAGCAGCTGCGCATTCTCACCCGCCTCACCGACGCAGAGCTCTTTGAAAGCTTTCTGCAAAAGAAGTTCGTGGGGGCCAAGCGCTTCAGCCTGGAGGGCGGCGAGTCGCTCATCCCCCTGCTCGACCTGATGCTCGAGGACGCCGGCAACCATGGAGTCGACGAGGTGGTCATCGGGATGGCCCACCGAGGTCGCATCAACGTGCTGGCCAACATCATGCAAAAGGACGCCGGCCAGATCTTCCGCGAGTTCGTGGACAAGGATCCGGGCATCCACTTCGGACGGGGCGATGTCAAGTATCACCAGGGCTACGCCAGCACCTGGACCACCTCAGAGGGCAAGAAGCTCCGCCTGGAGCTGTGCTTCAACCCCAGCCACCTCGAGTTCGTCGGTCCGGTCGTGCTCGGTCGCGTGCGCGCTCGTCAGGATCGCCGCTCGGATCGCTTCAAGGTGATGGGGCTGGTCATTCACGGCGATGCCGCTTTTGCCGGCCAGGGGGTGGTGCAGGAGCAGCTCAACATGAGCGAGATACCTGGCTACCGGGTCGGGGGCACGCTGCACGTCATCGTCAACAACCAGATCGGCTTCACCACCTCGCCCGGCCAGTCGCGCAGCTCGACCTACCCTTCCGACGTGGCCAAGATGCTGCAGATCCCGATTCTGCACGTGAACGGCGAGCATCCCGAGGCAGTGGCTCAGGCCATCCACCTGGCCATGGACTTCCGCGAGCGCTTCCACAAGGACGTGGTCATCGACATGTACTGTTATCGGCGACACGGCCACAACGAAGGAGACGATCCAACCTTCACCCAGCCCCTGCTCTACCAGAACGTGCGCCAGCGAAAGTCGGTGCGCGAGGGCTATCTCGAGAGCTTGCTCAAGCTCGGCGAGGTCACCCGCGAAGAAGCTGACGAGATCGCGGTGCGCCGGCTCGAGCACCTGGAGGCCGAGCTCAACAAGTCGCGCGACCCGAACTTCGACTACCAGTTCCACCTGGCCCGGGGGGCCTGGTCGCACTATCGCGGCGGGCCCGACGCGGCAGTGCCCGAGGTGCCCACATCCGTTCCCAGAGAGCGCCTGCAAGCGCTGCTTGGCAAGATGGTGGAGCTGCCTGCGAGCTTCACGCCCCACGAGAAGATCCCCAAGCTACTGGTGCACAGCCGCCTGGAGATGGCCGAGGGCAAGAGGCCTCTGGACTGGGGGACGGCTGAGGCCCTGGCTTTCGCCACCCTGCTCACCGAAGGGGCTCCCGTGCGCCTCAGCGGCCAGGACGTGGGGCGGGGCACCTTCAGTCATCGCCACGCCATCCTCTATGACGCCCGCACAGGCGAGCCTTACGTTCCCCTGCAGCACCTGGCGCCTGATCAGGCCCGCTTTCAGGTCTGGGACAGCCCCCTCACCGAGACGGCGGTGCTGGCCTTCGAGTACGGCGTTTGCCTCGACGATCCTGAAGCGCTCGTGCTGTGGGAGGCTCAGTTCGGGGATTTCTGCAATGTGGCCCAGGTCATCATCGACCAGTTCCTGGTCAGCTCCGAGGACAAGTGGCATCGTCTCAACGGTCTGGTCATGCTGCTTCCTCACGGCTTCGAAGGCCAGGGGCCCGAGCACTCCAGCGCCCGGCTCGAGCGCTTCTTGACCCTGGCGGCCGAGGACAACATCCAGGTCGTCAACCTGACCACACCGGCTCAGTACTTCCACTGCCTGCGCCGCCAGGTGCTGCGACCCTGGCGCAAGCCTCTGGTCGTCATGTCACCCAAGAGCCTGCTGCGCCATAGCGAATGTAGCTCGAGCCTGGAAGAGCTGACTTCGGGCACCTTCCAGAGGGTGATGCCCGACCGCAGCAAAGTGGACCCGGAGACCGTTAATCGCATCTTGCTCTGCTCGGGCAAGCTCTACTATGAGCTCGAGCACGCTCGCAAGGCCCGGGGGGCGAATGACGTCGCCATCCTGCGCCTCGAGCAGTACTATCCGTTCCCTGAGGGCCCGCTGCGCCAGGCTCTGGCCGGCTATCCCCGCACCGCCCCGGTGTTGTGGGTCCAGGAAGAGCCCGAGAACATGGGCGCGGCTACTTTCTTGAAGGTGCGCGCCGCCGACAAAGTCGTGGGACACTCGTTCCACACCCTGTCGCGGCCCGAGTCGGCCAGCCCGGCCACGGGCTCGCACGAAAGCCACCGCATCGAGCAGGAATGGCTGATCGAGCAGGCCTTCACCATGGCGCTCACCTGACCGGAAGGAACCGGGCGGCGCGCCTCGCACAGGACGATTCATGAGCGTCGAATTGATTGTTCCGGCGGTGGGCGAGTCGGTCAGCCACGTGGTCGTGGGCCAGTGGCTCAAGAGCGAGGGGGCCTGGGTCGAGCGCGACGAGGCCATCGTGGTGCTCGAGACCGACAAGGCCAACATGGAGGTCTTTGCCCCGGTAGCCGGGCGCGTGGTGCAGGTGTTGAAGAAGCCAGGTGACACGGCCAGCATCGGCGAGGTGCTCGGCCTGGTGGACGAGAGCGCCCACAAGCCGGCCCAGAAGGCCGAGAAGACGGTGGAGGAGCCTCGGGTCATGCCGGCCGCCCAGCGAGCCCTGGCCGAGAGCGGCTTGAGGGCAGAGCAGGTGCAGGCCACCGGCCCGGGCGGGCGCGTCTTGAAGGAAGATGTCCAGCGCGCCGCGGCGACTCCCGCAACACCTCCGCCTTCGAAAGCTCAGGCCGCACCCCCGGCTCTTGCGACTGGCCCGCGCCAGGAAGAGTCCGTCCCCATGACCCCGCTGCGCAAGACCGTGGCGGCCCGACTGGTAGAGGCCCAGCAGACGGCCGCCCTGCTGACCACGTTCAACGAGGTGGATATGAGCGCCGTGATGGATCTGCGCTCGCGCCACCAGGAGGCCTTTACCCGCAAGTACGGCATCAAGCTTGGCTTCATGTCCTTCTTCGTCAAAGCCAGCATCGAGGCTCTCAAGGCCTTCCCGGCCATCAACGCCGAGATCCGCGGGACGGATATCGTCTATCGCAACTATTACGACATCGGCGTGGCCGTGGGCGGGGGCAAGGGGCTGGTGGTGCCGGTGCTGCGCAACGCCGAGCAACTCAGCTTTGCTCAGGTCGAGCAGAGCATCGCCGATTTTGCAGTTCGCGCCAGGGAGGGCAAGCTCAAGCTCGAGGAGCTGCAGGGCGGGACGTTCACCATTTCCAACGGCGGGGTCTACGGCTCGCTCCTTTCCACTCCCATCGTCAACCCGCCCCAGAGCGGCGTGCTGGGTATGCACAAGATCCAGGAGCGTCCCATCGCCCTCCAGGGTCAGGTGGTGGTGCGCCCCATGATGTATCTGGCGCTGACCTATGACCACCGGCTGGTGGATGGGCGCGAAGCGGTCTCGTTCCTGATCCGCATCAAGGACTGCCTGGAAGAGCCGGCGCGCCTCTTGATCGAGGTATGAGCTACGACCTGGTCGTTATCGGGGCGGGCCCCGGCGGATACATCGGCGCCATCCGCGCCGCTCAGCTCGGGCTCAAGGTGGCCGTCGTCGAGCAGGAGAAGAAGCTGGGCGGAACCTGCCTTCGGGTCGGCTGCATTCCCAGCAAGGCTTTGCTCGAGTCGAGCGAGCTCTTTGCCCGGGCTCAGGGCGAGATGGCCCTGCACGGTCTCAGGCTCTCCGGGGTGGAGCTCGACCTCGAGACGATGATGGCCCGCAAGCGCAAAATCGTGGACACGCTGGCTGGAGGCGTGGAAGCCCTCTTCAAGAAGCACAAGATCGAGCGCAAGCTCGGTCGCGGCAGCCTGGCCGGTCCCGGCCGCGTGCGGGTGGGGGAGGAGGAGCTGGCCGCCGACACCGTGCTGCTGGCCACCGGCAGCCTCTCCTCGCCGCTCAAAGGCGTCGAGCTGGGCGGCCCGATCGGCACCAGCACCGAGGCTCTGGAGTATCCCGAGCCGCCCGGTCACCTGGTGGTGATCGGAGCCGGCGTGATCGGCCTGGAGCTTGGCTCGGTTTGGGCCCGGCTGGGCTCGCGCGTGACGGTGCTGGAGTATCTCGAACGCATCCTGCCGGGGGCCGACGCCGACCTGGCTGTCAAAGCCCAGCGCCTGCTCGAGAAGCAGGGCCTCGAGTTCCACCTCGGCGTGCGCGTGACGGGGGCTCGGGCCGAGGGCAAGGGAGCGGTCGTGGAGGCCGAGGGGACCATGCCGATCCGCTGCGACCGGGTCTTGCTGGCCGTGGGCCGTCGCCCCAACACCGAAGGGTTGGGGCTGGAGGCCGCCGGAGTGTCCACCGACCGGCGCGGCTTCATCACGGTCGATTCCAACTGGCAGACGACCGCCCCCGGCATCTACGCGGTCGGTGATGTGATTGGCGGCCCCATGCTGGCCCACAAAGCCGAGGAGGAGGCCGTGGCCTGCGTCGAGCGGCTCGTCACCGGCTACGGACACGTGAGCTATAACGCCATTCCAGGGGTGGTCTACATCGAGCCCGAGCTGGCCTGGGTGGGCAAGACGCAGGAGGAGCTGGAGGCCGAGGGGGTCCCCTTCAAGGTCGGTCGCTTCCCATTCATGGCCAATGGCAGAGCCCGCGCTCTGGGTACTACGGAGGGAGAAGCCAAGCTGCTGGCCCACAGCCTGACCGATCGCCTGCTGGGGGCCCACATCCTGGGCCCGCGGGCCGGCGAGCTGATCGCCGAGGTCACCGCCGCCATGGAGTTCGGGGCTACCTCGGAAGACCTGGCCCGGGTCTGTCACGCCCATCCCACCCTGGCCGAGGTCGTGAAGGAAGCGGCGCTGGCGGTCGAGGGAAGAACTCTCAACCTCTGAGGCACCCACCTTCAGACTTTGCGCGGCCGCTGATCCTGAGCCGAGCCTGAAGCAAGAAGAATTCTCAAGCAGAGCCTGGCCCCGCAAGTCTCTTTCGGGTCGGGGAAATCCCTGATTCACGCTCTTTTAACATTCCATCGGCAGGATTTTTCTTTCAACCTTCGGAAACGCTCGACTTAGAGAAAAATTTCACGAAGTGGAAAAACCGGGACTGTACGGGGGATTGCAGCCTTCCGGAGATGGGTGAGAGCAGATGGCGCCTGAGGAACTTCTCGTCAAACGCCTGCAGTACGGCGGACTGATTGCGATAATCGTGATCCCGCTTTTAATGCTTGGCGTCAACGAATACAACTGGCGCTCCAAGCCTCAGCCCATCGCCTTCAACCACCAGTTGCACGCGGGCAAGCGCCAGATCGCTTGCGTCTACTGCCATCGTGGCACCCAGGACGGCTATTCGGCCGGTGTTCCCTCGGTGCAAGACTGTGCCAACTGTCACCAGAACTTTGCCGACTACAACCCCTACAAAAAGCCCGCGGAGGGTCAGCCCGACGTGGACGCCAGGTGGCGCAGCGAAGTCGAGGTGCTGAAGAAGTACATCAACGGCAAACAGGCCATTCCGTGGTTCAAGTACTACGATATGCCCGAGCACGTGAAGTTTGCCCACAAGGCTCACATGAACGCCAAGCTGGCCAACGGCCAGAAGATCGAGTGCGCCCAGTGCCACGGCAACGTGGAGAACCAGGCCACCATTCAGCTTGAATACAAGATGACCATGGGTTGGTGCGTGACCTGCCATCGCCAGAACAACGCTCCCACCGACTGCACCACCTGCCATCGGTAACTGGAGGCCGACTTGAACTTCACCCGACGCGATTTTCTCCGCTACAGTTTCGTAACCGGCGCCTGCGTGGCCCTCTCGGGGTGCGGGCGGCCGGTTGAGCACGGCCTCCTGTCGCAGTACCCGATGCCGGAGTATCTGCTCCCGGGCCAGCCGGTCTACTTCGCCACCTCGCGCGGGCCTGACGGCATCGCGGTCAAGTGCGTCGAGGGCCGGGCCATCAAGATGGAAGGCCTGCCGGGTCATCCCGTCAACCTGGGCAAGCTCTCGGCCGAGGTCCAGACAGCGATCCCCGTGCACTATCACCCGGACCGCCTGTTGCAGCCCCAACAGGCCGGCAAGTCGATCACCTGGGATGTGGCCCAGGACCCGCTCAAGGCCGCTCTGACCGGCGGCAACGGCGGGTTGTTCATCGTGGATCGTCTCCAGGGCTCGCGCGGCACGCTGATTCTGGCCGTGGCCAAGGCCATCGGTGCCCGGGTCTGGGTGCTTCAATTCCCCTCCAGCGAGACCGAGCGGGGCGTCATCAAGACGCTGACCGGTAAGGCCGAGCTGCCTTACTACCCGCTCGACCAGGCCGACTACGTGGTCAACTTTGGCCGCGACTTCCTGGTCGAGGGCCCGCTGGCCATCCACTACAGCCACCTCTACGGTCAGTTCCGGCAGGGGCTGAATCGCAACCGCGGGGTGATGGTTTCCGTCTCCTCGCGCATGAACCTCAGCTGCTCCAACGCCGACCGGTGGCTCCCGGTGCGACCGGGGAGCGAAGGCTGGGTGGCGGCCGCCTTGGGCAATCTGATCGGGGCCAGCCGCTCCGGTTGGCCATCGATTTACGCCAATGCCACCGCTGAGAAGGCCAGTGAGCTGAGCGGTTGCCCCAAGGACCTGATCGAGCGGCTGGCCAAGCGTCTGGCCGGGGCGCGCAAGCCCCTGGTCATCGCGGGTCCCGACAACTCCTTCGATGCAGCCAGCCTGGCCGCCATGCACTCATTGAGCAAGCTGGTTTCGGGCACCATCGCCACCTGCGAGACCGATCTCTTGCCCACGCTGGGAGAGATGCAGCCCGATCCGGGCGTGGTGTTGTCCACCCGCGAGGCTCTGGAGGGCTTCGACCAGGGGAGCTGGAGCAGCGTCTGGGTGTTCGACTGCAACCCTGTCTACATGCTGCCCGCGAGCCTGAAGTTTGCCGAAAAGCTCAAGAACGTCAAGACCAAGATCGCCTTCTCGTGCTTTGCCAACGAGACCACCGCGCTGTGCGACGTGACCCTTCCCAGCCGCAACTGGATGGAGGAGTGGGGCGACTGCCTGGTGGACGCTCCCTTCGGTCAGGTCTACAACCTCAGCCAGCCGGTCGTGAAGCCGCGTTCGGACACGCGCTCGGTCTGCGATGCGCTCATCACCTCGGCTCGGGCGGCCGGAATCAAGCTACCCATTCCCGCTCGCGCCCTGACCTTCCGTGACGTCCTGGCCCAGGTTCTGGGCACGCGTTTTGACGCCGCCGTGGCCCGGGGAGGGCTGTGGTCCAAAGCCAATACCAGCTTTGACCGCTACCACCACGAGGTGGCCATGCCTCCGTCTCCGGCGAAGAGCCCGGGCGGCGAGGTGCCCTCTGGCGTCAGCGCCTGGGGTCGTCTGGAGGCGGCCGCCGCGGGCGCCCTCAGCGAGCCCAATCCGCGGGCCCAGGGCAAAGCCACGCTGATCGCCAGCTCCTCCGTGAACTTCGGCGATGGCCAGCGGGCAAACGTCCCCTGGATGCAGGAGTTGCCTGACCCTCTCACCACGGTGGCCTGGGCCAGCTGGATCGAGATCAACCCCTTCGGGGAGCTGGGCCAGAGCCTGAAGGTGAAGCGAGGCGACCTGCTCGAGATCACCGGTGAGGGGGGCGCCAAGCTGGTCGGTCCGGCTTTCCCCACTCAGGCTGTGCATGTCGACGCTATCGCGATTCCGGCCGGCAACGGCCACGCCGAGGGCGCCTATGGCCGCTATACCGACGACGTCGTGAAGCCGATGAACCCGATGTCGGCTTTGCTCGGCACTCCCGCCAATCCCTGGGCTTCCACTCAGGTGACCGTGACCAATACCAAGAAGAGCCAGTTCATCGCGACCTTTGACCGCCGGATCATGGGTCTCGAGAAGGCTACTCTGCCGCACTGAGGAGAATCGATGGCCGAGGAACCCAAAAATACCCTGCAAACGAGCATCCAGACCGTCGGCACCTACCAGTGGGGCATGGTGATCGACACCGACCGATGCACAGGCTGCAAAGCCTGCGTGATCGCCTGCCGGGCCGAGAACAACATTCAAACCATCGGGGCCGACCAGATCGCCATGGGTCGTCTGATGGACTGGATGCGGGTGGACCGCTTCTGGCAAGATGAGTTCCACCACAAGACCAGCACGGGCCGCTTGGCCAGCGATCAGGAAGAGACCGAGAAGCACATCCAGCAGGACGCTTACTCGGGCGACGGTTACCCCAACGTGGTAGCGACCTTCGTGCCGATGTTGTGCCAGCAGTGCGGCACCGCCCCCTGCGAATCGGTTTGCCCGGTGTTTGCGGCCGTGCACACCAATGACGGCCTGAACGCGCAGGTCTACAACCGTTGCGTGGGAACCCGCGTGTGCGCCAACAACTGCCCTTATCGCGTGCGAATCTTCAACTTTTTCACGCCCAAGTGGGACGCCCCCATGGAGCAGATGCTCAACCCGGACGTGAGCGTGCGCAGCGAGGGCGTGATGGAGAAGTGCACCTTCTGCGTGCAGCGCATCCGGCGCAGTTTTCTCGACGCCAAGGTGGCCGGGAATCCGGTGCAGGACGGCGAGCTGCGTTCGGCCTGCGCGCAGGCCTGCCCCACCTCAGCCATCACCTTTGGCGACATGAACGACCCGCACTCGGCGGTGAACGTCGTGCTGCACGAGAACGCATCCCGTTCCTACAAGGTGCTCGACGAGTTGTTTGATACCAAACCGCACGTCATCTATCTTCGACCTCAGAGGGTGCCCGATGCTCTGTAGAACCGCCTGTAACACCGTGGAGGCCGCATGACCGAGGCAGTTGGTGGGCACCAGAAAGCCCATTCGCATCACATCAACTATAATTTCGTGGCACCCGACATGTCGGTGCCCGACATCTACGATGCCTGTTTCGAACCGGTTGGCAAACAGGGCTGGAAGTCGAACGTCGTCATCGCCATCAGCCTCTGCCTGATCGGCTGGGCCTTCTTCAAGTGGCTCGAGCAGAACTTCGTGGGTTTTGGGAAGACCGGCCTGCACCTGCCCGTCTTCTGGGGCTATTACATCATTACGTTCGTCTTCTGGATCGGCGTGGCCCACGCCGGCGCGCTCATCTCGGCCCTCTTGAGACTTTGCGGAGCGGAATGGAAGGGCGTCGTGACCCGGGTGGCCGAGGTGATTACCCTCTTCACCCTGCCGGCGGCTGGCTCGTTCCCGCTCATCCACCTGGGTCGCTTCGAAGTCTTCTACTACATGCTGCCCTACCCCAACTCGCGTCTCTTGTGGCCTAACTTCAAGAGTATGCTGATGTGGGACGTGTTCGCCATCTCCACCTACCTGACGGGGTCGGTTCTCTTCCTCTACGTGACCATGATTCCCGACCTGGGCATCGCCCGGCCGCGCATGAAGGGATGGATGCGCACGCTCTACACGCTGCTGAGCTGGGGTTGGCGCGGCACCGCCGAGGAGTGGAAGCGCGTCAAGGAGGCCGCCGCTCTCTACAGCGTCGTCATCTTGCCGGTCGTGATCTCGGTGCACACCATCGTGAGCTGGGACTTCGCGATGGAGGTCGTGCCGGGCTGGCACTCGGAGGTCTTCGGTCCGCTCTTCTTCGTGGGCGCCCTCTACTCGGGGGTGGCCGCGGTGATTACGATGCTGACCATCCTCTACTGGACCTATAAACCCTACCAGAAGCTGATCACCTCGGTGCACTACGACATGCTCGGGCGCGTCTGGCTGGTGCTGGGGCTGGCCTGGGCCTATCTGTTCTGGAACGACTTTTTGCCGGCCTACTACACCCACGAGCCCGAGAAGATGGACTACATGTGGTACAACGCCTTCGGAGCCTATGCTCCGGCCTGGTGGTTCCTCATCGTGGGCAACTTCGTGATGCCGCTCTTCTGCCTGGCCTCCAAGTCCTTCCGGCGCAGCCGCCTGCCGATGTTCGTGCTGTCCATCGTGGTCAACATCTGCATGTATATCGAGCGCGTCGTGATCTTCATCCCCGGCCAGGAGATCTACAACCACCTCAACGGAGCCACGACTCACTACTCGCCCAGCTTGACTGAGCTGAGCATCGTGGTGGGCTCGTTTGGCTGGGTGATCGGCGGACTGTGCGTGTTCTGCCGCATCTTCCCGATTCTCCCGTTCTGGGAGGTCGCCGAAACCAGGGTCCGCCAGATCGAGCGCGAGGTGGCGGGCGTCAAAGTCAACTACTTCCAATCCGGTGAGTGACGGGTGACAGAGTATGCGAGTTGCAGCTGAGTTCGAACACTGTGAAGATGCCCTGGCGGCCCACCGCCTGCTGATCGACGAGAACCTCGACCCTGAGGACATCGAGATCCGCTCGCCCTACCCGCTGCCTGAGGCTCCCATCCCGCCGCATCGCGAGCGACCCTTCCACATGCGCACCGCGGTGCGCATCATGTGGGGTACCGCCATCATCCTCGGTTTCTCGTTCATCGCGTACACCCAGCTCGACTGGAAATTGCGCACCGACGGTCACCCTATCGTGGCGGTGCCGATCAACGCCCTCTTGATGTATGAGATGGGCATGATCACGGCGATTTTGACCACCACCTTCATGTTCTTATGGGAAACGCGCCACTTCCGCAAGCTGGTGCCGCCGCTCGAGGAGGACCTGCCGGTAGCCCACGGGCATGTCGTGGTCGTGGTTGACGGCAAGTCGGCCGACCGGGCCCACACCCTGCTCCAGAACCGTGGCGCACGTTCGGTGGTCACCTACCTGTTGCTGGTCGGTCTGGGCCTCGTCAGCACCGGTTGCGGCACCTGGCCCTACAACATGCGTGCGCAAGTCGTCAACAAGCCGGGTGAGACGCTCAAGCCTTACACCAATCCCAATGCCGAGCTGGGCGAAGTGGCTCCAGCCGACCTGAGTCTGGTCATGCCGGTGGGAGATGCAACTCTTGCTCCGGCCGTCTTCCAGAACCTGACCCCGGGCGACCCCCGCAACACGATGACGGACGCCCTGACGGCTCTCCGTGGGCTCGATCCCACCGCTGCAGACTACGCCCAGAAGTTGAGCGACTTTCGCACCCAGATGCCGGCCTGGCTGCAGATCAAGGCCCTGGTGATGAGCAGCGCCTCCCTGGGCAAGCCGGAGTTCTTGACCGCCGGCAAGGATTCTGAGGATGTCGTGGATCGTCGCTATCGCGTCGAGCTCAACGAGCTCATGGGCACCAGGACCGGGCCGGTTCCCCGCTCTCCCGAGTCTGGCGAGCGTGGCAAGGTTCTCTATCAGAACAATTGCTCATTCTGTCACGGGGCCAACGGAACGAGCCCGGGTCCGGTGGGCGAGCTGACCCAGGTTCCTCCGCCGGCCATCGGCAACGGCCAGATCTACTCCCAGCCCCAGTTCACCGACGGCTATCTCTATCTCTACATCGCGCTGGGCAAGAATGCCATGCCACCCTTTGTGACCAAGCTGACGGCTCGGGACATCTGGGACATCGTCAACCACCTGCGCGACCTGCAAGGCGCACCTCGCTGAGGAAAGCCAGCAGGGCCTGATTGAACCCCTCGGGGTCATCGAACTGGGGGCCATGGGCCGCCCTGGCCAGGGTTACCGTCTGAGCCTGCGGGATCGCCTTTTGCCAGCGCTCCAGGTGACTTCGAGAGACCAGACCGTCCTGCTCGCCCCAGACCAGGCAGACCGGGCAGCGGATCTGGCTGGCTCGGCTCTCCCAGCGATAGTTCCAGATGGCCGGCAGCGCTGGCAGGAAGCCGCGCGCCCTGGTCATGTTGGCGTTGGCCAGGGCCAGGACCCGCTCATCGGCGTTGATCGTGACCCGGCTCAACTCATCCAGGTTGGGAATCTGGGGAACGCCAGCCGGATCGAACCAGGTGATCAGTCGGGCTAACTGAGGATCCATCTCGTCGGGAACACAGGCCGGGGCGGCCACCAGCATCAGGCCGGCTGCCTCCCCCTGGGCTGCCATTTCGAAAGCGATCAATGAGCCCAGCGAGTTTCCCACCAGCACCGGCCGCTTTCCCTCCACCAGTTTCCAGAGCAATCGGGCAAAATCGGGAATGGAATAGAAGCGATCGGGCGCATCACTCTCGCCGAAGCCTGGGAGATCGGGCGCGAGGGCAAGCCAGTCGGGTCCGAGGTGATTGAGGTTCAGGGCCCAGGCATTCCAGGAGGCCCCGTTTCCGTGCAACAAAAGCACTGGATGTCCATCAGGTGGACCGGATCGCTCCACGTTGAGTTTCATGCCGTCCAAGAAAAAGTTCTCGCTCATGGGAAACTTTTTGCCTACCTTCTGCGTCTTATCTGATTGGGGAGGCCCATTCACGATGTGGACGGGCATCAAGACCACGGAGGTGCTGACATTAGCACGCAGCCATCACGTCCGGTTCGCTCAGATCGGTCGCCACGAACTGAGGTCACCGGGGGTGATCCATTGAGTCCTATCAACCCCAACTACATCACCATTCCTTCCAGTCTTCGGGTTCGACCGAACCCGACCTGGCGGCTGGGAGAGGTTCTTCCCGGTGAAATGGACCACCTTCGCAGCAAGGACCTGTGCCCCGTCTGCAAAGGTTGGACGATTACAGAGAAGCTCACGGTCTGGCGCAGAGGTCAGGGCGCCTTCCGTCAAGTTGTGACCCGCTGCGTAACCTCTGGAGGCCGTGCGGTTCCACGTTGCGCCTCACGCGTCATCGCTGAAGAGGCGCTGAGTGACTACGCCTTGCCGGAAGCGGTGGCTTCCGGTCAGTAACCCCCCTGAAGGGTGACCCAGGATGGCTGAGAGACCCGGCCGTAAGGCCGGGTCTCTTGCCGTCGCAGGGATTTCGAAAGCGAGAAAAAATCGTTGGCGGGATGGCGGAAGTGATCCAGCGTTTCACCCCCTTTCTCAACTACCTGATCGAGTTACAGGCCAGCTGGCCCGTGCTGGAGCTGGAAAAGCTGGTAGGGGAGGCGGGCGGTCCCGAGCATGTGGCCTGCATTACGGTGGACATGGTTCGGGGATTCTGCTCGGAGGGTCCCCTGGCCAGTCCTCGCATCCAGGGCGTGGTGCCGGCCGTGGCCCGCATCCTGGCCCGTGCCCATGAGCTGGGTGTGCGCGACTTTCTCTTCCCACAGGACAGCCATCCCCCCGATAGCCCCGAGTTCCATGCCTTTCCGCCCCATTGCGTGGAAGGCAGCTCTCAGGCTCAAACCGTCCCCGAGCTATCCGGCCTGCCCTTCGCCCAGCACTTCAAGCACTTTCCCAAGCGCTCCCTGAGCTCTCACCACGGCACGGGATTGCACGAGCATCTGATTGCGCGCCATCGTACCCGGATGATCGCCATGGGCGACTGCAGCGACCTGTGTCTTTACCTGCTGGCTCTCGAGCTCCGCCTGTGGGCCAACGTCAAGCATCTTCCCTGGGAGGTCGTGGTGCCGGCCAGCGCCGTGCAGACCTACGACTTGCCGGTCGAGATGGCTCGCGGTCTGGGCGCCATGCCTCACGACGGGGAGTTGCTCCACCTGGTGTTCCTCTACCACCTTCAGCTCAATGGGGTGCGCGTGGTGGCCGATCTCACCTGACGCTTTTTACACTCCTGTAACATGACCTGGAACCCGGCCCTGCGACAGCTTGTTTCTCCTTTCGAAAGGGAGGCGAGCAACCATGATGCACCGTGTCGTTTTGACCTGTGAGGGCGGCCTGCGGGCCCGTCATTTCCTGCGCTGCTTCGACGAGACTGGACGAGAGCTGTGGTCGTTTCGGCTGGCTCAGCCTCGGGCCATGACCCAGGCCGGTGGGCGGGTCTTCGTGGCCGAAGGCAATCGGGTGGTGGCTCTGGATGAAGAAACCGGCAGGCCGCTGTGGAAGACCATGGCGGGGCCCTTCGGGGCGGAAACGCTGCTGGCCGACCGCGAGGCAGTCTACGCCTTCGCGCTGGGCGACCACTCCACCATGGCCGTGGGTCCCCGCGGCACCTCAGGCCACCTGACCGCTCTGAGCGCCCTCACGGGGGGCCGCCTGTGGCAACACCGCTTCGTGCCTGGCCTGCGCGAGATTAGCCTGGCGGAGGACCGTCTCTTTGCCGTCCAGTACCAGGGTGCATCCCACGGTTACCGCCGACTCGAGATCGACCGGCGCACGGGGCGTGGCGTCAGCCAGTGGTTCGAGCTTTCCAATGGCACCATGGTGGCCGTGGCAACGCCTGAGCGAGCTATCGCTCAATCGTCGTCCGCGAGCACGACCCGGTTGCGACCGCTGCGCTTGGCCCGGTAGAGGGCCCGGTCGGCCTTGGCGATGAGAGCCTCGCTGGACTGACCGTCTTCAGGGTAGGTGGCCACCCCCACGCTGACCGAGACCGGGATCAGCTGGTGCTGGTGGGAGACGTCCTCTTCGGCCACCGAGGCCCGCAGCCGCTCGGCGATGCTGGCCGCCTTGGAGCGGGGTGTCGAGGGCAAGATCACGGCAAACTCCTCGCCCCCATAGCGCGCGACGATGTCGTACTCGCGCAGGGCTTTGGTGAAGAGCTCGCTGACGATGCGCAGCACTGCGTCCCCTGCCTGGTGTCCGTAAGTGTCGTTGAGCTTCTTGAACCAGTCGATGTCGACCATGAAAAAGCTGAGGGGATGGTGAAAGCGTCGGGCGTAGGACAGCTCCTTGTCGAGCCGCTGCTCCATGTAGCGACGGTTGTAGAGATTGGTCAGACCGTCGAGTACCGAGATCTCATAGAGCCGGTTGTTCTCGAGCATCAAGGAGACATGGGCTGAGAGCAGTACGGTCAGCTCCAGGTCTTCCTGCGAGAAGATGTGGTCTTCGTGGCGGGTGGTCAGGGTCACGACCCCGATCAAGCGTTGCTTGATGATCAGCGGCACGCAGATCATGCTGATCATTGGTCGTTTCTGCTCTTTGACCGGCATGAAACGGGGATCTTCGCTCAACCGAGGGATCACGACGGGTTTCTTGTGCCTGGCCACCCAGCCGGCCACCCCTTCGCCCACCCGGAAGCGAATGTTGTCGAGCTCCCAGCGCGTCAACCCGGAGGACTCGACAAAAGCCAGATGTTGCTGGCTCTCGTCGAGGATCATGATGGAGCACTCATCGGCTTTGAGAATGCCGCGCAACTTGGTGGTGATGCGCTTGATCACGTCCGGCATGGGATAGTTGGATGCGATGATCCGGCTCACATCCAGCAGTGCCCGCAAAACTTCGGCTTCTCGCTGCATTTTGAGGGGCCTCCCCCGAGTTGGAAAGAATTTCTTGCGCTACCGGCGGCAAGATTCGGCCCCGGAGTTCCACTTCGTCAGCCTCTCATCCTCTGGAGGAATCGCTCGAAAGGCCTGCGAATGCCACGGTGTTTTGGGAGAAGCTTGAAGGCCATCCCAATGTCGCCGGAAACGAAAGGAGAAGTTCATGACGCGAATCTTTCAAGGCCGGAGCCGGGCATTCCTGACCCTGCTCCTGGCAATCGGGCTGGCGAGCTGGGTCGGCCTTCGGGTCGCGCATGCTGCGGCCGTGACCAACGTGACCGTGGCCAAGGGCGCCAAGCACGTCTACGTCAAGGTGCAGGCCAACGGCCCCATCAGCTATCGGGTGTACCATCGACCTCCTGGTGCTGACGACTACCGCAACATCGTGGTGGACGTGTCTCCGGCCCATCTGGTCGCCGGCAAAGAGCCGATGTCCAAGCTCTCGGTGGACGAGGGTCTGGTCGCCAACGTTCGGGTTCGCCCTCTCGGTGGCACGGTGCGGGTCTTTGTGGATGTCGTCGCCTGGCCAAATTATACCGTCTTCTCGGACGGCCACTCGGTGACCCTGAAGATCGATCCTTACCACATGCGCGACAAGAACCCGGCTGCAGGCCGCTAACTCTACACTCGCCAAGAATCAGCCGGCCGATCAGGCCGGCTGAGTCTTTGTACAGAGGGTGCCCCGCAGCTCGCGTTGAATCCTGATCAAGCATGCGCCCGAAGCTGCAGAAGTTTTTTCGTGCCCTGAGCCTGGCAGCGGCCCCCTTGCTGGTGGCTCTGGCCACCTCCCCATGGCTCGATCAGCTGTTTTCCGCTCAGCGTTCCTGGCTCGAGCGTGCCCCCCTCGTGCTGGTCGCCTGCGCGGGCCTGCTGGCCCTGCGCTTCCACCGTCCGGGTCTGGCACTCTCCTTGCTGGTCAGTCTGGCCGTGCTGCCGCGCTGGGACCTACCCCAGTCGCTGCTGGCCGTGCTGGTGCCACTCAACCTCTTCCTGTTGACCTTATGGGCTCAGGCCGAGTTGACCTGGGTGCTGGCCCTGGCCTTGCAGGCCACCACCCTGCACTGGCTTTCGGGTCCTCTTCAGGACGGAATTCTGAGACGTTGGGAAGTTCTGGTGGTCGAGCCCGTGCCGGTGGCGCTGGCCCTGTTGGCCCTGGGCAGCCTGCTGTGGATGGCCATTCGCACCGGGGGGGCGCTGGAGGCTTCCCAGCTTGTGGTGGCCGCCGGTGCCCTGCTGGCACTCCAGTCGCCGACCAGTCCGGAGCTCTTGATCGCGTCCAGCGCCCTGTCCGTCCTGCTGGCCCTGGTTCAGCACAGCTACCGACTGGCCTATCTGGACGAGCTGACCGAGCTGCCTGGCCGTCGGGCCCTCCAGGAGGAGCTCTCTCGCCTGCGCGGTACCTATGCCATCGCCATGCTGGACGTGGATCATTTCAAGTCTTTCAATGACCGCTACGGCCATGACGTGGGCGACCAGGTGCTGCGGCTTGTGGCGTCGCGCATGCGTCGGGCTTCCGGCGGCGCTCGCGCCTTTCGCTACGGTGGCGAGGAGTTTACCATGGTCTTTCCAGGTCGCACCCTGGACGAGGCCTGGGAGCCGCTCGAGGATCTGCGTCAGATGATCGAGGGCACTCCCATGGTCTTGCGAGGGGCTGACCGGCCCAAAAAGAAGCCTCGCAATCTGAAGCCTCGCCGAGGCTCAGGTCAGAAGGTCAGCGTCACCATCAGCATCGGGGTGGCCCAGAAGAACGACAAACTGCCCACCCCCGAGCGCGTGGTGAAGGCGGCCGACAAGGCTCTCTACAAAGCCAAGAGGAACGGGCGGAATCAGGTAGCCTGTTGACGGGCGTGTAAAGGATCCCCCTCCTCGTCTGCGAACCTTCACCCCCTATGGTCGACAATCAGGCGGTGGCCCGCACTTTCGAAGAGATCGCCGACTTCCTCGAGCTCAAGGGGGAGAACCCCTTCAAGATCAAAGCCTACCAGAGGGCGGCGCGTACGATCCAGAGCCTGGACCGTCCCCTGGCCACCCTGGCCGAGGAAGGTGGTCTGACGGAGATTCCCGGCATCGGCAAGGCCATCGCCGAGAAGATCGGCGAAATGCTGCAAAATGGCAAGATGACCCTGCACGAGGAGTTGCGGGCCGAGTTCCCGGGTCAGATTCTCGAGTTGATCACCGTCCCCGGCCTGGGACCAAAGAAGGCCGCCGTGCTCTATCACGAGCTGGGGGTGGGTAGCCTGGCCGACCTGGAGCGTGCCATTCAGGAGGGAGCCCTGCGCGACCTGAAGGGCTTCGGAGCCAAGACCGAGGCCAACCTGGCCGAAGGGCTCAAGCGTCTGCGGGCAAGTCAGGGCGAGGAGCGCATGCCTTTGCCACGCGCCCGGGCTATCGTGGCGACCCTGATCGAGAGTCTGAGCCAGGTGCCCGGCGTGGAGCGCCTGGAGGTGGCCGGATCGGCCCGACGAGGCAAGGAGACCGTGGGGGATCTCGACCTGGTCTGCGTGGCCGCTGACTCTGGTCCGATCATGGAGACCTTCTGCTCGCTGGTGTCGCCCGACCGCATTCTGGCTCGGGGCGAAACCAAATCGTCTCTCCTTTACTCCAAGAACCTGCAGGTCGACCTGCGCGTGGTTCCGGCCGAGTCCTTCGGGGCGGCCATGCAGTACTTTACCGGCTCCAAGGACCACAACGTGAGCCTGAGAGTGCGAGCCGAGAAGAACAAGTGGAAGCTCAACGAGTATGGCCTTTTTGACGAGTCAGGTCAGAACCTCGCCTCGCGCACCGAGGAGGAGATCTATCGGATGCTGGGGCTGGATCTGATCCCACCTGAGCTCCGGGAGGGCTTCAACGAGATCGACCTGGCTGAAAAACACCAGCTCCCTCGCCTGGTGACGGTGGCAGACCTCAAGGGCAACCTGCACGCCCATACGACCTGGTCGGACGGGCAACACTCCGTCGAGGAGATGGCTCGGGCCGCCGTGCGCTTCGGACTGGAGTACCTGGCCATCACCGATCACTCGCCCTGGGTGGGAGTGGCCAATGGATTGGATGTGGATCGGCTGCGTCAGCTGAAAGTCGAGATCGATCGGGTCAACGCCCTCAACCTGGGAGTGACGCTGCTCTGGGGGAGCGAGGTGGACATCAGGCCGGATGGTCAGCTCGACTACTCCGACGAAATCCTGGCTCAGCTCGACGTGGTCGTCGCGTCGGTGCATTCCCACCTGCAGATGGGGAAGGACGAGATGACCGCTCGGGTGCTCAAGGCGATCCAGAACCCTCACGTCGACGTCCTGGGCCACCCCAGTGGGCGCCTGCTCGGCCGCCGACCCGGCTACGACATGGATTGGGAGGAGATCTACAAGACGGCGGCTCGCTGCCGCACCGCCCTGGAGATCAACGGCTACCCCAACCGGCTTGACCTGCGCGACATCCAGGCTCGGCGTGCCCGCGAGCTCGGCGCCATGCTGGCCATCGGGGCCGACGCTCACTCCTCGGAGCATCTCGACTACCTGGCTCTGGGCGTTGGTGTGGCCCGGCGGGCCTGGGCTACACCCGAGAACGTGCTCAATAGCCTTGGCCTGGCTGACCTCAAGCGCTATCTGGCCCAGAAGGAAGGCGCCTGGCGTGGAGCCTGAGCCTCCTCCGCTGACCGCCCTGAGCCGTTCTTTCTTTGAGCGCGAAACGGTGGAAGTGGCCCGTGACCTGGTAGGAGTCTGGTTGCTCCACCAGGGTGTCGGTGGCCCGCTGGTCGAGACCGAGGCCTATACTGACAGCGACGATCCGGCCTCGCATGCCTTTCGAGGCCCCACTCGCCGCAACCGGGCCATGTTCGAAGAGCCGGGCCGGGCCTACGTCTACTTCATCTACGGGAATCACTTCTGCTTGAACGTGGTGGCCCATCCCCCCGGGCGAGCCGGGGCGGTGCTTCTGCGAGCCCTGGAGCCCCGCCTGGGGCTGGAGTCCATGGTCACTCGGCGGGGCCGCGCCCAGCTTCGTCTGCTGGCCAGTGGGCCGGGCCGGCTATGCCAGGCGCTGGCGGTCGATCTCACGCACAACGGCACCTGCATGCTCGATTGGTTGGGCGCAAGCCAGGCTACGACCAGCATCAGCAGCGGGCCCCGCATCGGCATCCGCCAGGCGGTCGAACGGCCCTGGCGGTTCTTTCACTCGGGCAGTCCCTGGGTGAGCCGGAGGCCGGCATGATCGTTCTCAGCCTGGCCTTTCGGAACGTGGTTCGCAACCGCGAGCGCAGCCTGCTCACTCTGATCGGAGTGTTGCTTGCGGTGGGCTCGTTCGTGGCCCTGCTTTCCCTGGCCGAGGGGTTGTATCGCCGCGTGGTCAACGAATTGGACGGGCGAGACGTGCAAGTCTACGTGCTGCCTCACTCGGCTGTGCCGCTGCCGACCGGGCCGGTGGGAACGCTGGGCCTTTCCAGCGACACCATCGCCCTGACCTGGCTGGACGAGATCAGGAAGTTCGAGCAGGTGGACACGGCAGGTGGAGTGATCCGCCAGGCCTGGACCGGCCGCACGGCGGTCATGCCGGTCATCGCGCTGGATCCGGGCCAGATGGGTGTCTTCTTTCCCGGTCTCACCTTTGTGGGCGATCCCCTGGGACCCGGGCGTGTGATGCTGGGAGAAGGGCTGGCGGTCAACGAGGCGTTGGCTCAGGGCTCCTCCCTGCAAAACGGCCAGAACCGCTACGTTGTCTCCGGTCTGGTGCGCTCGGGGCTGGGCAGCTTTCAGGACTACTTCGTCTATATGCCCCTGGAGACAGCCATTCAGGAGACCAATGCCAGGGGTGTGCAGGAGGTCTGGATCAAGCTGCGCGATCCCTACTCGGCTCCCGAGGTGGCCCGACGAATCAACCAGCTCGGGATCCCCGGGGCTCACGCTCTCACCAAGGCCCAGTACATGGGGGTGGCGAGCGACTACATCAAATACGTCTGGTTGCTGCAATTCTGCATCGCCGCCATCGGTGTTCTGATCGCCATCACCGCCGCCATGAACACCATGCTGATGTCCACCTATGAGCGTTTGCGGGAGTTCGCCACCCTGCGCGCCATCGGGGCCAGTCGCACGGTGGTCGTGCTCATGATCATGGCAGAGTCGGTACTCTTGAGCCTGGCCGGCGGGATGCTGGGGATCTTTTTCGGCTGGTTGGCATCCTATCTGCTCGATCGGGCCGTGCTCGTGCTGTTCAAGCTGACCTTTCCCCTGGCTCAGGTCACTCTGGTCCTGGTAGGGGAGGCTCTCCTCCTGTCTTGCTTTGTCGGGCTGGTCGGGGCCGCCATCCCGGCGGTGCTGGTCTGGCGGTTGAAGATCGTGGATGGATTGCGCTGGGACTGAATGCACGTTCGCCTCAACGCCGTCCACAAGTACTACGAGTCTCCGGCCGGTCCGGTGAAGGTGCTCGAAAACGTGACGCTGCACATTCCCTCGGGGGCCTTCGTGTCGCTGATGGGCCCCTCGGGCTCGGGCAAGACCACCTTGCTGAATCTGATCGGCTGTCTGGACAGCCCCACCTTCGGGCAGGTGATCCTGGAGGACCGCGATGTCGCCAATGCCAACGAGACGACCCGCGAGCGCATCCGCCTGCGCCACATCGGATTCGTCTTTCAGAACTACAACCTGTTGCCCACCCTGACCGTCTTCGAGAACGTGATCCTGCCCATGCAACTGGCTTCCTTGCGGCGCAGCGAGCGCGACGAAAGGGCCGTCATGCTGCTCAAGGCGGTGGGTCTGGATCAGAGGGCCAACCAGCCCGTGAACAGCCTGTCCGGAGGCCAGCAGCAGAGGGTAGCCATCGCCCGGGCACTGGCCAATCTCCCCCGCCTGATCCTGGCAGACGAGCCCTCCGGCAACCTGGATGGGCGCGCCACCAAAGAGGTGATGCAGGTCCTCAAGTCGATTAACGATACCCAGAAGGTCACCGTCGTGCTGGTGACGCACGACCCGGCCGTGGCTGCCTACGCCGAACAGGTGTACTACCTGGAAGGGGGGCGTCTGGCAACCGGATGAGGGGGAAGGGAGACTTAGGGGGACTTGTTGAAAGGCAATCGCTCGAAGTTGTCTAGTCGATGATCGTCTGTCTGAGTTGTGGTCACGCCAATGAGACTGGCACTGGATTTTGCGTCCAGTGCAATGCCCGTTTGCCCAAGATCGACGCCACTTCTGTCTCCAGTGGCACGGGCCACATCACCGGCCGCTACGAGCAGATCCGAGACGCAGCCGAGAAGGCCCGCTCCGGTCAGTGGTCGGCCTCCGAATTCGGCGAGTTCATCAAGAATTTGTTCGAGTTTCTGGAGAAGCACAAAGAGGGCATCGTTAGCTACGTCCGCGAGACGGGCTATTACGATTACGGCAATGAGGAAGTCAACCTGGGCATGACCGGGGTGGAGAAATTCGAGGAGGGCCTGGAAGCGCTCTACCACTTCTCCGAGTCAGGAGACGCCCACCTGATCGATCAGGGATTGAGCGTGATCTGGGAAGGCAATGAGATGATCAACGAGGCGATGCGTGAGAATCGCGCCGCCCGTCGCCGACTTGAAGAAGAATGGGGCTACATGTAGCGATCTCGGTCCAGGGTCTGTCTCGCCGCTTCGGAGCCCGGGAGGCGCTGCTGGACGTCACCTTCGAGGTGAGCAAGGGCGAAGTCTTCGGATTTCTGGGCCCCAACGGAGCCGGCAAGACCACGACCATTCGGATTCTGACCGGCCAGCTGAAGGCTTCGGCTGGCAGCGTCAGCGTTCTGGGTCTGGATCCGGCCTCGCGGGGGCGCGAGCTTCGACGCCGCATCGGCCTGTCGTCTGAGGATGCGGGTCACTACGATCGGCTCAGCGTGGCCAGTAACCTGGCCTTTTTTGCCCGCCTTCACGGGGTCGGCCCCGGCCGCTGCGAGGAGCTCTTGCGCTCCTTCGATCTCTGGGAGAGAAGACGGGACGTGGTCTCCCGTCTCTCGCGAGGAATGCGGCAGAGATTGGCTCTCGCCCGAGCTCTGGTCGGAGACCCGGAGCTGCTCTTTCTGGACGAGCCCACCGCCGGGCTCGACCCGCGGGCTGCCCGGGATGTGCGCGAGCGGGTGCGTGACCTCAGTGCCTCGGGCAAGACCATCTTCCTTACCACCCATTCCATGGAGGAGGCCCAGGAGCTTTGCGCCCGGGTGGCTATCCTGGATCGAGGTCACCTGCTGGTTTGCGACCATCCAGACGCGCTTCGCCAGGGAGGGACACTGGAAGAAGTGTTCCTTCGGCTGACTGGAAGGAGACTGCATGAAACCGTCGAAGAGCCCGCCTCGTCGAGGATCTGACGCTTCGGCGTTGAATCACGGTCAACCAGCCAGACTGGTTCCGATTGACAGCCCCCGTATCATCGCCTAAACTGAAGGCGCTTTCCAGCGAGGATCGCCGTGTCTACCATCCGCAGAGCCCTGATTGCACTTGTTCTTGTTGGCCTCGTCGTGGACGGAGCCCTGATCGCGTATGCCAAGGGCATCTTCTCCAAAGCTCCCGAGCCAAAGAAGTTCGACCTTGTCGTCAAGGTTGAGAAGCGCGACCAGGCCACCAAGCTTAAGAAGGCTCTCGAGGAGGCCGGACTGGGCGAGGTTCCCATTCAGCGCGAGAAGGGCGAGAAGCGGGTTCTCAAAGGCTACAAGCTGGTCTTGGAGTCGGACGACCCGTCCAGTCTCGAGCCTCTGGCCAAGACCCTCAAGCTGCAGAAGCACAAGTTTGATTACAAGCCGGGGGGCACGGTTTTGACCTACGGGGCCATCTATCCCAAGAAGGCTCAGGCAGAGAAGGCCGCAGCCAAGCTGCTTTCTTCTGATGGGATTCAGTTTTTGGTGCGGGAGAATTTCAAGACTCAGATTATGAGCTATGAGCGACTCGACTTGAAGGGTCTGAGTGAGGACCAGAAAGCGAGTGCTCGGGAGATACTCAACCCGGCGGGTGTCGAGGTGATCGAAACCGAGGTCACCTCGGGCTCCGGCCCGGCGAGCGAAAAGGAGGTCGCACCGTCCCCCGACGAGGCGAGCGAGCCGAAGCCCTGAGCCGTTTTGGCCAGTCTACGCGCGATAATCGCCCTGTTCGGTAAAGACCTGGAGGATGCTGCTCGCAGCCAGACTCTTCTGGTGATGCTGCTCGGTCCGGTTGTGCTGTCGGTCTTGATGGCCCGGTCACTGGGAGCGGCCGACATCCGCCGGCCTCTCCTGGCGGTCTACGACCCCGGGTCGAGTGGCCTGGTGAGGGTTCTTGAAGCCTCCGAGTTGATAAGAATTGAGAGGGTTTCCAGCTGGAGCCAGGGGCGCGAGCTGGTCGAGCGGGGTCGGGCTCCGGCCTCGCTGGGAGTGCCCGCTGGTTTCGATGGTTCCCTCGAACAGGATCTGTTCCCTCGCCTCGATCTTGCGGTAGACGAAAGCTACCGCGGTCAGGTTGCGGTGATCCGCGAGGCCATTCGGTCCGCTCTGCGCGAGCAGGTTGGCCAGGAGATCCCCGCGGACATCCGAGTGGACAAGGTGCGTGAGTTTACCGGGGCGCCCCGGAAAACGCTTCTGCCCATCTGGGTGGTCTTCACGACGCTGGGAGCGTTGATGGTGACCGCCTCAACCCTGGTGGAGGAGAAGGAGAAAAAGACACTTTCGGCGATACTTGCGGCTCCAGTGGAGCTGTGGGAAGTGCTGGCGGGAAAGCTCCTGTCCGGCTTCTTCCTGGCAGCTCTGGCCTCGGTCCTGGTGCTGGCTCTCAATCAGGGCTTTACTCGCTCCTGGTTGTCCGAGCTGGCTCTCATCGCACTGGGCTGCCTGGCTTTTGCCGGGCTCGGTACTCTGGTCGGTTTGAGCGTCCAGAGCCAGGCCACGGCTAATGCGGTGTTGTCGGGCCTCTATCTGGTTTTGTTCGTGCCGGTCGCACTGGCCGACGTGAGCCAGGTGATGTTCCAGGCAGCCCGCTGGATGCCCACTTACTACCTGCAGTCGGCTCTCAGCCAGTCCATTCTGGGGGGAGCGGGCTTCAGCGAGGTGAGCAGGCCTCTCTTGATACTGGCTGTCTCAACGCTGCTTGCGTTCGGAGCCAGTCTCTGGCAGCTCAAACGTTATCGTCTGGCCGATTGACGGCCAGCGCAGGATAGAAACTCGGCCCGCGAGGGCCAAAAGACAAGCTACCCAAGAAGGGGTGTACAATGGATCGATTCACCGGCGCCGAGCTTCGGCGCAAAACCCGCACCGAGTTGCTCGACCTGTCCAAGGAGATTGGGCTGTCGGGGCACCAGAAACTGAAAAAGGACGAGCTCGTGGACAAGATCCTCGAGAAGCTCGGTGCCCCGGAGGGCGGCCAGGAGATGGCCGAGGCGTCGGTGGCCGTGGCGGTGGCCGAGGAGCCGCCCGGAATGGTGGCTGAATCGGAGGATGACGTGTACGTCCCGCGTCCGAGGCCCGGCCGTTATCGCCGCGACGAGGGCCAGGCCGAGGTCGAGCCGGCTCCAGCCCGGCCGGAGGAGGGTGGCCAGCGCGAGCCCCGCCGACACCCCCGAGACCGCTTCCGTCGAGATGAGTATCAGGTCGAGGGGGAAGCTCGAGAGGGCGAAGCTCGCGAGCCGCGAGCAGGACGCGAGCCTGAAGGCCGTCAGCGGGGCGGGCGCGAGCACGAGGGCCGTGGCCGCGAGCACGAAGGCCGTGACCGTGGTGCCCGAGAGCAAGAGGGCCGTGGCCGCGAGCATGAGGGCCGTGACCGTGGCGCCCGAGAGCAAGAGGGCCGTGGCCGCGAGCATGAGGGCCGTGACCGTGGCGGCCGAGAGCAAGAGGGCCGTGACCGTGGCGCCCGAGAGCAAGAGGGCCGTGACCGTGGCGCCCGAGAGCAAGAGGGCCGTGGCCACGAGGGCCGTGACCGCGGTGGCCGTGGGCACGAGGGCCGCGGAGCTGGCCGTGAGCACGAGGTCCGCGAACACGAGCGGGCGGGACGCGAGCCAGAAGGCCGCGAGCGCGCCGGTCGAGAGCATGAGGGCCGAGGCGGACGTCATCAGGCCGGTCGCGGACGCGAGCGAGATCAATTCGAGGTGCGCGATGAGATGCGCGAGGAAACCCGCGAGCTCCAGGCCCGCGAACCGGAAGAGCGCGAGCGAGGCGGCCGTGGCCGTGACCGGGGCAGGGGTCGCGACCGGGACAATCGCCCTCGCGACGAAGAGCCTCGTCACCGCGCTCCGGAGCAGAGCGGGGAAGACTGGGAGCTCGAGGAAGGCGAATGGGGCCAGGAGCGCGAGTGGGATCGCGGCGAGGTTTCGGGCGAGTTCGAGGGTCGCGGAGAGCCGCGCGAGCGGATGGGCAACCTGTTTGCCAGCGGGGTGCTGGAGATCTTGCCCGAGGGCTATGGCTTCCTGCGTGGCCGCAGCTACCTGCCCGGACCATCGGACATCTATGTCTCCATCTCCCAGGTGCGGCGGTTCAGCCTCCGCATGGGCGACATGGTCCTCGGTCAGGTGCGACCTCCCAAGAATGGCGAGAAGTATTACGGCTTGCTGAAGGTCTCCACTGTCAATGGCATGGATCCGGAGCAGGCGCGGCGCCGGCCGCACTTCGACCAGCTCACCCCCATCTTCCCCAACGAGCGCTACACGATGGAGTCGCCTGACGGCGACCTCTCGCCGCGCTTGATCGACCTGTTCTGTCCCATCGGCAAGGGCCAGCGCGGCATGATCGTCGCCCCCCCCAAAGCCGGTAAGACAATCTTGCTCAAGAAGATCGCCAACGGCATCATCAACAACTATCCCGAGACCGTGCTGATGGCCCTGCTTGTGGACGAGCGTCCCGAAGAGGTTACCGACTTCGAGCGCTCGATCACCGGCGAGGTGATCTCGTCTACCTTCGATGAGCCGCCCGAGCAGCACGCCCACGTTTCCGAGCTGGTGCTGGCCAAAGCCATGCGCATGGTCGAGATGGGCAAGGACGTGGTCATCTTGCTGGACTCGCTGACCCGTATGGGTCGCGCCTACAACAACATCACCCCTCCTTCGGGACGCACCCTCACCGGCGGCCTGGACACCGCCGCCCTGCGGATGCCCAAGCGCTTCTTCGGGGCCGCTCGAAATATCGAGAACGGCGGCAGCCTGACCATCATTGCCACCGCGCTGATCGACACCGGCTCGAAGATGGATGAGGTGATCTTCGAGGAGTTCAAAGGCACCGGCAACATGGAGCTCGACCTCAGTCGGCGACTGGCCGAGCGTCGCATCTTCCCGGCCATCGACATCAAGAAGTCGGGAACCCGCCACGAGGAGCTCTTGCTCGGCGAGGAGGAGCTGAAGAAGATCTGGCTGATGCGCCGGGCTCTCGACCTGCTCGGCGACGGCCAGGATCCGACCGAGGCGGTGATCGAGCGCATGCGCCGTACCAAGACCAACGAGGACTTCCTGAACACGCTGGGCCGCGAGGTCTCCCACGCCCGCGGGCAGTAAGCTCCGGCGGCGTGCTGCCAATCCGGGACGGGCCCGAGGAGATTCCTCGGGCTTCGTCCTGGCTGCCTCGGCCCCGGACGGCTCCTTCTGGGAAGAGCGGGCCTGGGTCGCCGCGGCCCGAACCGGAGTCGAGATTCGGGCCCCCCACCCGGATGAGCTGACCGCACTTCCTGCTCACAGCTCGGTCATGTACCTGCCAGGCCGCCAGGCGGTGGGTTGGCCCCGCGGGGCCTCGGGTGAGCCCCGTCCGGTCGAGGGCGCCCTGGTGCTGGCCTGCTCGTTACCTTCGGGCTACATTCGCACTCTGCTGCCCGCCTACAGGAGAGAGGAAGGTGCTCCCCATCTACCTCTGTTCGGCTATGCCGCGGTCGTGTTCCGGCGTGGCAAGCTGTACGCCGCTGCCGTGCAGACCGAAGCCAACCCTCGGTGGGACCCCTCTCGTTACCACGGGAAAGACCTGAAAGCGCGCATCGCGCGGCGACTCAAAGCCTCACCCGAGAACCGGGTTTTACGCCAGCTGGCCGTCTGCGCCGTCGAGTACGGCTGCTATAACGCCCAGAATGTCTTTCATAACCGCTGGGAGGGCGCGGTGCCGGTGTCCCCGGCCTGCAACGCTGTCTGTCGCGGCTGCATCTCGCTCCAGCCCGACGATATGCCGGCCTCCCCCCAGCAACGCTTTGACTTCGTGCCCACGCTCGAGGAGATCGTCGAGGTCGGGCTCGAGCACCTGAAGGCTCCCGAGGCCATCTACTCGTTCGGGCAGGGCTGCGAGGGCGAGCCTCTGCTCCGGGCCGAGCTGATCGCCCGCTCCATCCGGGCCATGCGAGAGCAGACCGACCAGGGCTGCATCCATCTCAACACCAACGGCTCGCGCCCGGCTGGTCTCAAGATGGTCATCGCGGCCGGGCTCGATTCCATCCGGGTCTCGCTCAACAGCGTGCTCGACGAGCAATACACAACCTATTACCAGCCGCGCAACTACTCGTTCGCCGACGTCGCTGCCGGGGTGCGCATGGCCGCCGACAACGGCCTGCAGGTGTGCCTGAACTACCTGGTCATGCCGGGCTGGAACGATGCCGAGGAGGAAGTGGAGGCCCTGGTGCGCTTCGTGCACGAGCAAGGCGTGACCATGATCCAGCTTCGCAATCTCAACATCGATCCGGACCTCTACGCCGAGTGGGTGCGTCGCCCGGGCGGGCGAGTGCTGGGAGTGCCGGCGATGCTCGCGCGCCTCAAGAGCGAGTGTCCCGCCCTGCGACTGGGCAATCACACCCCTTTCTTTCAGCGCTGACGGTTCAGGAAAATTTCCGGGTCGGGCCGTATAGAGGTCTTAAGAAGGAGATTGCTCAATGGTCGTCGCCCCCGTCATCGCAACAACCTCCCGCCCGACGAAAGCGCATCGCGTCGAGAAGTCGACCGAGGAGAACGCCGCTCAGGACTCGGTCGCCGATCTGACCAGGGCCCGCGAGGTCGTCTCGCTATCCGGTATCAGGCAACAGGGCGAGAAGACAGGGCTGGGCCTGGCCGCGGCCGCGGTGGGGAGCCCCATTGGCTTCCTGGCGGCCTGCTGGGGCACCGAGGCACTGGACACGGTGCTTGGCGGCGCACTTGACAATTTGGGCATCGTGCCCAGGTCGGTCCCCGGGCTGGTGGGCGTTCCGCTGGCCCCCTTCCTGCACGGCAACTGGGAGCATCTGATCTCGAACTCGCTCGGAGTCTTGACGGCCGGCTCGCTGGTCGCGCTGCACGGGCCCAAGAAGTTCCGCGACGTGACCATCATGTCGGGCCTGGCTGCAGGGCTGGGAACCTGGGCCGCCGGTCGCACTGCCATCCATCTGGGCGCAAGTGGCGTGGTGTATGGCTATATGGGTTTCTTGATGGCCCGGGGCCTGTTCGACCGCCGGCCTCTTCCCATCGTTCTCAGCGTTTTGAGCACCGCCCTCTTTGCCGGGAGCCTGGCAGGCGTGGTCCCGGGTAAGGAGGGAATTTCCTGGGAGAGCCATCTGTTCGGAATGGCCGGTGGCGTCCTGGCGGCCGCCACCCTGCCCGTCGACCCCCCCCGCAACAGCAACCCTTTCGGTCGTTGACCGCCGACAGGGCGAGCCTGAGCTTCCGTAGAAGGCTTCACGCTCGATGAGCGTTTCCGCAACCATTGGCCGCTACCACATCATGCAAGAGCTCGGACGCGGCGGCATGGGCGTGGTCTACAAGGGTCATGACCCCCTCTTGAACCGGCATGTGGCCATCAAGATCCTCTCTCAACAACTGGTGGGGAACCCGGATTCCAAGGAGCGCTTCATCCGCGAGGCTCAGGCTGCGGCTCGTCTCAACCACCCCAACATTATCGGCATCTATGACATCAACGAGCAGGACGGGATTTACTACCTGGTGATGGAGTTCATCAACGGCTCCTCCCTCGATGTCATCTTGCGCGAGCGGCGCGGCCCCATGGGGGTGCAGGAGGCCCTGGAGATTTTCGTGCCCATGGCCCAGGCCCTCGACTACGCCCACCAGCACGGGATCGTGCACCGCGACGTCAAGCCGGGCAACATCATGGTCACCGAGGACCGCAAGGTGAAGGTGGCCGACTTCGGCATCGCCTGGGTGGGAGCGTCCCAGACCCTGACCCAACCCGGTCAGGTGCTCGGATCCTGCTTTTACTTCTCGCCCGAGCAGGCTCGCGGCGAGAAGGTGGATCGGCGGGCCGACATCTACTCGCTCGGGGTGCTCCTCTTCGAGATGTTGACCGGCCAGGTGCCTTTCCGGGCCGACAACCTGCCGGCCGTGATCCAGCTCCACCTCACCGCCGACCCCCCGCGACCCATCGGCATCAATCGCCTCATCCCAGAGAAGATCGAGGAAGCCATCCTCAAGTGCATGCGCAAGGATCCTTCCGAGCGCTTCCAAAACGTGGGTGACCTGATCGAGGGGCTCAAGGTGGAGGAGGTGCAAGAAGACCTCTACAAGACCCAGATCAGCCCCTCGCAGGCGGCTCTGCACAACATTCTGGGCAACAACTACTACAAGCA
Organism: Candidatus Xenobia bacterium; assembly: GCA_045863235.1. Lineage (GTDB taxonomy): Bacteria > Vulcanimicrobiota > Xenobia > Xenobiales > QWHO01 > QWHO01. The sequence continues at coordinate 168,434 of BTUM01000002.1, read as the reverse complement.
GGGCAAGCTCGACCTGGCCATCATGGAATGGCAGAAGGCCACCAACCTCGACCCCTACAACGCCCTCACTCACAACAACCTGGGTACCGCCCTGGACGGCCTGGGCCGGCTTCCCGACGCCATCGTCGAGTATGGCAAGGCGGTCGACCTGAACCCCAACAATTTCGTGGCCCATTACAACCTGGGCTCGGCTTTCTATCGTCAGGGCGCGCTGGACAACTCCATCGAGGAGTACCGCAAGGTCACCGTGCTCAACCCCAAGTTTGCCCCCGCTTACTACAACCTGGGCAACGGCTTCTACAAGAAGGGCAAGCTCGACTCAGCTATCGAGGAGTGGCAGAAAGCCCTCATTTTGAACCCCCAGTTCGCCGAGGTGCTCTATAACCTTGGCAACGCTTATTACAAGAAAGGCCTCAAGAACGAGGCCAAGGACCACTGGTCGCGGGCTCTCGAGCTGGACCCCCAGTTCGCGGTGGCCCTCTACAATCTGGGCTCTCTCAAGATGGAGCAGGGAGATACCGACGGAGCCATCGAGTGCTGGAAGAAGTCGGTCGAGGTCAACCCCGAGTTCGCCCAGGCCCACTACAATATGGGCAACATGCATTATGAGAAGGGCAACGTCGATCTGGCCGTGCGTGAGTGGGAGAAGGCTACGCGGGCCAAGTACGGCTTCTGGCAGGCTCACAACAACCTGGGCAACGCTTACTACGCCCAGTCGATGTTCGACGAGGCCATCAGCCAGTGGCAAAAGACCATCCAGTTCAAAGACGAGCACTGGCCGGCCCACTGGAACCTGGCCAACACGTACTTCTTTCATCGCAGCCAGGTGGACGCGGCCGTGATGGAGTGGCAGCGGGTGACCCAGATCAACCCGCATCACTGGCAGTCCTACTACAATCTGGGCGAGGCATATCTCGAGCAGGGGAAGATCGAGCTGTGCATCCTGGAGTGGGACAAGGTGGTGCAGCTCAATCCCAAGTTCTGGCACGTATACCACAATCTGGGCACGCTGTTCTATCAGCGCGGCAAGGTCGACCAGGCCATCGCCTACTGGACCCGAGCCGTGGCTCTGATGTTGTTCCCATGGTGAGGTGAAGCATGGCAAAAGTCGATCTCAAAGCGCTGATTCAGATCCTGGGTGACCACGAGCCGGCTAACCAGTATCTCATCGAGCGAGCCACCGGCAAGATCATCAAGATCGACCTGGAGAACCGGGCTCAACTCGAGCAGATCAAAAAGGCCCTGGCCACCGACAAAGGCAAGTACATTCAGGTGCCCAAGTCGAGCCCGCGCGAAAATCACGCCGATATGGAGCGCTTCATCGCCCAGGTGCACGATCCCAAGCTCAAGGAGAACCTCAAGCGGGCCATGACGAGTCATCGGCCCTTCCGCGAATTCCGCGACGTGCTCGAGACCAAGGTCAAGGAGAAGCGCGAGTGGGAGGCTTTCCAGCGTCAGAGCCTGGAGCAGAAGGCTCGCACGTTCGTGAAGGGAACCGGGCTCGAGGTTTAGGTGGGGCGCTGAAGCGTTCGACGCGCCGCCTTAAGAGGTTTTGCGGGGCACGCGCACTCCACCCACAACCACGTGGTCAGGCTCGACGCGCACTCCCGGGTCGAGTCCCGGCTCGGGCAGGGGACTTCCGAACAGCTGGCCTGGCGCGAATCGGGGGTCCATCGTGTTGGGCTCGAGCTCGAGCGGCGCTTCCTCGCCTCGACGGACCAGCAGTCGGTCCTGTTTCCAGCCTTCCAGACGATAGCCCGTCACCACGGGAAAGAAGGCTCGCTTCTCGGTATCGAAGCAGAAGATGCTGGTCAGATCGTCCACCACCACCTGCACGGCGAGATAGCGGCCGCTCTCGGACCATTCGGGTTTGCCCTGATCCATGCGGTAGGGGAGAACCACCGCTTTGTCTGCCTCGGCTCCCACCACGCAGGCGTAGGCATCCCCCGAGCCTCGAGCCAGGACCAGGGCTGCTTCAGACCCATCGGCGCTCCAGGTCACGGAGGAGAGCTCCCTTCCGGCGATCAGGTCGACTCCTTCCCCCTGGCGGATGCGCTCCGCCTGGCCCTGCCCGCGTTGCACCAGGTAGATGCCCTGGCGAGGGTCCATGGGCGCGAATCGGGATTTGACCGAGAAGACCATGCGGTCCTTCGTGGGTGAGGGGATCCGGTAGGTCGGAGTGTGGTAACCGAATTGTCCCATCAAGGCCTTACGCTGGGCCGGGTCGGCCATCGGGAAGGCGTTCTGGTAACCCTCATCGAGAGCGCTGAGAGTTCCCGGGGAGAGCTCCTCGGCAAGATTGGGATCGTCGAGAAACTGGCTCTGTCCATGCTCGTTCAGCACCCAGAAGGTGTCCACGCGCCCGTTGGACCAGCAGGTGGTGTGGCCCTGCACCAGCATCCGCCCGTCCTGAAGGTAGTGCACTTCGTCGAGCTGGCTGGGGAGCTTCGCCAGGGTCCGGCTCTGCTGGCCGTCGTGCACCTGTACCTGGTCGAGCGAGATGTAGGCAAGCTGTCGACCGTCGGGGGACAGGTCGATACCGTAGAGTGCAAAGCGGTTCTCGACGAGCTGGGGTGCCTCATCGAGACCGACCCTGAAGAGATGGATGGCGCCTTTGGAGTCCTTGCCGCTGAAAGCGGCCGTCTGCCCGCCGTTGGCAACGCTGGTGCGCTCCAGGGTCAGCTCGGACGGCGCGGCCAGGCTCCGGGTGCGGCCCGACTCTCGCTCGCGCAAGATGACACGGTCACCGGTTGGCTGGCTCTCATAGCCACCATCCGGAGATAGATCGGCCGGGCTCTGGCGGCGCAACTGCCAGCTGTGTCGATCGCTAGGGCTCAAGCCGGAGATCATTTCGACCACAGCATAGCTGCATCAGTCGAGCGCCGTGTAAACGGATTGTTACCGCGAAGGGAGATCATGGCGAATCCGCGAATATCAGCCGCACAACACCGCAGAAAGGCCGGCAGATGGACGTCCCGACCGAGGAAGAGGCACAGCACCGACTCGAGGTAGCCGAACTCTACCGTGACATGGGTCAGGGTCCGAAGGCGGCCAAGTATTACGTCGGCGCTGGCGAGCTGTACCATCGGCGAGGAAACCACGCCAAGGCGGCCGAGATCTACAAGATCGCCCTCGAGCTCGACCCGGGCAATGGCGAGGCTCAGGCCGGGCTGGCCCGGCTCGCCGGTGGAGGGACCTCTGCTCCTCCTCCTCCTCATGGTGCCCCGGTCCCGGCCCCACCAGCCCCACCCGCCCCACCGGCCTCGCAGGCCCAGGCAGCGCCCCCGGCTCAGGCAGGCTTGCCTCCCATGCCGCCGCGTCCGATGCCGCCCGGAATGCCGGGAGCTCCGGGAATGCCCCAGCCTCCGGGCGCTCCGCCTCAGGCTCGTCCAGCGGGCCCTCCGGGAGTTCCCCAGCCTCCTCAAGCCCCGCCACCGGCCATGGGCCCTCCGGGAGTGCCTCAGCCTTCCGGAGCACCTCAAGCCCCACCAGCGGCTATGGGCCCGCCAGGAATGCCCCCTCGTCCCCCCGGTCCACCCGGAATGCCGCCGCCTCCGGTCGGTCCCCCGGGAATGCAGGCGGCCCCTCCCGGGCTGCCTCCTCGGCCGGCTCCTCCAGCCGGAATGCCCGCTGCTCCGGGACCGCCCGGCCAGCCTCCGCGTCCCCCAGGGCCGCCTCCGGTAGGAGCGCCCCCGGTCATGTCGGCGGCTCCACCCGTGGGTCCGCCACCCGTCATGGCGGCTGCCCCCCCGACTGGCGCCCGCCCTGCCGTGGGTCCGCCGCCGGTGATGGCCGCCGCTCCGCCCGTGGGTCCTCCCGGGCGCGGTCCCGCGCCGTTACCACCCGCGCCTCCACCCGGCAGTCTCCACATGCCGCCGCCGTTGCTCTTTGTCCGGCCCGAGGTCGTGACGCAAGTTCGCCAACAGATCGCGGGTCCGCCCGACCCCAAGAAGCTGCCCTGGAATCCGCTCCCCAAGGTGGATGCCGAGGCTGCCGCCCGGGTCGTCGATGACATGGAGAAAAAGAAGCAGGCGGCTGTCAGTTCCTCTGACCTGTCAGGCCCTGTGCGTTCGGCCTTCTCTTCCCAGTCCACCGTCACCGGGGGATTGGCCGGGCTGTTTGCCGGCCGTGAAGCTGGCTCCACGGGGGGGGCGCCCGCACCCACGCCGAAATTTGGGGCCCCGGATACCCCGAAGCCTGCCGGTGGGGGAGCCCGTACCGGCAACCAGGCCCTGGCCGACGCTATCGCCCGGAAGCTGCAGCAGCGAGGTCAGTAGGCTCAGCGCCAGGAGGCGGGCAGCTCCAGCACGCCATGGGGCTCGACCGGCACTCCGTGAGCCCGCAGCTCCCAGTGCAGGTGGGGGGCAAAGCCGCCTGTGCCGCCCACCCGGCCGATCACCTGGCCTCGCTTGACGGTCTGGCCTTCCTCCACCTCGATGCTGGAGAGGTGGAAATAGCTCGTGCCCAGCCCCAGTCCATGGCCCAGCACCACGGTGTTGCCGTTGACGATGCCCTGGGCGGTGTGCAGCACCACTCCATCGGCCGGAGCCAGCACCTCCTGGCCCTCCCAGCCGGCCAGGTCGAGGCCTTTGTGGTAGCTGCGCTTCCAGCCGTTGTAGAGGCGTTTGGCGCCAAAGCCGGTGGTCTGGGGGGCCTGGCAGGGCAACAGGAAGCTTCCCGACCAGAGGCGTTGGGGCTCGAAGGGCTTGAGAGCCTCCAGGATGGCCTCGTCATCGGCCTTGTTCTGGGGAGTGGAGTAGGAGGCCAGGGTCGCCTCGCTGAGCCAGATCTCCTGGGACGGAAAGGGGCGCTTCTTGATCGGCACCTTGCGCTCGAGACGGGTCTGATCGGAGAGCTCGGCCACCATCAGATGCGAGCCCGGGGCCAGATCGACGGGAACGGGAGCCACCGTGCGCATCACTCCCTGCTCGTCGCCGGGAGAAAGCTCGAAGCGCAAGTTGGCCCAGCGCAGGGTGCCCGTGGTGCCCGACGGCACCCCCTGAACCGAGACGAAGAGCGGATCTCCCTGGCGGGGATTGCCCATGACCGAGAGGCTCTGGGCCAAACCGGGGGCGGCCAGCACGATCAGCAGGAGCAGCAGCATCATCGCGCCCCCGCCTCCTGGGTGGCCCCCCGGCGCAACTCGAAGTGGTCCTCCACCTGCTGGAGCAGGGGCGCTACCCCGGCTTCGAAGGCCAGCACGGCCTCCACGGCCTTTTCGTAAAGCTCGATCAGCAGGGCCTGGCGGGCGTCGCACATCTGCTCGACGCGGAATGATTCGGCGTGGAGCACCTCGGTGATGCTGGCGTCGGGCAGGAAGGCCAGGCTGGCCAGCAGGTTCTCGGCCACCAGGCGGTCGTCGCCGGCAGCGTGACTGGGGTCGAAGGCCACCGGCAAGATGGTCTTCTCTTTGGCGTGGCGCAACACGTTGAAGTCGGGCGTGAAGCGATTATAGCCGTTCTTGGCAAACATGGTCTTCACCCCCCGCTCGCACAGCACGATATCCAGGTTTCCCTGGTTGGCGATGTACTCGGCGGCGTTGAACCACTCCTCGGCATCGTTGCCGAAGCCGCGCTTGAGCATGACCGGCTTGCCCGAGTTGCCCACTTTCTCGAGCAGGGCAAAGTCCTGAGCGTTGCGGGTGCCGATCTGGAACATGTCCACATGGCCGGCAAGTTGCTCCACCAGGGTGTGGTCCATCACCTCGGTGATGTAGGGGATGCCCGTTTCCTGGCGGACCCGGTCCAGGATGGCGATGCCCTCCAGTCCCAGCCCTCGAAAATCGGTGGGACGGGTGCGCGGCTTGAAGGCCCCGGCCCGGAAGATCAGTCGATCGCGGATCTTGAGCCGATCGGCCATGTCCGCCAGCATGCGAGCCTGGGTCAGGGTCTGCTCCTCGGTCTGTACCGAGTCGGGACCGGCTAGAAAGACGTGCTTGCCCCCGCCGATGCGGCGCACCAAGCCGTCGGGCCCGCTCACCTCCACCACCCGCCGCTGGCGGTGCACGGCCTGGCGCTTGCCGTCGCCCACCACCCGGGCGATGTTCTTGTAGCTCGAGCTGATGCGCCAGACTCGCTCGACACCGGCCAGGTTGGCCAGGTAATCTGCCTGGGCGGCCAGCGAGCGCACGTCTCCGATGACGTGCAGCGTGTCGTAAACCTCGCTGCCTTCGATGACTTCCAGGGTGTTGCCGTGCCGAGCGGCAACTTTGCGAATGGCCTCGACCGTGGTCGGGTGGCCCTTTTCCATCTCGATGATCATAGCCGGGGCGGTTTCTCTGATCCGGGGGCGAAGCCTGCTGCTCGGTAAATTTGCTGTAAATCGCGTGCAAATCGCGCAGGGACGCGCGCTCGCTCGTAGAAAAGCCCCTGCCCATGAGCAAGCTAGCCGAGTTGAAGAAACGTCTCTCCACTGTTTGGGACCTGCGCAGCACCTCCAGCCTGTTGAGCTGGGATCAGCAGACCTACATGCCTCCACAGGGCAGTGGTCCAAGGGCTCAGCAGATGGCCACCATCGACCGCCTGGCCCACGAGATCCTGACTGCGGACGAGACGGCCCGGTTGCTCGACGAGGCAGCCAGCGAGCTCAATGGCGCCGCCGAAGACTCCGACGAGGCCTGCCTGATCCGGGTGGCCCGCCGCCACTACAACCGGGGGGCCAACGTCCCCGGCAGCCTGGTGGAGGAGTTCAGCCGTACCTGCAGCCTGGCTCACGAGAACTGGGTGGAGGCCAAGCGCTCCTCCGACTTCCCGCTGTTCGCGCCCCACCTGGAGAAGATCTGGGGGCTGGCTCGCCAGATCGCCGAGGCTCGCGGCTATCAAGAGCATCCCTACGACGCCCTGCTCGACGAGTGGGAGCCGGGCACCACGGCGGCCGAGGTGCGAGCCATGTTCGACGAGATGCGGCCCCGGCTGGTGGCGCTGGTCAGGCGGATCCGTGAGTCGGGGGTCAACCTTGACTCCTCGGCGCTGCACCAGAGGTTCGACGTCGAGCGGCAGATTGCGTTCGCCAAGTTCATGGCCGAGGAGATCGGGTACGACTTCAACCGGGGTCGCCAGGACATCTCGGCTCACCCCTTCTGCACTTCCTTCTCGGCCCACGACGTGCGCATCACGGTGCGCTACTTCGAGCGCTTCCTGGCGCCCTCGCTGTTCGGCACTCTGCACGAGGCCGGTCACGCTCTCTATGAGCAGGGCTCTCCGCCCCAGTTCAACCACACCCCCCTGCGGGGCGGGGCCTCGCTGGGCATCCACGAGAGCCAGTCGCGCTGGTGGGAGAATCTGGTGGGCCGTAGCCGGCCCTTCTGGAAGCGCTATTTCCCGAAGCTGGCGGGCTTCTTCCCCGAGCAGCTCCACGGTTATACCGTGGATCAGTTCTATCGGGCCATCAACCGCGTGGAGCCATCGCTCATTCGCGTGGAAGCCGACGAAGTGACCTACAACCTGCACATTATGATTCGCTTCGAGCTCGAGCTTCAGATCATGGAGGGCAAACTGGCCATCAAGGACGTGCCCGATGCCTGGAACGACCGCTATTCGGAGTATCTGGGGGTGAGCGTGCCCAACGACGGGGCGGGCTGCCTGCAAGACATCCATTGGGCCCACGGTATCCTGGGCTATTTCCCCACCTACTCGATCGGCAACGTGGTGGCCTCTCAGTTGTGGGAGCGCATGCTGGAAGACCTGCCCAACGTGGACGAGCTGATGGAGAACGGACAGTTCAAGCCCGTGCTGGGCTGGCTGATCGAGCACGTGCACTCGCGAGCCAAGAAGTATCTGCCCAAGGAGCTCGTGCAGAAGGTGACCGGTGAGGGAATCCAGTGCGGGCCGTTCCTGCGCTACCTGGAGACCAAGTTTGGCGAGCTCTACGCCCTTGACCGATAAGCCCGCCCCGCGCGAGCGCAACATCGCGCTCAACCGCAAGGCTCGTCATGAGTATCACATTCTCGAGACGATCGAGTGCGGTCTGGTCCTGGTGGGGACCGAGGTGAAGTCGCTGCGCCAGGGCAAAGCCAACCTGACCGACGCCTATGCGGTGGTGCAGCAAAACGAGGTGTGGCTCTACAACCTGCACATCAGCCCCTTCGACAAAGGCAATCGCTTCAACCACGACCCTTTGCGGCCCCGCAAGCTGCTCTTGCATCGCATGGAGATTCGGCGGCTCATCGGCAAGACCCAGGAGAAGGGTCTGACCCTGATTCCCCTGCGCCTTTACTTCCTGAACGGCAAGGTGAAGGTGGAGCTGGCCCTTGGCAAGGGCAAGAAGCTATACGACAAGCGCGAGAGCGAGGCTGCCAGGGACGCACAACGGGAGGTCGAGAAGGCCATGCGTTACGCCCTCAAAGAGTGACCTCGACCCCGACCCCTGGAAAGAGCGAGGGCCTCGTTTCCGAGGCCCTCTTTGGTGGAGGTGGCGGGAGTCGAACCCGCGTCCGAAAAGGATTTAGCCGCTGACTCTACGAGCGTATTCCGGATTTTATTTAAGGTTGCTCGACTCCTCCGGACAGGATCCGCTCAACCTGAGCACCCAACTGATTCCCCTCGGGGCCAGGTGCGTAGCCCTATCTGGGTAGCTGCTCTAGGTGATGCCCGGTTCCGCCCCGATCAGCGAGGGCGGATGGACACGGCCGTTGTTTAGGCGGCCAGCGCCAGGTTCGCCTGGTGGCGAGCCGGGAACGGGATAACGTTCTTGTTGGCGTTTGTTTTGTTTCCGACTTGATTAACGAGTGATTCGGCAACTCGGCTCGCATCTTCGGCCCGATCAGCTTCCCGTCGAATCCGGTCACCCCCGGGTCTTGTCTGCATGCAGAGGATACCATGAGCGGCTTGCTGGCACAACTGGAGAACTGTTAGAGTTCCATCTCCAGAGCCCGCCCTGAGAGAAGGAAGTTTTGCAGAGGCGGCCCGAAGCTGGCGGCAGGGAAGTTTGCCGTGCCTCAGGAAGCCCGCCCCATGCATATTGATGCCATGCTCTGCGATTTTGCCACGGTCCGCGAGGGCTTGTTGCACGTTCTCGGCGGGGGGATCAACCGGCTCTGGCGCGACCGCTTTCCGGCCGCCATGGGTGTCAGCCTGGCGATGGTGCTGGAGGTGCATCCCATCGAGGCCTCTCGGCACCACCGGATGACCATTGTGCTGCAGGACCAGGACGGCAAGCGCCTGGCCGAGATGGATGCCGATTTCCAGCTCAACCGCATCCCCGACCACGCCAAGCCGGGCGAGCGCATCATCATGCCGATGAGCATCTCGCTGCAGTCGATGAGCATTCCCGTGGCCGGGACCTATAGCGTGGAGATCCTGGTGGACGGTCAGCACAAGCGCTCACTGGCCGTGGTGGCCGAGGCCATCAAGCCCAACGACCGGCGGCGCCGCGAGCGTACGCTGGGCGGCGAGCCCACCACCCCGCCCGAAGAGTAGCTGTCCTTTATCCTCTGGCTCAGAGGTGACGGATGATGGCGCAGGTGGCGTTGTCGTCGGCTCCCCGCTCGAGACAGGTGGCCACCAACCAGTTGGCCGCCTCGGCCGCGTTGGGACCGCGTGCGAAGAACTCGCTCAGCTCCTCGTCCTGGTAATACTCCCAGACGCCATCGGAGCAGATCAGCAGGTAATCTCCGGCCGCCAGACGGCGCTCGTAGAGATCCACCTCCACCTCGGGATTGGTGCCCAGGGCCCGGTAGATAATGCTACGTTGGGGTGAGTTGCGGGCCTCCTCGCGGCTCATCTGGCCCATCTGCACCAGCCGCCCCACCAGTGAGTGGTCGGTGGTGACCAGGTCAAGCTCTTGGCCCCGGAAGCGGTAGCCGCGTGTGTCGCCCACGTGGCCCAGCACGGCAGTGTCGCCCACCAGCAGCACAGCGGTCATGGTGCAACCCATGCCGCGCCTGGACATGTCGAGCTCGGCGTAGTCGTGGATGGAGCGATTGGCCGTTTCGATGCCGCGCTCGAGCAACACCCGGGCTCGTTCGATGGGGTCGGTGGGGAGCAGGCGGTTTGTCTCTCCGGCCACCTGGAAGTGCAACACCGAGGTCAGAACCTCGCGAGCCAGCGAGCGCACCGCAAGGGAGGCGGCCTTGTCGCCTTCGGCCTCACCGCCCATCCCATCGGCCACCACGACGAGGTGGGCCCGGGTGGGCACGTCCTTCTCCCAGACCACGAACTGCACTTCGGCACAGGCGTCTTGATTGATCGAGCGCACGCAGCCGATGTCGGTCTTCATCGCGATCTCGTAGCCCGCGACCACCGGGGAGGTGGCGGGGACCTGACCCGAATCGGCCAGGCAGTCTTCCAGTGCGTGCAGCATCTCACCGGCACTGGCAAAGCGGTCGGCCGGAGCCTTGGACACGGCCCGCATGATAACCTCGCCGATCTTCCCGCCGCTCAATCGAGGGAAGCTGAAGAAGCTCTCACGCGACTCGAGATCGGGGCGCTGGCGGCTGAGGGCGAAGTGGAGCACCGCGCCCAGACTGAACAGGTCGGAGCGGGGATCGAGCACCCCGCCCTGCATGCCGTAAGCCTCGGGAGAGGAGTAGCCCGGCGTCACGCTGTAGCTCTCCTCGGGAGACTGGGCCCGGCAGAGCCGCTCGTAGGGATCGAGTACGGCCTGCTCGCCCCCTGTCCAGATGCGCGAGGGTTGCAGGGCCAGATGCAGCAAACCGTGCTGGTGCAGAGCCTCCAGCCCGCGCAGAAGGTCGACCCCTACCCGGGCCACCCGCTCGGGGGAGGGCTCGCCGGCGATCTCTTGCTCAAAGCGCGTCAGGCCGGGACGAGGTCCGGCCAGGTAGAGTCGCCCCTCCTCCTCAAAGCGCTGGTTTCCTGTCCAGATGAAGGGAGCTTCCAGCGAACGCACCAGGTCGTGCTGGGCGCCCAGCAGGCTGGCATCGGAGCATTCGAGCAGAAGAACCGGCTGCTCGTCAGATTGCAGGTCGGCGGCCAGATAACGGTTGATGCGCCCTTCCTCGAGCAGCTCGTCCACGCGCCAGCGCTCTTGCAGCACCCGTCCCGGGGCAAGAGGCCCCTCCAGCACGGCCACCGCGACCATGCCTTCTTGCGAGACGGTCAGCTGGGCCCCGCAATCCTCGCAGAAGCGAGAGTCGGGGGCGTTCTCGCTCCCGCAGGTGGGACAGTTCATGCGCCTCCCTTTCTCATTGCAGCCACCGATCCCAGGGCAGTTGGTAGAGTCCCACCCCCACCAGGGTGAAAAAGCCCAACCAGAGCGTGCTCAGCAGCGTGGCGACGGCCACGAAGATCCTCATGGCCGCGCGCTCGCGGCGTGGAGTCGAGAGGTAGGCCACACCGAGAACTCCGGTGGCCACGAACCCGATTCCCGGCAGCACGCTGGCCAGGCACAGCAGAAAACTCAACGCCTGGCTGAAGAAGCTGACGTGGGCGCGCTCGACGTCCACTTCCACAGACATCGGCCGAATTCCCTGTTGGCCCTGCACCGTCAGCTCGGCCTGAAAATGGCCCCCTTCCTTGAGCCCGGAGGTATGGGCGATCAGCTCGACCCGCACGTCCTTTCCCTGCACGTGCTCGGGCTCGACCTGCAGCCAGCGCTGGTTGCTGACCAGACGGGCATTCCAGTCGCCCTTCAGGACGATCTTGCGCCTGACCGACTGGCCCCGGCGCACCACTCCCAGACGCACCTCACGAGGGTCGAAGCCGGCCGGCGAGCTATGCAGCACCTGGGTGGGCAACTGCTGGCCCCCGCCCAGGGCCTGCAGGGCCAGGCGCAACTCTCGGGCCGACTGGAAACGGTTGACGGGCTCCAGGCTGACGGCTTTGAGGACCAGCGCCTCCAGGCCCGGCTCGGCCAGGCCGAGGGGCGGGAACTGGAAAGGAGCCTGGCCCGGATCACGGCCGCTCAGCGCGTGATAGAGCGTGGCTCCCAGCGCGTAGAGATCGGTCCGCTCGTCCGACTGTCCGTGGCCGTATTGCTCAGGAGCGGCGTAGCCGGGGGTGCCCAGGGCCCGGGTGTCGCTGGCCTTTTCTGGTTGGAAGTGTCGGGCGATGCCAAAGTCGATCAGCTTGACCGTGCCGCCCGGCGCCATAATGATGTTAGCCGGCTTGAGATCACGAAAAATGAGTGGGGGAGCCAGCCCGTGCAGATACTCCAGCACCTCGCTCAGCTGACGCCCCAGATCGATCACCTCGGCCAGGGTGAGCTGACGCTGGCTCAGGACTTGCTCGAGGGTGGGGCCCTCCACGTAGTCCATGACCAGGTACTGCTTGCCGTCTTCCCCGAAGAAGTCGGTGATGCGGGGCAGGTTGGGATGCTTGAGGCTGCACAGCACTTCGGCCTCAGCCCGGAACATGGCCTCGGCTTCGGGCTCGGCGGTCATCTCCTTGACAGCCCATTGGCAGGGAATGCGAAGATCGCGGGCCAGGTAGACCGCCCCCATGCCCCCCTGGCCGAGCACTCTCTCGACCTGATAGCGCGAGGCGAGTGTGTCGCCGTTGTTCAGCACCGCACGAACAAGGTTCAAGACCGCCCCTGGGACTCCTCCGCCTCGACCTCCTCCAGCACGCGGGTTCGGTCTTCCGGCTGGGGGTGGGTGCGATAGAAGCTGGCGTCGGCTCCGGACAGCTTCTCGAGGCGGGCGATGATCCAGAGGGCTCTCCGATAGCCCTCCAGCCCGAAACCCGAGCGCAGGGCCAGGCGAGCGCCGTAGCGGTCCGCTTCCAGCTCGTTGGTGGGGCCGAGACGATAGTCGAGGTGATTGCGGATCTGTTGATCGAGCAGCAGGGGGTTCATCTGGGAATTGCCCTGCTCGAGCCGGCGCGCCTGGCGCAAGCGCTCGCGCGCGTGGCCCAGGTAGGCGTGGCTGACCTCGTGGCAGATCCAGGCCGCCAGCACCTCCTCGAAGAGCTTGCGGGCTTGTTGCTCGCGCTCCCAGTTCAGGCCGGGGGGAGGTGGCAGCTCGGGGCGCTCCATCCCGATCTGCCGCAGGATGGACTCGGTGTAGGGGGTGTCCAGCTTGCCATACACGGCCTGGCCCTGGGAGAGTCGCTCGAGCCCCTCCATCAGCAGGCTGTCCACGATGACCACCCGGTGCCAGCACACCGCGTTGAAGCCCAGCTTCTGGCGAAAGACCCGAAAGCTGACCGGCTGACCCTGGCTGGGGAACACCTGGCTCACCCCCACCACGAGCTGCTCGGCCAGTGCCTGCAAAAGGGCGTCCCAGCGGTGATCGGCCGAGCCGTCAGCGGAGAAGCGCTCGACGATCTGCTGATCCTGCCAGTCGAGCAGCTCGTCAAGCTCACTCTCGCTCGGCTGAGCGGCCGCCGCCAGGGTCAAGAGCAGGATGAGAAGGAGTCGCGGCACCACGGATGCCCTATTTTCCTCTGAGCAGAAACTTCCTGGATGCGAGGATTCGGCCAGGGGGGCGGGGAAGATCTCCCCGGTCGCTTTGCGACATGGATTGCACAGGGGGTCCTGATCTCGGTGAGGAGGCCCGGAAATGCTCACACAACTGTGGGAAAATCCGATCTTCGTGAGGGCGCGCCAGGTAGAGGCACGACGCCAGGGCAAGGGACTTCAGGCTTTCGTGACCCGCTTCGGGGGAGGCATGGCGCTCGTGCTCGGCCCCCTGGCGGTGACGATGTTCTTCACCGCCGGCGAGCTTCTGGTAAACCCGGAGAAGTGGGTCCATACCTGGCTCGGCTCGGTGGTCGGCTTCACCGCCTTTCTGGGTATCCTCTACGTGACCATGCGCGCGGTCAGCGCCACGGCGGGGGCTATCTCGCTCGAGAAAGAGCAGAAGACCTACGAGTGCCTGCTGGCCACGCGCCTGCGCTCGGAGGAAGTCCTGGCAGGCAAACTGGCCGCTCACCTCTGGCCCATCACCCGTGAGTTGATGGCGGCCGCTCCGATCGCGGTTGGACTGGGCATCCTCTCGGGCCACGCCCTGCAGTCCGTGCTCTTCGTCTGCCTGGCGGTCACCTGCGTCAGTCTGTTCGGGCTGCTGGGCACCTGGGCTTCCTACACCTCGGTCTCCAGCCAGCAGGCCAGCCGTAAGGCGATGTTCCTGGCCCTGGGCTTCGTCTTGATGGGTCCGATGGTGGACTTCTTGCTCTACGGCCTGATCGGGCCGGGCGGGTCCTATTACGTTCCCGTGGCCACGGTCAGCAGCCCGATGGTGGCTGCCTGGTCGGTGCTGAGCCTGTCCGACGTCGGGCCGATAGCCGCCTGGCAGTGGGCCTGGGCCTGGACCTTCCTGCTCTACGCTGTGCTCTGCTCCATCTTGTGGTGGTCGATTCGGCGCAAAGCCGAAGAGGCCCGGGTCGCCTAGGAGGACGCGATGCTGAAACGATTCCGCCGCCTTGTCAGCTGGACCCTGGGCCTGCGCGAGAACCCATTCGTGGTTTGCCAGCGCCAGTCCGAAAGCCGTCAGACCATCTGGAAGCGCTTCTGGACCGGCTACGGCCTCTACAGCGCCCTCCTGGTCATTCCGCTGCTCCTCGGCGTCAGCGCCGTGCGCAACTTCGGCCTGGGCAGGCCGGCCAGCATGGTGGAGTTCATCGTGGTGCTGCTGGCCTTTGCCCAGGTGCTCTACGTGGCCCTGAAGGCAGTGGTGCAGACCGCCGCCAGCGTGGTCAACGAGCGCCAGCGCGGCACCTTGCTCTCGCTGGCCCTCACCCAGGTCAACTCGGCCGACTACGCCGACGGCATCGTGGCCGCGGGGATCCGCCCGGTGGTCCGCGAGATCACCGTGCTGATGCCATTGGCCGGCCTGATCGGCTGGTTCGCCGGGGCCGACCTCTTCTCCATCCTGATGCTCTGGGCCGTCTCGGTCTTGATGGCGGTCATCTTCGGCTATGTCGGCGTGTGGATCTCGGCCGGCAGCACCAGCACCCAGCAGGCCACCCAGAAGGCCACCATCCAGGCCCTCTTCTTCATCCTGATCGCTCCCTTCCTGATGGTCTTCGCGGGCTTCTGGGCCTTCCCGCTCTGGATCGTCCACCCTTACGTGGCTCTGAGCCTGGCCTTCTGGGGGAAGTCGGACCTGTATCAACCTGATCCGTTCTCCTACATGCTGGTGCGCTGGTGGGCGTTGCTGGCCCTGCCCCTGTACTTCTGGATCGCCTCCTCTTGCCGCCGCAAAGCTATCCGCGCGCTGGAGCGGACGCACCTCATCTAAGCCGTGGCCGCCAAGACCGGTCCCGGGAGCCTGCTGGCAGGTCGATACCAGGTCGAGCGCCTGCTTGGAGAGGGGGCGGCCGGCACTGTCTGGTTCGTGCGCGACACCCGTCAGAAAGGCAGCACCTGGGCCCTCAAGGAGCTTGACTTTTCCACCGTGCCGCTGGACGAGCGCGACGAGGCCCGCAAGCTGTTCGACCGCGAGGCCGCCATCCTGGTGCGCCTCAGCCATCCCTACCTTCCTCGGGTGGTGGATCGCTTCCACCTCGACGAGCGCGAATACCTGGTGATGGAGCGGGTCGAGGGACCCACTCTGGAGCACATCTACCGCACTCAGAAGTCGCTTCAGGAGAACGAGGTAGCCGGCTGGGGAGCCCAGGTGTGCGAGGTGCTCGATTACTTGCACAGCCTCGACCCTCCCGTGATCTACCGCGACCTCAAGCCCGCCAACGTGATGGTAATGGTGCGCGGAGGGGCCATCAAGCTGGTGGACTTTGGCATCGCCCGGGCCATGAGCACGGGCAAGGCGGGCGACACCACCGCCTATGGCACTCCCGGCTACGCTCCTCCCGAGCAGTACATGGGCCGGGCTGTGCCTCAGTCCGATCTCTACGCGCTGGGAGCGACCCTCTACCAGCTTCTCACCCGGGTCGAGCCCAAGCCCTTCGACTTCGAGCATCGCCCCGCTCGCAGCGTCAATCCGGACATCTCGCCCGGCATGGGCGACCTGCTCGATCGCCTGCTGGCCGTCGAGCCGACCGACCGCCCGGCCACCGCCCGCGAGGTGCAAGAACGCTTGCTCTCGCTGGCCGGTCAGACCCGCACCTGGGTCTCCAAAGCAATGTCTCGCCTGGGTCACTGGGTGAATCGCCGCCAGGCCTGAAGGAAAGCCCGCTTCGACGCAAAACAGCGCGGCTTATGTTCAAGCGTGTGCTGGTGGCCAACCGGGGCGAGATCGCCGTCCGCATTCTGCGCGCCTGTCGCGAGCTGGGGGTGGAGACGGCCCTGATCTGCGCCGAGGTCGACCGCGACTCGCTGCCCGCCCGCATGGCCGACCAGGTCCTGGTGCTGCGGGGCCTGGCCGGTCGCCAGGCCTACCTGGACATCCCCCGCATCGTGGAGGCCGGACTGTCGGCCGGCGCTGAGGCGGTGCACCCGGGCTACGGCTTCCTGTCTGAGAACGCCGCCTTCAGCCGGGCCTGCGCCGAGGCCGGGCTGGTCTTCGTGGGACCGGGTCCGGAAGCCATCACCGCCCTGGGCGACAAGACCGAGGCCCGAAAACTGATGTCCCAGGCCGGCCTGCCGGTCGTGCCGGGCACGGTGGAGCCGGTGGCCGATGTTCAGGAGGCCCTGCGCGAGGCCGAGCGCATCGGCTACCCGGTGCTGATCAAAGCGGCGGGTGGGGGAGGGGGACGCGGCATGCGAAAGTGCGCCGACCGCCCCGAGCTCGAGCGCAGCTTTGCCCAGGCGGCCAGCGAGTCGCAGGCCGCCTTCGGCTCGTCGCGGCTCTTTCTCGAGCGTTACCTCGAGCAGCCTCGTCACATCGAGGTGCAGGTGCTGGCCGACCAGCACGGGCACGCGGTTCACCTGTTCGAGCGCGAGTGCTCGATCCAGCGTCGCTTCCAGAAGATGCTCGAGGAAGCCCCCTCACCCTTCCTGGATGAGGATCTGCGGTGCACCATGGGCGAAGCGGCCGTGCGCGGAGCGCTCAAGGCTGGCTATGCGGGTGCCTGCACGTTCGAATTCCTGGTGGACAAGGACCGGAGCTTCTACTTCCTGGAGGTCAACACGCGCCTGCAGGTCGAGCATCCGGTGACCGAACTGGTCACCGGGGTGGACCTGGTGCAGGAGCAGCTGCGCATCGCCGCCGGCGAGCCCCTCTCGCTCAAGCAGGAAGAGCTCCGGCTGCACGGCTGGTCCATCGAGTGCCGCATCACCTGCGAAGACCCCTACCATGGTTTTCGGCCCGATCCCGGGCCGATTCAGGCCGTCCACCTGCCCGCCGGACCGGGGGTGCGGGTGGATTCCCATCTCTATCCCGGCTACGTGGTGCCACGCGACTTCGACTCGCTGCTGGCCAAGCTGATCGTCTGGGGCTCGGACCGCGAGCAGGCCTGCCGGCGCATGCTGGCAGCCCTGGATGAGATGGTGGTAGCCGGCGTGAGCACCTCGATCCCCTTCCACCGGGCCTTGCTCGAGCACCCCGAGTTCCGCCGCGGCAACCTCTCCACCCACTTCCTGGCCGAGCACATGGGCGACCTCAAGCCCACCTTCAGCGACGAAGAGCGCGAGCTGGCCGCTCTGGCCGCGGCTCTGAGCTTGCACCGCCAGGGCGGCGACCGCCGGGCCGAGCTGGTGGCCCGCAGCCAGGAAGAGGCGGCGCTGTGGCGCCTGGCGGCCCGATGAGGCTGGTCACGTTTCACAGCCAGGGTCGCTCGGCCCCGGGCCGCCTGGAAGGCGACGAGGTGGTGGATCTCTCCCAGGACGGACGCTTCGCCGATCTGCGCGAGCTGGTCGCGGCGATGCCTCCGGCCCGCATCGCCACGCTGGAGGGCTCGCGCCGGACGCTCTCGTCGGTGCGATTGCTGGCCCCCGTCCCCCGTCCGCCCAAGTTCGTGGCCGTGGGGCTGAACTATCGCGACCACGCCCTGGAGCAGAACAAGCAGCCACCCGATTTTCCGATGTTCTTTGCCAAGGCGCGCAACTCGGTGGTGGGCCAGGGCGACCGCATCGAGCTGCCTCGCGGCCGCATGGAGATCGACGTGGAGGTCGAGCTCGGCGTTGTCTTTGCCCTGCCGGGTGGCAGCCTCACGGCCGAGAACGCCCTCGAGCATGTGCTCGGCTTCACCATCGTCAATGACGTCTCCGACCGCCAGGCGCAGCGCGAGGACAAGCAGTTCTACCGGGCCAAATCGTTTCGCACCTTCGGCCCCATGGGCCCGGTGGTGGTCACGCCCGACGAGTTCGACCATCGCGACGCCCCCTTGCGCTTGTGGCGCAACGGCCAGCTGCAGCAAGAATCGCGCACCAGCGAGCTGATTTTTTCGGTGGAGAAGCTGATCGAGCTGCTCTCTTTCGCCCAGGACCTCGAGCCCGGGGACGTGCTGGCCACCGGCACCCCGGGCGGGGTAGGCGTCTTCCGCAAGCCCCCGGTGTTCTTGCAAGACGGAGACGTGATCGAGTGCGAGATCGAGGGCATCGGTCGGCTGCGCAACCCGGTGGTGCGGGCCTGAACCACGGCCTCACGACTGTCCACCCGAGCCGCTGGTTGTCGTGCTGCAGCCAGAGCGCGAGCGTTCGGCAGGAGTTTCGCCTCCGTGAAAGCCTTCACAGATCGATTTGACCGGCCTTTCGGACCTGTGTTCGGAAGGTTTTCGTTTCCGGCGGAAACGAACGTGTGTTCGCTACTCGGGCGGGCTCGGCCGCTGTTACCTCGTTGAGTCGGTGAGCTTGATTCGAGCAGGGGGAATGGCCCACGGCTTGAATTTCCAGCGCTATGACCGTCGAGCCCCCCACTCCCACCAACTTCATCAAGAGCATCATCGAGGAAGACCTGCGCAGCGGCAAGCACAAGACCGTCATCACGCGCTTTCCTCCCGAGCCCAACGGCTATCTCCACATCGGGCACGCCAAGGCGATCTGCATCAACTTCGGCCTGGCGAAGGAGTTCGGTGGACGCTGCAACATGCGCTTCGACGATACCAACCCGGCCAAGGAGGAGACCGAGTTCGTCAACTCCATCCAGAACGACATTCGCTGGCTGGGGTTCGAATGGGGCGATCATCTCTATTTCTGCTCGGACTATTTCGAGCGCTTCTACGAGATGGCCGAGCACCTGATCAAGACCGGCAAAGCCTACGTCGAGGACCTGACCGCCGAGGAGATTCGCGAGCACCGCGGCACGCTCACCGAGCCTGGCAAGAACAGCCCTTATCGCGACCGCGGCGTGGAGGAGAACCTGGACCTGTTCCGCCGCATGCGAGCCGGCGAGTTTCCCGATGGGGCACGGGTGCTGCGGGCCAAGATCGACATGGCCTCGCCCAACATGAATATGCGCGACCCGACGCTGTATCGCATCCGGCGGGTGCATCACCATCGCACCGGGGACGACTGGTGCATCTACCCCATGTACGATTACTCTCATCCGATCAACGACGCCCTGGAAGGGGTGACCCACTCGCTCTGCTCGCTCGAGTTCGAGAACCATCGTCCGCTCTACGACTGGGTGCTGGACAACGTGCCCGTGCCCTGTCATCCCCAGCAGATCGAGTTCGCTCGTCTCAATCTCACCTATACGGTGATGAGCAAGCGCAAACTGCTCGAGCTGGTGACCACCAGGACGGTGCGCGGCTGGGACGATCCCCGCATGCCCACCCTGGCAGGCTTCCGGCGTAAGGGCTACACCCCCGAGTCGATCCGCGACTTCATCGAGACGGTGGGAGTGGGCAAGGCCGACGCCTGGATCGACCCCAGCATCCTCGAGGACGCCCTGCGCAACGACCTCAACCCCAAAGCCCCCCGTATGATGGCGGTGATGCGCCCGCTCAAGCTGGTGATCACCAACTGGCCCGAAGACCAGGTGGAGGAGGTGGAGGTGCCCTGCTTCCCCGACGACGCCCTGGAGCTGCGCACCGAGCGCGGGCTGGGCGCGCCCGACCCGGCCAGCCGCAAGGTGCCCTTCGGGCGTGAGATCTACATCGAGCAGGACGACTTCATGCTCGATCCGCCCAAGAAGTTCTTCCGGCTCAAGCCGGGAGGCGAGGTGCGCCTGCGCCGCGCGTACATCGTCAAGTGCGAAAGCGTGGTGCAGGACGCCGAGGGCCGGGTGGTGGAGGTTCACTGCACCTACGATCCCGAGACCCGCGGCGGCAACACGCCCGACGGGCGCAAGGTGCAGGGCACCTTGCACTGGGTCAGCGCCCGTCACGGGGTCCAGGCCGAGATTCGGCTCTACGAGCCGCTTTTCAGCGTGGAGAGACCCGACGCCGAGAAACGTGACTACCGAGAGCTGATCAACCCGGACTCGCTCACCGTGCTGCAGGGCGTGGTGGAGCCGGGTCTGGGCAAAGCCGCCGTGGGAGAGCGTTTCCAGTTCGAGCGCCAGGGTTACTTCATGGTGGATTCCGACAGCACTGCCGGCAAGCAGGTCTTCAACCGCATCGCTCCCCTGCGCTCGGGATGGGCCAAACAAGTCGGCAAGTAAGGAGCAGCGGCTGGCCCTGTCTGGGCGGAGTCCAACCATGGCCTCGCCTTTTGATGGTAGCCGGCTTGTTGCTGGTGCTCGGCCTGGGCGTGCGCCTGGCCGGGGCCGAGGAGCCGCCGTTGGTCATCGTCGGTCCGGCCACGACGGATTCGGTGGTGTTGTGGGTGCAGACCGACCGCCCTGGTCCGGTCGAGTTGCTCTATCACCAGCATCCCCGCAGAGATCGTGTTGCTCGAGCCATCGGTCGAACCAGGGCCGACAGCCACCTGATCGAGCGCCTGTACCTTACCGGCCTGGAGTCGGGAGCTCGTTACTGCGGGACCCTCTGGTTCCAGGGAAACCCCGTCCCGGTAAGTTTCCAGACTGTGCCCTCCGAGCCGCGCGATTTCACTTTCGCCTTCGGCTCCTGCGTCTACGTCAACGATCCCGCCATCCCCAAAGGCGAGAACGGCGGCGAGTACGAGATCTTCGATCAGATCTCCAGGGATGCGCCCGACCTGATGCTCTGGCTGGGCGACAACGTCTACTACCGCCCCGGCGACTGGGACTCGGCCGAGGCGATGCGGGAACGGACTCGCCAGGACCGCCTGCGCCTGCCCAACCTCTGGCCTCTCTTTGCCGGCGCCCAGAACTACGCCATCTGGGACGATCACGACTTCGGCCCCAACAACGCCGACTCGAGCTTCCCCCATAAGGACGAGGCCCTGGAGGTCTTCCACCAGGTCTGGCCGGGCGGAACCTACGGGCAGGATCGGATCCCCGGCGCGTTCTACCGGTTCAGCTGGGCCGACGTTGATTTCTTCATGCTCGACGATCGCTACTATCGAACCAGGGAGGCCATGTACGGACCCGCCCAGATGGCCTGGCTCAAGCAGCAGCTCTTGAGCTCGCAAGCCCCCTTCAAAATGGTGGTGGGAGGCTGCCAGATGCTCAACCCGGTGGCCCCCTACGAGGCCTGGGCTGTCTATCCGCGCGAGCGTCAGGAGTTGCTCGACTTCATCGAGCACGAGCGAATCGAGGGAGTGGTCTTCCTGAGCGGCGACCGGCATTGCGCCGAGTTGATCCGCCTGCATCCGAAGGGGGGCTATCCCCTCTACGAATTTACCTCCAGCCCGCTCACCTCGTCGCTGCACCCGATGACTCCCGAGGAGAAGGACAATCCCGCGCGGGTGAGCGGCAGCTGGTTCAGCGACCGGCGCAACTATGGCCTGGCCCGGGTCAGCGGCCCCAGCGGGCATCGCTTGTTGACCCTCGATTGCAAGGATTCGCGGGGACAGCTGGTGTGGACCCTCCAGCTCAGGGAGCGCGAGCTTCGCTTCAGCCCTTGAGCGGCTTGTAGTTGCCGGTGGGCTCGAAGCGATCGATGTCGCACTTGAAGCCCTTGGGAATCTTCTCGAACATCTCGCGCAGCTGCAAAGCCTTCTGGCTGTCGATCTCCTCGAGTAGCCGGTTCAGGTTCTCGATGGTGGCGTCCTCTTGCATCTTCTTGCGAGCAGTGAGCAGCTCTTGCTGCAGCTGCTCGCCCAGGGGCGAGCTCCGGGTGGCTCGCCCGCGCGACAGCTCCACCAGGTCGCGGGTCAGGTTGCGCCAGTAGCCGGCCGCGTAACGAGGTGTTGTCCCCAGGCGTTGGGCCTCTTGCTTGCTCAGCACGGCCAACAGCAGGGGCGAGCGGTACTGGTCGCCGTCGCGGTGGCTGTAAAAGAGCACCGTCTCATCCAGGCCGACCTTCTTGTCCACGTAGCGAGCGATGCGAAAGCCATCGGGCTCGAGCTTGAAGACCCCGCAGGTGGGGCACTGCTCGTGATAGAGCTTGTTCAACCGCTGGGCCAGAGCTTCGGCGCGCTCAGGGGCCTTCTGTCCGAAGGCGGCCTGGACTCGGAACAGGCCGATGTCCTCGCCCAGAGTGACCACGGCCGAATCGTTTTCCGCACGCACACCGAAGACGTCGCCTCGAAGTCCGGTGTCGTGGGCGTGTCCATGCGAGTCGCCCGAGCGTGTCCAGGCCAGCGCGGCCACGAAGCTGACCACCACCAGCAAGAGAGCAGCGGCAATCTTGCCACGAGAGGACGGGCGGGTGGCGACCGGAGCCGGCGGGGGAGGAGCCGGCACTGCTTTTCGGCCTCCCAGTGCTGCCCGCATCTCGGCCATGCTCTGGTAGCGGTCAGCCGGTTCGAAGGCTGTGGCCTTGAGCAGTACAGCCTCCAGTTCATTGGAGACGGCCGGGTTGAGCTTGCGGATGGGGGGAAACTGGAACGGCATCTCCATGCGATAGTCGGGGCCCGCCAGGAGGTCATGCAGAGTGGCTCCCAGCGAGAACACGTCCGAGCGGGCGTCCGTCTCAGCCGCTCCGAAGTGCTCGGGGGAGGCGGTGAAGAAGCTGCCCAGGGCCTCGGTGTCCTCGCTGCGGTCGCCCTTATGCAGTCGGGCGATGCCGAAGTCGATCATGCGGATCCGGTCGCCGCTGAGCATCACGTTGGCCGGCTTGAGGTCGCGGTAGACGATGGGCGGAGACTGCTGGTGGAGGTATTCCAGCACGTCGCACAACTGCAGGCCCCAGTCACGCACCTCGGCCTCGCTCGGAAGACGCGACTGCTTGACCTCTTCCAGGGTGATCCCGTCGATGAGCTCCTGCACCATGTAGTAATACCCGGCTTCTTCGAAGAGGTTGACGAAGCGAACGATGCCGGGATGCTGGAGGCGCTCGAGCAAGCCTTTCTCCTGGGTCAGGGCCAGGACCTGGGCCGGCTCGCTGGCGGGGGCTTCCTTGAGAATGTAGCTCTTGTCGTCCTTACGCCCGTGGTAGACGGCGCTCATGCCCCCCATCGCCTTGTAGGTCAGGGTGTAGCCCCGCACGACGGCTCCATCGGGCAGGATCGACTTCCCCTGGGGATTGTTGACGCGGACCATCGCAGGGCTGACCTTCTCTCCCCCGGGCCGGGCCCCTGTCAGCTCAGAGCAGTCGTTCCACGATCACGACGTTGCGCCACTCTCCGTCGAGTCGGGCGTGGCGCTCGTAGACGCCCACCTCGCGGAAGCTGAGCGAGGCCAGCAGGTGGCGGCTGCCCAGATTCTCGACGAAGATGCGCGAGACCAGCTTCCACAGCCCGGCCTGGCGGGCGGCGTGGACCAGCGCCTCCATGGCCATCCGTCCGGCGCCCTGGAGCCGGAAGTCGCGGTCCACGTAGACCGAGAACTCAGCTACGCCGCGATAGTAGTCTCTCGGTCGATAGGAGAAGGTGGCTGCGTAAGCCACCACGCGATCATCCGCCTCGACCACGATGATGGGGTGGCTCTCGTCGAACCAGGCTGCCACCTCTTCGGGGCTATGAAGACGAGTCTCGAAGGTGGCCAGTCGATCTTCGATGCCCTGGTTGTAGATGCTGGCGATGACGCTGGCGTCCTCGCGGCGAGCGGGTCTGGTCTGCACGAAGAGCTTCCTTCGACAAGAGGTCTGTTCTGGCCTTGTGGAGAATTCAAATTTTGTGGAGGGCCAGGATCTTTATTTGACCGCGCAGCAGGCGGCTCAGCAGCTATCCATGTCGCTGAGCCGTATCTATCGTTTGCTGCGCGCCGGCAAGCTGGAGGCCCGCAAGCAAGGCTCCACCTGGCTCATCTCACCGCAGGCGCTGACTGCGGCCTCCCACTCCACCCTGCTCGACCGGCTCACTCCCGAGCGCGAGCAGTCGCTGGCCGAGCAGGGCCTGTGTCCGGTGTGCAGCGCCCAGCTGGTGCAGGAAGAGAATGCCGACGACTCGTCCTGGGCCCACGAGTTTCGCGAGTGCACGCAGTGCGGATTCTCCTTTCACGAGCACGCCATCGAGTCGCCCGAAGACCTGCACAAACTGGTGGCTCGCCACCTGACCCACCTGGAGAAGTACGTTCAGGCCGGAAGGCAGGCCAGCCGAGCTCTGGCACGGCGCCGCAAGCTCTGAGGAAGAATTTTCTCACCCTGCTCAGCGGGGGAGGGCTGGCCCAGGCGATCAACCTGCTGGCCACGCTGCTGGTGGCCAAGCTCTACACGCCCGATCAGTTCGGCTTGTTCACGTTGTTCACGGTGCTGGTGACGGTCTTCATGGCTCCCTCCACCGGACGCTAC
Organism: Candidatus Xenobia bacterium; assembly: GCA_045863235.1. Lineage (GTDB taxonomy): Bacteria > Vulcanimicrobiota > Xenobia > Xenobiales > QWHO01 > QWHO01. The sequence continues at coordinate 144,000 of BTUM01000002.1, read as the reverse complement.
GAATATGCCGTCATGCTCCCCGACAAAGACGAGGAAGCCTACGACCTGGTGCGTCTTTCGCGTCGGTTCTGCCTGGTGTTCTCGCTGGCTGCAGGCCTGTTGGCCTGGTTGGTGGGACCGGCTCTGGCAAGTCGCTTCGGTCACCCGGAGCTGGCCAGACTCTTGCCTTTTCTGGCTCCGTTCCTGCTGGCGACGGGCTTCTTTTCCATCTTGACCTTCTGGTTCAACCGGTTGGAAGCGTATCGTCTGCTGGCCTCCTCGCGGGTGGTGCAGGTTCTGGTGGCAGCTCTTTGCTGGGTCGTCTTCGGTCTGTTGGGATGGTCGGCCCCTGGCCTGGTGCTCGGCAGCGTGCTGGGCTGGGTGATTGGAAGTCTCTGGCTGGAGTGGGCTCTTTTCAAGCGGGGCGCCCCCAGGAGGGAGCCTCCCCAACTGCTGCAGGTCGCCCGAGCCTATCAGAGCTTCCCGCTCTACCAGGCACCTGCCGGCGTGCTGAAGATCTTTTCTGACACGGGAGTCTTCTTCGTGTTGGGCGCCTTCTTCAGCGCTGCCGACGTGGGCCAGTTCGCGCTGGCTTTCCGGGCCCTCTGGTCACCGCTTCAGGTGACCAGCCAGGTATTCGGCCAGCTGGTCAACCGCGAGCTGGGCCGCCGGCCCGATCGCAAAGCCTTCTATCTTCGCCAGCTTGCGATTGCGGTGCTCTTCATGGGTGGGCTGGTCTTGCCCGTGCTGCTGGCCGGGCCCTGGCTTTTCAAGCTGGTGTTCGGCCCTGAGTGGGGCCCGGCCGGCGAGCTGGCGCGCTGGCTTTCGCTCTGGATGGTGGCCTGCTTCGCGGTAGAGAGCGTTTCCTACGCCTTTGCCGCCGGACAGGCCAACTGGCTGCTCTTGCTCTGGAGGCTGGCCTACATCGCCGGCCTGGCGCTGGTGTTTGCGCCCATCCTGGGCCAGTCCGTCGAGACGGTGACCCGGGCCTACACCCTCTACGGGGTGGGCGCCTTCACCCTGCTGGCGGGTCTGGGCTGGTGGGCCTGCGGTCGCATCAGTGCGCTCCCCCCGGAGCCGCCTGCCGCCGTCGCACCGTAACCCCTCCGAGAACGACCAGGCGCTCGCTCTCCTGAACCAGGGTCGCCTCCCTGGCCACCAGGCCCCTGGCCAGGTCGCTGACGACCTGTCGTGGGTCCGCGGCTTGCTCTTCAGGGATCCGGTTGGGAAAGAACCGTTTGAGCACGGCCCCCAGCCCACCGCCCAGCCGGAAGCCACCGATGGCTCCGGACCCGCCGGCCAGAGTGGTCAGGGCCACGACCGCGGGTAGGCCCAATCCTCCCGAGTGGGCCAGCAAACCCGTGCCCGTTGCGCAGGCAGCCATTCCCAGTCCGGCCAGCAGGGAGCTCAGGTTCCCCGGGCGGGGGCCCCGCGGCACAAAAAGACCGATGACGGGCAGGCTTCCCAACACCAGCCCCGCCTTTCCCGCTGTGGGCGCCAGGCTCAGCAACTGGCCGAAGGCCTCCAGGCTTCCGGAACCCAGGGCTGCTTGCAGGGGTGCAATCCCGGCGGTCGCAGCGACGGCCAGGGCGGCTCCACCCATGGCCCCGGCGTACACCAGGGGAGGCACCAGCGCCAGCTTTGTTACTGTGCCAACAACAGGCAGGGCGCTCCGGGCCGAGCGCACGAAACGGTCCAGCGGAGCGGCTTTCGGGGGAGGCGCGCTCAATGTCAGGTAGGACCGAGTGGGCTCGATCTTCACGCTGGCAGCGTAAACGGTCTCACTGAAGGCTCCCTGAAAGCTCAGGGATGGGTGCCCTCCACCAGCTCAGCCAACCCGGCGCAGACGGGAGCCTGTGCGGACATCGGGAAACCTCCTCTGGTGAACTTGCTCAAACTTTGGAGGATCCTTGCAACACTCCCTGGAGCCCGGCGAGGGCACCCTGCACGGCTGGTTTCGCCCTGATCGAGCCCCCTGCCTGACGGTGGATTCGGGGGATACGGTCCGCTTTCGCACACTGGACGTGGGCGCCGGTCTCGGACCCATGGACGAGCGCCGCACCCGCTTTGCGATGAGTGAGGAGGGGCCTTGCCTGCACGGCCCGGTGGCAGTGCGGGGAGCGCGTCCCGGAGACACTCTGGCGGTGACCGTGAAGGAGATCCGCACCGCGAGCTGGGGCTGGACTCTAAGCGGTGGTCCGGGTTTTCTCAACCAGGACCTCAATCGCAGGCTGGGCGTGGCCGATGAGCCCCGCATCGTGGTGCGCTGGCAGCTCGAAGGCGACCAGGGCGTGGACCAGGATGGCTATCGCACGGCCTTACGGCCGTTTCCGGGTATCCTGGGGGTGGCCGGCCCCGAGCCCCTGCAAGGCTGGTTTCCGCATGCCGGGGGCGGCAACATGGATTGCCCCGAGCTGACCGTGGGGGCCACGCTCTACCTGCCCGTGCTGGTGGAGGGGGCCCTTCTCTCGGTGGGAGACGGTCACGCCGCCCAGGGCGAAGGGGAGCTGTCCGGCACGGCCATCGAGTGTCCCTTCGAGCGCATCGAGCTCGAGCTGGAGCTGGTGGATGAGCCCTCGGTGCCCGGTCCGCACATCCGCCGGGGCGAGCGGTGGGTTACACTGGGCTTCGCCGAGGACCTCGACGATGCGTTGGCCCAGGCGCTCAATCTTATGCTCGACCTGCTGATGCGCCTCCACGGCGTGGGTCGGGCCCGGGCACTGGCCCTGGCCAGCGTTTTCGTGGACCTTCGCTTCACTCAGCTGGTGAACGGTCGGCGCGGGGTGCATGCCATTTACAGGCCCCCGGAATGACTCGCTCCACCTCCTCAGCGTCGGTCAGCCCTTCGGCCACCAGCCGCGCCGCCGTCTGTTCCAGCGGTACCATCTGGTTCTCCACTGCCAGCTCGCGCATCCGCTCCAGAGGTTGGCGATCGAGGATGGCTTGGCGAATTTCCTCGTTGACTTCCAGCACCTCGCTCACCACCAGCCGCCCCCTGTATCCGGTCTGGACGCACGCAGGGCAGCGCCCGCCGTGGCATTGGGGGCAGAGACGGCGAAGCAGGCGCTGGTAGATCACCCCCAGCAGCGCTGCCCCCAGGAGATAAGGTTGAATCTCCAGCTCCAGCAGGCGGGGAATGGCCCCTACACTGTCGCGCGCGTGCAGCGTGGAGAGTACAAGGTGGCCTGTCAGGCCGCACTGGACTGCGGCCGAAGCCGTCTCGGCATCGCGAATCTCGCCCACCAGGATGACCTCGGGATCCTGGCGTAGAATCGAACGCAGCCCGCTGGCAAAGGTCATGCCGGCGGCCGGCTGGATTTGCGTTTGGGTGAACTCTGGCCAGACGATCTCCACCGGGTCCTCCAGCGTCACCACGTTGAGCTGGATGCCCTGGTGCTGGCGGGTGCGATAGAGCCACTCCAGGGCGGCGAACAGGGTGGTGGTCTTGCCGCTGCCAGCCGGACCTACCGCCAGCACCAGCCCCTGGGGCTGGCGCACCAGCGTCTCGAGACGCCGGCGGTCGGTGGGGGTTAATCCAAGCTCTTCCAGCCGGCGCAAGCCGGTGGCCGGCTGGATCAACCGCAGCACCACCTTTTCACCGAAGTGGCTGGGGGCGGTGGCCACGCGAACGTCCTGGCCTTCGAACTGGAACTGACCATCCTGGGGAACCGAGCGGCGATAGCTGGCCAGCCGGGCCATGTTCTTCAGGCCCACCAGCAGTCGCGGATAGACGGTTTCGGGGAGGCGGAAGCGGGGCTGGAGCACGCCGTCGCAGCGCAGCAGCACCTCCACCTCGCCCAGGGTGGGGCGAAGGTGCAGGTCGCTGGCCTGAGCCTCGCGGGCCAGGCGCACCAGCAACTCCACCACGGGCCGCGCGTCGTAGTCATCGGGAGGGTCGAGCAGTCTGGCCAGCTCGTGCGGAATCTGGGACATGCCAGGCACTTCCGCGGGTGCTCCAGGCCGGCCTTCAGACGGAGCCGTAGAAGGCACTCCAGAACGAGGTCAGGACCAGCGCTACCAGGACTCCCACTGCCAGAGTCGCCAGGGGCTCGGCCGAACGAATGATCCGCTCGCGCAGGTCATCGGCTTGTTGCTCGAGCTGGTCAGCCGCAAAGAGCAAGGCTGCGGCAGGCTCCTCCGTTCGCTCGGCAGCCTCGGCAGCCCAGATCACTGTAGGGTTGGCCGGCTGGAGGGCGGTGGCCAGGGAGCTTCCCGAGCGCACCTTCTCGGCCAGAGAGGCGTGCCGCGCAACAAGGCTGCCGCAAAGCTCCAGGGCCCGGGGTAAATCCAGACCGGTTCCCAGCAGGACCCCAAGGGCGCGACACCAGAGGCTCTCCTCGATCAGCCGGCGCAGGCGTCGGGTTCCGGGCAACAACCCGGACACGTAATCGAGTCCCGCCGGGAGAAGTGTCAGCGCGAAGCCGACTAGAGCGGCCAGGGACAGCCAGTGGGCGAACGGCCCCAGACCCAGGTTCATGGGAGCCAGCCAGAAGAGCAGGCTGACCTGCAGCAACAGGAGATTGAGGGTGAGCAGGGGATAGGCCAGAGCGCCCGCCAGAGCGAGTCGCAAGGACTCCTGGCGCTCGAGCCAGCGGCTCAGGTCGCTCAGGATTTCGGCCGCCCGGGGAGAGCTGTCGGCCGCTTCTACCATCTCGCGGTAGAAGGGCGAAAAGATGCGCGGCCAGCGGCGCAGGGCCTGGCCGGGGCTGTCGCCGCGCCGGATCGATTCGATCAGCTCGGGGCGGTCGGTGGCCATCGCCAGCCCCTCGGCCAGGGGATAGCCCAGGCGGGCCATCAGGGCCAGGTGGCGTGTCAGGTCGATGAGCTGGACAGGCTTCATCCCAGAGCGCCGATCAACTGGTAGATAGGGAGGAACAAGCTCACGACGACCCACAACTGAAGTACAGCCAGGCTGACGATCAAGAACGGCTCCAGCAGGGGGAGGCCTCGCGAGAATGAGCGCTGGCCCTGCACCTCGAGGGCTGCGGCGATGGGCTCGAAACTGCAGCCGGCAGCTTCGGCCTGCTGGACCATCCAGGCCGTCAGGGGGGGGAAGAGCCGCACTTTGAGCAGGGCAGGCCCCAGAGAGCCGCCTCTCTCGATGGAGTCGGCCACTCCGGCCATGGAACCCCGAAAGGTGGGGGAAGGGCATACTGCGGTTGCCTCCCGGGCCGCCTGGCCGAGCGGCAGACCGCGGGCCAGAAGAGCGTTGAGCCAGCGCAGCCAGAGGAGACTTTGCTGCAGGCCCAGCAGGCTTCCGATCCAGGGCAGACGCATTCGCACCGCGTCACCCCGAGGATGGCTGGAGAGCACGAACAACCCGCCCGCGGTCACCAGCGTGCCCAGCGCGGGCACCAGAGGATTGTTGGCCAACCAGAGCAGCAAGCGCGTGGGCAAAGGTAGGGCCATGAAGAACTCGATGTAGATTCGCTCAAAGGTCGGGATCACCAGAAGGAGCAGGGCCGCGAAAGTCACCGCGAACACCAGCAACACCAGGCGGGGCTGACTCAGAGTGCGGTTCATCTCGATCTGGCGCCGCTCTTTCTCGCGGAGCATTCGGGAGGCCAATCGCAGCGCTTCTGAGAGGTCCTCAGGTTGGGAGCCGAGGAGAGGTCGAACGCTGGGGTCGACCCAACTGGCCTGCTCGAGGGTGCCGCGGCGCTCGCTGTCTGCCAGTTCGGCGGCCAGGGCGGGCGGAGCATTCTGCCGCAGGCGCTGGAGGGAATCGGTCAGGTTGAAGCCGATCTCGAGCAGGCCCGCCAGGTCGAAGAGCAAACGGTCCCCTCTCACCACAGGCCCTCCAGGGGAGCCTGATTCAGCTGCATGATGGGAGTCATCAGGCCCACTGACACCATACAGGTGAGCAGCCCCAGCATCAAGAGCAGGGCTGTGTCCAGCTGGTGCACCAGGCGACGCTGGCCGGCGTCGAATTCGTCTTGCATGAAGCTGGCCGCCAGCTCGAACGCTTCCGGGACGTTCTGGTGGCGCTCGCCCTGCTCGACCAACCAGACCAGCCGGGTCTCGAAAAGGTCCGGGCGAGCGCGCAGGGCGGAGGCCAGAGAGTCCGAGGGGCCGAAGCGGATCTGGCGGTAGACCGGGTGACGGGTGGCAGCGCAGGCGCAGGCCAGGACCCGGTCGCTTGACAAGCCCAGTAAGCTTGCGGCCGCGGCCGCCTGACAGAAACGAGCTTGCTCGCTGAGCTTCGTAATGGCCCAGACCCCTGGCAAGCGCGTCAGCAATCGCCACATCCAGGCTCGGACGGGGCGAATCAGGCTGCCGAAGATGAGCATCGAGAGGAGCCCAAGGGGAACTTCAATCCAGCTCTTGAGCGAGATTATCGCCACGGTTGCCAGTGGAAGTCGCCAGTCCATCCCCTCGAAGATCTGCAGGAAGGTGGGCAGGATGTAGCTGCGCAGGAAAAAGACCACCCCCAGAATTAAGGGAAACTGTAGGAAATAGCGCACTGCCAGGCTGGCCGGCAACTCCAGGGAGTCGCTCTCGGCTCGGCTGATTCTCCGCAAGGTGGCGGCCAGATTCTCGTCGTTGGGCGTCAGCAGAGCGGGCCAGAGGGGGCCGAAGGCATCAGTGGTCTCGATGGCCCGTCCCAGGGGGGCTCCGCAGGCTACCTCGTCGGCCACGATGCACAGAGCAGCATAGGGCCTCGAGAGCGAGGTGGTTATGGAGCGGCCTCCATCGGCGCTGAGGACGCGCAGCGCCTGATCGAGGGGAATCTTGAGCTCGAGCAGGGCGCTCAACTGGGCTGCGATGACCGCCCGATCATCGCGCTCGTTGCGCCCGCGCAACCAGTTGTACAGAGGCATGAGAAAGAGCCCAACCAGGCAGAGCTTGAAGCCGATCCCGGCGCTCAGGACCGAGCCGGTCAACCCCCCCAGCACCGTGCCCAGAATTCCCATGGCCACCATCCAGTAGGAGACCCGCTCCAGGGGCGGCGCCACCACTCGGGTCGGAGGAGCCGAGCCGATCATGGCAGTTCCACCACGGCCCGCCCCGAGCAGCCCTTGACCCGGATCTGATCGCCCTCCCGCCAGATCTCGAACCAACCGCCTTCCAGGTTGGGTGACCGGAATCGCTGGCCCTGCCAGCGACCTGCTCGCAGCTCCAGTCGAGCGAACTCCAGGCCTGATTCGGCCATGGCCCTGGCCTGCAAGCGATACTTCTGGCTGGCCTGCCGATATCGGAACTGGTCCACGAGAGCCCGGCTCCCCATGAAAAAGACAGTCGCCATGGCCAGGAACCACACCACCGCAATCAGGGTCAGACCTCGCCTCATGGTCTTTGCCTCTCAGGCTGTTCGAAGATCGAGCGCACCACCAGGAGCGGCATTCCGGGCTGGTCGGGTGGACATTCCAGAGCCAGGTTCAGGGTCAGGCGGTCGCCGTGGCGTATGGCTGTGAAGTCTACCACCCGGCTTCGAGTCAGCGGGCGTCGCCCTCCCGCTCGCTCGAGTTCGAGGCGACCACCGCGATAGACCACATGCGAGCCATCGGCAAAGCGCAACCCGTGGTTGTCCGGGTCGAGCTTGAAATCGGGCATTCGGGAGGCCAGTCCAAACACCGAGTAGGCCGCCCGGGCAGCCTCGTTGGTCAGATCAGCTTTGCGCGAGAATCGGGCGAACTGGCGATATTCCGACAAGAAGAGCATGAAGAACGGCCCGGACACGATCGTGATGACGGCCAGCACCATTGTGACTTCGATCAGCGTGAAGGCCCGGCGCTTCATCACGGCTCTCCTCGCAGTAAAGTGAGCCGCATGACCTGGGCTGTCTCGCCGTAGTTCTCCTTGATTTCCAGCAGTTTGTAACGGCCGGGCCGGGTCGACGGACGCAGTCGCTGGTCGAGGAAGCGGCCGCTGATCTGGTTGGCGATCCGCCCTCCCCGGTAGCTGACCTCCACCACTTTGCCTGCGGCGCTGGCCGGCAGCTCCAGGAGCCCGTCGCTCAGCAAGCGGGAGGTGATCAGCGTGAGCCGGTCTCCCTGAGCCAGACGGACCTGCTGAATGCGCTGGACCGGCTGGTTTTCGAGGCGAATTCGGTAGGGCGCGGTGGGGGGCACGGTGTGGGCCTCGCCCCTGTCGGGAGCATAATAGGCGAACTGCAAGACCAGTTCGCGGCCGGCCAGACCGCTCTCGAGCTGCACCAACCCGCTGATGGCGTCCACGCTGACCGGAGCGGCGAGGGGTCGGCCTTCGAGGTCGAAGGCTTGCACCGAGCCCACAACCAGATCAGAGGTGAGCTGGACTTTTGCGGATGCGGGCACACGCAGGCGGCGGGGGGGCAGGCCGTCATAGGGGGCCGAGCGCAGCTCAGCGAGATGCCCTCGGGCATTGCGCAGCGCGGATCCGAAGTCAGCCTCACGATTGACCGCCCGAAGACCGTCTCGGGCGGCCAGGGGGATGGCCGAGAAGATCGCCAGAATGGCGATGCAGATCATTAGCTCGATCAGGGTAAATGCGCGCGCCCCCACCACGGCGACCTCGGTTCGCCGATCGGGAACCATACTCCTCGTGACCCTAACGGCGCAAGAGGGCGGATCCGCATTGCCAGGGCATGGGCTGAAAAACCTTGATCAGCCCCGAGAGCCATGCTATAATGCGGGACATTCCGGAGTAGCTCAGTGGTAGAGCAACCGGCTGTTAACCGGTTGGCCGTAGGTTCGAACCCTACCTCCGGAGCCATCGAAAAAGGCCCCCGCCAGATGACGGGGGCCTTTGTCATGAGCAGGCTCCCAACGGGAGCCTCCGATTACTCTCACTTCTTCTTCTGGTAGCCAGGAGCCTCGCGCAGAAGCTTCAGGCCCTTCTCGGCGTGGGCCTTGTCTTCGGCCTTGGCGGCCGGATCGTTCACAATGGTCTGGTAGCGGGATTCCTCAGCTTTGGCAAAGGCACCCATGGCTTCGGGTTTGGTGGAGAAGGCCGGATAGCTCGGTTGCACTCCGTACTTCGCCATCGCATCGGCGCGGGCTTCCAGTTCTTCGCGACCCAGACCCAGGTCCTTGGGGAACTTGGCGACCAGGAACACGTCGCGGGCAGGGTCGAGATCCAAAATGGTGGGCCGGATGAACTCGGTCTCGCCCCGGAACGTGGTCAGATCCCAGATCTTAAAGGTTTCAGCCGGGGTGCGGCCGCCCCGCTCCTCGTAGTCGCGCACCAGGCGGCGCAGCAGGCGGTCGTCGGCGCTGGGGCTGTCGAGGTAGACTGCCTTGTAGGGCAGGCCCAGCTTCTCGAAGTGCTCCACCACGGCCGGGTTGGTGGCGTGGATGCTGTCCAGCACGATGATGCTGTCCGAGCCCACCTCCACGTGGTTGGGCTTCTCCTCACGAAAGCCCGTCACTTTCACGCCTTCCATGCGCCAGCCGCCGGGGCGGATGTCCTGGAAGTTGTAGACGGGCAGGTCGGCCGCTCCGGTCTGCACCAGGGTGCTCAGGTCTTCCTTGAGCTTCTGCATGTCCATAAAGTCGGCGTGATCCCAGTAGTAGGAGCCGTCTGCAGCCTGCGGATAGCCGGGCTGATCGACGTCTTTGAAATACATGTCGCCCATCACGGTCGTCACCGGGCGGTCGCCCGCGAATTTCTGAATCTCGCGGATCAGAGTGGACTTGCCGGCCGCCGAGGGTCCGCCCACCAGGATCACCACCCGCTCGCCCTGGGGCAGTCCCTTCACCAGCGCCTCGAGTTGCTCGTACTGATTGTGAGTGCGGCCCTCATCCAACGCCTGGGCTACGTCGGCTTCGTCCAGGGCGCCGGGCAGGCGCAGCACGTGGGCGCGGCCCTGAGAGTCGACCTGCTGGACCTTCTCATAGCTGACAGGATACTTGCCGGCCATCTCCTTGATGAGATCGCTCGAGCCGAAGCGCTGGTTGACCTCGAAAGCTCCCTCCAGGCTGGCTGCGTTGACCGCGTTCGGGCGGCTGATGACCACAGTCTTCGTCTGGTCGCCCTCGGCTGGCATGACTCCCACCACAGCTTTGAAGGTGGGATAGCGGTCCATCTGCTCGATCAGGACTTTGGTGGTGGCGGCCAGGGCTTCCGGGTTGGCCACCTGGTCGGCGGTCAGCGTGGTGGTGGCCAGGTGGGGCTCGCCTTGAACCGCAGTCAGCAGTTGCTGCTTCAGGTTCTGAGCCGGCCGCTGGCCACCGATCTCGACCTGGTCCCCGTGGGATGCGCACGAGCCGCATGCGCTCTGGGGTCGAGCTACAAAGGATTGGGTGGCCGCGGTCAGGGTCTGCACGGTCATCGTCTCTCGTCCTTCCTTCCAGACAAATGGATCGATCTGTTCCAGGCAAGTATGCCGTGGCCGACTGAAAAAAGTTGGAAACAGGACTGTAACCTTTTTCGGGTCGAAGGACTGGGGATGTCGAAGAATCTCTTGTCTCTGCTCCTTGCCGGGCTGCTCGGCCTGGCCGCAGGTTGCTCGACTCCAGCCCCGACGAGCACCAGCCCAACACCCACGGCTACGGTCAGCGCCACAGCCAGTCCCTCGGCGAGCACTTCGGCGCCGAGCAAGGAGGCAGCCTTGAGCGTCCTGATGGCTCTGGCACAGGCCATCGAGGCCGGCAAGGTCGAGGAAGCCAGTGCGCTCGTGATGATCCCCAAAGGAATGCCTCCCGAAGAGCTCGGGCCCGAGTTGCAGAATTCGTTCGAGCGGGGGGAAATCTCGGTCAGCGGGGTGGAGAAGCTGGGCAAGCTGGGCAGTTTCGGGACGGCTCGCGAGATCTTCGCTGATCGGGCTGACCATTTTGCTCAGAAGGCCGGGGTCGACCCGGAGCAATGCTGGGCCTTCAGCTTTCAGGAGGCCGAAGCGGTGCTCTTCTGGGACGGCCAGGGGTTCAAAGCCATTCGCTTTGACGACATCGGAAAAATTTCCGACGAGGGCGACAAAGAACACCAGTAAGGCATGCCTGGCCTCGGGGTCCTGTCAGGTCGTTACGGGACCGAAGTCGAGCTTCGCTGCTGAGCCTGCACCGCCGTGATCACGGTGGCCTGCACGATGTCCTCTGCCTTGCAGCCTCGCGACAGGTCGTTGGAGGGCTGCTCCAGCCCCTGCAGGATGGGCCCGATGGCGGTGGCCCCGGCCAGGCGCTCCACCAGCTTGTAGCCGATGTTGCCCGATTGCAGGTCGGGGAAGATGAGCACGTTGGCCTGGCCTGCGACGGGTGAGCCGGGGGCCTTGCTGGCCCCCACAGCGGGCACCAGGGCCGCATCCAGTTGCAGCTCACCATCCACGGCCAGCTCGGGCCGGCGGGCCTGCAGCGTGCGGACGGCCTCCACCACCTTGTCCACCAGTGGATCCTTGGCGCTCCCTTTGGTGGAGAAGCTCAGCATGGCGACTTTAGGCTCCACCTCCAGGAAGGCGCGACAGGTGTCGGCCGTGCAGGAGGCGATCTCGGCCAGTTGGGGAGCGGTGGGGTTGACCACCACCCCGCAGTCGGCGAAGAGCAGGGGAGTGCCATCTTTGAGCACCATCAAGAAGAAGCTCGAGACGGTCTTGATTCCTGCCTTGAGACCCAGGCAGAGGAGGGCGGACCGCACGGTGTGGGCGGTGGTGTTGGTCGCCCCGGCCACGGTGCCGTCAGCCTCGCCCAGGCGTACCATCATGTTAGCGAAGTAGAGCGGGTCCTCCAGGGCCTTCTCGGCCTCCATCTCGGTCAGGCCGCGGTGGCGGCGAGATTGAAAGTATTCCCTCACGTAGCGGGCCCGATCGGGATGGCCTTTGGGGTCGACCAGCTCCACCCCGGTCAACTCGATTCCGGCCCGGGAGGCCCGCTGCGCCAGCGCCTCCGGACGACCCAACACGCCCACCCGGGCCAGGCCCCGCTCGGTGATCCAGCGTGCCGCCTGCAGCACACGTTCATCCTCTCCCTCGGGAAGCAAGATAAATCGCGGGTTTGCTCGGGCTCGTTCTTGAAGGCGATGCAAAACTTCCATGACCAGGGCAGGGTTCCAGGGGGTGGACAAGAAGACCTTCCCCTCAGACCTCATGAGACATAGAGCCCTTTCCCTTACCTTCACTCTGCTCATCACGCTGTTCTTCTTGAGCCTCTCGCTGACCGCTCAGGAGCCCTCCAGCGAGGCGAGCCCCAGCCCCAGCCCCGGCGACACCAGCCCCAGTCCGAGCCTGAGCCCCAGCCCCGGCGACACCAGCCCGTCGCCCTCACCCTCTCTTGAGCCAGTCTCGACTCCGACCCCGTCGCCCAGCCCCAGCGCCTCGCCTTTCAAGATCTACGTCTCCGACAGCGAGAACGGTCGCATCGTCATCATGGACGACCTCAAGGGCACCAATCTGAAGGGACTGGGGGGAGCCGGGCGGGGCCCGGGCAAGTTCCTCGATCCGGGCCAGGTGTGGGTGGATCAAGATCGCTATCTCTACGTGGCCGACCGGGGCAACGATCGGATCGTCAAGCTCGATCTCAAGCCCGAAGAGGGTTTGCCCGTATGGACCGAGCTCAAGGACTTGAATAAGCCTGAAGGCGTCGCCGTCTGGGGCGATGAGGTCTTCGTCTCCGAGACCGGGGCCAACCGGCTGGTGGTTTACAAGGACGGGCAGGGTGACCCGATTCGCACCATCACAGACCCCATGCTGAAGCAACCGGGAAAGCTCTGGTTCGATGATACCGGCCGGTTGTTCGTGTGCTGCGGCGAGTACCCGCCGGGCGGCTCGGTAGTGATGATTGCGCCCGGCACCGACCAGAAGCCCAAGGAGTGGGAGGCCTACCAGGGAGTGGGGCTGCGTCCGACCGGTTATCAGCCGCGCCAGGCGGTGCTGCGCAAGAACCGCATCCTGTCCATCGATTCCAGCTCCAACCGGCTGACCGCCACCGACAACGCGGCCGGTCGTGCGACCCGCGAGATCGGCAGTTACGGCTCCGGACTGGGCCGCTTCATGCGTCCCGAGGGGATGGCCCTCGACAGCCAGGGTCGCATCTACATCGCCGATTCTGGCAACGACCGGATCGTGCGCATCGACGACCCCACCGGGGCCGGCTGGCTGGAGTACCAGCCCGGCCGGAATCCCAACAACTTGCTGCGTGGTCCCAAGAGCATCTTTATCTGGGCCCCCACCAAGCCCAAGCCTCCCGAGCCGCCGCCCGAGGACAAGAAGGATAAGAAAGAGAAATAGCTCAGGATGGATTCCGAAGAGCAGATCGCCAACCGCGAGACCCAATCCGCCCTGGCTGCCCGCCGCCCCGACGACTGGCAGGCGCTGGGCGAGGCTTTCGAGGCTATGGGCAAGGCCGGACTGGCCCTGACCATCGGCTTCACGGTAGCCGCCGGGGTCTGCAAGATGGCCCAGCAGGGCAAGCTCAAACTGCCTGACTTCCTGGGCTTGGTGGGCCTGACGCCCCCCTCGCCCCCGAGTCAGGAAGAACGCCCTACTTCTTGAGCTGAGAGGCCAGCTCGTCGCGCCGGGTCTTGTACTCGGCGTAAGCCTGGTCGGCTGCGCGGCGCACCGCTTCCGGATTGCCCCTGGGGCCGATGGCCAGGTAGTTCTGCTCGCGAGACATCCAGTCGACCTCGTAGTTGATGAGGTCGCGCAGCTTGCTGTGGACCACCTTGAGCTCTTGCTTGTCGGGCTCGGGACCCAGGCCTTTCTGGACCTGGTAGAGTTCCTTCTTCAGCCCCTCCAGAACGAGGTCGTCGCGCTCGATCTGGGCGATCTCGGCGGGACTGGTCCCGGCCGGTTTCTTGATATTCAGAGCCTTCTTTTCGGAGGCCAGCACCGTGGCATAGGCCTTCTTCATCGTGGCCAGGCTCCTGGCGTCGTCGGCCAGGGTCGGCAGGAGCAACAACAGCAACAACAAAACGACTCGTTTTCTCACGATTGAGGAGATTCGTGGTCAGCTGGAGCGGACCTTCGGTTACCTCAAAGTCAGCCCTTCTTGGCTTCTCGCCTGGTCGGCGTGCGCTTCTTCTGGCGCACCACCAGCTCGCCTTTCTCGGTCTGCACCTCCACCCAGTCGCCCTCGTGGTACTGCTCTTCCAGCATGGCGTGGGCCAATCGGTTCTCCACCTCGCGCGTGAACAGGCGGCGCAGCGTGCCGGCACCCTCGGGGCCGCCCTCGGCCTTGCCGATCAAGAACTCGTGGACCTCCGGTCGCACCGTCACCTTGACCCCGCGGCGCTGCTTGAGGTGGCGGGCCAGGTCGTTGGTCCACTTCTCCACCAGCTCGGCCATGTCCGAGCGGCCCAGGGGGGGGAAGAGCACCACGTCGTCGACCTGCTCGAGGGCTTCCGAGCTGAGGGCTCGCTCGAGCTCGGGTAAGAGGGCGCGCTCGAGCTTGTCCTGGGCTGAGAGCCGGTGGCGGTCGGAGAGGCGGAAGCCCACCGGTTGCTCGCGTTCGAACATGTCGGCGTCCACCACCACCGACAGGATCACCACGTTGTCGCGAAATTCCACCCGTTGCCCGCGTCCGTCGATCACGTGGCCCCGGGCCAGGATCTGGTGGATCACATCCAGCGCACGCGGATGGGCGCGGTCGGCGTCTTCCAGGTAGAGCACCGAGTAGGGATACTCCTGGGCCAGCATGGTGAGCACGCCCTCCTGCTCCTGGGGCGACCCGCCAGCATGGCCGGCCAGGCGCATGGCTCGCAGCTCGTCGGAGAACTCGTCCAGGTTCAGGCGGATGAGCCGCTCGGGGTCGTTGAACAAGAACTCGGCCAGGCTGACGGCCAGGGTGGTCTTGCCGGCCCCCCGTGGACCGGCGAAGAGAAAGCTGGCCAGGGGGCGACCGGCCTCGGACAGGCCCGCCCACGAGCGCACCAGCGCCGCGGCCACCCGATCCACGGCGGCGTCCTGACCGATGATCTTGTCCTTCAGCGTCTGGGCTGAAGCCTTCAGTCGCTCGCGCCAGCGCTTGGCCTCGGCCAGCTGGCCGGGGCGCTCGGGCCCGGAGGCCAGCGAGAAGACGCGCGGGCGGCGACGGGTGGGCTCGCCCATCAGCTCTTCCAGGGCCGCCGACCAGCTCACCAGGTCGGCCCCCCGGCTCAACAGCAGGCTGGCGGCATCGCTGTCTCGATCTTGCAGCACGGCCCAGAGCAGGTAGATCGAGTTGACGGGCCGCGAGTAGCTCGAGGCCATGTCCTCGGCCAGCCGCAGCGCCCCCAGGGCCCGCAGGCTGGGAGGGGGCACCCAGTCCTCCTCCACGCTTCCCTTGCCTTTACCGACCAGGGTCAGCACGGCCTTCTTCACCTTGCTGGCGGTGATGCCCCGGCGGCGCAGGAAACGCCCGCCTTCCCCGCTATCCTCCTCGGCCAACCCGATGAGAAGGTGCTCGGGACAAAGATAGGCGTGACCCATGGCCAGGCAGGCCTTGCGTGCCAGGGCCAGGGCCTGGACCACGTCGTGAGCCTGAAAGTACATCTATCCTTCCTCCGGAAGCTGGCGCGCAATGCCCTCGAGCAGATCCTCCACCCGCTCTACGAGGGTGACCTCAGGCAACAGCCAGAGGGCAGGTGGCAGGCGTAGCAGCTCGGAAGCGCTGGTTCGCGGCAAGAGAAGCCGGCGGTAGGGGAAGCCCTCGCTGGAAAGCTGGGCCAGCGAGCCGCCTGCATCCACCGGCCCCGAGAGACGTCCCTCCAGGTCGATGCGGCCCAGCACCACCTGGCCCGGGGCCGGGTCCTGGTTCTGCAGCGCCATGGCCAGGGCGGCCATGACCGCTCCTCCGGCATCCTCGCGCAGGCTGGGCCTCTCTTCCTTCTCGTCACCCTTGGCTGGCTCGTCCAGTCTCGGGTAGAGAGCCGAAATGTGCAGATGCAGCACTCGATAGGTCGGATCGTCCAGCCCGAGCTCGTCGAAGCGGATCTGCAGCAAGGAGAGAGCCAGGCGCGCCAGCTCTCCAGCCAGCTTGCCCCCTTCGCCGGTCACGATCAGCTCGCCTCGACCGGGCAGCGAGCGAGCCTGCACCAGGAATCCGACCACCCGCTCGGATCCCACCGGGTAAACCAGCCCCGGCGACACTTCCGGCTCAGAGCGCAGGCGCTCGCGTTGCACCCGGGCCAGGGTGGTCAAGCGGGGCTGACCGGTGTGGCGGGCGGCTTCGGCCAACAAGCTCCAGCCCTCTTCCAGGCCGGGCCGAAGAGCGAGCAGTTTCTCCAGGCTCTCCAGCGCCTGGGGCCATCGCTCCAACTCGGCCAGGCAGCGTGCCTCGCCCCACAGGGCCGGCCAGGCCGCCCCTCCCTCCAGAAGTCTGGTAAACAGCTTGAGTGCGGCTGCCGGCTTGCCTCGGGCAAATTCCTCCTCGGCTCGGGCCAGCGCCGTCTGGTGCTTGCCGTTGCCGGCCTCGATGGCGCGCTCGGGCTCGTCCTCTTCTTCAGTGGGGCCTTCGAGCTGGCTCAAGAAGGCTGCCTCGGCCTCCCGGATGCGGCCGAGGCCCAGCAAGCTTTCCGCCTGGTAAGAGTGCACCCAGCCGGGGGCCTGCTCGCCAAGCTCGGGCAGAATCCTCAAAGCCTCTTGATAGCGGCGATAATCGAGCAGCAGCGAGGCGACCTCTTCCAGACGCTCGGCGTCGTCGTCTCGAGTCTTGAGCGACTCGGAGAGCTGACTCAGCGCTTCCTCCGGATCGCCCTGCAGGCGCGCGATACGAGCCAGCATGAGGCGCGCGGCCGAGGCGTCCCATTGCAGCGAGAAGCGGTCCTCGCGCCAGGTGCCGTCCACATCCAGCTCCAGCACGCGCTCGAATTCTGCCCGGGCCGCTTCCAGATGCTCGGTGCGATAGAAGAGCACTCCCAGCAGGTAGCGCATGGACACGCTGCGTGCGTCTTCCTCGAGCGCGCCGTAGGTGCGCTCCAGGGGAGTGGTCTCTTCCGGGCTGCCCAGCTGGTCGAGCACGAACCCGTAGAGAGCCAGCGACTCGCTCAGGCGTGGGTCCGAGCCGCCTTGCTGCTCGCGCCGGCGCAGGTAGTGGGGCCGCAGCAGCACGATGTCGGTCCAACGTTGCAGGCGCACGAGCAGGGTGCCCACTCGATCGAGTGGCTCGACCCCGGCCGGCTCTGCCTCAGCCCAGTTGAAGTAGGCCTCCAGAGCCTCCTCCAGCTCACCGCGGGCCTCGCGCACACCACCCAGCCACTCCCAGTAGAGAGACTTGAGCTCCGAGCGCGGGTCGAGCTCGGCCGAGCGGGCGTAAGCGGCGGCGGCGTCCTCCACCCGGTCGATGCGCAGATAGGCTTCCCCCAGCGTAACCGCCAGTTCGGCATTCTTAGGCTCGTCCTTGAGGCGCTTCTCGATCTCCTGGATGCGCTCGGCGGCGTCGGGTTGCAGGGCCATGGCAGGCTCGCTTCGCGCGCCCCGGGAGCTTGCCCTGTAAGAGAAGGAGACGGGATTGCTCCCGTCTCCCGCTTACTGCTGGTACCAGTCCACCTCGCCCGTCCCCATCCATCCCTCGGGCGTCGCGTTATCGGGCGGCGGGGGAGGCTGAGGCTTGGGCTTGGGCGCCGGCGGTGGCGCCGGAGCCGGCTCGGGCGTTTCGGGCCGGGCCGGTGGGGTCCAGGTATCTTCCTGGGCGCTCATCGTGTCGGCGGCTTCCTCGGCCGTCTCGGGGACGGGCAGTGGGCCGACCTTTTCAACCAGCTCCTCGATCCGTCCCTTGATGGTGGGCACGGCCAGGTTGAGGGGATCGAGCACCACGAAGCGCTGATAGAGCTCGAGCGCCCGGCGCAGGTCGTTGCGCTTCTCGGCCACCATCCCCAGCCCGCGCACGGCCACCGAGTCCATGAAGTCGTAGCGCAAGGCGTTGGTATAAGCCTCCTCGGCCGCGCCGATGTTGCCCAGCAGCGAGCAGCAGTCGCCCAGCAGGCTCCACAGGGCCGACGAGGCCGGGGCGCAGCCGGTTTGATGCTCAGCCTGGGTGCGTACCTCCTCGGCCAGCTCCAGGGCTTCCTCTTTGCGTCCCAGGCGCACCATGAGCTTGACCTTGCGGAACACCTGGTGAATCGAGTCAGGGTAGGCCTCGCAGATCTCCTCCATGGTCTTGAAGGCATCCTCGACCTGACCCAGCTTCATCTGGGCGGTGGCCAGAGCCACCGCCAGGTTGGAGTGCACTTCCTCGTTGGCATAGCTGCAGCGCAGGCCTTCTCGACCGGCTTCAGCGGCCATCGCCCAATCTTCCTGGCGAACCTTGAACTCGGCCAGCCCCAGGTGGCAACGCGCATCGCGTGGTGCCTGCTTGACGGACTTGACGTACAGTTTCTCGGCTTCGGCGAGATCCCCCACGGCTTCGTAGATGGGCGCAATCATGCGCAGGTTGCCCTCGGGATCGCGATCATAGATGGCCAGGGCCTCCCGATAGCGACCGAGCTTGAAGAACAGATCGGCCAGGGCGCGCTCGATGGCTCGGCGCACCGACTTCTTTTCGTTGGGGTCGTTGATGATCTCTTCGTAATAGTCCACCGCGTCCTGGGAGCGGCCCATACGCACGTAGAGTCGACCCAGTTCCCACAGGGCCTGGGCGTTCTTGGAGTCGGACAGCAGGGCTTCTTTGAGGTAGTGGATCGCCTCGTCGAACTCACCCGCTTGAATCAACTGGCTGGTGAGGATCTGCCAGGCTCGCGTGTCGCCACGATAGGTTTTGACATACTCCTTCAACTCGGCGATCATGCTGTCGTTGAGAGCACGCCATTCCTTGACCATGCCCTTGTTGGAGTAGACCCGCAGCAGCTCGACCTTCCACTGGCGGGCATTCTTGTGATCACTGTTGGTCTTCAAAGAGCGCTCGAAGAACAGCCGAGCGGCGTCCATGTCCTTGACCCGGTAGCTCAATCGAGCCGCCGAATCGAGCAGGGCAGGCGAGTCGGCTCGGGTCTCGAGCGCCTTGGCCAGCAGCCGGATGCCCATCTGGTGGAGCTGGATGCGCTTTTCGGTCTCCAGTCCCTTGCCCAGCATCTCCTCGTAGAACGTGCCGCCCAGCGGAGCTTCGTCGGATTGCCGAAGCTCGAGCAGTTTGGTGTAGGAGACTTCGGCCGTCTTCAGGGCCCCGGCTCGCACGGCCGTGGCCGCCAGGCGGCGGATTGTCTCGGGGTCCTCGGGGGTGAACTGAGCCACCCACCGACGCCACTCGAGAGCCTTGGTGAAAGAGCCTTCTTCTTCCAGTGCCTCGGCCAGCTTGACGCCGAAGAAGGAGTCGCCGCAAACCCGAGCCGCTTGTTGCAGAGCGGCGCGCATTGCGGGGCGGTCGTTGGACTTGCGTAGGATGCGATACTTGCGGATGTGGAGTTCTTTGTCGTCGGGGTTTTGCTCGAGCGCCGCATCCACCTCGGCCAGAGCTTCCTCGAGATTCTCCTTGGGGATGTCGCCGAAAATGGGCTTATCGCCCTCCTCGACGGCCATGGGATTCTTCGAGGGAACATCCTTTCGGACCAGACCGGAGGTTGCAGCGCCGGGCTTCCCACCTTCGGTGGGCGTCTGGCCAGAGCCACCCGTGCCTTTGGCGGGCAGCTGCGGCTTGTGCTGCTGATTTCCAGAGCCAAACTTGGGAGTCACCGTATCTCCCTTCCAGAGGCGGGGGCCTGCCCGCCAAGTTTCATGGTGCACATAAGAGGAAGAATGCTGGCCATTCTCCCCCGCTGAGTAAGTTCGGGATCTGCCGGGAACCTCCCTGCCACTGCGCTACTCCAAACACAAGCCTGATCGCGACCCGTACGCGGCGGGTCCTTCCCCCGCCCCCCTGTTTGACCGAGGGAGCCTCTCCCCCTTCCTTGGTCCTGCAAGAAGTGTACAGACCTTACAGGGGGCTGGAGTGCGTGGGCGAGGGAGGACTCATCGCTCAAGATCAGAACATGGCGCCGCCATGGCTGGCGAAAACCAGGAGCCGCGCCGTCTGGGCGGCCGATATGAAGTTCTGGGCCTGCTCGGTGAGGGCGGGATGTCTCAGGTCTATCGCGGTCGCGATCTCAAACTCGGACGCGAGGTTGCCATCAAGATCCCGCGCCCTGAGATCGCTCGCGACCAGGATGCGCGGCTGCGTTTTGTGCGCGAGGGAAAGAGCGCCGCCAAGCTCAACCACCCGAACATCGTTCAGGTCTACGACTCCTCCGATGAGCCCGATGAGCCCTACTTGATCATGGAGCTGGTTCCGGGCGAGGATTTGCGCCAGCGCCTGCAGCGTGGCCCGCTGCCTCCCCCCCAGGCGGTGGCCATGATGGTCCAGGTGCTCTCCGCTCTCGAGTGTGCCCATTCCAACGGGGTCGTCCATCGCGACCTGTCGGCTCGCAACGTGCTGCTGGATGCCCACGGCTCGGCTCGCGTCTCGGATTTCGGCGTGGCTCAGGCACTGGGCGACCATACCTTGACCCGGACGGGCGAGATGCTCGGCTCGGTCAGCTACATGTCTCCCGAGCAGGCTCAAGGGAAGGACTCGGGCCCGCCCACGGATCTCTACGCAGCCGGAGTGCTGTTGTTTGAGATGCTGACCGGCCGGCTGCCCTTTACCGGCGATACCCCGGTGCAGGTGGCCCTCAAGCACATCCAGGAGAGCCCTCCCAGCGCCTCGCAGATCAATCCTGCCGTGCCTCCCGGGCTGGATCAGGTCATCCTGCGGGCCCTGGCCAAGCGTCCCGAGGATCGCTTCAATTCTGCCAGCGAGATGGCTCGGGCCCTCCAGGAGGGCTCGGCCCCCGTACCCGGCCCCATTCTCGAGCATACCCGGGTCCGCCAGCCGGCCGTGCGCCCACCCGTCGAGCCTCGTGCCGCGGCACCCTCGCGGACTCCCCATCTTCTTGGCGCGCTGGCCTTGCTGGCGGTCGTATCGGTGCTGATCGGAATGTTGCTGATGCCACCCCCCAGCGTGGTGGTGCCCGATCTGGTCGGGCTCGAGCTCCGGGCCGCTCGCCAGAAGGCGGAGGCTCTCGGCTTGCGCCTGGAAGTATCCGAGCGTCGTCCCGACGCCGCGGCCGGGCAAGACACTGTTCTCGAGCAGGACCCGACTCCCGGCGAACTGCGCAAGCAAGGTGACTTCGTCCGGGTGGTGGTGAGCCAGGCGCCCGAGAGGGTCACCGTGCCCGACCTGGCGGGGAAAACCGAGCCTCAGGCGGTCGAGGCGCTTGAGACCCTGGGCTTTCGCGTGCTGCTCGAGCGCGAGGAAAGCGCCTCGGTGCCGGGAGGCCGGGTGATCCGCCAGGACCCGTCGGCCGGGGCAGAGCTCGCTCGCGGCAGCCAGGTGACGGTCTACATTTCGACCGGGGCCGCCAAGACGGCCGTCCCCAACCTGGTCGGCATGGGCCGCGAGGAGGCCGAGCTCCTGCTTAAGAGCCTGGAGATGACCCTGGTGGTGGGGGGGACCCGCCAGGATGCCAGCGCTCCCGAAGACACGATCCTCGAGCAGCTCCCCTCGCCTGGAACGCTGGCTGTGAAAGGCCGCAAGGTCTCCGTCATCCTGTCGGCTGGCTCCCTGGGAATGACAGCCCCCGATCTGGAGGGGAAGTCGCTCAAGGAAGCCGAGGAGATCGCGCGCCGGTCGGGCCTCAAACTGGTCGTGGAAGGCCCGAGCAGTCCCCAGGATTCGGTGGTCTTCCAGGATCCGTTGCCCGGGGATCCGCTCAAGGGCAGCACGGTGACGGTCAAGACCAATCCCAGCGTGGTGGTTCCCAATCTCAGCGGCCTGGGCGAGGACGATGCTCGCAACCAGCTCGAGGAGCTCGGATTGAAGCTGGGGGAGACGCGCCGGATCAACTCGGCCGCCCCGGAGGGCGAGGTGGTCGGGCAGGAGCCCGACTCGGGCATGGAGGTGTCTCCGGGCACCCAGGTGCACCTCTACGTCTCCGACCCGAGTGCTCCGCTGCCCACTCCCGATCCCGTTCTGACGCCAGTTGAGCCATCCCCGGCCTCGCCCGCGCCGCCCTGGGTTCCTCGCTGAAAGAAATTCAAAGCTCCTGCCAGGAGACCGCATCAACAGGGAGAATGTCCATTCACAGTTGCCTGAACCGGAGGATTGATCTTGGCTAGCGAGCCGAAACAGCCCTCGGGGGGTGCCGAGCAGGGGCCGTTGCTCGATCCACGCATCCCTTTCGAGAAAGAAACCCCGGCCGAGTTTGCCGTGGGAACGTTAAAGACCATAGCCCTGGTGCTGGCTGTAGGCATCACGCTGGTCTTTTCGCTCATCTACGGCTGGACCATCTACGAGAGCTACTTCAAGCTCCCCGAGGAGGTCGAAGTGCCGGTCATTACCGGCAAGACCGTCGAGGAGGCCAACGAAATGCTGGCCAAGATCGGGCTGCGCTTGCAGGTTCACGAGTCGCGCTACACAGGCAAGCCCGAGAAAGAGATCATCTCCCAGAACCCGGCTCCCAAGCGCAAGGTGCGCGAGGGCAACGAGATTCTCGTGGTCGTGAGCCTCGGTCCGGAGCTGATGGAGGTCCCTGACCTGGTGGGCAAGTCGCTGCGCGAGGTCGAGATCGAGCTGGCCAACAACGCCCTGAAGCTGGGGAAGGTCACCTGGAGCAAGCCCGACCCGGAGAAGCCCGAGGAGGTCCTCAAGCAAGAGCCCGCTCCCGGCAAGAAGGTGAAGAAGGGCACCACGGTGGACGTCAAGATGCAAAAGGGCGGTGGTCCCGAAGCCATGACCCCGGTGCCCAACCTGAAAGGCAAGCCCATCTACACGGTGAGCACGGCCCTGTCCAAGGCTGACCTGCAGATGGGCGGGATCACCTGGAAGTTTCACCAGGTCGCGGCCAGGGGCGAGGTGATCGAGCAGGGGCCTCCACCCGGCAGCAAAGTATCGGCTCGCACTCCGGTCGAATTCGAGGTGAGCGCCGGCCCGCCCGAGGGTCGTGCCTATCGCTCCCGGCAGCTGGCCATCGATGTGCCCACCGGGGCCGACGCTCAGCGCGTCAGCGTGCTCTTGAACAACGGGGTGGGCACCGACACGGTCTTTGATGGGCGCCAGGCCTCGGGAGATACCATGAAGCTGCTGGTTTCCGGGCTGCCAGGCTCGGAGGTCGAGGTCTACATCAACGACAAGCTGACCAAGCGCGAGAAGCTTTGAGGCCGCTGCAAGTATCAGCCTCCATCCTGTCAGCCGACTTTGCCCGCATGGGCGAGGAGGTTCAGGCCGTGGACGCGGCCGGGGCGGACGTGATCCATCTCGACGTGATGGACGGCGCCTTCGTGCCCAACCTGACCTTTGGTGCCGTTCTGGTCAAGGCCCTGCGGCCGGTGACCGACAAACCCTTCGACGTGCACGCCATGGTGGCTGACCCTGGTCGTTTCGTGGAGCCCTTTGCCCAGGCTGGAGCCCAGCTTCTGACGGTGCACGTCGAGGCCTGTATCCACCTGCAGCGGGTGCTGGCCCAGATTCGAGAAGCCGGCATGCGAGCGGGCGTGGCGGTCAATCCGGCCACTCCGGTCGACTTCCTGGAGTACGTGCTGGATGACCTTGATCACGTGTTGCTGATGACCGTCAACCCGGGCTTCTCGGGCCAGCGGTTCCTGCCGGCGGTCATGGCCAAGGTGCGTCGCGTGCGCGAGCTGGTGGCCGGTCGCCCCATCGACATCGGAGTGGACGGTGGGGTTGCGCCCCAGACCGCGCCGGCCTGCCGCGAAGCCGGCGCCAATGTCCTGATCGCCGCCACCGCCATCTTCGGCCAGAGCGATTACGCCCGCGCGATTGCCGACCTGCGGGGCTGAGAGGGGCTCACCCCGCCCTCACGGAAACTACCTATTAGTGGCCAGACGCTGGATACTTCTGTTGTGGCTGTTGACCGGGTGCACCATTACCCCGGTTCACCGTTATGATCTTTCCGTCCAGTTGACCAACGATGCCAATCGCACCCTGACCGTCGAGGGTCGCTCCAATCTGCCCGAAGGAGCTCCGATCGAGGCCATCTTGTCCACTCCCGAGGATGGCCTGTCGGTGGCCCGGGCTCGGGGGGAGGTCAGGCGCGGTCGCTACTACCTGATCCTGGACGTGACCCGGGCCCCGGGCGGCCAGCCGCTCGATCTGGAGGTCATGTTTGACCCCCTGTTGGCCCCGGTGACCCTGCGTGACCAGTTGGGCCCGGCCGGAGTCGGGATGGGTGGGTCGCTGGTGGAGGACCGCGACGGTCGCTACGTGCTGGTCAAGAGACTTTCGGTACTGCTTCCTATGGAGAGTCGCGAGGCGGCCCTGCGCAGCATTGATCCGAGCAATCCTGAGGCGGGCATCCAGCGCATGGAGTCGTACGTTCTGCGCAATCCCGAGGATACCCAGGCGGCCGTCCACCTGGCCCTGGTTTTGCTGCACTTGCGCGAGCCCGAACGGCACCCGGGCTCGCGGGCCCACGCTCTCCTGTCGAGAGCGCTCGATCTGGCTCCCAGCCTGGAGTATCCCCCCGATGCCCGCCGCTGGCTGACCTCGCTGGATACCGAGCAGCGCGAGCTGGAAGCGCAGCGTGCCCTCCGCGAGCGAATGGAGAATGCCAATCCCCGACGGATGGTGCAGATGAACGGGGTAGTCATCCCCGGGGTCGCGCTGGGTGGAGTGGTCATGGGCACCCCGGCCGGCCGTCTCTTCGCCCAGTTCTGGCCCGAGCCGTTCCCCAGCTATCAGGGGACCGAGGTCGAGGTGGTGCGGATCAAAGATCTCTACGACGTGCACATTGGTATCGATCCGGTTTCGCGCCAGATTGTGAGCGCCACCACTCACTCGGAGTTTTACCGCTTGCAGGAAGGGGCGCTGGGCGTTGGCAGCCTGCTCCAGGAGGTCCAGGAAGTGTACCCTCGGGCCAGGGGGAAGTATGGCCCACCCAGCCTGCGCGAGGACGGGACCGAGGTCTCGGTGGGGATGGCCGACGTGGGCGGTCTGCGCTTCGAGCTGACGCGCCACGTGGATCCACAGTTTCGCCTGCCGGTCGTGACCGTGACCGGCCTGGAAGTCTACCTTCCCTGAATCACTGGGTAATGACAAACTCACCGTTGCGATCGGTGCGCAGCCAGACGGTCTGGTTGCGCTCATCGGTGACCGAGTCGAACAGCTCGACCTTCATGCGACCTGGCTCGATGGCCAGCACCCGCTCAACCCAATAGGGCGATCCCTGGCTCTCGGAAAGCTTGAACGTGCCCGGCCGCTGGTTCAGTGGGCAGAGATAGCCCTGGCTCACCAGCTCGAGCTCGGAGCCCGTCCAGCGGAACCAGCGAAAACGGGTGGGGCTGACGTCGCTCTTCTGGTAAGTGCCCACCAGGTCGATCCGTTTGTCCCCGTCCAGGTCGCCGGCAGCCTGCAAATCGCCCCCGTCCAGGGGACCGCCGAACAAGAACAACTCGCTGCGCGGAGCCTCCCAGAGGGTTCGGCCCTGGCTGTCGAGCACCACCAGTCGGGATTGCTCGCCGAGCCGTTTGAGCACGATCGACTCGGACTTGCCGTCACCGTTCAGGTCGACCTTGAGGGTCTGCACCACCTCTCCATCAGCGGCCCAGGCCGCGCCAATCAACAAAGCACTCAGGAGCAAACATCTCATGTCCTTCTGCTTCGCACCAGGCTGGAGTCAGCCCTGGTGGGGACCCCGTAAAATGAGAGAGGCCGGCGTCATGGCCGGCCCTGGCGTCACGTTCCCGTTCTTCCCACACTGTCCCGATCAATTCGGTCTTAGCGAAGCTCTTCTGTCCCCTCGGGGACAATAACACTTCCGGACTCCACGAGCCCTGATCAATCTAGGAAGAAGTGAACATCAACCATCTAGAGTATAGCAAACATGCGGCCTGGAGTCAATCGAACAACAATCCCGCTCCGTGATAAATCATCGGTAATTAATTTCTGTATTGTCAATCAGACTGGAAGGCCAGGGGTCGTGCTGCGTGATTGGCATCTATCAGCCAGCTGCTACTGGCTGGTCCTCGAACAGATCCACAAGTTGGAAGGCGTCTACGTCCACCAGCCCCATGTCGGTCAGTTTGAGTGACGGAATCACGGGCAGGGCCAGGAAGGCCAGGGACATGAAGGGGTGCTCGGCCGTTCCTCCAAGTTTCTTCGCGGCCGCATACATCGCTTCCAACTGCGTCTTCACCTCGGCCAGGGGACGGTCGGACATCAGCCCCGCGATCGGCAACGGCAGACTGGCCAGAACCTCCCCGTCACCCACGGCCGCCAGGCCCCCTCCGATGCGCTGAACTTCCTCCGCGGCCAGCTTCATGTCGGCGTCGTTGGCGCCCACAACGACCAGATTGTGGGAGTCGTGAGCCACGGTCGACGCCAGCGCTCCCCGCTTGAGCCCGAAGCCTCGGGCCAGCCCCAGTCCGATCTGCCCGCTGGCTTTGTGACGTTCGATCACGGCCAGCTTGAGGATGTCGCGCTTGGGATCGGCCACCACCTGGCCGTCCTCCTGGCGCACCTCTTCCACCGCCTGGCGTGTGACGATCTGGCGCGGCACCAGCTCGATGACCCGCGCCCTTGTGCCCCGAGCCGGGATCTTCAAAGAGTCATCGCTGAGCGGGGCCATCCGCATGGTGCCCACGACCTGGCTGTCGTCTACGTGAGCGGCCTCGAAGAGAGCCTCGCCGTCGCGGGCAACCAGCTTGCCCGCCTTGTAGACGCGCGATGGCTTCATGGAGAAGAGATCCTCCAGCACCACCAGATCGGCCAGATAGCCCGGTGCCACCGCCCCCCGGCGTTTCAAGCCGAAGTAGTTGGCCACGTTGATGGTGGCCAGCCGAATGGAGGTGATGGGGTCGAAACCCCGCCCGGCCGCTCGGCGGATCAGATAGTTGATATGTCCTTGCTCGACCAGATCGATGGGCTCGCGGTCGTCGGTGCAAAGCATCAGGCGGCTGAGGCGGTCGGGAGTGATCAGGGCGCTCAGGGCATCGAGGTTACGGGCCACGCTGCCCTCGCGAATCATGATCGAGAGGCCGGCTCGCAGCTTCTCGAGAGCCTCCTCGTAAGTGGTGCATTCGTGGTCGGAGCCGATGCCGGCGACCACATAGGCCGACAGGAGCTTGCCGCTCAGACCGGGGCAGTGGCCGTCGATGGGCCGCTCGCCAGCAGCCAGAATTTTCTTGAGCACTTCGGGGTCAGCCAGAAAGACCCCGGGAAAGTTCATCACTTCGGCCAGTCCGCAGACGCCCGGCCGCTCGAATCGGGTGGCCAGGTCTTCAGCCGACAGGCTGGCTCCCGAGTGCTCGAGGTTGGTGGCGGGCACGCAGGAGCTGAGGTTGACATAGATGTCCAGCGGGATTTTGCCGTTGAAGCCGAGGATGTAGTCGATTCCAGCCAGCCCACAAACATTGGCGATCTCGTGAGGGTCCGCGAACACACCGGTGGTGCCCAGCGGCACCACCGCTCGGGCAAACTCGGCCGGGCTCACCATGCTCGACTCGAGGTGCATGTGCGCGTCCAGGAAACCAGGGGCCACGTAGCTGCCTTGCAGGTCCTCGGTCTGGAGAGCGGGGTAGTCCCCAAGGCCGACGACGAAGCCCTGATGGACTGCCACCGAGCTGTTCTGGACCTCTCCGGTGAATACGTTCACCACCCTGGCGTTGGTCAGCAGAAGGTCGATGGTGACATCGCCCCGGGCGGCGGTGATCAAAGTGGTGAGCTGGTCGAGCGGAAGGCTTCTGTTCATGAGGTTCCTCTTCTTCAAGCGCGCTTGCCAGGTGGGCGACGCTCGCAAGCTCGCACTGTTCCCCGCGGTCGGTCACAGACCCTGCACAAGTGCCTCCAGCGGGGCCGTCGGCTCGCCCAGGGCTCGAGCCTCCTGGATCGCTCGTTCCAATACCTCACGCGCTCGAGCGGTCTGGCCCAGCTTCTTGAGAGCCAGTCCCAGGTTGTGAGCGGCCGCCAGGTCGAACGGATACTGAGCCACCTCGCGCTCGAGCAGCGGGATGGCGCGAGGATCTCCCCTCTTCAGCCACAGAACGGCCAGGGCATTGATGGCGTCCGGGTAATCGGGACAGTGCCGCAGGGCTTGAACGAGAAGCTTCTCCTGACGGGCGGGATCACTCTGGCTGAAGTGGGCCAGAAAGAGCGGCGTAGCCAGCTCCAGGCCGATGGCGGCGGGCTTGATGCGGTAGACAAGCACCAGGGGAGAGCGATGCACGCTCTCGACCAGGCTGCTGTGATCGGCCCAGCGCTCCACGTGGGGAGGGATGTCGTCGTGCTTTCGTCCGAAGATGGTGGCCACGCCGTCGTCGGGCTCGAGCACCATCAGGTCGGCCCGGGGAGCCACGGCGGCAAAGAGGTAGCTGCTCCAGGAGCGGGTCGAGCCGGCCTGAGCCACCTTGCGGCCGGTGTAGTACTCCAGGCAGCAAGTCATCATGGCTGAGATCAGCGTGTCTTGCGGAGTATTGTCGCGAATCCATCGATAGGCTTGACGGCGAACCTGCCATTGCTGCTCGGCCAACTGTCCGAGCCGCACCAGCTCGAGGTCGCGCGGCAGGGCAAGAGTCAGCAGACAGGCCAGGACCACGCTGGCAGCTCGCCGGGGCAGGTTCTGAAGGGCGAAGTAGAGCACCAGCGGCCAGCCGGGTAACCAGTAACGGCCATAGACGAAGGGCCACAGGTTGTGAAAGGCGAGATAGCCGAGAAATCCTAAAGTGACGGGCTCGCTGCGGGTGCGCCAGAGGGTGGGGATGGCGCCCAGGAGCACCGCGATGGCCAGCCAGGCGCCCGGTTGTCCCAGGCCCAAGAACTCGCTCCCGAGAAAGCTCGGAAGTTGAGCCCAGAAGGTGAAGAACTGGTCCACCACTGTGGCCGTCTTGTAAAAGCTTCCCGCCTGATTGGTGTAGTTCCCCGAACCGGTCGAGAGCAGGATCGAGAAGAAGGTATAGGGGGCCGCCGCCAGGCTCCCCAGCACAAAGAGTCCGATGGCCTTCCAGCGACGCTGCAAGGCCAGGGACAGAGTGAAGGCCGGTACCAGCATGACTCCGGGCAGGCGGACCAGGTAGAGAAAGCTGACGAACAGACCGATCCAGTGCCAGCGGCAGTCGCGTTTGAGGTCGAATTCGTGACGACCCCACACCAGAGCGGCCAGGAACAGGCAACTGAAAGGGATGTCGGACATCACGCTGGTGCCGAAGGTCAGTCCGGCCGGAGTGAGGGCGTAGGTCAAGCCCAGGAGCGTGCTTGCGAGCGGACCCAGGCGGGGAAAAGCCAGCAGCACCACCAGCGTGGCTCCGATCAGGGTCAGCAACAGGCAGAAGGCTTGCAGGGCGACGGGGGAGCCTCCGCCCAGCAGGTAGGCTGGAATGAGCATGATGGAGAAGCCCGGAAAATACTGAGCCGAGCCACCATCTTGCTCGCGGGTGGCCAGCAAACGGCCGCTCTCCAGCAGTCGCTCGGTGCCGATCAGGTAGCAGGCATCGTCGTTGAACCCACCAAACTGGTGATAAGGCATGGCGGCAACCAGCGCCAGGGTCATGGTCCCCAGCATGACCGCCCAGATGGCCCAGAAACGACGTGTCATCGCGGGCCCTCGGCTTCGACGACAAAGAGGAGCGAGCCTGCGAGAGGAGGAAACGAGCCCTCATGCTGTTTACCACCCCAGCCCAAGAGGCTTGTTTTGCCAAGATCACTCCCTGGATCAACGAGCTGTTCGGCGAAGCGGCCGTCGCTCGTGCCGGCGAGCCGGTCTTCGACGTCCGAGTGGGGTCGGCCGTGACCGAAGTGGGCGTGTTTCCCTGGAAGGAAGACGAATCGGTGGTCTGCGCCCGGGCCCGGGTCATTCACGGGGTGACTTTGAGCCCCGAATTGCTGCAGTATCTACTTCGCCAGAACTCGGTGATCCGCTTCGGGGCCTTCGGCATCGAGTCGGACAACGAGATCTTCTTTCTCCACTCGATCGTGGGCTCGACTTGCGACAAGCCGGAGTTGGAGGCCACCGTCCGCTCGATCTCCAGTCTGGCTGATCGCTACGACGATGAGATTCGCAATCGCTGGGGAGGTCGGCGGGCGGCCGACTGAGTCTCAGCCCGCCGTCGAGAGGCGCCGGGAAAAGGCTGAGCCGTTGGTCTTGGGCGCTGCCTGGCCGTTGCTCGCAGGAGCGCACTCGCGCTCCAAGAGCTTGAGCATGCGGTGGGCCGCTCGCTCCCAGTCGAACTGGGCCGCTTGAGTCGGGCCCAGCTCGCGCAGCGTTTCAGCCTGGCCCAGGCCTTCCAGGATTCCCTGAGCCATCTCGACCGGCTCTTCGGCATTGAACCAGCGCACCGCGGTCCCGCCAACTTCGCTCAAAGCGCTGGTCCGGGCGGCGCAGCAGGGGGCGGCGCAAGCCATGGCCTCGAGCAGCGGGAGGCCGAAGCTCTCGTGCAGCGAGGGCATCACGAACAGATCGCAGTATTGGTAGAGCCGCACCAGCCGCTCGGGCTCAACCTCCTCCAGAAAGACGACCCGATTGCCCAGCGCTCGAACTCGGTCGATCACCGGACAGGCCCGTCCGATCAAGCGCTGAGTGAGGCTTAAACGGGGGCGGCGGCAAACCAGCACCAGGCGATGGGGAATCTGGCCCGAGAGCCAGGTGAAGGCGTCCAGCAAACCGCAAAGATTCTTGCGAGGCTCGGTCGAGCCCACGAACAGGATATAGGGAATGCCCCCCGTGCTCTCTTCCAGGAATTCGCTGCGCAAGCGCGGATCGTGGCCGGGAGGGGTGAAGATGGGATCGACTCCCGGGGCCAGCACCTCGGCCTTGCCCAGGGGGAGCTCCAGAGCGCTCACCAGCTCACGTCGAGAAAACTCCGAGGGAACCACCACCCGGTCGGCCACCTGTGCCGCCATGCGCATTCGCTCGCGCTCGGCGTCCGGCTTGGCGGAAGCCAGCGGGCCGAAGCAGGCGGTATCGTGGATCCAGACCACCCGGGGGCATTCAGGATCCCAGTCGACCCGAGCGAAGGGGAAGAGTGCCACGTCGAAGCGCGAGCCAGCGCCGGCCCAGGTGCACTCGAAATCCCACCCCAGCTCGTCTTGCAGGGGAGCGAGCTGGTGGCGCTCGCGGGCCACCAGAACAACGCGATGCGACAGCACCCCGCTCTTCCGTTTCCAAACCTCGAGCAGATTGCGCGTAAACCGTCCCGCCCCTCGACGGACCCGCGGTAGCTGCGTTGCGTCCACCGCAATGGTCAAAGACCGCGACATAAGCTCGAAACGTTCTGCTCGGGCCTGCGAATTCCTGTTTGGGCAGGACCGGCCTGCCTGGCCGGGAAGCACTTTCTGTGCGCCGTTCCAGCCTTTGGGGCCTTTGCCTGCTGGCCTGCTTGATGCTGGCAGCCCTGGCCGCGCCCCCCATCAGCGTCCGGCCGACCCGGCTCGTGGTCCCTCTGGGAGAGGCGCGAAGCGCTGCCTGGCAGGGCCCGAGTCGGCCCGAGGTGATCGTGTCCGACCCCGAGGTGGCCGAGGCCCGCTTGGAGGGAAACCGGGTGGTGGTGCGCGGCCTCGCGGAAGGCGATGCTCTGGTCAGCCTCAGCTTTGGCTCTCGTGAAGTCGGGTTGCCAATCCAGGTGCGCACTCCAGCCGCTCGTCTGCCCGCTCGCCTGTCCGTCAGCCTGACCGGAGAGAGCGTTTCCCACACCGTCCTCTCCCAGGCGCTGCGGGTGGCCATGGATGCCCAGACCGGGCTCGACCCGCGAGCTCAGCTGAGCCTGCAGCCGCGTCGCGCAAATGGTGCTCTGCTGGTGGATGTGAGCGCCAGCGGTCCGGGGCTGCTGCCGGTCAGCCGCACCATCGCGGTGGATGTCTCCCTGCAGCAACTGCCCTTTACCCCGGCTCGCACACTGGTGGTCAGCAACCGTCCCGAGCTGGTGCTCGCTCCCGGCATGTTGCTCGATCGCCCCCTGCCACCCGGACCAAGCCGCTTGCTCTACCACCATAGAGGCAGTCCGGACGCTCCTCATCAAGAGCTCGAGGTCTTGCTCAAGAACGTGAATGCGACACCGGCCAGAGTCCGAGTGGCGGTGGCCAGCGTGGGTCCGAGCAACGACGAGATCTTCGCCGGCCACAAGGCCGCCCAGCTGCTGCTCGACCAGCAAGAGAAGGCAGAGAGCTTCTTTTTGCGGGTGGGACCGGGGCAGGAGGTGGTGCTCGACCGCAAGCTGCTCAAATCGGGTCAGACCGTCAGTGGCATGGGCTGGCTCGAGCCTCTGGACGGATCCCAGCTGCGAGTGTTGGTCCGGGCCAGCGAGCACGGTCGGGGCAGCATTCCCAGCGAGGAGGCGCCGGATACGGGGGGCCGGACCGGTCGCGGACTCTTCCCAGCGGCGATGGACGTGGCCCACGCCCACAACCTGGGCGGTCCCTTCACCTACATGCCTCTGGGCGAGGCTCCCTTCGAAGTGGAGCCGGGCACGGGCGAGACCAATTACGGCCACTTCGGAATGGTCTATCGGGTGCGAGTGCTTCTGATCAACCCTGACGCGGTTCCCCGCAAAGCCTGGATCGACTTCGTGCCTCGAGCAGGGCCAGCGCGGGGCAGCCTGTATGTCGACGGCCAGAGGGTGGAAACCGACATGGGTAACTCGGCCAGCGAGATCAAGGTGGGGGAGTGGGAGCTCGAGCCGGGGGAGCAGCGCGAGGTCCGCATCGAGACGTTTCCCCAGTCGGGCTCCAACTACCCGGTCTTTCTGGTCGTCAAGTCCAACTATGCCAATGGCGCCATCCCGGCCCCGGCCAGGCCCGAGGTGGTGCCAGGCGAGTCGCAATTCATGTTCTGATGTGAATTCAGGCGCCGGGTTCTTGCCCCGAACTCGCTGCTCTGGCGACAAACGCTCTCTTGTGGCTCACGTCACGGATCGAAACGGCCACCTGTTGCCCCCTTCCTGAATGGACCGGCAGGGGGCTCAGTCCGATCTCCACCAGAAATGTGGTTCCGTCCTTGCGCAGTCCTCTGAGCTCGCGCCCTGAGCCCATCTCGCGGGCTTTCAGGTCTCGAAAGAAGCTTTGGACCAGCCCCGGGTGCGCGGCTTGAGCCTCGTGCGGAACCAGGCGCTCCACCGGCAGGCCGACCAACTCCCCAGGTTCGTAGCCGAAAAGTCTTTCGCTCTGGAGGTTGGCCAGCCGGATCACGCCCTGTTGGTCCACCACCATCAAGCCGTCCGGCGCGCCCTCGAGCACGCTGCGGTAGAATTCTTCGGTTGCTTTGAGCTCGAACTCGGCTCGTTTGATTCGAGTGATGTCTTGCGTCACCCCGTACATGTCGGTGGGCTTACCATCGGAATCTTTGACCACGTGGCCCAGGGCGTGAATCCATACGATCTCGCCGTCCAACGGGCGTTTGTAAGCGTAGATAGCGTCATAGACGGGAATCGTCCCGGCCACGGCCGCATTGAAGTTCTCCATCGTCAATTTGGCGGCAGCCTCGTCGCCTTCAAACACGTGGGCGGCCCACTCGTCAACCCGGTAACGGTAGCCGGGGCTTGGAAGATCGCCGAAGATGCGAGCAGCTCGCTCGGAGGAGTTGTACCATCCGGAGCCGTCCAGGGGTACGTGCCAGTGACCTGCCCGGGTCAGGTCAAGCGCGCAATCGGATAAGAAGAACTGATGGCGCAGTTCTTTCTCCATCCGCTTGCGTTCGGTGATATCGGTAAAGCTGACCACGGCGCCGCAGAGCGAATTTTCCTTGCGGATCGGCGTGGCCCCATACTCGACCGGGAAGCTGGTGCCGTCCTTTCGCCACAGAACTTCATTGTCGACGCGGCTGGCTTCGCCGCGGGTGTAGGCGGCATACATGGGACACTCGTGGACCGGATACTCGCTGCCATCCTCATGATGGTGGTGCATGAGAGCGTGAGAGCCCTGACCGAGCATCTCCCGGGCAGTGTGGCCGAGCAAGTCGCAGGCAGCGGCATTGACGAAGTCGATACGCCCCTCGATGTCGACGCCAAAGATTCCTTCACTGGTGGAATCGAGCAGCAGCCGGGTGCGCTCGTCGCTCAGCCGCACCTGCTCGAGCAAAGTGCGAGTGCGCAGATTTCGTTGCATGATCTCCAGCTGGAGAGCCATACGCCCGGCTGACTCCTCGAGCAGCGTCACGTGCTCTGGGGTCAGCGTGGACAATGATGCGATCTCGAGCGCGGCAACAACCCTTTCCTGGGTCTGGATGGGAATGATTGCCAGGCTTTGCGGCCGGGCCTGGCCCAGGCCCGAGACGATGCTGACAGAGTCGGCGGGAAGGTCTTTCAGCACCAGGCTCTTGCGGTCGAGAACTGCCTGACCGGCGAGCCCGCTGCCCGGGGCGAAACTCGCTCCGTCAGGCTGGCCCGGTGGGATCGAATACCCACTTGTGAGGTGGTAGCGCCCATCGGCCTCGTCGAGCAGGTGAAAGGCGCCATATCCCCCGCCTACCAGTGGGACCAGCCGGGAGAGCGCTCGCCGGCCAAACTCGTCGGGTTGCTCCGCCCCGTGCAGGTCTTCGGTCAGCTCGGTGACACTGGCGGCCACCCAACGCCGATGCTCCGCTTCTCTTTGAGTCTGCCTGAGCTGCTCCATCGCTCGGGCCAGCCCCCCGATCTCCGAACGGTCCCGCTGGTAGCCGATGTCAGTGGCGCTCTGACCCGAAACCAGGGCCTGGATGGACCTGCTCAGAGCCACGACCGGGCCGACCACCCGCCTTTGATAAAAAAAGACCAGGGCGACCAGCACCGTCAGCACGGTCAGCACTTGAGTGCCCAAAGCGAGTTGGCCGAGCAGAGTGGAGCTTTCTGAAAGCCTGGCGACCTGCTCTTTCGAGCGCCTGTCCAGCGCTTGCCTCAACTGCGCGATTGGTTCCGTCACCGAGGCCCTGGCACTCTCATACTCCGGGCTGTGGACGATCGCGATGGCGCGGGCCAGGTCTTTCTTCGCGACCGCATCCAGAGCATCTTGCTCAAGCTGGGCCAGAGAGTCAGCCTTCTGTCCGGCCTGGGTGATGAGCCGTTGCTCCTCAGAGGTCAGTGCCAGCCGCTTCAAGCTCTGGATGGATTCGGTCCGGGCCGGGTCGGTCTTCGACCGCTCGAGAGCGCTCAGGTACCTGACCTCTCCGGTTGCAGCCAGAGCGCGCAGAGAATCGCTCCTGCGAAAGTCGCTGAGAGCCAGCTGATCGGTGGCCTGGAAAGCAGTTCGCTGACTTTGTTGGGCCTGCACTTCGCTGGCCTGAATCTTCCGGGCATAGAGCGCGCAGGCGATGGACAGCA
Organism: Candidatus Xenobia bacterium; assembly: GCA_045863235.1. Classification (GTDB taxonomy): domain Bacteria; phylum Vulcanimicrobiota; class Xenobia; order Xenobiales; family QWHO01; genus QWHO01. Next base: position 108,956 of record BTUM01000002.1, on the reverse strand, counting down.
GGCATAGGGTCAGGACGAATGCGATCAGGATCGAGCTCGTGCGCTGGATTGCTGCGTCCGTAAACATCCTTGCTCCAGGATCGTCAGAGGTTCGGTGACTGTTCTCGGGTCGCTCCGGGCGTCCTGCGGCGCGCCTCGATAAGCAGGTTTTCGAAGGATCCGTGACGGGGGGCGCAGTTCCCGGCCCCGGTCTGATTCAATGAATCGCTTTGTCGGTCGGGGGCTGAACGGCCAGAATCTCTTTGGTGAGCTGATGTTGATAGCGTCCCAGGAGCTCGTTGACCCGATCATAATCCTTGCCTGCCACAACCAGTCCGGCATGATGATCCTCGGCGTGGCGCCAGACGACCTCGGGCGCGTTGAACCGGGACAGATCGGGCTTCTCGGCTCGTGACAGGCAGATCAAGAGCCCCGCGTGCAGGTTCTTGGGCTTGGGAAGCTCATAGGGCTTTTTGACGCAGTAGGCGTATTCCAGGCGGGCCCACTCGCGCCAGAGGTTGAACCCCGAGGCCTCTTCCACCAGCCGGTCGATGTTGGCGCCGCCAACCCTGGCAGCCAGCTCCAGGAAGTACAGTTGGCCGTCATGGCCCTTGATGAACTCGGCGTGGGTGACTCCTCGCACCAGCCGCATGGCCTTGATCAGCTTCTCGTTGAGTGCCAGCAGCTCGCGATTGAGTGAGCTCTTGGGGTTCACGGTGTGGCTGAGGAACACCCCTCCTTCGTTCCAGATGTTGAAGGGCGGGGTCCCGTAGCGCGAGGCGACCTGGAAGAGCACTTTCTTGTCGTAGACGATCGAATCGACGTGGAACACGTCGCCTGCCACGCAGCGCTCGAGCAGGTGGTAGGATTGCTCGTCGCCCAACTCGTGGACCCGACGCCACAGCTCTTCTGCGCTGTGAATCTTCTTGATGCCAACCGCTCCCGCCTGGCTTCGGGGTTTGAGCATCCAGGGCCCGGGCACTTTGCGGCTGAACTCGTCGATCTGCTTGTGATTGAGCACGTGCACGAACTCGGGAACCGGAATTCCTTCGTCCCGAGCCTGCACCCGCATGGCCAGCTTGTCGCGGAAGAATCGGGCGGTTGTGTCGCCCATCCCGGGAGAGCGCAGGTGCTCGCGCAGCGAGGCCGCTACCTCGACGTCAAAGTCGTCCAGGGGCACGATGCGATCGATCTCGCGGGTGCGGGCCAGATAGCTGACCGCCCTGGTGACATCGGGCTGGCGATAGATGTCGTGCATGAAGAAACGCTCGTCGATGGCCTGCCAGGGCCAGGGTTTCTCCTTGAGGTGCTCGTTGGTCAACAGCAAGGTGTTGCAGCCGAGGGCGCGGCACTCCTCGATGAAGGCGGTGCCTTTGAAAAAGCTCGCCATGCAGAGAAAGGTTACCTTGCGATCGGCCACGAGAAACCTCCGACAATGAAAGTGAAGAGCCTGCATTCCCTCTTGGACCCGATCTTGCCTTCCCAGGATCCGTCTGCAGGGGGCGGGAAGGGACCCGGATGAAGCTGCAACGAGTGCTCGTTATCGTGATGGACGGCTGTGGGGCCGGCACGGCGCCTGACGCCGAGCTTTTTGGCGACGTGGGAGAGAATGCTGGAGATACCCTGGTTCACCTGGCCCGGAAGGTGGGCGGTTTGCGCATTCCGACCTTGCGCTCGTTGGGATTGGGGAACTTCCTGGCTCTGCCCGGGGCCCTGCCGGTCGAGCACCCTCGCGGCTCCTACGGCCGATTGACCGAGCGCTCGCTGGGCGGAAAGGACACCGTCACCGGCCACTGGGAGATGATGGGAGTCGTGACCACGAGCCCCTTCCCCACCTACCCACAGGGCTTTCCGCCCGAGGTGATCGAGCCTTTTTGCGCGGCAATCGGCTCTCCGGTGCTGGGCAACTGCGCTGCCTCGGGCACCGAGATCCTCAAGCGTCTTGGCCCGGAGCACCAGGCCACCGGCCATCCCATCGTCTATACCAGCGCTGACAGCGTCTTTCAGATCGCCTGCCATGAGGCAGTGGTTCCCATCGAGCGCCTCTACGAGCTTTGCCGGATCGCCCGCGGCCTCCTCAAGGGGGAGCACTCGGTGCAGCGCGTCATCGCACGCCCCTTCGAAGGGACGGCTGAGGGGGGCTATCGGCGCACCGAGCGCCGTAAGGATTTTCCCCTCTCGCCACCCGAGAATGTCATCGACCGTCTGGCCGCGGCCGGGGTCAAGGTGGGTGGCATCGGTGTGGTCCCCGAGCTGTTCGATGGCCGCGGATTCTCCTTCGCTCGCCGCACCCAGTCCAACGAAGATCACTATCAGGCGACTCTCGAGGCGCTGACCGACCGCAGCGATCTGGGCTTTCTGTTCGTGAACTTCGAAGACTTCGACATGCTCTACGGACATCGCAATGACTGCCCCGGCTTTGCCGCCGCCCTGGAGACCTTCGATGGCTACCTGGGCGAGATTCTCAACCGGTTGGGTCCGCAAGACTTGCTGATCGTGACCGCCGACCACGGCAACGATCCTACCACCCCCTCCACCGACCACAGCCGTGAGTATGCTCCCCTGCTGCTCTTTTGTCCCTCGCTCGCGGGAGGACGCGATTACGGCATTCGAGAGACCTTTGCCGACATCGGGGCGACTCTGGCCGAGGTGTTCGGGGTGGAGCCGCCTCCGGTAGGCAAGAGCTTGTTGGGTCAGGGGTAGGCGCGCAGCCTGCGATAGGGCTCGAGCATCTCATTGGCCCTGTTCTCGAGCTTGACCTGGGCGTGACGCTCGGTCTGGTGGTGGCAGGCTGCCCGAAAATCGCACCAGCGGCAGTGGTTCGGGTCGGGGGTATGCACGAAGGCCCCCCCTTCCACGATGGCCAGCAACTCGCCGATCAGTTCAAAGAGTTGCTTCTGATCGGGCCTCTCGATGTGGAAGTGATCCTCGGCGGCTCGAATCGAGGGGAAGAAGTAGGCTCCCGAGCTGACCCGGCCGCCCAGGAGCTCTTCGGCTACCAGGGCGTAGAGGGCGTGCTGAAGCTGACGGCCGAAAGCGAAGACGGCCCGAGCCGGGTGCGGGGGGCGGGCCCCGGTCTTGTAGTCGATCACCTGGTAGGTTCCGTCCGCCAGCCGGTCGATCCGGTCGATGCGACCGCGCAGGTTGAGCACTCCCGATGGACCGAGCTCGAGGCTGACTGGCTCGGCCCGATCCAGGGGCTCGCCTTCGTTGTCGGTCATACCGAAGGTAACCTCGAGTGCCACCGGTGTGTGTCCCGTCAATCGCTCCTCGTGGTCCAGAAACTTGCCCAGATCGATGCGCAGGCCTTCGGCCTCCTCTTCATAGAGAGCTTCAGACACCGGCGGAATGCGCTTGCGCAGCTCCTGGAGCCTCCTCTCGAGCAGATCCAGCAGCTCTTGCTCGTGCTCGCGCCGGCTCGGGCGTTGACCGGCCGAGCGCAAGCGCCGCAAGAAGAGCGCCAGAAGGTCGTGCATGAGGCTACCCCGCAAGAGCGCGTCCAGCCACTGGTCGGGGTTGGGTGAGACGAGCTCGCGGCGAGTCAGGCCCAGAGCTCGCTCGAGGAACCAGCGGAAGGGGCAGGCAGCCAGGGTCTCGAGCGCGGTAGCCGAGACAGGCCGGCCGGTGCGACGGGGATCCAGCTCGCTGGCCTGAATGACCAGGCCGTCATACTCGGTGAAAAGCGCGCTTTCCCGAGCCTGGACCGCCCTCTGGCCTCGGGCCAGCCAGGGATAGGCCTGCAAGACCCAGCGGGCCGCCGCCGGGCCCGTGGGGACCAGCCGGGCCAGCCACCACGAGCTGACCGAGGGTGCCGAGCCGGCCCTGGTGGCCACCACCGTGACGGGGTCGGGCTCTTGCGAATCGGCCTCGGGACCGCGCTCCAGGCGCAGGGCCTGTTTGAAGAGCCAGGAAGAGACCGTCTCGCGATTCTCGCGCAGATCGCGCACCGAGTAGCTGAAGACGACCTGCTCGGCTTCACAGCTGGCCAGCCCCAGCAAGACCTCGGAGACCTGCTCGTGAATGCGCTCCAGCGAGGTGGGCAGGCCCAGAGCGGAGCGCTCGCAGTCGAGCAGCACCGGATCCTCGATGGGAGGGCTGAAGACCCGCCCTTCCTCCAATCCGAGCAAAGAAAGGTAACGCCGCCCTGAGCGGCCGGCGCCTTGCAGACCGGTCACATAGAGACAGCCAGGCCGAGTTCGGGAAGCACCCAGGCGCAGTCGTTCGAGCCGCTCGCGCACCAGCCGCAGGATCTGGGCCCGTGGGCGCCAGAAAGGAGCCAGACTGAGCAGCTCTCGCAGGGCCCGGGTGATGGCCGGATCGGCCTGAGGCCGTTGCAGGGCAAGCAAAGCCTCGATCAGTGCCCCCAACTCGAGCTGGTTGCCCTGTTCGGTGGGAAGACGGTCGAGCAGCCTCTGGATCCAGCCTTGCAGGGTCTCCACCCGCTCCGCCTGGGCTAGCCGCAGCTCAGCGTGGTCGTGCTCCTCTTCGGCCTGGGCTCGCAACCTCAGGCTGGCGCCCCCCAGGCCACGTCGATAGGTCTCGCGGCCCCAGGTCAGGTGCGAATGCGCGAGGATCGAAGCCACCGCCCCGTTGACCAGACCGTCAGGCGGCACCAGGTCGCCCGCCAGGATCAGCGAGCGCAGCTGGCTGGCCGAGAAATCGCTCTCGATCCAGGAGAGCAGGCCCAGAACGGCCCGCCCGTCCCGGGTGCGGGCTGCCGGCAGGCCATCGGACAGGCAGACGGGCAGGCCCAGACGACAGGCCTTCTCCCAAAGCTCGAGGCGCAGCTCGGGCTGAGAGGCCACCAGCTCCACCTGGTCGAGCGGAATTCCCTGCTCGAGCACCCGCCGGAAGACTTCCTCCAACTCGGCGTCGCGTCCGCCGGCGGCCAGGGTCTGGACCCCGGGGACCTGGACGGGCCGGGTGAGCCAGCGCAAACTCGCGCCTCCGGCGACCTCCTGGTCGGCCGGCCAGCCGGAGGGCAGGTCCCAGCCCGGCAGCTCGGGTCGACGACCGGGCAGGCGCCGACCAGGCAGGCATGAGAGCAACTTCCGCGCCAGACGGGGTAGCCGGAGCCCCGGGAGGACGAGCAGGGGGTCGGTGTCGGCCATGGGGGCCTCGGCGACCCGCTGGACGGCCGCCCGATACAGATCGGCCTGATCAGCCAGGCGGTGCTGGCCCAGGTAGTCTTCGTAAGCCAGCAGCAAAGTGCGGAGCTCGGCCGCCTTTCGAGGCGGCTTGAGCTGCTCGAAGGGAAAGCTCTCGGCCTGGAAGCCTTCCAGCCGCAGCTCGAGCAATGAGGCCCAGAGGCTGTCCGCCATGCGCGGTTGCTCGGCCAGCGGACGAAAGTATCCCTCCTCGGCATCGCTCAGATCCAGCAACAGGCGGAGCAGCAGCGAGGCGGAGAGACCGTCCGGCACCGGGTCGAGGCCGGCTTCCAACAGGTGAGGAGCGGCCAGATCGCGAGCCAGGTCGTGCATGGTCGCAAAGCGGAGGTTGGCCCAGGCGACTCCGCTCAGGGCCAGCCGCTCGGCCAGCGTCCAGCCGACCGCCGGGGAGGGCACGATCACCCATTTGGGCGCACCTGGCTCATGCGCGCAAAGGTCGGCCAGTTGGGCCAGGAAGGGATCGTTCATGACCAGTGCCGGCAGGGTTCCGAGGGCCAGGTCGGGACGTTCATCAAGCAGCTCCATGAGTCGAGTGTAGCCGGGTCGAACGACAGGTAATGTCGTCTTCGGCGCAGGCTTCCACCAGGTCCTGGGGAAGAGGATCGGGTGCTGCGCTGGCCACAAACCTCACTGTGGTCTCGGACCGAACCCCGCCAGACTCCCCGTTGGGCAATCGTGCCAGGGGGGTATGGGGAAGCGGTCGTGCTCTCCCTCGTCCTGACGGTCTCGGCCGCCCTGGCCGGGACCGAGACCGAGTCGCTGGCTCAGTTCGTCCAGCGCACGGCCGGGCGGCAGGCCTATGGGGTCTACATGCTGGGCCAGAAGGTTGGGTGGAGCCTGGTCGAGTCGCGTCCGGGCAACTATCTGGGCCAGCCGGTGGCCGTGTCCTCGGAGGAAGACTGGACCGAGATGCTCATGATGGGCGAGCGCACCGTCAGTCACGGCAAGAGCGTCACCTATTACGCCCTGACGGGGGAGGGACCCGTCCTGGCCTGCCAGGAGTGGTCTCTCGAGGACGGCCAGGAAAGCACCATTCAGGTGCAGCGCCGCGCCGACGGATTGCGGATCGAGCGTTACAGCCCGGCGGGCGAGACCATTCGTACCATTGAAGAGGTGCGCGACAACCTGGCCGAAAGCCAGAGGTTGGAACGGTGGCTGGCTGGTGCTCGGCCCGGAGATCAGTTCTCCGACTGGTCCTGCGACTGGAGTGCCCAGGAGTGCGACAGCGAGACTCGCCTGACGTTTCGAGAGAGCCAGCCCCCGTTTTTCCTGCTGCAGTTGACCCAGCAGGGCGCCCGGGGAGAGATGCTGGCCCGTCCCGATGGTTCGGCCGAGCGCGTCAGCATCGGCACGGGAGTGGAGCTGCGGGCCGAGGGGGAAGCTCAAGCCCGCCAGCTCGATCCCCCGCGAGAGATGCTGGACTTGATGATGGTGCAGGGTGGCCGCGAGCTGGGCGAGGCCCGCACGGTACGGGGCCTGACGATGGAGGTGGAAGGCCTGGACGACTTCCCCCTGCCCGAGTCGCACCGTCAGCGCCTTCGGCGCGAGGATCAGCGCTTGCTGCTGGTGACCGGCGAGGACTTACCCACCGACATGGGCCGATCGCTGACAGCCGACGAGCGCACACGCTACCTCGCTTCCACCCCCGAGATTCAGGTCGATTCGAAGATGCGAGAGCTGGCCAGGCGACACGGGCGCGGCTCGGAGCCCCGTGAGCAGGCTGAGCGCCTCAAGTCGTGGGTGTTCCACCGGCTGGAGAAGACGGGAGCTAGCAACGCATTCACGGCTCATGACGTGCTGCACAACCGGGCCGGCGACTGCACCGAGCACTCCCTGCTCCTGGTCGCACTCCTCAGGGCGGCGGGCATTCCGGCCCGCGAGGTGGGAGGTCTGGCCTACGCCCGGGACGGGGGGTTCGCCTGGCACGCCTGGGCCGAGTTCCACGACGCTCACCACTGGGTCAGCGTGGACCCGACCTGGGACGAGCTTCCCGTGGATGGCACCCACATCAAGCTCAACAATGACCCCCGCGATCTGGCCTGGATCAACCTGGTGGGCCGGCTCAAGCTGAAAGTGGTCGAGGTCGACTACTTTTGATCGCGCAGCTTGAGTGCTCGGGCCAGATCTTGCTGGGCTGAGGCGTATTCGGGGTCGAGCTCGAGGGCTTTCTGGTAAGAGCTGATCGCCTCCTCGAGGTCCTTGGGGTCCTTGGAGAGCTCGGCGAACTTGCGCTCCAGGGCCGCACCCAGGAAGCGGTATGCCTGCTTGTCCCGGCCGTCGAACTTGATGGCCTGGCGATAACAGGTGATGGCCCGCTCGAGCTGGCCTAGCTGCAGGTAGGCATCGCCTTTGTAGACCCAGGCTTTGGAGAAGCGAACGTCGGCCTTGATGGCCAGGTCATACTCCTTGATGGCCTCGAGGTACTTGCCCCGGGCGAACAACTCCTCGGCCCTCTGGAAGTGCTGGCCGGCCGCGGCCGTGGCGGCCGTGATCTTGCCCGCGTTGGGGTCTTGCAGGTAACGAATGGCGTCCTTGGCGGTGGGGTTATCCGGGTTCAGCTCCAGGACCTTCTTGTAGGCCTTGATGGCGTCCGCCTTGCGGGTCACCAGAAAATAGGCCTGGCCAAGGCCCAGGTAGGCTCCTTCCGAGGTGGGAGTCAACTCGGCGGCTTTCAAGAACATGGCGATGGCCCTGTTGGGATCGCTCTCCATATAGAGATGACCCTGCAAGATGAAGGCGTCGGAAAGGTCTGGATGGGTCTCGATCAGCCAGTCGACCACCGGGCCCGCTTTGGCCGGGACGCCCTGCTGGATATAGTAGGTGGCCAGCGTCAGCTGGCCCAGGGCCCGATACTCCTTCTTCTCGGTCAAGAACCAGTCGGCGTGGTCGATGGCTCGCAGCAGGTCGCCGGCTTCCTTGTCACGGCCCTTGACAGCGAGCTGCATTGCCTGGCGGATGGCTGGCACGACCTCTTCGCGATTGAGGGCGGCCTTGTTGCGGGTGAGGATGACATCCCACTGCTCGCTCTTGGCGTTCAGCATCTGGACCAGAATCCCGTCCAGAGCGCTCTGGGCCAGGACAAGAGCACTCAGGACAAAGACAAGGAGCAGGCGTAGCTTCACTTTTTGGCGATCCGAGACATCACGACCTGAACCCCGACTGTCTCCTCACTCAACTGCAGGTACTCCACCGAGTCGATGCCAAAGCCTTCGTCGCCCGCGTGATTGAGAGCGGCCTGCAGCTCGAAGTCCGAAGGCCAGGAGCCCGGGTCCTCCTGGTTGACGACCGTCAGCACTCGATGCAGCCAGCGTTTCAATTCGATTCTCCTGCGCCGGCAGCGGCCTGAGAAGCCAGAGCCAGGCTCAGCAGCTTGCGGGCTCCCTGGTCACAGAGCTCCTTGCCGTGCTCGAGCAAGCGCAGCTCGCGCTGGCCCGTGTCGAGGTAGTTGCGCCACTCCTGGATGGCCTCCCGCCAGTCTTGAATTCCGCCCTGGAAGGCTTGCTCGGTTTCGCGCACCAGCTCGGCCCGCTTGACCGCCTCCTCGCGCTCCTCGTCGGAAAGACCCTCCAGGTTCGTCTCCGGAGCCTGACCCACCGACTTCTCCTGCTGGTCGATCAGTCCCTCGAACCAGGTCAGCTCGGACTCGAACTCGTCCTTGGAGATGCTCTTGGTCCGGATGGCATCGACCGCTTTGTACATCCGCTCGAGGTTGGAGCTGGAAACGGGCTCCTCGGCCGCCGGCCGCACCCCCTCGGATTCCACCGAGAAGGTCGAGGTGGACACGGACTTCTCCACCAGGATGGGGAGTGCTCCACCGCACTTGGCGCAGTTGCGCCGATCGGGGGAGTTGTAGAAGTTGCAGCGCAAACAACAGACTTTGCCTTCCCGGTCGGCCAGATTCTGCAGCGTCTCCCAGCAGGCGTGCAACTCGTCGGCCGACTCTCGCAACCGGTTCGAGGCCGCCTGCAGCAGCAGCACATCGCGGGTCTCGAAGAACTGCTCGAAGCCCAGGATGGCCTCCTCGTAGCCCTTCAGGGCTGCCACAGCCCGGGTCGCCTCCTGCTGCATCATGACCGAGGCCACCGGGGCGGCCGCTTTGACCGCCGTGGCCAGGGGAAGAATGTCCTTCTTGAGCCTCTCCAGGTGCTCCGCCAGCAGATCCTGGTGGCAGGCGCCCTGAGCGACGTCGTAGGCCATGTGGATGACCAGGTTGACCAGCTGGGACTTGGTGGGACCGGAGGTCCGGGCCCGCAAACTGGCAAGCGGGATCAACTCCTGCAGGTAGCGGAAGGTCTTCTCGGCCTTCTTCATCTCCTCGTCCACCAGGTAGTCGTCGTTTGCCTCGATGGCCCTGGCCAGCCGGTTCATGCAGCGAAGGTGGTCGTCGAAGGCTCGTCGCACGGCCCCGTACTCGCCTTCTTCGGGAGCTCCGGCCAGGTCGTCGAGGGCTTTGAGCGTGGTCAGACGCTCGGCGTTCACAACGCTCAGGAACGTCTGCATCTGGGTCTGGTTGGAGCGGACTTGCTCCAGGGTTCTGATCAGCAGATTCAAGCTGGGAATGTCGGTCGGTCCCTGGGCCAGGAGCGCCAGGTTGCGATACATCGAGAACTGCACGTCGAGCTGATGAGAGCAGCGGCGCACCAGCTCTCCGCCCTGAAAGAGCTCCTCCGTCCGGCGATTGTCCACGGCCACGCCCAGAAGATCGAGCCCGTGCTTGAACAGGCCGAAAGTCGTGTGGATCTGCTCGATGATATCCTCGCACTTCTCCTGGGCCTCGGGAGGGAGGTTGTCAACGGTCTCCTCCCACTCCTCTTGCATGGATTCGAGGCCCTGCCTGGCGATGACCAGCGCCACCTCGAGCTCGGCCGGATTGGCCTTGCCCTCAATGACCTCGGAGACCAGCATGACCAGTGCCTTTTGTTGGGTTCCTTGCGTCATCACCACTCCCAAGAACAAAAATTTGCCCCTCACTTTCAAGAGCCCCTGGCTCGTTCCTTTGTTGGGGAGCGGGTAGGCCTGATCATGCCTGGCGAACAAACAAAAGAGCCGCCCGCGAGGGGCGGCTCGAGCAGGCTCCCGGGCCAGTTTAGGTGTGGCCGAGGCGCGGGTCGTCGAACAGGTCGGTCACCTGTCCGTTGTGCACGCGAGCCAGGTCCTGGAAGCTCGGAATCACCTGGAGATTGTCCTTCTGGGTGTAGATGTTGCGGTAGATCAGGTCGCCGTTGCGGGCGTACCCCATATAGGAGGTCTCGCCGTCGGCCTGGGTGCGCTCGCGGCCGGCCGTATCCCACGGGTCGAAGGAGCGGTGCTCGACGGTATTGGTCTTGTTGTTGAACTGGATGTTCTGGGCGCCATCGTAGATGCTGGTGCTCTCGGTAACCCCCTGAGGGCCGGTCGCGTTCATGGTGACCTTGGTGCCATCGGCCAGGATCAGGGTGCGGGTCTTCTCGTTCCAGTCCTTCACGTGCTTGCCGTTGACGTTCTCGTGGGGGTCGCCCCAATGCTCGACCTTGTTGCCCTCGCAGTCGGTGATCGAGACGCGGTCACCGTTCATGGTGATGTTGTAGCCACCGCTGGTGGTATAGGTGGCCGGCTTGCCCTTGCAGTCCTGCTGGAGCGTGCCGCCCCAGTTGATATCCTGCTGGCCCTGCTGAGGCGGGCAGCAATTTTGAGGCGGGCAGCACTGCTGGGGCTGACAATACTGGGGCTGGGGTGGGCAGCAGTAGCCACCGGTCTGAGGGAAGCCACCGAACTGCGGTCCACCGTACTGCGGGTAGCCCGGGTTGCACCAGTTGCCCTGAGGAACCTGGGGACCCCAGCAGCCCTGGCCGGGAGGAGGATAGTTGCCATGCTGAGGCTGCGGGCAGCACTGGTCCTGCGAGAACTGCTTGGAGACCTCGCGGCCGAACAGCGCGCCGAGCACGCCGCCGATGACGGTGCCAAGCCCGGGGCAGACCATCGAGCCGAGCACCGCGCCGGCAGCTCCACCGCCCAGGGTTCCCAGCAGGTGGTTGGAGCCCTGACCCGCATGTTGACAGTACTGTGATTCCTGGCTCTTGTCCTTGCCGCTGAACAGGGCGACGAGCCCACCGATAAGAAGTCCTCCAGCGATTGCGGGCAGTGGCATTTTCGAATCCTCCTCCAGTTATCAGGCGCAACTTCTGTGGGGTTTATCACGGACCTCTTCCATGTGGTCAAGGGGGGGCATGGAAGTTTACAAACTGTTCACGCCCGCAACATTCTTGTAAACTGTTTCGGTTTGACCGGGGAAAGCCGGAGCCTCGGCGAACCTGTGGCCGGTGGAAACCGAGTTGCAGGATCTATTGACCAGTCTGCGCCAGGAAGGCAGCCTGGATTCTCAAGGTCAGTTCAGTCTCGATTTTCTCAGCGCGCGCCACAAGCTGGCCCGGTTTGCCCTGAGCGACCCTTCCCAGAGCATGCTCTGCCTGGTCCAGTCCGGGGTGGTGGGAGGAGCCACCCGGGTCGAGCTGCGCCAGAGGCGCAAGCTGTTTCGAACCTCCTATCAGCTCACCCACGACGGCACCCCGCTCAGCGAGGTGGAGCCCGATCGCCTGGCCCGGGTGCTGATGCACCCGCTCGAGTCCTGCGAGCCTTACCTGCGGCGCTTCTCCATGGGCTTCAACGCCGTGGCCGAGACGGGTCGCAGCCTGGAAGTGTTGTCGGGCCGGTCTCCCGAGGGGTTGCGCTTTCGGCTCGAGAACGGCCAGTTGCTGGCCGATACCCAACCCATGGACAACCTGCAGCCATTAACCCGCATCGACCTCGGACCGGGAGCGCTGGCCGGGCTGGACGTGAGTCGGTTGGCTTTCGCCGGCATCCCCATCACGCTCAACGGCAACCTGGTCAATCGTCCCTACTTCGGGCGCTCGCAAAGCGCCGACTTCCGACCCGGCTACTGGGATCTGGGCGCCTGTCCGGCGCCTTTGGGCCGGGCCGAGTGGTATCTGGTCGCCCCCCAGGCCGCTCCCGGCCTGCTGGCCGTTCCTCGCCGCAGCCGTTGCCGACTGCGGCGCTACCAGGTGATGGAGGGCTTGCTGGCCGATCCTCCAGCCGAGCCAGGTGACCCCCCTCTCCACCTCACCCCCTGGTCGGCTCAAGGAGAGCCCTTGCTGGCCTGTCACGCCATCTTGACCATGACCGGCAAGTCCCATTCCGAGCTGCACTGGGTGCGCCACGGGGTGGTGATCTCGATCGAGCGCAACGTCCTGGAGCGAAACGGCCTGATCGCCGTGGTGAGCGCTCAAGACCTCAACCTCGACGTGAGCGGCTTCGAGGTGGTTCATGACGAGCTCTATCGCCGTGTGCTCGCCTTGCTCAAGCAGGGCTGCCTGTGGATGTATGAGTGATCAGCCGGTGCCCTGGTTCAGGTTGCTGGCCGTGCTCAGCACCGAGGCGTTGAAGAAGGTGTCCTTGTCCTTGATGATGGCCTGAGGGGGTAGCGAGTCATTGAGGGTCTTGATCCCCTCCATCTTCTTGACGGCTGTGCCCAGCACCATCAGCTCGATGATTCCGCCCCCCAGCTGGTAGACGTAGGTCTTCAAGCCCACCACGTCGTCGGCTCCGCAGGCGGCCGCATCTCGCGCTACCCGGGCCACGGCATTCTCGCGAGCATCGTAGATCATGGTGGTGAGCTCGGAGATCTCTCCCCTGACCAGGGACTTGAAGGCGGCCATGATTCCGCCGGCCAGACCCAGCGAGTAGACTGATACTCCGAGCACCAGTTGGATGGGCATGTAGCCCAGGTGGATCAGATTCCACATCTCTTCATTGGTCAGGTCGCTGGTGACCGGGTTCTGGTCGTACTGAGGAGGCAGCAGATCGTGACGCGAGGCGGTGCCGATCATCATCATCTCCTGGGTGCCGGCGAAGTTGATGATGGAGGTGCGGATGCCCACCACAGCGTTCCCTCCGGCTTCATGGGCCTCGTGGGCGATGCGCTCGAGAGCCAGGCGGCGGGTCCGGTTGAAGACGTCGGAGTACTGGGTGACCTCGCCCCGCACCAGGCTCTTGAACATTCCTGCCAGCCCGCCGCCGATGCCGACCGAGTAAGCCACGTTGCCGAACACGAAACGCAGGGGGTGAAAGCCGCAGTCGAGCTGACAGTAGAGCTCCTGTCCGTCGGCCGAGGTGGAGAACTCGAGCTCGGCCTGCTGGCCGCCGGCTTCCTTGCGAACGGTGCTGCCCACCGACAAGAACTCGATCATGCCCGAGTGCTGCACCAGCTCGCTGGTCACGCTGGTGATACCGGCCCCTCCTCGCTGGCGGGCCTCCTTCATCATGCGCTCGAGGGCCATGGTGCGCCCGTCGCGAATCACGCTGGTGACCTGGGTCACCTCGCCGCCCGCCAGGGTGCGCATCGCCGAGCCCACGCTGCCTACGAGGCCCATGCTGAAGACGCTGTTGCCGATCACGAGATCCCCCGGCTGGTAGCCCTTCAGGTGCATGCAGTAGATCTCGTTGCCCGAGAGACCTGTGACGATGGCCATGGCCGCCCCTCACTTCCTGGTCGAATAGACCAGCGCGATTACGACGATGCCTGCCAGAATGCCTCCCACCACGTCGGTTGGGTAGTGAGCCCCCAGGTAGACGCGGGAGATCCCTACCAGCGGGATGGGAAGCAGTGTCAGGGCCGCCAGCCGGGGATGGCCGTGGCGCAGGAGCAGGGAGGCCAGAAATCCGTAGACGGCGGCGGCGGCCATGGTATGGCCGGAGGGGAAGCTGTAGAACGGCTCCTGCACCAGCGGATCGAAGGCGACGTCGGGCCGTTCTCGCCGAAAGAGGGCTTTCAGCAAAGTATTGCCGACCAGATTGAGCAGGTAGACGGCCACCAGGGCCCGTTTGTCCCACCGATCCGCCAGGCGCAGCGAGACCAGCATCACCAGCAAGGCCAGCAGGCGATTGTCTCCCAGCATGGTCAACAGGCTCATGGCTGCAGTGAGGCCGACCGAGCGATGGGCTCGCAGGGGATCGGCCCAAAAATGCTCGAAGGCCATCTCGTGGGTGCCCAACACCGCTACCGCCAGCAGCGTCAGCGCGCTCGAGGAGCTGGCCAGAACCGCACGCCATCTCACGCTGGCTCCTTTTCGTCGCGGTGCTGACAGACCTGCCCGCCACCGAGCTGGCCCGGCTGATCCGGCTGAAGGAGGTCTCGCCGGTGGAGGTAGCCGGCGCCTTCCTGGCCCGCATCGAGGCAGTCAAATCCTTCAATGCAGTCTTGTGGTGCGATCCGGAATGGACCATGGAGCAAGCTCGCAAGCTCGATCCTGACGGATTCGGAGGAGCGCTCTGGGGAGTGCCCTTCACGGTCAAGGACTCGCTGGACGTGGAGGGGACGGTCACCACCTATGGCACGGCCGGACGACGCGGCTGTCGCAGTCAGCGGGATGCCTCGGTGGTGGCCCGCCTGCGCCGCTGCGGCATGGTGGTGCTGGCCAAGACCAGTGTGCCCGAACTGTGCATGGGGCTCGAGACCGACAATGCGCTCATCGGGAGAACGTTGAATCCGCACGACCCCGAGCGCACTTGCGGCGGCTCGAGCGGAGGAGAGGCAGCCTTGCTGGCGGCCGGGGCCACCCCGTTGGGACTGGGGAGCGACACGGGCGGAAGCATCCGGTTGCCCTGCCACTACTGCGGGGTCTGGGGGATGAAGCCCACCACCGGTCGAGTGGCCCGAACCGGGCACACCCCCGGCCCCGGCGGGACGACCGACGGGCTGTGGCAGATCGGACCGATGGCGCGCAATCCGGGTGATTTGCAGCTGTTGCTGGGGTTGATCCAGGGGCCGGATGGGCATGATCCCGAGGTCGTCCCCGCCAACCCCGAACGACCCGATCCGGCTCGCGCCCAGGTGGCCTGGTTCGCCGACAACGGCATCGTCTCCGCCGACGCGGCCACGCGGGCCGCCCTGGAGAGGGCCGTCCAGCGCCTGGGCCTGCCGGCCACCGAGATTCGCCCTCCCGGGGTGGAAGAGACGGCCGAGCTCTTGCAGGGACTCTTCCTGGCCGACGAGGGGATGGCCCTCAGGCGCCTGCTGCAGAAGCTTGGCACTGACCAGCCTCACCGTCTGCTGGCCGAGTTCTTCCAGCTGATCGCCCCGCATCGGCTCACCTCGCCCGAGTACTGCCACCTGCGCTATCGCTGGGCCCGCCTGCGCTCGCGGATGCTGGAGTTCTCCCAGCGCTTCCCCATCGTCTTGTGCCCGGTGGCCCCCGGTCCGGCCCGCCTCCACGGCACCTCTGCCTGGTCCGAGGCCATGCTGGGCTGGATCAGCTTTGCCGCCTTCTTCAACCTGACCGGCTGGCCGGCCATGAGCGTGCCTGTTGGGCGCTCTCCCGAAGGCTTGCCGCTGGGAGTGCAGGTGGCCACGGGTCCGTGGAACGAGGAGCTGGTCTTCGAGGTCGGTCGACGGTTAACGAATTGCTAACATCGTTTGCCTAGTCGAAACGTCCGAGCGAGGGATAAGGTGCTCAGGATGAGTCACCGAACCGTGGAAAGCCTGGCCGCCATCAACTCCGCCCGCAGCTCCGAGAGCGTGGTCGGCAACGGCGCGCTGCTCGGCCAGGCCGGCGCTCGGGTCGAAGGCAGCCAGAGCCTCTGGCATCCGGATCGGCCCACCGCAGACGCCGTGGAGCTCAGCCCCGATGCCCAGAACGGCGCTCTGGTCCAGGCCCCTGTCTGGGAGCCGGCCCTCTGGAACAGCAACGTCATCGCGCCCCCGCCGGGAATGCAGGCGGGCGCGGTCTACGGTCGCGCGGTGGAAGGCATCACTCCCGGCATGCAGGCCGGGGCGGTCTACAGCGCAAAGCCCTGAGGGTTGCAGGAATACCAGCGCAAACGCGACTTTGAGGTCACCCCCGAGCCAGCGCCTGGCCAGGCCTTGCAGCGTCTCGGCCCTCTGGCCTTCGTGGTGCAGTTGCACCGGGCCCGGCGGCTCCATTATGACCTGCGCCTCGAGGTAGACGGGGTGCTCATCTCCTGGGCCATCCCGAAGGGGCCCAGTCTGGACCCGAGCGACAAGCGGCTGGCCGTGGCCGTAGAGGATCATCCCTTCGATTATGGCACCTTCGAAGGCGTGATCCCGGCCGGGGAGTATGGTGGGGGAGAGGTGATCGTGTGGGATGCCGGCACCTATTCGCCCGCCCACGAGCGTGTTCACAGCTGGCTCGACGCTCGGGAGGCCAGCATCCGGATGCGATCCGACCTCGAGCGCGGTCGGGTGATGATCCACCTGCGAGGCCAGAAGCTCAAAGGCCGGTTCAGCCTGATTCGCACCGAGCAGGGTTGGCTCTTCAGCAAGTCCCGCGATGGCCTTGAGGGTCGAACGGTGGATGAGCTCTCGGTTCTGACCGGACGACGGGTCGAGGAGGCGACCAGCCCGCCACCAGGGCCCGCCTTCTGGCCCGTGCCCCAGCTGGCGGCCGGTTCGCGCCCGCGTCCGCTGCCCTCGCTGGTTCAGCCCATGCTGGCTCAGAGCGCCCGCCAGCCTTTTCACGACCCGGCTTTCGTCTTCGAGCCCAAGCTGGACGGGGTTCGTTTGCTGGCTCGCCTGCAGCAGGGCTCGGTGGAGCTCTGGAGCCGTCAGGGCCGCGACCACAGTGACCAGTACCCGGAGCTGAGCCAGGCTCTGAGCACTCTTCCCGTGGCCGAGGCCTGGCTCGACGGAGAGGTCGTGGCCCTGGACGCCCAGGGGCGGCCGAACTTTGAGCGTCTGCAAGGGCGCATCAACCTCGAGCGCCCGGCCGACATCGCCCGTGCCGAGCGGGAGATCCCGGTGGTCTTCTATCCTTTCGATCTGCTCCATCTGGATGGGTTCGAGCTGATCGCCTGCCCGCTCGAGCAACGCCAGCGCTTGCTGGAAACCGTGCTGGTGCCCCCCTTCCAACCGGTGGCCCGCTTTCAGGACGGTCTGGCCGCCTTTCAAGCGATGACCAGCCTGGGAATGGAGGGCCTGATGGCCAAGCGGCGAGGCTCTCGCTATGAGCCCGGGCGGCGCAGCGCCAGCTGGCTCAAGGTCAAGAGCACTCGGGAGGAGGTCTTCGTGGTGGTCGGCTTTCGGCCCGGGGAGGGCAGCCGGGCCGACACCTTCGGCTCGTTGGTGCTCGGCTCTCGCAACCAGGACGGCCATCTGCGCTATGTGGGTGACGTGGGCAGTGGCTTTGACGATGCCGGACTGGCTCAGTGGCAGCAGCGATTGCAGGCGCTCAAAGTGGGCGACAGCGCGCTCGTCGACCCTCCGCGGGACGGCCCCATTACCTGGGTGGAGCCTTCCTTGCGGGTCGAGGTTCGCTATCAGGACCGGACCTCCCAGGGCAAGCTGCGAGGCCCCGTATTTCTGGGCCTGGCCGAGAATGAGGCGCTCGAGCGCCTGCGCGTGATGGGGGCGCAGGGAACGCTGGAGGTGGAAGGCCACCAACTGGCCCTGACCAACCTGGACAAGCCTCTCTGGCCCGACTACACCAAGCGCGACCTGATCGCCTACGTGCTCAGGGTCGGATCCTATGCCCTGCCCCACCTGATCGACCGTCCCATCACCCTCACGCGCTACCCGGACGGCATCCAGGGCAAGTCGTTCTATCAGAAGCATTGGACCCAGAGCGAGTTGCCCGAGTTCGTGGAGACGGCCGAGAACCGCGAGGAGCCGAGCGAGCCCTGGCTCTTATGTCACAATCTGGCCACCCTGGTGTGGCTGGCCCAACTGGCCAATCTCGAGCTGCACGCCTGGCTCTCGCGAGCCGCGCCCCTGGACGGTCGTGACGATCCCCTGCTGTTTCCTGATCGACTCTTGTTTGATCTCGACCCCTACATCTATTCCGGCCGCGAGGCCGAAGGGGCCGAGCCGGAGCTGAACCTGGCGGGTTTTCGCACCGCCTGCTCGTTGGCCCGCGATCTGCGGGAGATGCTGGTGGGAGTGGGGCTCACCCCCTTCGTCAAGACCTCGGGCAAGACCGGGCTTCATCTCATGGTGCCTCTCGTCCGGCGTTACCCGTTCGAGGTCGTCCGGGCCGCCAGCCGGACCCTGGCTCAATTCCTGGCCCAGAAGCGGCCTCAGGAGGTCACCCTGGAGTGGTCCACCGCCCGGCGCACCGGAAAAGTCTTCGTGGACGCCAACCAGAACAGCTACGGCAAGAGCCTGGCCTGGATCTATTCGCCCCGTCCCGTGTCCTGGGCCGGGGTCTCGGTCCCTCTGGCCTGGGAGGAGCTCGACTCAGTGTACCCTGACGAGTTCACCCTGGCCAGCGCCCCCGCGCGAGTGGCTGCCCGGGGCGATCTGTGGCGCGACATGGAGAGCGCCGCAGCCGAGCTGACGCAGTGAAGGAGAGCCCGAGTGGGCGGCCAAAATGTTTCTCCTGTGCGGCGTATTCTTGCGGTGGTCGTCCTGGCTCTCCTGATTGCAGCTCCCGAGGCCCTGGGGAGGAAGCCATCACT
Organism: Candidatus Xenobia bacterium; assembly: GCA_045863235.1. Taxonomy (GTDB): domain Bacteria; phylum Vulcanimicrobiota; class Xenobia; order Xenobiales; family QWHO01; genus QWHO01. The sequence goes on along the minus strand of BTUM01000002.1, from coordinate 90,363 downwards.
CTATCTTGAGGTCGACCGCTACGCGCTCGCCGCCCCGGCTTCCGCTGAGCGGAGTCTGGATGCTCTGGGAGCCTACCTGAAGAAGGCCGGTCAGACCTCGGAAGAGCGCTCTCGAGCCGTCTATCGCTGGATCACCGAGCACATCGCCTACGACACGGTGAGCTATTTCTCCGGGCAATACCCCGATCAGAGCGCCGAAGCGGTGCTCAAGCGCCGCACCGGAGTCTGCGCCGGTTATGCCAATCTCTATGAGGCGCTGGCTTCGCGCTGCGCAGTGGAGACCGTGGTCGTCAGTGGGGAGGTGCGACGCGACCCGGAGGATACCACCAACCTGTCGCTCGGACATGCCTGGAACGCCGTCAGGATCCAGGGGCGCTGGTACTTGCTGGATTCGACCTGGGGCAGCGGCTATGTCGACTACCAGTCGCGACGCTTTACCCGCAAGTTCAATCCCTATTACTTCCTGGTGCCGCCCGATCAGCTCATTTACAGCCACTTTCCCAAGGAGAAGACCTGGCAGTTGCTCTCTCCTCCCAGGAGCCGGGCCCAGGTAGACTCCCTGCCCCGCGTGGGGTCAGCCTGCTTTCGTTTCGACATCCGACCGCGCGAGTCGCGCGGCACTCTGAAGACCGACCAGGGCCTCAAGCTCAAGTTCCGAGCCGCCAGCGGCGTCAGTCTCATGGCGGGTTTGTACCGCAACGGACAGGAGTTGCCCGATTCCCACTGCCTGGCCCAGGTGGACAAGGACGGCTGGGCGGTGGACGTGCTCTTTCCTGCGCCCGGCCGCTACAAGGTGGCAATCTTTGGCAAGGACGACCCGTTCGCCGAGCGCTTCAATTATGTGATGGAATACTGGGTCGAGGCGCGGCGCGGCACCACTCAGAGGTTTCCCGAGATCTCCTCGACCTTCCTCGAGCGCAAGGCCATGCTCGAGTATCCTCGCACCCTGGCCCTTCCGCCGGGCAAGAAATCTGCCTTCTCGGTCTACGTGCCAGCAGCCAGCGACGTGCAGATCATCAATGGCGGCAAGTGGCATCCCCTGTCGCGCCAGGGACAGTGGTTCCGGGGGCAGGCGGCCCTGGAGACGGGTGAGGCCAAGGTCAGCGCTCGATTCCCCGGCAATGACCAGTACTGGACGCTGCTACGCTACCGGGTTGACCAGGCAGTTACGCACCGCTTTCCAGGCCCGCTCGACCGCATTCTCGAGCCGATGCTGCTCGGCGATCTCGCGCACGAGGCCAGCGTTGGTGAAGCGATCGGGCAGCTTGAGATCGACCGCAGGCAGGGGGATGTCCCGGACCGGTAAGACCACCTTGCGAGCCGTCTCCAGGTAGGAGCGACCTGCTTGTAGCTTCTTGCGCTCGCTCTCCTTGAGGTTCTCGCTCTTGAGCAGCGCTTCCAACGAGCCGTGCTCGGCGATCAGCCGCGAGGCCGTCTTTTCTCCGATCCCCGCCACGCCGGGCAGTCCGTCGGAGGGGTCGCCTCGCAGGAGCGCAAAGTCTCCGTAAGCTCGGCCGGGAATCCCGTAGCGACGAGTGATCTCGGCCTCGTCCACCTCCAGCAGCTGGCTGGTGCCTTTCGTCGGGTAGAGCACCTTGACCTGAGGATCTTCCACCAGTGCGAACAGGTCCCGATCGCCCGAGAGAATCTCAACCGGCTGCCGCGCCCTTGACAACAGCGAGGCGATCACGTCCTCGGCCTCATAGCCTGGATAGCCCACGACGGCCAGCCCCATCGCGCTCAGCAATTCGCGGGCCACCGCCTCCTGAGGGGTGACCGGGTCGGGTAGATCGCCCACTCGATGGGCCTTGTAGCTCGGCAGCGCTCGAGTGCGGAACTCCGGCCGCCAGTCGTCGTCAGTGCACAGGCCCAGCTCGACCGGGCGACGGTCCTCCAGGACCCGGGCCAGCATGTTCAGGAAACCGTGAACCCCGTTCATGGGGATGGAATCTGGAGTGGAGTGATAGGCACGATAGAGCAGGCTGGAAAAGTCGACCAGCAGTTGCATCCGGTCAGCCCAGCTTTCCGAGCAGGTACAGGGTGCCTACCGAGAGCACGGTCAGGCTGATCAGGGCCGAGCAGGTGATCAGCTTGCTTGCGGCCCGGTTGTGGGTGAGCGCCCACAACAGCACGCCGGCAAAACCGGAAACGGCACCGGTGATCAGCGTCAGACCAAGAGTTTGTCCTTCCATCAGTAGCTGCCCGCCTGCTCTGCCTCCTGCATGGTCAGCTGACGGGAGGTCTCGTCGATCAGCTCGATCTTGTAGCCGTCCGGGTCCTGACAGAAGGCCAGCACAGTCGTACCGTGGCTCATCGGCCCGGGTGGCCGCGTGATGAGGCCTCCGGCGCTTTCGATCTGCTTGCAGGCAGCCTGGATGTCGTTCACGCCGATGGCGATGTGGCCGTAAGCGGTGCCCAGCTCGTACTTCTCAACTCCCCAGTTGTGGGTCAGCTCGAGCACCGTTTGCTCGGATTCCGGACCATAGCCGAGGAAGGCCAGGGTGAATTTTCCGCCGGGATAATCCTTGCGGCGCAGGAGCTTCATGCTGAGAGCTCTGGTGTAAAAGTCGATCGAGCGATCCAGGTCGCCGACTCGCAGCATGGTGTGCAGAATGCGCATGATAGCAGGTTCCTTTCTCTGGTAAGAAAGCCACTTCGGCCTTGCGGCCGGAGCGCCTTTGCGAACAAATGTTTGTATTGACACTGTCATATGACAGTGATATTGTTTGACCGTGAGCCGAGGAACGGAAGGCCGGTGGCGCCTGGCCGAGCTGGTCGAGTTGAGCACCCGTTGGGCCGAGCCCGCGGGCCACTCGCGGCGAGTTCGCTGGGAGCCAAATGAGCGGTTGATCCGTTACTACACGACGCTCGGGCTGCTTGACCGCCCGGCCGAGCTTCGGGGACGAACGGCTTACTACGGGGTGCGCCACCTGCTGCAGTTGCTGGCCGTCAAGGCTCTGCAGGCGCAGGGGACACCGCTCCAGGAGATTCAGGTCACCCTCGCCGGTCGCACTCAGGGCGAATTGGAAGAGCTGGCCGGTCTCCCGGAGAACTGGCTTGACCAGGTTCCCTCGGCTCGCGAGTCGGAGAGCCTGGAGACGAGAACACCTCCACAGCGCTTCTGGGAACGTCGGGCCGCCCGGCTCGACGTTCCCGAGGCACCGACCGGAGCGACCTCCGAGCTTCCCCTGCAGGGGCTCGAGTTGGCGCCGGGAGTTACGCTGATGCTCGACCGCAGGCACTACCCCACGCTCGACCCCCGGCAGCTGAGCCGGTTGGCGGCCCCCATGCTGCAAGCGCTGCAGTCCTGGAACCAGGCCGTCCCATCGAAGGAGGAGAACGCATGAAAGCCACACTCGAAATCCTCAACGAAGAGCGGCCTCTGGCCGACGCCAGGGCCGGGTTCGGTGCCATCGAGACCGAGCGGGGCCGGCTGCCCCTGCGAGCCATGAGCCTGTCCGGACGCATTACCGGGTTGCACTTTCGCAACCAGCTCAGCCAGACGTTCGTCAACGCCTTCCATGTGCCCCTGGAGGCCACTTATATCTTCCCGCTGCCTGACCGAGCGGCCGTCGTCAGCTTCAAGATGAAGGTCGCCGACCGGGTGATCGACGGGATTCTCAAGGAGCGTGAGCAGGCCCGCGCCGACTACGACCTGGCCATTTCCCAGGGACAGCGTGCAGCCATCGCCGAGGAAGAGCGGCCGGACGTTTTCACCATGCGGGCGGGCAACATCATGCCGGGCGAAGCGATCACGGTGGAGCTCGAGCTTTCCGGACCGCTGGCGCTCTCCGACGGGGAAGCCACCTACCGCTTTCCCCTGGTTGTCGCCCCCCGCTACATCCCGGGGGTGGCTCTCGACGGAGAGAGCGTGGGCAGCGGCACGGCTCTTGATACCGACGCCGTGCCTGACGCCTCGCGCATCAGCCCGCCCATCCTTCTGCCGGGAATGCCCAATCCGGTCCACTTCACGCTCTCCCTGGAGCTCGATTCGGCCGGGCTACCGGTTCGCAACCTGCGCGCCAGCCTCCATGAGCTGGAGATCGAGGACCTGTCCGAGGGGGTCCGTCGGGTCGGCCTGACACCGGGAGCCACTCGACTGGACCGAGACTTCATCCTGCGCTTCGAAGTGGGGGAGGAGTCGGTGGCCACCAGCTTTCGCAGCCTGCCCGACTCCGACGGCCCGGGCTGCACCGTCGCCCTGACCGTCGTTCCACCTAACCTGAAGCGTTGTGGGGTCAAGCCGCGCGATGTGGTGGTCGTGCTCGACCGCTCCGGCTCGATGCAGGGGTGGAAGATGGTGGCTGCCCGACGGGCCGCAGCTCGGATCCTCGACAGCCTGACAGACAAGGACCGGCTGGCCCTGATCTTGTTCGATTCCGTGCTGGAGGAGCCCCTGGAGGGCAGTGGCAAGCTGCTCGAAGCGACGGACCGAAATCGCTTTCAAGCGGTGGAGTTTCTGGCCCGGGTCGAGGCGCGCGGAGGGACCGAGATCGGGCCTGCGCTGGCCCGCAGCCTGGAGTACTTTGCGCGGCCTCAGCAAGGACGAGAGCAGGTCGTCGTGTTCGTGACCGATGGCCAGGTGGGCAACGAGGCCCAGGTATACGAGCACGTGGCCCGGCATGCTGGGAAGACCCGCATTTACACGGTAGGAGTCGATCGGGCCGTCAACGAGAGCTTCCTCAAGAGGCTGGCTGAAAGCAGCGGCGGGGTGTTTGATCTGGTCGAGTCGGAAGATCGCCTCGACGAGGTCATGCGCTCGATTCACCGTCGCATCGGATCTCCGGTCCTGCGCGACCTGCAATTGCACCTGGACGGTTTGAGCGAGGTCACGCCGGAGAAGGTGGATGTCTTTCCGGGCATGCCGGCAGTGATCAGCGGGCGGCTGGCCGGACCGGCGCCGGCCAGCGTCCGGGTCACCGCCACCAGGGCCGATGGCAAGCCATTTCAGGCCAAACTGGGCCACCAGCCGACATCCGATCCGGTTCTCCGCCACGTGTGGGCCCGGGCCCGAGTCCTCGACCTGGAGCACCGACTCGACACGGACGCGGGGCCCCTTGGCCTGGGTCAGACGATCACTGACTTCTCCTTGAAATGGGGTGTATTGTGCCGCTTTACCGCTTACGTGGCTGTGGATGCCAGCGGAGTGGTGAATCCATCCGGACAGGTGCATCAAGTCACCCAGGCGGTGGAAGCGCCTTCCCAGTGGGGGACGGCTGTGGGCGGAGGGACGCGAATGTCCCGGGCCATGGCCGAAGCTGTCTATGGCTACCGGTCGCCAGCCCCTGCAGCTCCCTGCCGGCCCGGTGCACCAGGCCCGTTGGACTCAGGATGGCTGGGGGCAGGTTCTGGCGCCTGTTTCGACGCCCTCTCATCGATCGAGGGCGGAGCCTCCCCGCAGTCCATCGAGGCTAACGTGCCTGATCGTAAGCGTACCGGTAAGCCTGCTCCTTCTCCCGAAGAGTGGCTCAGGAAAACGTTCAGCAGCCTGGAGAAGGCAATCGAGTCACTGAAGCAAGAACCGAAGCCGCTTGACTCGATCGACCAGATTGAGGAAGCCCTGGTGACACTGGTCCGGTGGGCGAGCGAGCCGGCCCGGAAGCTCGAGGCGAGCGGCCGAGAAGCCCTGGAGAGCTACCGGCGCGACCCTGCCGAGGGCCTGCCAAAGCTTCAGGCCTGGCTGGAAGAGCTGCGCCAGCTGCTCGGCTTGAAGCCACCTCGCAAGAAGAGCTGGTGGAAACGATGAGCTGAACAGACCGCCTCGGCACCTGTGGACTCACAGGTCGCCGGGGCGGTGTCAGCGCATGTCGACCTGCAGGCCTTCCATCGAATTGTAGCTGGGATTGTCCTCAGCAACTCGAGCGGCCCTGTGGTTTTCGCCTTTGCAGCAAAACGAGTAGCTTCCGTACCCGTTGTCGTCCTTGGGCGGCTCGTGCTCGTAGCTGGCCGAGTAGGTGTCGGTCTCGGCCGCCGGGCAGTTGGGGATCATTCGCAGATAGTTGGGGGTGAGGGCGCTGAGCGAGTCGGGGTAGTGACCTGAGTTATCGGTGGACCACATCTCCAGAGCCGTACCGATGTTCTTCTCGTTGGACTTGCAGGCGGTCAGCTGTCCCTGGGCCCTGGCCCGAATGAAGTTCGGCACGAGAATGGCAGCCAGGATCGGAATGATCGTGAACATGCACAGGCACCCCACCAGCGCGAAAATGATCACTGGCGAGCTGCTGCTCTTGGGCACAAAGCCGCAGTGCGGACAGCGCACCGCACCCTGAGGGAAGGGATGGTTGCACTGCTTGCAGGGGCGATGCACCCCCATCGGAGCAGGTCCGGGCGAGATCACCGGACCGGGTGCTCCGACCGGCGCGGCGGGGAGACTCGGGCCGCCCGTCGGCGGCATGAAGGTAAAGCTACAAGCGGCACAGGCATGGCGCTGCTCGAGACAGGTGCGGTGCTGAGCCTGCCCGCAACTTGGACAAAAAAGCCGATTGTCAGGTTGGATTCCCTGGCCGCAGGCCGGGCAATGAGTGGTGGTAGCATCCATTCGACGACGTGCCCCCCTTCAAGAGTGCCCGGCATGATTCTCGATAAATCGGTGGCAGGCCTTCGAAGGCGAGGACGAGGTCGAGGTGGAAGGCGCCGGGATGAAAACCTGTCCGCGCTGCCAGATCGAGCTGAAAGAGCAGTCCTTCGGGGATCTTCGGGTGGATATGTGCCCCACCTGCGAAGGCTCGTGGTGGGAGGACGAAGACGACGAGTTGGGGCAGGTCATGCGACTGGAGGACCCGATCAAGGCCCTCGAGGGCTCCGAACTGGCCCCCATTCTGGTCCAGGACAAGCTGCCTCCCTCCTCGCTGGAGGCTCCGGCCGCCTGTCCGGTCTGCTCCAAGATCATGGACCGTTATCGCTATTTGATGATCAGCGAGATCTGGCTCGATCGTTGTCCCGAGCATGGCATCTGGCTCGATGACGGCGAGCTTTCGGCCATCGTGGACTACTTCGCCAAGAGCCAGGACATGGAGCTTGATCCGGTGGCCAGCGCCAGGCTGAAGGAGAAGCTTCGCGAGATTGCCGCCAGGCATAAGCCGGAACGAGGCTTCAAAGCCTGGATGGGTTCGTTCGTGGCTCGGATTTTCGGGCTCGATTGACCGATCAGGCGACCTCGGCCAGCTCAGGAAACTCGTCCCTCGAGCGCGCTGGGAGCGGGGTTCGAGCCGAAGCCACCAGGGCCACTGCCAGCAAAATGATGACCAGGGCGGCGATCCCGTAGCTGCTGATGCTCTCGCCCCCGAGCCAGACGCCGAGCAGCACGGCCACGACCGGATTGACGTAAGCGTAGCTGGTCGCCAGGCTGGTGCTGACCCGCTGAAGCAGGTAGTTGTAGGCCGTGAAGCCCACCAGCGATCCGAACACCAGCATGTAGGCGAAGGCCCACAGGGAGAGGGCCGTGGGGTGAGCTGGCCAGGTCTCTCCGAGCAGGCTGCCCACCAGAGTCAACAGCGCCCCGCCGCACAACATCTGGGCAGCCGCAGCCATCAGACCCCCGGGCATGGGCAGGCGGGTGCTGAGCACCGAGCCCAGCGCCCAGGAGAGGGCTGAGCCCAGCACCATCAAGGCTCCCAGCGGGTGAGCCTGGAGATTGCCCTCCAGGTTCAAGAGCACCACGCCCACGAGGCCGATGGCGATTCCGATGGACTCGCGCCTGGAGGGCCACAGTCCGAAAAGCCCCGAGAAGAGAGCCGTCCAGAGAGCCACCGAGGCGAGCAGAACGGCCACCAGCCCCGAGTGAACGTGACGCTCGGCCAGCATCACCAGGCCATTGCCTCCAAAGAGCAACAAGGTGCCCACGACCGCGGCGCCGAGCCAGCGGCGCCCCTCGGGATGAGGATGGCCGGCAATCCGGAGGGCGACGTAGAGCGTCAATCCGGCTCCCAGAAATCGGAAGCCCGCCGTCAGCAGCGGAGGCAGGCTCTCCAGCGTGTAGCGGATCGCCATGTAGGTCGAGCCCCAGATGAAGTAGAGGCTCAGCAGGGCCAGCACGATTCCCCAGGTCACAGGCTCGCGTCGCATAGTCACAGTCTAAGGGTAATTCAAGTTTCAAAACAGTCTCACATTCAACGTGCTTGATAGAGTACAGTCTGTTGAGCCCCGGAAGAATGAACTATCGATTCGGTTGGACAGCCTGTGAAAGCTGGAATTCTAGAGCATAAGTTCGACGAACTCTCGTTCTGATTTGAGAAAATTCTTCAGAAAGCTCAGGATCCTAGACAGGAAGCGGGTCCAGGCTATCGAACCTGCTCTCGTGGCAGACGCCGGCACGATCCTCGACATCCCCCTCCATGAAGCGGCCCGAGCGCGTTTTCTCAACTATGCGGTCTCGGTCATCACTTCCCGGGCCCTGCCCGACGTGCGCGACGGATTGAAGCCGGTTCAACGGCGGATCCTCTACACCATGGCCCACGACCTCAAGCTGTGGCCCGACCGTCCGCCCATCAAGTGCGCCAAAGTGGTGGGCGGGGTGCTGGGCAGCTATCACCCCCACGGCGACACGGCTGTCTACGAGGCGCTGGTTCGGCTGGCCCAAGACTGGGTGTTGCGCTGTCCGCTGGTAGACGGCCAGGGCAACTTCGGCTCCCTGGACGGTGATGCCCCGGCTGCCTATCGCTACACCGAGGCCCGTCTTCGCCCCCTGGCCCTCGAGTTCATCACCGAGCTCGAGCAAGACACGGTCGACTTTCGTCCCAACTTCGACGACAGCACCACCGAGCCGGTCGTGCTGCCGGCCCGTTTTCCTCAGCTGCTGGTCAACGGATGCGCCGGCATTGCGGTGGGGGTCGCCACGAACCTCCCCCCCCACAACCTCCGCGAGGTCGTGGACGCTTGCCTGGCCCTGATCAAGGATCCTGGCCGCAGCACTCGCGACCTGCTGGCCTGGGTCAAGGGTCCCGACTTTCCCACCGGCGGTGAGCTGCACATCATCCCGTCCGCCCTCGAGCAGCTCTACGAGGAAGGGCAGGGGAGCCTGGTCCTGCGGGGCGAGGTGGTGCCGGAGGAGGCGACCGGGCGCTGGCAGCGGCTGATCATCACCAGCATCCCCTACATGTTGGCCCGTTCCAGGCTGGTCGAGGAGATCGCCGCCCGCATTCAGGAGGGAGCGATTCCCGGGCTGGTCAACGTGCGTGACGAGTCGGCCGAGGACGTCCGGGTCGTGCTCGAGCTGCACAGCGAGGCTCCCGCCCGGCGCGTGCTGCAGCAGCTCTACGACAAGACCTCGCTCCAGACGACATTTCACGCCAACTTCACCTGCCTCACACCCGAGGGGTTGCCAGCGCGCCTGGGCTTGAAGGCCCTGCTGGAGGCCTTTCTGGACTTTCGTCGTCAGGTGGTGCGCCGGCGCCTCGAGCATGAGGACCGCCAGCTCGGCGAGCGTCTCCACCTGCTGGAGGGTTTCATGCGGGTTTTTCGGGCACTGGATCAGGCGGTCACCATCATCCGCCGGGCCGAGGGGCGCGAGGAAGCGGCCCGACAGCTGCGCGAGCGCTTCGAGCTCGATGAGGTCCAGGTCCAGGCCGTGCTCGAGCTGCGGCTCTACCGGCTGGGCAAAAAGGACGTCGAGCTGACGCGCCGCGACCACGACGAGAAGACCCGCCGGAGGCGCGAGGTGCGCGCCTTGCTGGCCAGCCCGGGCGCCATGCTAGGTCTGATCGCCCAGGAGCTGACCGACCTCAAGCGCCGTTTCTCCGACCCGCGCCGCACCCGCATCCGATTGCCAGAGAAGCGCTCCAACGAGACCCAGCGCTACCTCGTGGGCGTCAGTGCGGCCGGCTGGGTCTGCCGACGGGGGCGCGAGGATCGCCTGCCAGAGCGCCCTCAAGACAGCTGGACGCACCAGCTCGAGCTGACCTCGGGACAGGCCCTCATGCTGTTTACCTCGCTGGGCAGCGCCTTCACGCTCAAAGTGGACGACTTGCCCGGTGAGCCGCGGCCCATCCAGAAGCTGGCCGTGCTCTCCGACGATGAGCGGCTGGTGGCCGCATTCAGCTCGGCCGAGAAGCGCTCGGAAGCCGTCTACGTGGCTTCGGACGGCACCGGGGCGGTCTTCTCGCTCGACCTCTTTCGTTCTCCCGGCGCCGCCCGCTCGGGACGACGCTTTGCCCGTGCCCAGGCGAGCATCCTGGGTGTGCAGGTGCTGCAGGGCAAGGAGCGGCTGATCCTGGCTTCCCATCTTGGCCGGGCCTGGAGCGCTCCGGTCAGCGCGTTACCCCGCAAGACCGGGCGAGGCGTGATGCTGATGGCTTTGAGCCAGGGTGACCTCCTGATCGGATTTGGGCTGGGAAGCTTGAGCGTTCGGCGGGTGGGAGCCACCCGCACCTTGAGGCTGTCGGCCCGCAAGCTGCCCGAGCTGGCCTTGGGCCAGGAAGGCGTGCCGGTGCTGGCCCGGGGTCGATTGGAGCTGAGCCCGGATGAGTAAGACCTATACCGCCCGTGACATCACCGTGCTGACTGGCCTGGAGCCGGTGCGCCAGCGCCCGGCCCTCTACATCGGTGGTGTGGACGCTCAGGGCCTGCATCACCTGGTCTGGGAGCTGGTGGACAACGCCGTGGACGAAGCCATGAACGGCTACGCCACCCGCATTGACGTGGTGCTCGACGAGGACCGCCAGGGAGTGCGGGTCTCAGACGACGGGCGGGGCATTCCCATCGACCTGCATCCTGAGCACGGGCGACCAGCCCTGGAGCTGATCCTCACCACCCTGCACGCCGGAGCCAAGTTCGGAGGCTCACCCTACGGCTACTCGGGCGGATTGCACGGGGTGGGCTCCAGCGTGGTCAACGCCCTGGCTGAAGTGCTCGAGGCAACCGTCTGCCGCGACGGCCAGAAGGTGCGCCAGAGCTTTCGTCGGGGCGAGCCTCTGGGCCCCATGCAGAGGGTCAGCGGTGCGCGTCAGAGCGGCTCCAGCCTCTACTTCAAACCCGACCCCAGCATCTTTCCCGACACGACCTTCGACCCGGGGCGCATCCGCAGCCGTCTGCGGGCGACCGCTTTCTTGCATCGCCTGACCACCACCCTGACCTATCGGGGCGAGACCGAGACCTTCCGCCCCGGGCACGGGCTGGGGGAGTACCTGACCGATCTCCTGGGTCAGGAGACCCCGTTCGGACCGGTCTTCGAGTGGCGCAGCGAGGGTGAGCCTCGGGCCGAGCTGGCTCTGGTCTGGACGACCGGGGCAGGCGAGAAGGTTTTCAGCCACGCCAACGGTATCGCCACCCCCGAAGGCGGCACTCACGAGAACGCCCTGCGCAACGCGGTTTCCAGGGCCGTGAAGAGCTACCTGGAAACGCACAAGCTGTGGCCACGCGACCTCAAGCTCAGCGCCGAGGACCTGCGCGATGGAATGCGGGCCGTCTTCTCGGTGTTTTTGAGTAACCCCCAGTTCAAGGGCCAGACCAAGGAACGACTCAACAATCCCGAGATCACCGGCCCCCTGACCCAGTCCCTGGCCATCGCCCTGGAGCAGCAGCTCAATGACCGCTCGACCACCTCGGCCCAGCTGGCCGAGCGTCTTATCCAGGCCGCTCGGGCTCGCTCAGAGGCCCGGGCCGCCGCCGACCTGGCCGATCGCCGAGCCATCTCGGCCCCCCGCCTGCAACTGCCAGGTAAGCTGGCCGACTGCTCCTCCACTCGCCCTGGAGAGCGCGAGCTGTTCGTGGTCGAGGGCGACTCGGCCGGCGGTTCGGCCAAGCAAGCTCGTGATCGCAAGTTTCAGGCTGTCCTGCCTCTGCGAGGCAAGATCCTGAACACCGAGCAAGCAGCCCTGACCCGGCTGGGGGGCAACCGCGAGATCGCCGATCTGGTCAGCGCTCTGGGCTGCGGTATTGGCCAGCGATTTGAAGCCAACCGTCTGCGCTATCATCGGGTGGTCATCCTGACCGACGCCGACTCGGACGGGCATCACATCGCCGGGCTGCTGCTGACGTTCTTCTATCGCCACCTGCCCGAGCTGATCCGGCTCGGACACGTCTACCTGGGTCGCCCGCCGCTCTACCGGGTGGCCTACGGCTCTCAGATCCACTGGGCCTGGGACGATCCCCAGCGAGAGGCCATCCTGGCCGCACATCGCAAGAAGCCGAGCCAGGTCACCCGCTTCAAAGGCCTGGGCGAAATGAGCCCGGGGCAGCTGCGTGAAACGACCCTGGCGCCGGCCACCCGTACGCTGTTCCGGGTGGTGGTGCCGGACGAGGCCGAGGCTGACCGCACGCTGCGCGACTGCTTTGGCAAGGATCCCGCTCCCCGCTACCGGCTGGTGATGGAGAGCTCGCGCGAGGCCGTCGAGCTGGACGTTTGAGCTTTGGATCAACAGTCTGCCGATGAGGACAACCGAGCGTTGTCGTGGTTTGCGGTTTAGCTCTTTTTCCGGGAGGAGGAGCGCTTGCTGGGCGGGCTGGTCTTGGGAGCGGCCTTGCTCTTGGGAGCGGCTTTGGCTTTGGGGGCCACCTTGGGAGGCGCCTTCTCCTTCTTGGCGGCAGGAGCTTTGGCGGGCTTGACCGGAGCTGCCTTCGTCTTGGCGGCCGCTTTACGGGTGGCCTTGCCAGACAGGGCCTCCTCCAGGTCGCTCGAGAGCTGCTTGAGGTAGGCCTCCTGCCCCTGTCCGGCGGCTGCTTCGGAGGTGACGCGGAACTGCACCCGGGCCATCTTCTCGTCGCCCAGACGCGCATAGGCCAGAGCCAGGTTGCCGCGGGCCGGAACCAGGCCAGGATCCATCCCGAGCGCTTCCTCGAACTCGATGACCGCTTCGCGGAACTGCTCGCGCTCAAAATAGGCCAGACCGAGATTGAAGTGGGCCTCGGCGTAGCGCGGATTCAGGCGGACGGCCTCACGCCACTTGCTGATGGCTTCCTCCAGTTTGCTCTGACGGGCGTAGACGATGCCCAGGTTGTTGTGGGCGTAAATGTCGCTGGGATCGAGTTGGAGCGCTTTGATAAAGTCGGAGGCGGCTTCGTCGAGCCGGTTCATGGAGGTGTAGGCCAGGCCCCGGTTGTTGAAGGTGTAAGGGTCGCCGGGATCGATGGCCAGCGCGTCCGAGAAGGCTTTGAGGGCCTCGTCCCAGCTCTCCTTGGACAGGAAGGCAAGACCGAGGTTGTTGTAGGCGTAAATGTCGCGCGGATCGACCTCGAGAGCCCGGCGATAGCTCTTGATCGCTTCGTCCAGCTTGCCCAGACGGGCGTAGGCCAGACCCAGGTTGGTCAGGGCATAGGTATCGCGGCCGTCGATCTTGAGGGCGCGGTGGAACTCGGTGATGGCTTCCTCGTAGCGGCCCTGCGACGAGAGGCTGAAGCCCAGGTTGTTGTGAGCCAGCAGATCGTCCGGGTCGCACTCCAGAGCCCGCGTGAGCACTTCCACCGCCTCCTCGGTCCGGCCCTGGCGCAGCAGGCAGAGGCCCAGATTGTTGAGGGCGTAAGTGTCCCGGTCATTGAGCGAGAGCGAGAAGAGGAACTCCTTTTCGGCCTCCTCGACCTGGTTCAAGGAGAGCAGGGCTCGACCCAGGTTGTTGCGAGCGTAGGTGTCATCGGGATTGAGCTCGAGCGCGCGCCGATAGTTCTCGACCGCCTTCTGCCAGTCGCCCATCTGAGCGTGAATGCGGCCCAGATTGTGATAGGCCACGGCATCCTCAGGACTGGTGTCGAGCACCCGGTAGAACTGCTGGATGGCCTCCGAGAAGCGATCCTGCTTGGCCAGGATGCGGCCCAGGTTGTTGCGCGCGTAAGCGTCGTCGGGCTCGATCTGGAGGGCAATCTCGAACTCGCGCTGGGCGTCGGCGATGCGCCCGGTTCGGTCGAACAGTTTGCCCAGGTTGTTGTGGGCATAAAGATCGTCGGCGTCGATCTCGATGGCGTTCTTGAACTCGCGCTCGGCGGCGTCAAGCTCGTTGCGGCGGGCGTAAAGCTGGCCCAGGTTGTTGTGGGCGTACACGTCCTGAGGATTGATGCCGAGAGCGCGACGATACTCGGTGATGGCCTCGTCCAGTCGGTTGAGGCGAGAGTAGACCAGACCCAGGTTGTAGTGAGCTTGCCCGTAGTCGGGCTTGATCTCGAGAGCCTTGCGCCAGCATCGGATGGCCTCGTCCCAGTTCTCCTGGCGGGCCAGCACCAACCCCAGGTTGTTGTAAGCGTAATGGTCCTTGGGGTTGTGCTCGAGGGCCGTCCGGTACTGGGCGATGGCCTGCTGCAGCTTGCCTTGCGAGAGGTAGGCCATCCCCAGAAAATAGCGGGCGGCCGAGTGAGCCGGTTGCAGCTCGAGTACCTTGCGCCATTGGCGGCAGGCCAGACCCATATCGCCCTGGCGGGCGTAGGCCACTCCCAGCTCATAGTAGCCGTCGGCGTCCTTGGGGTGCTTCTTCAAGTGGGCCTTCAGCTCTTGAACGGGCTTGTCTGCTTCGGTTTTCATCCCCGACTCCCTCACTTGCGGCGCGCGGGCGCGCCCGTTTGCCTGGCGGCTTTCCCGGGGTTCGTGGCTCTTTCTCTTGAGTCCTCCGCGTCCCCCGAGGACACTCAGCCCAGCGCCGAAGTTTGTTCGGGGAAAAGCGAGGCGGCCAACCAGTCCAGCGCGCCCGGAACGGCTGCCCAGGCGGCGTGGGCCCTGGCAGCATAATCGACGGCCTCGTCTTCTTCACCGAAAGTAATGGCGTCGGGCAGACGCCGCGGAATGGGGTTGCATCCGAGGAGGTAACCAGCTAGATGGGGATTGCGGCTCATTCCCCGACGCAGGTGGCGCAGAGCGGCCGCCGATGCGCCGCGGCGCCAGAAACCGAGCAGAGCCCGGTTGAAATCCCACTCGGGGCTTGGTTCCTCATCCCAGGTCCGAGCCAATGCTTCGGCTTCGCGGCGGCGACCGAGCTGAATGAGCAGGGGCAGGAACAGGTAGCGAAGACCCAGGTTGTCACCCGGATTGAGCTTCACCAGCTCGAGCAGTTCCTCGGCCGCAGCCTCGGGCTCACCATGATCCCACATGGCCCTGGCACAGGCGGCCCGCGCTCGGAGATAGGGCCGGCTGCTCAGGCGGCTCCAGAGATCCTCGCCCTCCTCATAGGAGTCACGCATGGCCGCGCGGGCGGCCACGATGGCCTGACGACAGAGTTGCAGACGCTCCTGGGAAGTGGGGGCGGAATCAGCCAGCAACAAATAGGCATCCGCGCATCGGGGAGAGAGAACCAGAGCCCGCAAAGCCTTCTGGGTGCGCTCGGAAGGGGAGAGCTCCCAGGCTTCGTAGACCAGGTTCTGGGCTCGCTCCAGATCGGTCTCGGGGGCTTCACCTGATTCCTGCGAGCGCAGGCGCCGCTCCTGGAGAACGAGCTCTCGCTCGCCCGGGGTGCGGGTACGACCCGGGCCCGAGATGCAGAGATTCCTCTTCGAACGGCGCGCGTCACGGACGGCCCGCCAGGAGCCGGAAACGGCCGGGCGCGGTGAAGATTTCTTGCTGGCCACGATCAGACCACCCCCAGTTTAGTAGTTGAAGAACATTCAACCCGGCCGGGGGAGTTCCTGCTACTTCGCGCTTACATTGGAAAGCAGCGTGGTGAGCCGCTCGATGTCGGCGGGCGAGCCTTCGGCGATGATGATGTTGAGGCGCTCGTCCACCGTGTAGCGGATGTTGGGCAGCACCGAGCGGGCCGACTGGAGCACCTCCAGGGCCGCCTTGTTGCGGATGGGATAATAGTCCCGCGCGATGGGTCCGGCTGGCAGGGCAGGTTGGGGGATGGCGGCCACCGGCTCCACCGTGGCGGCCGGAGCGGCAGTCACCGAGGGAGGGTCGCCCGCGGCTGTGGATCGGCCCAGGGCCGGCTTGACGATCAGGTAGCCTCCCTGGACGCTGCAGTCGATGCTCTGACCCTGGCGCACGGTTTGCAGGGCCTGATCCAGCGGGACGTTGACCAGCGAGCCTGTAAAGGATCCGGTCAGGCTGGGATCGAGTTGGGGCATCAGCCCGGCCTGCAGGGCGATGCGCGCGAAGACGTCGTCTAGCGGCGCGTCCTGGAAGGTGAGATTGATCATCGGGATAGCGGTTGTCGCAGATGCAGCTGAGGCCGCTGGCGTGGGCGTGGGCGTGCTGGCGGCCAGGGGTCTCACTGGCACAGTGCCGCTTCCGCTGGTGGCCGGAGCGCTGGGCCGAATGGCCGGCACGGCAGCCCCAGAAGTCGTGGCCGGGCGAGCCGGCTTGCCGGGGGCCAGGTTGGAGAATCCGGAGGGGCGGCTACTGGCGATGTCAGCCGTCGAGTAGCTCAGAGTCAACTTGCGGCCGCCCTGCTCGGGGCGGGCCTTCAGTAACCGGGGCCTGGAGATGACGGCCAACTTGACCAGCACCATATCGCCCCGCTGCTCGAGGGCAACACTCTGAATCAGTCCCTTGTCGATGGCGACTTTCTTGGGGGTTCCCGGTTTGAGCTGGGCCGGGCTGACCTCGATCCCCAGCATGGAGCCAGAGATCATCTTTTCTTTGTACGTGATGGGGGCCGACGAAGTGAACACCAGATCCACTCGATCGCTCTTGGCGACGACGGTGAGCTGGGTCGTGGCGGCCGCAGCCAGCGCAGGAAGACAGATTACGAGAAAGGCCACGAGGGCGCGCAGCAGACTTGACACAGGACCAACTCCAAACCGGAAATTTTCGTGCAAGGCCTGTAGTCTTGCACTTGGCAACGCGTAGGAACTACGTTCCGGCGCGTCGGTCAGCGGTTGCTAAGGCCCAAGGGTGAGCCCATTAGCGACGAGTGGGGGGCGGAAGGGGAACCGAGTCTTGCAGCTTCTCGATGTCGGTGAGATAGAGGTTGCCGTAGTTGTCCGGGCGCATGGTCACGCCGACCTGGTTGCCCACCTGAATGTCGAACGGAACTCGCAGCCCGTTGGGGATCAGCACCCGGGTGAACTTGTTTCCGTCGTGCAGAATCGAGAACCAGCTGGGCTGAACGTAATTCACGATCCCCTCTGCGTAGACTTCATTGCCGAAGAGAATGTTGGTAATGTCCTTCAGCACATCGGCCCGCGCTTGCAGGCTGCCGGCCGCAAGGACGGCCAGCGTGAGCACCAGGACAGCGATTCGGCGCATATATCCACCCTCCGAGTGAAGAAAAAAATTCCAGAGAAACCCGAACTGGGGTTCCGCGACGGCAGGGTGGATTCCTGCTTCAGCTCATCGACACCACGCTCTGATCGCTGCTGCGACGGCGGGGAGCTCCCTGACGGGGGAGGAAGGTGCAGCGGGCGGCGCTGACCAGCGATCGCTCCAACTGCTCCAGAGTGGCCGCCCCGCGCGAGAGCAAGAGCTCCAACTCGCTGGCCAGGGTGCTCTTCTGCAGCGCCGGCGCATCGGTGCTGAAGCAGTACTCGATTCCGTAGTCGTCCAGGGTCTTGAGCAGACGTCCGTACTGCTCCACGTTCTCGACTGCCCGGGTAAGCAGGTTGGACACCACGCACAACTCGGCCACGATCCCTCGCTCGGCCAACATGCGCAGGCCCCTGTCGTCGCCGTCCTCCCAGAGGGCGCGGGCCGCCGCCAGAGGGTGCCCGATGCGGTGGGGCCTCAACTCGCGAACGGTGGCCAGGAAGGTCTCCAGGTTGATGCTGCGGGTCTCTCCGCAATGCACGGTGCGACCCACCGAGGCGGTCTCGAAGAACTCGGCCATTCTGCGCAGGCTGGCCGGGTCGCTGAGGGGGTTCGCCGACTCGGGACCGGCCAGATCGACTCCCACCACGGGCAGTCCCTTGGAGGCCCAGAGGGCGGTTTTGCGGGCCAAAATCTCGTTCTGCTCGTCCGGCAGATCGCGGCCCAGGCACACGATCAACCCGGCCTGAACGCGGCCTTTGTAGGCGGTCTGGAGCTCCTCGACTCCCGAGCAGGCTGCCAGCATCACCCGGTCGAGGTCCCAGATGCCGCCTCCGTTGCGCTTGAGCGGATTGAGACGCAGCTCGATGCCCGTCAGGGGAAGCCGCTGAGGCAGGGGCACCAGGGCCTCCCCCTCGGCCGCCACCCGGGTGGAGCCCCCGGTGCGGGCCGCTCCGTTCAAGGCGATCAGAACGCTCTCGCGGAGTGCCTGCGGGCCGCTCTGGATGCGCTCGGCGACCTCGTAGATCTCGAGATACTTCTCCAGCGAGCCCGAATTGTCGCTGCGTCGGTGCAAAAGGTCGGCGAACTCGTCATAGGTCTGCACGGGCAGACGAATCCCGCGGTCGACGGCCGACTCGTAGAGGCGATGAATCGGCACCGCGCCTCCGAGGTGGACGTGCACCTCGAAGACGCCTTCGGCTGGGAAAGAAAGGTCGGAGATGGTGCTCGGCATGCCTCGTCGCTTCGCCCGGCCCTCAGAGGAACCTCTTCCAGCGAACGCAGAGGCCCTCGAGGACCGTCCGCGCAGGTTGTGGACGTTCGCTTGTGCCCCCGGTGGGCCCATGCTATAATGCGCCGCAATGTCTGCCGGAGTTCGCCCTGAGCTGATCCTGGCCTCCGCCTCTCCCCGCCGCAGCGAGCTGCTGGCTCGGGTCGGGCTGCCCTTTGCCGTGCAGGCATCGGGCTTCGAGGAGGAGGAGGTCGAACGGCTGTCCGAGCGCGAGGCCGGTCCCTTCGTGGAGAAGCTGGCCCGCTGCAAAGCTCAAGAGGTGGCTCGAAGAAGCTCCGGTCAGGCCCTGGTGCTGGGCGCCGACACGCTGGTCTGGCTGGAGGGCGAGGTGCTCTCCAAGCCGCGCGACGAGGAGGAGGCGGTGGCCATCCTCAGCCGTCTGGCCGGACGCGAGCACCGCGTCTACACCGGCGTGGCCCTGGTCCGCTCTGACGAGGTCCTGGCCACCCTGCACGAGATCACTCGCGTGACCTTCCACCCGCTCACGGCCGGCCAGATCCGCGCTTACGTCGCCAGCGGCGAGCCGATGGACAAAGCCGGCGCGTACGGCGCCCAGGGACTGGGCAGCCTCCTGATCGAGCGCATCGAGGGCGACTACTTCAACGTGGTGGGTCTGCCCGTCAGCCGAGTCTACCGGCTGCTCAAAGAGCACGGTCTCGACTGCCTGGAGGGTCGCTAGATGGGCTTGCTGAGCAAGCTGGCCCCGGACGTGGGCATCGACCTGGGCACGGCCAACACGCCCGTCTCGCAGCGCAATCGAGGCATCTGCTGGAACGAGCCCAGCTATCTGGCCGTCGATCGACGCGAGCGCAGGGTGGTGGCCGTGGGCCAGAAGGCCCGCCGCATGCAGGGCCGGGTCCCGGCCCACATCCAGATCGTCCGCCCCGTGCGCGACGGCGCCATCGCTGACTACGAAATGGCCCAGGTGCTTCTCAACCACGCCTTGCAGCAGGTTCGCTCCCACGGCGTCATTCGGCCGCGAGTGCTGGTGGGGGTTCCGGCCGACGCGACCGACGTGGAGTGCCAGGCCGTCTCCGACGCCGTGCGCGACGCCGGAGCTCGCGCCGTCGACCTCTTGCCCCAGCCCCTGCTGGCCGCCATCGGGGCCGGGCTGGCGGTGCAGGAGGCTCGGGCCTGCATGGTGGTGGACGTGGGCGGTGGCTCCTCTCAGGCTGCCGTCATCTCGGCTGGCTCCCTGGTCGCCTCCAACTGCATTCGCGCGGCCGGCGACCGGATGGACCTGGCCCTGGTCAGCTACCTGCGTCATCGTCACAACCTGATCGTGGGCGAGCGCTCGGCCGAGAACCTGAAGATGGCTGCCGGAGCCGCTCTACCCCGGCCGGAGCCGAACCACAGCTCGATTCGAGGTCGGGACATGCACAGCGGCCTGCCCCGGTCGGTCACGCTCGACTGCAATGAAATCGCCGGCGTGCTGCAGCCGATCACGGGTGAGATCGCCCAACTGGTCAAGTCGGTGTTGGAGTCCACCCCGCCCGACCAGGTCGGCCAGGTGATGGAAGGCGGCCTGGCCCTGTGCGGAGGCGGCAGCTTGCTTTCGGGGCTGGACGAGCTGATCACCCAGGTGACCGGAGTGCGCTGTCAGCGGGTCGCGGAACCGATGAGCTGCGTCGCCCTCGGAGCAGCCCGGCTCTTCTCCGACCCGCGCCTTCTGCGCACGGTGCTGGGCGGCTACGAGCGCGGCTAGGGCGTGCGTCCGGCCCTCCTGACTGCTCTGGCGGTAGGCGTGGTGGCCGCCCTGCTGGCTTTCATGCAGCTTCGTCTTGGCTGGGCTGGCGGCGGTCTCGGGCTGCGCCTGGCTCCCTATCAGGCTCCCGTGTTGGAGGCCGGTCACCAGCTCAGTGCCGGATTGGGTGCCTTCTTTCGTTCCCAGAGCCGGCTGGCTCGCGAGAATGAAGCCCTGCGCCAACGAGTGCTCGAGTTGGAAGCCGAGCAGGCCCGCTCGCGGGCGGTCGAGGAGGAGAACGCCCGCCTGTCCAGCTTGCTCGAGTTGCGTCAGGACCGCCTGTCGGAGGGCGTGGTGGCCCGTGTGGCGGCCCGCGATCCCTCGAGCTGGTTCTCGGAGGTGGTCGTGGATCGCGGCAGCCGCCAGGGAGTGGCCCCGGATATGGTGGTTCTGGTTCCCCAGGGCCTGGTGGGCCGGGTGGTGGCCGTGGCCGACTCTTCGGCCCGGGTGCGTTTCCTGCTCGACCCCAACAGCGCCGTTCCGGTCATGCTCGAGCATTCCAAAGCGGTGGGCATTCTTTACGGCGAGTCGGGCTACAACTGTACGGTGCGCTTCCTGGACCACTCGGTAGCCGTCAAGGAGGGGGAGCGGGTGCTCACCTCGGGCCTGGGAGACGTCTTTCCGCGCGGGCTGGTCGTGGGCCGGGTGGTGCGCAATTACGGCCGCACCGAAGCCCTGTTTCAATCGGTGCAGGTTCGTCCTGAAGCGGACTTCGGGCGTCTGCACGAGGTTTTGCTGGTAGGTCGCCGGCCTTGAGCCGTTTCTGGCGATATCTTCTGGGCGCTCTGGCAGGCTACTGGGTGCTGACCCTGTGGCCGACTGGCTTTCCTCGCCCCGATCCGCTGCTGCTGGCCCTGGTGCAGGCCACCTGGCGCAGGGCGTCCCCCATCCTGTGCGCTGGCCTGGGAGTAGCCGGGGGACTTGGGATGGCCCTGTTGGGCCCCGGGCTGGCAGGCATTTTCGTGGCCGTATATGGTTGGACGGGCCTGATGCTGGGACTGGTTGGCCAGAGCCTGCCACGGGCCGGGCCTGTGGTTCCCGCGCTCCTGATCAGCACGGGCACACTGGCGGTGGCCCTGGGCGTGGCCGGGCTGGGTGTCTGGGCCGAGCCCAGCCCGCTGCGGGTGCAGCTCTGGTTCCCGGGAGCATTGTTCATGAACCTGGTCTTCTGGTTCTTGTTGCTGCGACCGAGCCCGGTGCGCGAGCGCCGTCTCTGGCGCCGGAGGACGGCGTGACCCTGGCCTACACGCGCCGACTGGGCTGGCTCTACCGCTGTTTGCTGCTGGTGTTTGCCTTGCTGGCTTTGCGCCTCCTGTATCTGCAGGCCTGGCGGGGCCAGGTGCTGGGAGCCATGGCTCAGGAGAACATCGTGCGCTCGCTGCCCGTTCAGGCCCCCCGAGGCAACGTCTATGATTGTCGCGGGCGCGTCCTGGTGCGCAATCGGGCTCACCTGGTCTTCACCATTATGGCCGCCAGCCTCAACGACCCCACCGGCACCGTGCGCGAGCTGGCTAGACTGGCTGAGCTCAAGCCGGCCCAGGTGCGCGAGCTGGTACGCAAAGTACAGGCTGCTCCCATCGAGCCCGTGGTCGTCTCCGACCGGCTCAACCCCCGCCAGCTGGCTCGTCTGGCCGAAGCCCAGGGTCGCATTCCCGGCAGCCGGCTGGAGGTCTTTCCGGTACGCGAGTACCCGCTGGGCAGCCTGGCCTGTCACGTGCTGGGCCAGGTGGGGGAGGTGGACGAGCTGACCTTGAGCCAGTCCCACCGCAAGTACGAGCCGGGCGACTGGGTGGGAAAGGACGGCCTGGAGGCATCCTGGGAGGATGACCTGCGGGGACTGTCCGGCCGGCGGGTGGTGCTGGTGGACGTTTCTGGACGCCCCGTGCAAGAGCTCGAGGAGATCACTCCCCGCCCGGGTCGCGACCTGGTGCTGACCCTGGACGCCGAGCTTCAGAAGGTGGCCGAGGATAGCCTGCAACAGGCTCTGAACGAGCTGCGCTGGCGCAACGGCGAGCGCACCGGCGGGGTGGTCGTGGCTATGGAGGCGCGCACCGGCAAGATCCGGGCCATGGCCAGCCTGCCCGGCTACGATCCGGGCTGGTTTGCAGGAGGCATCTCGAGCCGGCGCTTCACCTTGCTCCTGCGCGATCCGGCCGCCCCTCTGCTGAACCGGGCCTTGTCGGGCACTTATCCTCCCGCCTCAACCTTCAAGCTGATCACCTCGGCGGCCGCCTTCGCTGAGAACCTGATCAAGCCCGATTCTCGCTTCTATTGCCAGGGAATGATGCAGATCGGTGAGGTTCCTTTCAACTGCTTCGTGCGCTCTGGACACGGCTGGCTCAGCTTCGAGGACACGCTGGCCCATTCGTGCGACGTGGCCTACTACGGGCTCGGCCTGAAGCTGACCGGCAAGCGCATCGGCCAGTCCGCTCGCGAGTTCGGCCTGGGAGCGCCGACCGGGGTGGACTTGCCCGGCGAAGTGGGCGGCAACCTGCCCGACGAGGAGTGGAAGCTCAAACATGTCAGGGAGAAGTGGTTTGCCGGCGATGATGCCAACATGTCCATCGGACAGGGCTTTTTGACCGTGACGCCCCTGCAGATGGCGGTGGTCACAGCGGCGGCAGCCACCGATGGCGGGGTGGTCAGGCCCTACCTGGTACAGCAGGTCAAGGACGGCGACAAGACCGTGCGCAGCCTCGAGCCCCAGGTCGTGCGCTACGTGAACGCCCCGTTGGTAGCCTGGAAGCGCATTCGGGCCGGGATGCGTGGCGCCGTCCAGTATGGCACCTCGGTGCGCGCCAACGTGTGGGAGCTCGAGATCGCCGGCAAGACCGGCACGGTGGAGAACCTGCCCAGCGCCGACAACCCGGAGGGCCGCAACCACACCTGGTTCGTGAGCTTTGCGCCTTACCAGACACCCGACCTGGTGGTGGTGGTCTTTCTGGAGAAATCGGGCGGCTACGGAGGCGAGGTGGCCGTGCCGGTGGCCCGGGACGTGCAACTGGCCTGGCATCGCATTGTCGGACGTCCACCGGGAGCGAAAGTGCCGGATGTGAAGGCGCCGCCTCGCATTCCCGAGCCTGGCCCGGTGGCCCGCCCGGGCCGCGTCGTGCAGCCGACCTGGAGTCGTCCAGCCCCGGCCCGACCGGTTCCGCGCAGTACTCCCAGCGTTCTTCCCGACCCCGAGCCCGTGCCGGTGGTCAACGAGCCCGAGCCGTTGCTCGAGCCTACCCCTCTGGACGAGCTTCCCGTCGGCGAGCCGGTGGCGGAGCCGGTAAGCGAGCCGGCACCGGCTGAGCCGGAGCCGGAGCCTGCACCGGTGGAGCCAGAGCCGGCACCGCAGCCGGAGGAACCCTAAGAAGCGCAGCCGGAAAGGCTGTGCCGGGGCTCGAAATTCTCCAGGGCCTGGAACAGGGGGTTCAGATCCCACAGGTTGGTCTGCTCGCGCCCGTGCCCCTGGCGCCGAATCACCCGCTGCAAGAGTCCCCGCCCTTCCAGCCGGCTGGCCCAGCTCCGCACCGTGCGGGCATCCACGCCCAGGGACCGACTCAGGTGAGCCAGACTGGTGTCAGCGTGCTCTCGGTGCCCTTTGAAGGCTACCAGGAAGAGGACCAGCAGCGCCTCGGAGGCGGTCAACTGCAGCCGGGGATAGGCCTCGAGAAAGGCGCGCGCGACCGGCACGGTGCCTTGCGCGGCCAGACGGGGAGTCCAGAATTGGGCGGCCGGATCATTGCTCACGGGTTCGTACCTCCTTGACCTGAGTCTAAGGAGGGTGAACGACAGCTAGTGACGTGGAAGCAGATTCAACCCGGCCTACTCTTGCATGCGGCGGGCCCCGGTGTACTTACCGCTGTAGTATCCCTGATTCAGGCTGTCGATGCGCACCGGAGCGTTGGCGGTGGGACGATGCACGAACTGGCCGTTGCCGACGTAGATGCCGGTGTGGGTGTACTGTCCGCGGCGGTAAGTGTTGCCGAACATCACCACGTCGCCCGGGCGCAGTTCGCCACGCTGGATGGCGCGGCCATAATTGGCCAGGCCTGCCACCGAGTTCTGGTGCTGAAATCCGCGCGGAGCCGTGCCCGTCTGGCGCAGCACCGAAGAAACGAAATCGGCGCAGCGCTTCGTCTGGCCAGCTTTGAAGTTACGACCGTTCCACCCGATGGCGGCGTCGGCGGTGCGATTGCCGGTCAGGGGCGGACTGGGCAAACCTGCTCCGCGGCTGCTCCGGGTGCCCTGGGCGCGCTGAGAACGCTGTCCGCGGCGAGAGCGACCGGAACGACTGGAGCGGCTCGTGCCTCGGGCTCGGGTGGAACTGCGTCGCGAGCGCCGGCTGCCGCTCGAGCGGCGACGACGGCGCGGTGCGCCGGGCTTGGAGGTGGTGTCGTTTCCGGTTTCGGGGGCCGGCTCGCCCGGTTTGGAGGTCCGGTCCTGCGTGCCGGTTCCTGGAGCGCTCTCGCCGGGGTGTGAAGTGTTTCCTGATCCGGGAGCGTCGAACAGGTTGGCAAAGTTGGCCGCGAAATTGTTCGCAAACTCGAAGCTCCCACTGGCTTCCCTGGAGCTTGCCCCCGAGAATCCGTCCGCTGGCTGCAGGGCGGCCAGTGCGGTGTTGTCCGAGCTTGCCCCCCCCTGGATGCGGTTGAGGGCTGCCTGGGGAACCGCGTAATTGGCCGCTGCCAGGCCCTCGCAGCAGGTCGCTGCCAGCTCGGAGATCTTCTGGGTCTGGTCGATGCTCAAGTTTTCCTCCGCCCGGGGTCTTGCTGTCAGACTAACGGTTCTGGCCGCGCCGGTTGTTTTTTCCAGGTTACACGGATGTAACAGCTGTGAACTTGGTGTAAAAGACTTTCGCGCTCAGCTTGATCCCTCGGCGTTATAGCGAGCCAGGCGCCCGCTGCGGACGGACCGGCGGTAGATAGTGGTGAAGAACCAGCAGGCCCCCAGCAGGTAGACGAGCACCAGCGAGGTGGCGATGCCCAACTCGCTGGTCTGGATCCCGCCCCCGGCCACCACCGCTCGCATCCCCTCGAAGACGTAGGAGGGGGGCAGCAGGTGCGCGATCCACTGCATCCACTGGGGGAGCGTGGCCAGGGGGTAGAAAACCCCGGCGAAGGGGGAGAGCATGCCGGGAATGGGCCAGATGAACCACTCGGCCGAGGGCCCCAATTGCAGCACGATTCCACAGGCGAAAATTCCCAGCGCCAGGCCGAAGACGAAGAGGACCAGGAGAAAGGGGATCAGGGCCAGTCCGTAGCTGAAGAAGGACAGACCGAAGATCGCGCTGCTCATCAGCAGCATGACCAGCAGCCCGACCAGACTGGTGGCAATGCTCGTCACCACAAGACCGGCCACATACTCCGGCACGGAGAGGGGTGAGCAGAACAGGTTCAGGAAATTGCGCGACCAGATGTCCTCGAAGAAGGCGATGGTGACCCCCTGCATGACCCGGGCGAAGAAATCCCACAGCAACACCGCCCCCAGCAAGGTGGGCACGAAATCCATGCCGGAATGGGAGACCGAGTTGAGAAAGCGGGAGATGAAGCCCCACAGCACGATGTCGATCGCCACCCATAAGAAGAGGGGCATGAGTCGCGACGGGCTGCCCTTCATCAGGTAGAGCTGGCGCAGCACGATGGCCCAGACCCGCGAGAGGGACATCAGGCCTCCAGCGAGAGTGGCTCGCGGGCCACGGTGATGAACAGCTCTTCCAGATTGGCCTTGCCGTGCTCGGAGGGCAAGGTGCGCGGATCGCCCTCGAGCAAGATCTTTCCCCGCGAGAGAAAGAGCACCCGGTGGCACACGTCCTCGACCTCGTACATGTTGTGCGAGGTCCACAGCACGCCGCCCGAGCCCTGGGCTGCAAAATCTCGAATCTGCTGGCGAACCTCGCGGGCTGTCGAGGGGTCGAGTGAGGCGGTAGGCTCGTCGAGAAGCAGCAGGTGAGGCTCGTTGAGCATCGCTTTGGCCAGGCACACCCGAGTATGCTCGCCCGAGGAGAGCAGTCCGCAGCGGGTGCGGCGGAATTTCATCAGGTCGAAACGCTCGAGCAAGACCTCCAGTCGCTGCTGCAGCCCTTTGACCTCGTACAGCAGGCCGAAAACCTGGAGATTCTGCTCCACCGTGAGGTTACCCGGAAGGGGGGCGTAGACAGCCGCGAAATTGGTGCGGCTGAGAGCCCGCGAGCGCTGGCAGGCGATGTCCAGGCCTTCGATCTGGATGCTGCCCGAGCTGGGCTCGAGCACGCCCAGCACCATGCTGATGGTGGTGGTCTTGCCGGCGCCGTTCGGCCCGAGCAGACCCACAATCTCGTTGGGGCGCACCTGGAAAGAGACACGATCCACGGCCAGGGTCTGCCCGTAGGATTTGGTGAGCATGTCCACAACCAGCACCGACACGCGCTTGGGGTTCGCTCAGGCGTCGCTCGAGACCCCCTTGGAACGAATCGGCAGGCAAGGGCAAAAAACGGCCGTGTGTTCGAAGGAAATTCAAATTTGGAAGCGAAATCACACTGCACAGCGAAGTTTCTTGCCCTCCAATCGTACAGACTCTAGCCATGGTCTTGATGTCCATGATATAGTCGGGACCTTCCGGATGGAGGCGGTCCGCAGGGCCATTTCCTCCCGGTCGTGCTCGGGCGGGGGATGGTCAACCCGGGCAGCTTGAGAAACCACACTAATTTTGAATGATGGGGGTAAACCATGGACCCCAAGGACAACACGAAATCAGAAATCAAGAGCTCTGAGCCGGCTGTGGAGCCGAGCCTGGAGCCCTTGCTCGCTCCGCCGCCGCCGATGGCCGGACCTTCCGCCGCTCCTCGCGCCGGGCAGCCTGCCAAGCCGAACGTGGGCCAGCCAGTGCTGCGTCAGCCTATCGCGGCTGCCAGCACTCCCAAGAAGGCCGCCTCGGGTGAGCATCGCGGCCAGGTCGAGCACTTTGCCGGTATCAAAGTGATCGGAGTCGGTGGAGCCGGCTGCAACGCGGTCAGCCGGATGATCCAGGAGGGGCTCGGTGGTGTCGAGTTCATCGCCATCAATACCGATGCCCAGGCGCTGTTCCTCTGTGACGCCGACCAGCGCATCCACATCGGCTCGACCGTCACCAAGGGTCTGGGCGCTGGCTCGAACCCTGACTGCGGAAAGAAAGCCGTGGAAGAGAACTCCGAAGAGGTGCTCAAGGCCATCGAGGGCGCCGACATGGTGTTCATCACCGCCGGTATGGGGGGCGGTACGGGAACCGGGGCCAGTCCCGTGGTGGCCGAGTTGGCACGCCAGGCAGGCGCGTTGACCGTGGCCGTCGTCACCAAGCCTTTCGTGTTCGAGGGGCGCCGCCGGATGGAGCTGGCCGAGGAAGGCATCAAGCAGCTCAAATCCAAGGTTGACACCATCATCACCATCCCCAACGACCGTCTGCTCAAGATCGTCAGCGACAAGGAGTCGATTGCCGACGCTTTCCGGCTCGCCGACGACGTGCTGCGCAACGGCGTGCAGGGTATCTCCGAGATCATCACCGTTCCGGGTCGTATCAACGTCGACTTTGCTGACGTGCAGGCCATCATGGCCGACGCTGGCTCGGCGTTGCTCGGGATTGGCGTTGCTTCGGGCGAGAATCGCGCTGTCGAGGCTGCTCGCGCGGCCATCTCCAGCCCCTTGCTCGAGGCCAGCATCGACGGTGCCACCGGTGTGCTGTTCAATGTCACCGGCGGACCCGACCTCACTCTCCTCGAGCTCAACGAAGCCGCCCGGATCATCTACGAGGCCGTCGACCCCGACGCTCAGATCATCTTCGGGTCGGTGCAGGACGAGCGCATGGAAGGCGAGGTTCGCATCACCGTGGTGGCCACCGGCTTCCAGTCGCTGCCCGGCCAGCCCGTCGACTCCGACGACGCTGCCTTCACCCTCGGTGGCATCAAGGAAGAGATCTCCTTCGGCAGCTCGCTGCGCGATGTCGACCTCGAGCCCGCCATCTTCCGTCGCACCAAGGGCAACAACTAACCGCTCGCCTGCGCGGCGACTGGTCGAGAAGGCTCCCGCAGGGGGGCCTTCTCCTTGTTTTGGGGCGGATTGACGCGGGTGGCCCCGCGCCCCGACCGGCGAACCCCGAGCACCAGTTCGGGCCGCCCGGGTCCCGATTACGCCGCGCGCTTGCGGATGACCACGCCGCCCACGACCACCGAGTCGGCGCCATCCTGGAGCCCGCCCTGACCGGGAGAGGTCAGCTTGACCACCTCGGCCAGGGCTCTGAGGCCTTCGAAGACTTGCTGGCTGCAGTCCCCTTGCAAGAGCTGCAGGGTCTCCTTGCGCGATCCATCCTGAAGCAGATTCTCGAACAGCTCATCCACGGTCTGCCCGGGCACAGGCTCGAGGCCCTCGCGCAGCCGGCGCAGGTTCCCAGCGCCGGCGTAGTCGCGGTTCTCGACTAGACGGGCCTCCTGACCCTTCAATGTGGCCATGAAGGCGTTGCGCTCGATGTTCAATGGTGTGGGCGCATTGCTGGGAACGAAGTTGCAGATCGCGTCCTGTCGGCGGGCGATGGCCTGCAGAACGGCTTGAGCCTGGCTGCGCCGGCGGGCTTTGACCTGGTAGACCACGTGCAGAGCAGCCACCCCGGCGGTGACAGCCAGACCAGCGCCGGCCACGATCGGCTCGTGGCGAAAGAGCCAGGCTGCTGCCAGCCCGGCGGCCCCCACCAGCTCGGCCCCAAAGAATGCCGGGCTGGCCTTCCAGGAGGCTGCTACACTCTCATGCTTGGGCCAGGTAGCCCGAGCGCGCTCGCTGGCTTCAAAGTGCTTGTCGTAAAGACTGTCGCCGGGTGCTCCTGACAAAACGGTCAGGTCTTGCTGCACTCGCGTGGCCTCGGCGACCTGGCCAGTGCGAAGCAGCTCGGCGCTCTGGGCCCGCAGGGCCTGACCGATCAGCTCGCGAGAAGGGGACTTGATCTCCATCTCTCCCAAACTGCCATCCCCTGCTCAAAGAAAACTGAACATTCTGTTTCAGCGAGCTTTCAGGTCGCTTTCCTAAACTCGGGTTATGACGGTCAATGTCTATACTTATTACGCCAACAAGCTGGCCTTCGAGGAGGCCCAGCGCCAGCGGCCTGGCCTGGCCCGGCCCGTGGTCCGCAAAAAGGTCCGACGTTTGACCGTTCCCGCCCTGGTACAGTTGGGATTGGCTCTGGGCTTTGCTTCCAGCGCCATTTTGACCATGCTCTTCTGCCCCTCCGAGCCTCCCTATCTGCTCGTCATCGGGATCGCCTGGGGTGCGGCCATCGGCTGGGTCGCCGAGCACATCCGCCGGCGCATCCACAAGTTCCTGTCCGTGCTCAAGGGCGCTCCCCTGGATCGCGAGGATCTGCGCGCTCTGACCGGCCGTTCATAAGCCGGTAACAAAATCGATCCCCGTTTCCATTTGTTAACACTCTGTTTACATCTGTAACCATCCGGCAAATTACGATGACCTCGGTCCCGGCAGCACCGGAGTCGGATCGGAGGTTCGGATGGTCCTTACGCAGACCTTGAGCGAGTGCCCCGCGAGCGAACAAAAGATCACGGTCAAGATTGACCGGCGCACCCCTCGCTCCACCTTCGACACGTTCACCCGGGCCGTGCTGAAGGGACAACCCGACGCCCTCTGGGCAGTGCTCGACACCCCCCTGCGCAACCGCTTCAAAAGTCAGGTCCGTCAGGACGGCGAAGAGCCCCTCCTGCGCAAGCTCGAGAACCTCATCACCAACCCCCACGGCCTGCTTCGGCTGGGGGAGGAGCAGTCGGTCGGAGACCAGGTCTTCTGCCCTCTCATGCGGGCCGGTCACCGCATCGGCACGGCCACCTTCCGCTTCGATAACCTGGGCTGGTCGCTGGCCGCCCTGGCTTGACCCTCTACTTTCCTTCCTTCCAGCGGCGCAGCCGATCGAGCACGCCGCGCACCTTCTCGAGCAGCTCGGCGGGCGGGGGATAGACCGGCGCCCCGGCGGCGATGCCGCACAGGCCGTAGCAGACCAGCGCCTTCTGCTCCACTTTGACCTTCCAACCGGTAGCCTGACTCAGGCTCTTGAGCTGGTTGAAGCTCAGCTCGGGGTAGAAGGGCATCAAGAATGTCAAACGACCCTCTTTGGCTCGGATCGAGGGAATCTCGAGCTCGCGGGCCCGCATGCGCAGATCCACCACCTCGAGAAGGTGCTGTGCCTCCACTGGCAGCGGCCCGAATCGGTCACGCAACTCGGCCTCCAGGTCCTGCCGCTGGGCATCGCTGCGAAGACCGGCGATGCGCTTGTAGAGAGCTACCTTCTGGCGCGAGTCGCTGACGTACTCCTCGGGCAGCGAGGCGGGGATAGGCAGCTCCACCACAGCCGAGAACTCTTCCTCTTCGACTTTCTCTCCCCGCAACGTCTTGACCGCGTCCCCGAGCAGCCGGCAGTAGAGATCGAATCCCACCGAGGCGATGTGGCCCGACTGCTCGGCCCCGAGCAAGTCGCCGGCTCCGCGAATCTCCAGATCGCGCAGAGCGATCTGGTAGCCGGCCCCCAGGTGGGTAAAGTCGCGGATGGTGGCCAGACGCTTCTCTGCTTCGGGAGTCAGCTCGCGCGAAGGCGGGTTGAGCAGGTAGCAGTAGGCCTGTCGGGACGACCGTCCCACCCGGCCGCGCAGCTGGTAGAGCTGAGAGAGCCCAAAGGCGTGGGCATTGTGGATGATGATGGTGTTGACGTTGGGGATGTCGATGCCGCTCTCGATGATGGTGGTGCAGCAGAGGACGTCGTACTCGCCTTCCAGGAAGTCCATCATGACCTTCTCCAGGCGGCCTTCCTCCATCTGGCCGTGGCCTACCCCGATGCGGGCCTGGGGTAGCAGGCGGCGGATGTCCTGGGCCAGGCGCTCGAGCCCCTGCACCCGGTTGTGCACGAAGAAGACCTGCCCCCCCCGGGAAAGCTCGCGGGTGATGGCTCCCTTGACGATCTCCGGGTGGAACTCGAAAAGGTAGGTCTTGATGGGCAAACGATCCTCGGGGGGCGTCTCGATGATGGACATGTCCCGCACCCCGATGGTGGACATGTGCAGCGTTCGCGGGATGGGGGTGGCCGTGAGAGTGATGATGTCCACCGCCGCCCGCAGCTCTTTGATGCGCTCTTTTTGCGTCACGCCGAAACGATGCTCTTCGTCCACGATCAGCAGGCCCAGCTTCTGGAACTTGATGTCCTGGCTGAGCAGGCGGTGGGTGCCGATGACCACGTCCACCTCGCCCTGCTCCATGGCTTTGAGCACGGCCTTCGTCTCGGCCGGCGAGCGGAATCGCGAGAGCATCTCCACTCGCACCGGGAAGGGCGCCAGGCGCTGAGAGAAGGTCTGGAAGTGCTGGTGGGCCAGCACGGTGGTGGGCACCAGCACGGCCACCTGACGTCCGTCCATCACCGCCTTGAAGGCCGCTCGGAGGGCTACCTCGGTCTTGCCGTAGCCGACGTCGCCGCAGACCAGCCGGTCCATGGGGCGGGGGCCCTCCATGTCAGCCTTCACCTCCTGGATGACCCGGATCTGATCGGGCGTCTCCTGGTAGGGGAAGGCCTCCTCCATCTCCATCTGCCAGGTGGTGTCAGGCGGGTAGGAGTAGCCCTGGGACATCTCCCGCCGGGCGTAGAGCTCGAGCAGCTGGCGCGCGATGCGCTCGGCCTCCTCGCGCACTTTGGTGCGGGTGTTGCGCCAGTCCTGGCCCCCCATCCGCGAGAGCGAGGGGACCTTCTCCTCCATGCCCTGATAGCGCTGTACGAGGTCGAGCTGCTCCACCGGAACGTACAGAGTGTCACCTTTGGCATACTCGATCTGGAGCAGGTCGCGGCGCACGCCTACCAGCTCGAGGGTCTTGACGCCCTTGTAGCGGCCGATACCGTGCTGCAGGTGCACCACCAGCGAGTCTTCCTGCAGCTCGTCCAGGCGCACCAGGCTGCTGCGGTCGGCTTTGCGCGTGGATCGGCGCACCCGCGGGGTGCCCATCATCTCGTGGTCGCTGAAAACCTCCACCGGTCCCACCGCAAGCTCCAGGCGAAAGCCTTCCGAGGGGGCGCCGCTCAAAAGAGCTACCTGCCCTGGCATGAACGGCTCGGGAACGCGGGCCGAGGGCTTCTCCATGCGCCGCTCGGCAAACAGCTCGGCAAGACGCCTCTGCTGGCGGCTGATCAGCACCACCCGATGGCCAGCCTCTTGCAGAGCAGGTAATTTCTCGAACAGCCCGTCCACCCGGCCTGGCACCACCGACTGGGGCTGGAAGGGGAACTCCACCCGGGGTCCCTGGGAGAGATCGTCCCAGCCGGTCAGGGTGACCGTGCGGAACGGGGTGAGCATGCCCAGCACGTCTCCCCACTCGCCGCGCCAACCCTCCTCGCGGGGGCCCTCACCTTCCTGCAGCCAGGCTGACTCGCTCTCCTGGGAAACCTCCAGCGAGTGCAGGCGCAGCTGGGCGATCTCCTCGAGCAACACCACCGAGCCCCGAGGGAAGTGGTCGGTTAGGTAGGATCCGCCTTCCTCGCGAGCGGGCAGGAGCACGATGCGGTCGAGCTGCACCAGCGAGCGCTGGGTATCCTTGTCAAACCGCCGGATCGATTCGATCTCGTCTCCAAAGAGCTCGATGCGCACCGGCTCATCGGTGGCTGGATACACGTCCAGAATGCCGCCCCGCAAAGAGATCTCGCCCCGGCGCTCGACCATGGGCACCCGTGCGTAGCCCTCCGAGACCAGAACCTCCAGGAGGACCGTCAGATCGGTCGATTCGCCCTTGCGCAGATCGAGCCGCCCCCGATGGAGGTCGGAGGCGGCCAGGGTCTTCTGGAGCAGGGCCCGGATGGGGGCCACCACGACACGAGCTTCCTGACGTTGGAGCCGCTCGAGCAGCTCCATGCGCAGAGGATCGACACCCAGCGAGCGATCGCGCTCGGGAAAGAGGAAGGACTCGGTGCCATAGAGCGCCAGATCTTCGTGCAGCCGCTCGGCGGCGTCCTGGCCAGGGGTCACCCAGAGCAATGGAGTCTTGAGTTGCAGGGCCAGAGCGGCCAGCACCGGGGGGCGCGCTGGACCCAGAACCCCTCTGCAGAGCAGGCTCTCGCCCCTCTCCAGGCACTGCAGGAGCTGATGGAAAGGCTCCAACTCCTGGACAAGACCGAGAAGTGGCTTCAGGACGGGTTCGCTGGCCATGGGCGCGGCAGCTTCGACGCTCTCTGCCTGCCTCCTGGATCGCTGTTGGAGCAGGATCGGCATTGATCGGCATGGAATAAATCTCTACCGGTCAGGCCTGATAAAAGACGATGCCAGCGCAACTCTCCCTGCCGAACGAGCCCTCCCTGGCGCTTCGCTGGTTCCTGGTGGGAGTCCGAGCGATGGGCCTGCTCATTGCAATTTCCCTTTCTCTCAATCACACTCAGCAGTTTGCTCATTTGCCGGAAGCACTGGAGAAGCAACCCTCCCTGGTGACAGCAGCGGTGATATTCTATCACCTGATCGCCGCTTTCATCGTGCTCAAGGTGCCCAACAATACGGTGGGGGGCGCCATCATGGCCGTGGACGCCCTGATGGGAGCCATTCTCACCTACGTGTTCGGCCCGCCCTATCTGGTGCTGGGATTCACCCTGCCGGTGCTGGAAACGGCCACTTATCTGGGCAGCAGCCTGGGCCTGGCGGTGCTGCTGATCGGGGGGTCGTTCTATGGCTTGATCAGCGGTCTACCTCTGCTGGAGATGCTCAAGACCACCCAGAACAAGGCTGCGGTCATCTTCCAACTCAACCTGGCTGGCATTCAGGGCCTGCTCTCAGCCCTGCTCTTATGGCTTCTCAGCCTGGTCGGGCGCGAGCGCTTCGAGCGCTTCAAGCTCGAGGTCGCGGCCGGACATGAGAAGCAGATGCTTTTTGAGGAGATCCAGCTCAAGACCAAGGAAGTGGGCGAGGTTTTCGGTGAGGTGGGCGACCGGGAGGAGCGCCTGGCCGAGCTCGAGGTCACCAGCCAGCAGTTGCTGGGCAAGCTCGAAGAGATGGCTGAGGAGCTGCACCAGGCCCGCGCTCAGAAAGATTCGCTCGAGACGGTGATCACTGAACTCGAGCACCGTCTGGCCAGCACCTCGCGCAAGGAGCGACAATCGGCCGAGCGCGAGCTGGCCGGGATGCGCGAGAGCATCAAGCAGAACCAGGCCGCCATCGAGCAGCTCAACCAGACGCTCGAGTTCATGCGCGAGCTGGACAGCTACTACCGGGTGCTGCACCAGAGTCTGCACCTGTCCGATACCCTGCTGGCCATGACCCAGCACCTGCAAGAGCTCTTGCCCAGCCAGACTTGCGTGATCTTCTTGCTCGACGAGGTGGACGGGACCAGAGAGCTGTTTGCCGAGGTGGCTGCCAGCCCTTACACCGATATGTTCCGCAACCTCACCCTGCAGCTCAATGAGGGTGCCCCCGGCTACTGCGCCAGCCAGCGTCGCTCGCTCAAGATCGACAACGGGGCGGTGGCCGTCGAAGGTGGAGTGGAGCTTCCCACCCTGCTTGTCTATGAGAAAAGCGCCCTGGTGGCCCCCCTGGCCACCGGGGGCGATGTGCTGGGGGCCATCTACCTGGGCCGCCCCAATCCAGGTCAGTATCGTTCCGAGGAGATGGAGTTGCTGCAAGAGTACTGTCAGGTGGCCAGCGCGGCCCTGGCCAACTCGCTCTTGTATCAGCGCACCATTACGGGCGGGCTCAATGACCCTTTGACCCACCTCTACAACGGTCTCTACTTGCACGAGCGCACTCGCGAGGAGGTGATGCGGGGTCGACGCTACACCTACCCGGTGTCTCAAATCCTGCTTTCGCTGGACCGATTTGAAGAGATTCAAGCCGCTCTGGGCCAGGAAATCTGCGAGCAAATCTTGAAAGACGTGGCCGAGATCATTCGTCAGGCGACCCGGGAGACCGACATTCCTGCGCGCCTGGAAGGGGCCGACTTCGCTGTCCTCCTCGTGCACTCAGACCGCAACAACGCCTACGACATCGGCGAGCGGATACGGGCCGCGATCCACGCGCGGCCTTTCGGCAATGGCCCCGCCAAGGTCTCCCTCACCGCTTCCGTCGGAGTGGCGGGCGTGCCCCACGATGCCACCAACGAGGAGCAGCTCCAGCAGCGCGTCGAGGCCGCCATCGGCATGTCCCGCTCTTCCGGGGGGAACGCCGTCTCCTTCTGGAACGGCCAGCGCACCCACGTGTAACCTTTCAGTGAATTTTCCGCTCCGCGTGGGAAACAAGAAGTGGATATCCAACCGAGGAGGGTCTGGTCAATGAACGGAAGCAACCCTGTCAATCAGCCCGGAGCAAATGGAGCCTCGTACATCGCGGGCTGGGCCAATCGCGGCCAGGTTCAGGGCCAGCCTCCGGCGGGTCACGACTACGGTTCCGATGGGCTGGCTGGCTCGGTTCCCCAGCCACCCACCCAGATGGGCGGCGCCCAACAGGCCCAGCAGGCTCAGCAGACCGTCAAAGCCTATCCCAGCGGGCTGCAACTGTTGCGCGATCAGGGCGGAGTGGCCTTCCAGGCGGTGCTCCCGGCCGGTCCCTTCCTGCCGGTCCAGGTTGCCGTGCAGCGCAGTCTCGACGGCAGCGTGCAGGCCAAGATGTTCAACCCATCCAACCCCGACCAGCCCATCGGCCTGAACGCCCAGATGGGCAGCGACGGCAAGCTGTATGTCCAGATGGAGGCCAATAACCCCACCCTGCTCATCCTCGATCCCGAGAAGGCTGAATACGGGGTCAGCTCACCCTTCCAGCAGCGACCGGAAGGCCTGGTTCGCGAGCACGCCCAGATGATCGCCGCCGATGGCACCAAGATCAGCGTATTCAACGAGGTGACCACGGCCCAGGGCAAGCAGTACACGCAGATTTTCGAGAATCCAAAAGGCCAGGTATGGGGCTCGCAAGTCAGCGAGACCCCGCAGGCCAACCAGGCCCAGGAGGGCGGGATCATGTCCAGCCTGGGTCGGGCCTTCGGCATCGGCGGCCCGGCTCCGCGTCAGGAAGACCCTCTCACCGTAAAGGGCAACTCCCAGCAAGGCTACAGCGTCACTGGCGGTTCACTGCTCGGGCACGCCACAGCCAGCAACAAGAACGGCTACAACGGCTTTTTCGACTGGAAGAACGCCCCCGTGCAGAAGTGGTGGCGCAGCCGCCAGCAGCAAGAGATGCACCTGATGCCCTTCTCGGCCGCCGGAGCCGGAGCCATCTTCCCGGGCCTGGCCCACTTCATCCAGCCCCAGCCCGCTCAGGCCGCCGGTTTCGCGCCTCCCACCCCGCCGGTGAACGCGGCCGCGGCCGGCTCGCCGCCGCCTACGCCACCCCCGGCTGGCCCCGCCCCGCCTTCGGGCCCGGTGCCCGGTCCCGCGCCGGCCACCCAGGAGCAACTGCTGGCCTCGCTGCAAGACGCTCTCAATCGGGGAGACATGGCGGGCGCTCAGCAGATCATGAGCCAGATGCAGGGGGCCAGCCCGGCCCAGCAGCCGGCCAACGCTCCCCCGCGGAACATGGCCCCGGCCGCCGAGGTGGCCACCAGCCCGGCCGCCGCTCGCACGGCTCCCACGGTCAGCGTGCAGATGGGCGACATCACCCGCGTTCCCGCTGACGGCCTCATCACCGGGGTCAACTCCGAAGGCATGTGGGCCGGTGGCGTGGACGGCGCCATCGGTCGCGCAGGCGGTGGCCAGTTCCACCAGCAGGCCCAGTCGCTAATCGGCGGGCAGACCGGCCAGGTCAAGATCGCCACCACCCAGCAAGCCCACCAGGGCGCCTTCAAGAATGTGGTCTTCGTGGTCGATGACCTGAACAAGCCGCTCTACGACGTGTTGACTGCCGGCCTGGAAGCGGCCGACAAAGCGGGGATGCAGTCTTTGTCCATCCCGGCTATGCGCCTGGGCGTCATGAAGAACGTGGGCGGCACCGAAGCCGAGAAGATCGCCGACATGGCGCGGGCCGTGCGCGACTTCTCGGCCAGGTCTCAGAACGTGAAGGACATCAAGTTCGTCATCTACGGCGACCAGGAGACGGCCGGCAAGCTGCAGGCCGCCCTGAGTCAGCCGGCCCCCGCCGCGGCTCCCCGTCCCCAGGCGGCGCCTCCGGCCGAGCCGGCCGCTGCTCCCAGGCCGCAAGCCCCACCCGCTGACAGCTATCAGGGCGTCACCGTCGATGCCCTGGTCAACGCGCTGGTGAACGGTGACCCGAATGCCGCCGGTGTCGTCAGCCAGATCAAGGCCGCCGCCGACGGTGGCGATCAGGCCGCGGTCGCCTTCCTGGCGAAGGCCGACGCCCGCATCCTGGAGGTTCAGGCCCAGGCACGCCAGGCGGCCGAGGCGCTGGTGGCCGGGGCTACCCCCGAGCAACTGGCTTCGGCCCGGGCTCTGGTCAGCAAGGCTCAGGCCGGCGATATGGCTGAGATCCAGCAGAAGCTGGAGGCGGCCAAGGGTGGCGATCAGGCAGCGAGCCACATGCTTCAGCTCGTCGACGCGGTGGCCATCATGGATGCGAACGCGGCAGCCGCTCAGGCCCAGCCGGAGATCTCGGTGAACGGGCGCAACCTGGCCCAGATCTCCACCGAGTTCAGCCAGCTCGAGGGCGGCTACACGATGAAGCACCAGGCGCGAGCCAATGCCATTGCCAACACACTGGCCGAGGTGATGGGGCTGAACGCTCAGGACGCTGCAACCCTGCACGAGGCAGGTCAAGTGTATGACATCGGCAAGATCGACGTCCCCAAAGAGATCCTTGACAAAGTGGGCAAGTACACCGACGAGGAGTTCGCTGCGATGAAGCAGCACGTTTCGCCCGATCGCCTCAAGCCTTACTTCGAGGCTTTCCAGACCAGTCCGGGAGCCCAGCAGGTGGTCACTCACCATCACGAGCGCTTTGACGGCAAGGGCTACCCGGCCGGCCTGGCTGGCGAGCAGATCCCTATCGGGGCTCGCATCCTGGCGGTGGCCGACGCCTACGACGCCATGACCGAGAAGCGCTGGAACATCGCCGAGCGCCCCGACGCGGCCAAGGCTCTCCCTCCTGAGGCTGCTCTGGAGCAGCTCAAGAAGGGCGCCGGCACGCAGTTCGACCCGCAGGTCGTGGAAGCGTTCGTCAAGATGGTCGACCAGGGCAAGCGGCCGCTGGGCGTGACCAATTTCCCGGGGGCGAACTAACCCATCCTCTCCTGGCCCGCCGGCACAGGTTCGTCAACTGTGGTGCTGGCTACTTGAGGTGCTTGTCCAGGAACTCGACCACCTTCGCGTAGGCGTCGATGCGATTGGACAGTTTGGCCAGACCATGGCCCTCGTCCTTGTAGAGCAGGTACTCCACCGGGAGGCTGCGTGCCTTGAGGCTGGCCACCATCTGGTCCGACTCCGACTGGGGAACGCGCGGGTCGTTCGCCCCCTGGATGATCAGCATGGGCGCCCGGATCTTCTCCACGTGGAAGAACGGCGAGACCTCACGCAGGAACTCGGCATCCTTGACCGGATCGCCGTATTCGGCGATGCGCAGGGCCCGGCGGTAGCTGCCTGTGTTGTTGAGGAAGCTGATGAAGTTGGAGATGCCCACGATGTCCACTCCGGCGGCCCAGCGCTCGGGCTGGTAGGTCACCGCCGCCAGCGTCATGTAGCCGCCATATGAGCCGCCCATCACAGCGATTTTTCCGGCTCTCTCGGAGAGCCAGCGGTTGGCGTATTCCAGGTCTTTGACAGAGTCCATGCGCAGGCGCACGTCGTCGAGGTGGGTGTAGGTGCGCCCGTAGCCGGTGCTACCCCGCACGTTGGGGGCCAGGATGGCGTAGCCACGGCTCAGGAAGTATTGGGTCAGACCCGAGAAATGGGCCCGAGTCTGGGCCTCGGGGCCGCCGTGCACGCTGATGACCGCCGGCGGTTTGCTGACGCCCGGGGGCTGGTAGTAGAAAGCTGGAATCTCTTTGCCGTCAAAGCTGGGATACTTGATCAGGGTAGGGGAGACAAAGCCGGACGGGTCCACGCCCGCCAGGGTGGAGCGGGTCACATTGGTCAGCTTACCGCTGGCGAGCTCATAGGAGTAGACGTTGGCCGGCTCGATGGGGGAGGTGAAAGTGAAGATCAGGCGCTGGCCGTCGGAAGAGAACTGAAAGCCGCCCCCGTCGACCACGCCGTTTGCCAGAGCCACGCTCTGGCCGCCCACGGTCAGAGACGAATAGCCTTCGCGGTTGTGGGCCACGGCCAGGGTCTTCCCGTCGGGAGCCAGGGCCAGAGCGTCCACGTCCTGGCGGTCGGGCTCGAGAAACTCCAGGCTGGAGATGCCCTTGCTGGCGTCCATCCGAGCCAGGCCGGCGAACTCGCGCTTGAGGTCGCAGGCCAGGTACAGAGTGTTGTCGGCGCCCCACTGCACGTCTCCAAAGAAGACCGGGCCCTGATGCGGAGTCAGGTGGGTCAGCTTGCCATCGGCCAGATCCACCCGGTAGAGGTCGAAATCGACATTCGACAGCGCCTTGGAAACGATCAGGCTCTTCCCGTCGGGGGAGAAGCAGGCCACCTGAGCCGAGCCGCCCTGGTTGTAGACCACCTTCTTGCTACGGCTGGCCAGGTCCATCACGATGGCATCGAAGTCAGTGCCATTGCGCTCGGTGGTCACGTAGGCGATGCTCTTGCCATCGGGCGAGAAGTCGCCAAAGGTGTGGATGGCCTTTCGGTTGGCCGTCAAGGCGACCGGCACGCCCCCGGTGGCGGACAGGAGGTAGAGCTGATTATGCTCGTCGCCGCCCTGGTCGCGCTCGAACAGGAGCCATTTGCCGTCGGGGCTGGCCTCCACCCGGGCTACCCGGTCGGTCTCGAAGGTCAGCTGGGTGGCCCAGGAGGCGGGAGCGTTCACCGTCCAGATCTGGTTGACGCCGGTCACGTTGGTCAGAAAGGCGGTTCCCTGGCCTGCCAGGGGGGCGCCGCCCTGACACGAGCGGATGTTCAAGTAGCGCTCCAGCGAGGGCGAATCAGCCTGGGCTGCGGAGCACAGCAGCACCAGCAGGAGGGTCAGGGTACTTCGTGACATTCGGTGGGGCCTTTCGGTTCAGACTTTTCAGCGACGGTCGACACATTGAAGCGTGAGGCGGTGTCCTCCACCCCCCGCTCGAGCCAGCACTCCACGCAGTCGGCAGCGCGGGTGAGTGTCTCGTTCCAGAGCTTCTCCTCGTCCTTGCGAAACCGGCTCAGGACGAAATCGGCCGGATCCCAGCCGTCCGGTACCGGCCCGATGCCGATGCGCAGGCGCGGGATAGCCTCGGTACCCAGGCAGGCGATGATGCTTTTGAGCCCGTTCTGGCCCCCTGCCGAGCCGTTGGCCCGCATTCTCAGCCGACCCAGCGGCAGGGCAAAATCATCGTAAACGACCAGCAGCTGTTCCAGCGGCACCTTGAAGTAGCTCACGAAGTGCTGCACGGCATTGCCGGACAGATTCATGAAGGTGAGCGGCTTGAGCATGAGGACCTGTTTGCCCCGGATAGTACCACGGTAAGCGTGGGCAAGCTTGCTGGCCTTCTTGTCGCCGAACGAATGGCGACGCAGCAGCTCTTTGACCACTTCAAAGCCGGCGTTGTGGCGGGTCTGGGCATACTCCTGGCCAGGATTTCCCAGCCCAACAATGAGGTGGAGGAGCTCCTCCGCCAAGACTACTCGGCGGCGGCGGCCGGCGCGGCGGCGGCTTCACCCTCGGCGGCCTCGGCCTCGGCCACGGCGCGCGGCACGTGGACCAGCAGAAGCACGGCTTCGGGGTCGCTGACCAACTCGACTCCGGCCGGCAGCTTCAGGGCGGAAACGTGCAGGTTGTCCCCCAGAGCCAGGGCACTCACGTCCACCTCGATGCTCTCGGGGATCTCCAGCGGCAGGGCGCGGATCTCGACCTCGGGCATCATCAGCTCGAGAACGCCGCCTTCCTTCTCGATCTTCTCGTCGCCCACCACGTGCACCGGCACCTTGGTCTCGATCTTCTCTTTGAGAGAGATGCGCTTGAAGTCGACATGCACCAGATGGCGCTGGTAGAGGTCGCGGTCGAACATCTTGACCATGCA
This sequence comes from Candidatus Xenobia bacterium, assembly GCA_045863235.1. GTDB lineage: Bacteria > Vulcanimicrobiota > Xenobia > Xenobiales > QWHO01 > QWHO01. The sequence continues at coordinate 49,198 of BTUM01000002.1, read as the reverse complement.
GGTGTCCGAGCCAGCGCCGCCGGTCACGGTCAGCTCGATGATGGCATTGTGGCCGAACTCGCGCAGCAGGTGGTCGACGCTCTTGGCGTCCACATCGAGCGCAATGGGAGCCTCGCCGTGGCCATAGATCACCGCCGGCACGCGTCCATCGCGGCGCAATTTCCGGGCCACTCCTTTGCCAGTTCCCGTGCGGTGGCGCGCCTCGAGTTTCACCTGTGCCATGATCGGACATCCTCCGTGCTGAAAATCAGCCGTTATCATAAGCCGAGGCGGGCAGAGTGTCAACCGTTTGTTCGGAGAGCGGTTAAAGTGCTGTTAACCACTTTCAGGCTTCTTTCAGGCTATCCTCGATGCGATGAGGATGGATAGCGTGCAGTTGCCTTCCCGTCCGTTAGGGCCTCCGACCGGAGCCTGGCAGTGGCTCGACCAGAAGTCGCGTCCTGCCGCCCACACCCATGGCGACCTGCCCGAAGCCTCCTATGTCCAGGCAGCCATCGGCGGCGCTGTCGAGGGTCTGGCCATGGGCGGCCTGTCGGGGGCCCTGAGCGCCAGCCTGGCCAGCACGGTAGGCATCTGGACCGAGCGCCGGACCGGCAACGCGGTGGCCGGCATGGCCGCGGGAATCGCGGTGGGAGCGGCTCTCGGGGCTGGAGTAGCCTATCTGACCAGCCAGCCCGAACTGGTCTCGCGCACCGTGGCCGGAGGCTTGCTGGGCTGCTTTGCCACGCTGGGCGGCGCGGCTACCGCCTCAGTGCGCGATGCGAGTGACATGGGCGCAGTGGCCTCGGGCCTCTTTCTGCCAGGGGCCTCCAAGGCAACCGGGGGCGTGGCCAGCGCCCTGGCATCCCGCTACGGAGCCGACCTCCACCCGGCCGCCCGGGCCGCTCTGGGCGCCGGCCTGGGCGCGGGCCTGGCGGTCGTTTTCGGTGCGCTGGGCGCCAGCCCGGTCCCTCCCGCCCTCATGGTCGCCTCCAGCGCCCTGGGCGGCGCGGTGGGGCCGGTGGTGGGCCCGCGCTTTGGCCAGTTGATCCGCAACGTCAGCCACGACCTGGGTGGGGCCATGGAGAGCGGAGCCCGCCGGGCGGGAATCGTGAAGAAACCTCTGTCGCCGGCTCTGGCCGGCTGCCTGGGCGCCCTGCCGGCAGGCCTGCTGTCGGAATTCGGCAAGTCCTATGTCTTCTCGGACGGCAGCCTGCTTGGCCTGGCCATCGGGGGAGTGGCCCAGACCATCCAACTGGTGGACATCTTCACCAACAGCAAGCCAGACGACGAGGATGAGGTCTACGCTACCGTTCCCTGATACAGGTGTGGGATTCGAATCGATGCAATCATTTCGCTTAGAGCCGTTCAATGAGGTTTCCACGGCAGGAGTCGGAAAATGAAACCGGCCGCATCCGTCGAAATGTGCCGCAATGCGAAGCTTCCGTAGCCGACTGCTCGTCCCCACGCTGCTGCTTGTATGGACCATTCTCGGCCTGGCTGCCTGGTCCACCGTCTATGTCCTGAACAGATTGCAGACCTCGATGCAGCTCCAGTACGGCGAAGCTCTCCGGATCGAGGCCAGCGACCTCCTGGTGCAAATCAAGGGCCGCACGTTTCAAGAATGCGAGCTGGAGGTGACCTCCTTTCAATCCCGCGTCGGGGCGTATGCCTGGATAGGCAATCTGGCCGAGAACAAGTCGTTCCACCCCAAATGGGTCGCCCAGAGCTATCCGGGGGTGATCGAGGCGGATCGCCAGGAGTTGCTTCGCTGGGGAGTTACCAATCAGGCGACCGGGGCCCGTGTTGAGTCCATCGGTCCTTCTCGACTCCTCTTTTTCGCCGGCCAGGCAGACTCGCCCATCACGCTGGTCCTCTGCCTCCCGAACTGGAATGAGCCACTGGCCAGAGCTCGCTCCACCGTATGGGCTGCCGTGCTGGGATTGGCCGGATTCGCTCTGATCGGGGTTCTTGTGATTTCCAACTGGTCTTCGAGCCCGGTGCGAGCTCTGGCCCGTTTCGCCAGCGACACCCTGGACGGAAGGAACGTGGCCGGGCCTCACACGGAGATCCGCGAGCTTGCTGTACTGGAAGCGGCGGTGGTGCAGTTGGAACGCAACCAGCGTCAGACAACGATTATGGGGACGCCCGACACAGAGTCCTCGCTTACCAATCTCCCTGGCGCGGCAGTCTTTCGGGCGGCCCTCTCAGAGAGGATTGATCAGCGTCTCCCCTTTGCGGCTGCACTGGTTGACCTGAGCTACTTTCGTTCTTTCAATCGCCGCTATGGCTTGCGCAAAGGGGACGAGGTCCTGTTGAAGATGGCTACCATTCTTCAGGAGGTCCTACGAGAGCATAGCCCCGACTCGCACCTGCTCACTCACGTCGGGGCGGATCGCTTCCTTTTCCTGGCCGCCCCGGCGAATATCGAGCTCATCTGTAGCGAGTTCTTGCGCCGTTTCGAGCTCGAGATCCTGACCCTCTACAGCCCCCAGGAGCGCGCCGAAGGGGCCATCAAGTTGCGCAATCGAATGGGAGTGGTGGAGAGTTTTCCCATGATGCAGGCTCTGGTAGCTGTCAGTACCAACCTCAAGAGGCCCATCGTCCACCTGGCGCAGGTCGAGAGCATCCTCAGCGAGATTCGCGATCACATCAAGCGCCAGAATCAGTCCAGCTACATGCTCGACCGGCGGACCGGAGGGGATGAGACGCTTTTTACCGGCGAGACCGTCGAGGAAGCTGTCGTGGTGGAGAAATGAAGCAAGACCTGTGGTTGTCGAGGGTTTAGCTTCCTACACTCCCGCGCGTTGACCTTTTCAGAATTGGAACGCGCGGGAGTGTAGACAATCTGTTGAACGGCGCCGCGCGAATTCCTGAAGTGTTCAACGCGCGACGCCTTAGCTGTAATGGCGGAGTATCGAGTGGAAGACGGCGCTCCAGCTCCAGGCCGCCACTCCCGGGGCACGCTCGAGTGAGCGCGGCCGGGCGCACTGGGCCTCGATGGCCGCTCGCAGGTTGGCCACAAACTCGGGCAGGTCGGCATCGACCGGGTTATCCGGCCCGATCAGGCGAGGAAGGGGGACCAGTCTCACCCATTCCGGTGCGAACTCGGGCAGGCCGGGCAGGTCGCTGATCACCGCTCGGCAGCCGCAGGCCAGAGCCTCCAGAAGCACAAGCGGCAACCCCTCGGAGAAGCTCGGCAGCACGAAGACGTCGGCCCGTTGAAAGGCCTGCACCAGATTCTCGACGCTCAGCACGCCGGCGGCCCTCGAGCCGGCTCGAGCTCGAATCTCGTCTGCCTCAGGACCATCGCCCCCTCCCACCAGGGTCAGGTCGATGCTCAGGCCATCCACGGCCTCCAGCAGCCAGGGCACACCCTTGGCGCGACTGAGTTTGCCTACGTACAGTACGCGGGGCGGTCCAGGCAAGCGCTCGGTGGGAGGCTGAAAACGCTCCTGGGCAAATCCCGAGCCCACCACGTGAACCCGTTGGGGAGAAAGGCTCAGCCGCTGGATCAGCTCTTCGGCCTGGGGAGCGTGAAGGGCGAAGGCGGCATCGAGTTTTTTCAACCAGGGGAGAACTCTCGGGGCGACCTGGGGGGCCAGTGCCAGTTGGCGAAGATCGGTCCCGTGACAGGAAGCTACCACTCGAAGATCAGGGAACTGCTGTCGGGCCAGGGCGGTCATCAACCAGAGGTGGTGGCAGTGCAGCACATCGGGCTGAAAAAGGTTTACCGCCTGGGCCAGGCGATCGTTGAAGATCGAAGCATAGAGCTCCAGCTCATCCTGGCTGAGACTGCTCCAGGTGCGAGAGGGATAAGGCATCACGTCGCTCATTCCGACCTGGCCGAAGGGCAGTTCGACCGGATAGTCGGCGGTCGAATCGACGGCCAGCACGGCCTGGGCCAGGCCGACCGACTGACCTTCAGCGTGCAGAGCCTCCAGGTAAACCCCCGAGCCCGTACGCCCGAGTCGCTGACCGAGGCAATGGAGGACCCTCAGGAAGCCCCGCGCATGCGACGGTAACGCTCTGCCTCGTCGCTTCCGAGCGCCTCCAGCTGAATGCCGACTTCATAATTGCCGGAAAGATGCCGAACGCAGCGCCGAACCTGGCCTTCCAGGCGCATTCCGCCGACGAAGATGGCCACCCGCGTGCCTCGAGCCAACGCCTCGACGCAGCCCAGACGCATCCCTCCCGGGGACATGTCGATGACGACCACGCGCGTGCGCTCTGGCTCGACCAGATCGGCAGGGATCAGGCGGTCAACGCGCTGCTCCCTCCGGCGCTCGCTGGGGGGGGCGGCCAGGCGGTCGAGCAATTCGTCGGTATTGGTGTACCCGGCCGGCGGAGGGCCCTGGGAAATGGCTGCAGCGGGCGCCTCAAAGTGCATCTGCTCGCAGAATTCTTGCATGACGGAATAGTGGGCCGTCCCGACCGGCACGTCGTCACTGGCCGGTGGCGCGCCCAGTTGCTCGAGGTAAGCTTCCGCAGTGCCCCACCCGGGAGCCTCCGAGGTGGGCGGATCGACTGCAGATTGCTCGGCTTCCAGCAGGTAGTCGAGCAGGTCGGGCTCGTCCGGCGCCATACTGAGAAAGGTTGGACGAAGTGGGCGAAAATGCCTTCAGCGATCCACCACGAAGCGGTCGATCTCCTGGCCCGAGTTGGCGATCTGTCTGAAGCTCAGGCGCCTGGGGTTGGCTTCGAGCACGGTGAACGAGTGCTGGTTCGACTCCATGCGCGCCGTGTAGGGCTCGAGATGGACGCGGCCGGTGTCGTGCAGGTAGGCTCCGCCGCCCCCGCTGATCACGTAGACGACCCCCTGCGCTCGTGTGACCTTGTGGCCGTCAAAGGCCCGGTCGAGGTTGAAGTTGCCGCTCACGGTGCCATCCCCCTGGCGGCGTGCCCCGCTGAAACGCAGGGGTCGGGTGCGCTGGTAGTTGTGCATGTGGCCGCTCATGACCACGTCCACCCTGCCTTTCTCGAACACGTCGGCCAGCACTCGCGCGTGTTGCTCGTGGAAATGATGGTGCCCCGAGGAGAAGGGGGAATGGTGCAGGGCCACGATGCGCCAGGCAGCCCCGGAAGCGGCTTGCAGGTCTTGAGCCAGCCATTTGCGCAGCTCCGGTCGAGTCCAGTCGACTTGAGGGTTGGAGTCGAGCATGGTCCAGTGCACATCTCCATAATTCACCGAGTAGCTGGCCATGCGGGGATAGCGTCTGCCGGCCAGCTCCTGGAAGGCCGAGCGACCGCTGGCTGGCTGAAAGACCGGCCAACCGGTCGAGGGCCCGTTCAGGGGCAGCGACCAGAACAGAAAATATGCGTAACCATCGGTGTAGGGCCGATCCTGGCGGGGGGTCCGCAGGTCGTGATTGCCCGGCACGGCCAGGAAGAGCGTGGAGCGTAGCAGCGGGGCGCCCCGGGCGGGGTCGGCCGAAGGGGCGTTGTAGATGGGAAAAAAGTGCTCCAGATACTCGCTCTGACGTCCCGACTCGTAGACGATGTCACCCAGGATCACCCCGCAGTCGGGGTTCTGGCGATGCATCTGGTAGGCCACCTCCTTCTCCCAGGAAGTGCCGCAGGCGGTGTCTCCCACCACCACGAAGCGAGCCGTGCTGCCCGGGGGCCTGGGCGCTCGAGCGCGGGCCGAAAAGAGCGACTTGCCGTCCTGGACGACCTGGTAGTCGACCTCGCCGGAGAGGCCCTCGAGACGGGCATGGTAGAGGTGGTAGCCCTTCAGAGCCTGCGCCTCGGGAGTGGCGATCCGGCTCTGACCGGCCACCTGGTAGCGTACTTCAAAGGGACTGCCAGGTTTGGCCCCCCACCAGATTTCCAGGCTCTGGCCCGACTGCGAGTCGCCCAACTGCAGGTAAGGGGCGATGACAAACGGGCTCCGCTGGGCATCGGCCAGCAGCCACGGGAGGAGAAACAGAAGCAGGATGAGGCGGCGCATCGCTCCTGCCTTCGCCAGGGTTCCTTCCCGGCCTCTTGAAGCTCTCCAGGCTTGCTCTACCATCGCCCATCCCCATCGGATGCCCCACTGAGCCTGCGCCAGTTCGTGGGAGTGTTCGGATACAGCCGCCGCGCCCTGCAGCTCGTCTGGAGCACCAATCGCTGGCTGACGGTCTGTCTGGCCGTGCTGACCCTGCTGGCCGGCCTCACGCCGGTGACGGTGGCCTACGTCTCCCGGCTGCTGGTGGACAGCGTGGTGGCGGCCATGGATGACGCTTCGCTGCGCGGTCTGGCTCTACGTTACGTTCTCCTGGAAGGCGGGCTGGTCTTATTCGGAGCGGCCTGTTTGCGAGGCCTGACGGTCTGTCAATATCTGTTGCGGGCCCAGCTGGGCCAGCGTGTCAACGAGATGATCCTCGAGAAGGCTCTCACGCTCGAGTTGACCCATTTCGAGGACTCCGAGCTCTACGATAAGATGACTCAGGCACGGCGCCAGGCGTCCTCTCGTCCGCTGAACATGGTGATGCGCACCTTCGAGATGATTCAGAATGCCATCTCGTTGACCACTGCCGGGGCGCTGCTGTGGGCCTTCTCCCCCTGGGCGGTGGCGGTGCTGGTGGTCTCCGGGGTGCCGGCTTTCATCGCCGAGGCTCGCTTTGCGGGGCAGGCTTTCCGTCTGTTCCGCTGGCAGAGTCCGGAAACTCGTCAGCAGAGCTATCTCGAGACCCTGATCGCCCGTGAGGATCACGCCAAGGAGGTGCTGCTCTACGGGTTGGGGCCTCTCTTCATGGAGCGGTATCGGGCCATCTTCCGCAAGCTTTACGCTCAGGATCGCGATCTCACCTTGCGGCGCAGCTTCTGGGGCTTCATCTTGCAGAACTTGAGCACGGCTACCATTTACGCCGCCTACGTCTGGATCGTGATGGAAACCGTAGCCCGGCGCCTCACCCTGGGCCAGATGACCATGTATTTGCAGGTCTTCCGACTCGGGCAGGGATCGGTCTCGTCACTGCTCTTCTCGATTGGAGGCATGTACGAGGACAATCTCTATCTGAGCAATCTGTACGAGTTTCTGGAGATGCCTGTGGAGCCCCAGAAAGGGGAGGCCGCCAGCGGACCCGATCCGAGCGACGGGGTCCGCTTTGAGAAGGTTTGTTTCACGTACCCGGGGGCTGATGAGCCAGCAGTGCGGGAGGTCAGCTTTCACCTGCGCCCGGGAGGGCGGCTGGCCCTGGTGGGCGAGAACGGCTCGGGCAAGACCACCCTGATCAAGCTGTTAACGCGGCTCTATCGCCCCTCCTCGGGGTGCATCACTCTGGATGGCCGCAATCTGGAGGAATGGGATCTCTCCGCCCTGCGGCGGCGAGTGGGCGTGATCTTCCAGGACTTCGTGCGCTACCAGATGCTGGTGGGCGAGAACCTGGGAGCTGGCGACGTGGTCCGCTTCGAGGATGAGGAAGGGTGGCGCGAGGCCGCTCGACTTGGACAGGCCGACCAGTTCGTGGACAAGCTGCCGTCAGGCTACCGCACCCAGCTTGGTCGTTGGTTCAAGGACGGTCGCGAGCTTTCTGGAGGACAATGGCAAAAGGTGGCCCTCTCCCGCGCCTTCATGCGCCGTGACGCCGACATCCTGGTGCTCGACGAGCCCACCGCCGCGATGGACGCCGAGGCCGAGGCCCAGGTCTTCGAGCACGTGCGCCAGTCGACCGGAAACCGCATGGTCATCCTGATCTCCCACCGCTTCTCCACGGTGCGCATGGCCGACCACATTGTCGTGCTGCGCCGGGGCCAGGTGGTCGAGCAGGGGAGCCACCAGGAGCTCGTGGAACAGAGAGGGACATACGCCCATCTGTTCGAGTTGCAGGCCTCGGGATATCGTTAAAAGTTTTCAGGAGGCTTTGAGGGTCCGTCCTTACACTGGGTGCAGCCTTGGAAAGTGAGAACCCGTCCCCCATGCAAGTGAACATGGCCTCGATCCCCTTCACCGCCCCCGTCGAGGCGGGGCGCAAGAATCGCAAGAATCGACAGAACCAGGGGCCTCAAGACGGGTATCGTCCGGGGAACAACACGCAAGAGCAGCGGGGGCCCCGCGGGCCTCAACAGCAACAGCGCAGCAATCGCGGTCGCGAGCGGGCCCAGAGCGAGTCCAGTCGTTACGGCGAGATCGGAGCGGCGGGGGTGGGGGGCACCCAGGCCGCTATCGGGGTCATGGCGGCCAGCGGCAAGACGTACGACCTGAAGGTCCTGGCCGACAAAGCCATGACGGAGAAGGGCCTGACCCCTACCTACTCCAGTGAGGCGGCAGCTTTCATCAAGGCCATCCAACAGCCCGCGTTCAATCCCGAGATCAAGGACCTGCGCCACCTCAACTGGTGCTCGGTGGACAACGGCTACGGTGAGGTGGTCACCTCCAAGGACCTCGACCAGCTCTCGGCCTCCGAGGACCTGCCCAACGGGTTCACCAGGGTCTACGTGGCCATCGCCGACGTGGACGCGCTCATGCCCAAGAATTCCCCTCCCGACAAGCAGGCCCAGAAGAATACGACCACCGTCTACACGGCCGACAAAATCTACCCGATGATCGACCCTCACTTCTCCGAGAACCTGACCTCGATGAATCCGGGCGTGGACCGCCAGGCCATGGTGACCGAGATGATTATCAGCCCCGAGGGTGAGGTCACAAAATTCGACATCTACCCGGCGATGGTGAATTCCAAGGTGGCTCTGAACTACGACAGCATCGGCAAGTGGCTCGAGGGCAGCGGCGAGCGCCCCAAAGCCCTGGACGGGCGCGACGAGGTGTCAGCTGCTCTCCAGTCGCAGAGCCGGGTGGCCCAGGCCCTCAAGGAAGTGCGCCGCCGCAACGGCTCACTGCAGCTCGAGTCGCAGGAGGCCAAGGCCAAGATGGAGGATGGGGCCGTTAAGGACCTCAACAAGACGGAGAAGAACCTGGCCACCGAGCTGATCGAGAACCTGATGGTAGCCTCCAACGGCTGCGCCTCCAAGTTCCTCACCCAGGCCGGCTTCCCCACCATCCAGCGCATCGTGCGCGAGCCCAAGAACTGGGACAAGATCGTCGATATCGCTGCCGAAAAGGGATACGAGTTGCCCGACAAGCCCGATTCGGCCGCTCTCGAGCAGTTCCTCGAGGGCGAGAGGGCAAACGATCCTCTGCGCTTCCCCGATCTGTCTTTGAACGTGGTCAAGCTGCTCGGCCGGGGCGAGTATGTGGTGCAGTTCCCGGGCGAGGAGCCCGTGGGTCACTTCGGACTGGCCGTCAAGGATTACTCGCACTCGACGGCTCCTAATCGCCGTTATCCCGACGTCATTACCCAGCGTCTCTTGAAGGCCGCTCAGGCCTGTGTGGCGGCGGGTATCACCAACCCCACCGAGAAGGACTGGGGCTATACCAAAGCTGAGCTGAGCGAGTTGACGACCCGATGCACCGAGCAAGAAGGGAACGCCCAGAAGGTCGAGCGCCAGATTCAGAAGTCGGCTGCGGCGATGTTGCTGCAGAACCGCATCGGCGAGACCTTCGACGCCATCGTCTCGGGCGCCAACGACAAGGGCACCTGGGTGCGCCTGCTGGAAATGCCGATCGAAGGAAAGCTCGACGGCAGTGGACGCTATGGCCAACAGATGACGGTGCGCCTGACCGGCACCAACGTCGAGAAGGGCTTTATCGACTTCGAGAAAGCCTGAGCTCTCTGGCAATGCAGAAAGAAGCCCGGCCGGTTCCGGTCGGGCTTTCTTGTGCTCCAGGGAATCGTTCGCGGGCTGCGAAAAGCCGGGCATGAAATTACGGCTTCTGTTGTCCTTCCTTTTGCTCTTCGGTCTGTTGACACTGATCGGAGTGAGCGGCGGTTGCAGCGACAGCACCTGCACCAACCGTGAGGGGTTCGGCGCGCTGGGCGACTGCAGTTCGGGAGGAAGCGGCTCGAGCGATGGAGGAGGTTCCACCGACGGGGGCAGCGATGGGGGCACCGGAGGGCAGGGGCTGCTCTACGTGGCCAACGCCCAGAACAACTCCATCCTGCGTTTCGATGGTGCCACCACCCTGGATGCGGACATCGCCCCGGTGGCGATCATCCAGGGCGGGTTGACGCGCCTGTCCGCGCCTCAGTATCTGTTCCTGGACGTGGCCAACGACCGCCTCTATGTGGCCAATGCCGGCCAGAGCTCGATCCTGGTGTTCGACAACGTCAGCACCTTGCAGGGCGACGTGCCTCCCGTCCGTTTCCTGGAAGGGGCCAACACCACCCTGAGTGGTCCGGCTGCCGCCCTGGTTGATATCGGACGCGACCTGCTCTACGTCTCGAACACCGGGCGGGGCGGCCTGATGACCTTCAACTCGGCGGCCACGCTGACCGCAGATGTGGCGCCCCTGCGCACCGTCGAAGGCGCCAATCCGGGGTTGCAAAACAACACCGACCTCTTCCTGGACAGCACGGCCGACCGCATGTTCGTGGCCAACACCGGGGCCGGTGCCATCAGCGTCTTTGACAGCATCAGCACGCTGAACGGCAATATCTTCCCCAATCGAGTCCTGCGGGGCGCCAACACGCGCTTGACCAGCCCCACTGCCGTGCTGGTGGACTCGAGCGACAACCTTCTGGTGGCCGATTCGAGCAGCCTGTTGCGTTTTGCGGGGGCCAGCACCATCGACGTGGACGTGGCCCCCACGGCCATCCTCACCGGCGAGAACACGGGAATTCGCCAACCGGGTCAGATGTTGCTCGAGTCAGGCAACCTCTACCTGGCCAACACGGGCAGCAACGAGATCCTGGTCTTCAACAGTATCGCCGGCCTGGAGGGGAACCAGTTCCCCAACCGGCGGCTGAGAGGAACCAACACCGGCTTGCTCGGGCCCACGGGCATCGCCCTGGATCTCAGCCGCTAATGTGCTTGCAGTTTTCGTATCGCATCAAAGACCCCAGTCGGTCCTGGCCACGTCCTTCCAGGCGCCCTGCACCTGGCCCATGATCACCACCCCGCCGCCCTCGTAATACTCGTAGCGGCTGACGATCTCGGGTCCGCCCTGACCGTCCAGGTTGGCCACCAGCAGGACCTGCTGGTCCTCCCAGGGGAGGTCGGGCTGCACTTTCTGGCTCTGGAAGAACAGGGGCGTCACCTGGCCGTTCTTGACGATGGCCAGCAGGGAATACTCATCCGGCTTCTTGTCCGGGCCGTAGGGGTCACGGTGGGTGGCTGCCACCAGGTACTCGGCCTGGCCATCTGCGTCCAGATCGACGCGCAGATTCTGAGACAGGGTCGGCTTTTGCACCTGGACCCCCTGGCCGCTCAGAAAGGCGGCCACCGCCTGGTGGGCGACCGGGTCCTGACTGTCGGTCTCCTTGACCGGGGCCAGATCGGGCATGTCCCCGTTGAGGAGCACCGCATCGCGATAGAGTTTGCGAGTCAGCCGCCCCTGCACCCCGTTCTCACCCCGCACGCGGGGTTGAGATCCCTCCACCGTGCCGAGGTTCCCGGTCAGGGTGCAGATGGTGTACTGGCGTGTGCCGACCATCCCCATGATGGTGTCGGCGTCGCGCCAGCCCCGGCCCCGGTCGAAGCCGGCCACCAGGTTGAAATCAAAGGTGTCCCTGGGCGCAAAGCCCACCACCAGACGTCTGACCGGCGCGGCTGCCTGGAGGGTGGTCGTCAGGGCGAGGAGCAGGAAAAGCAGAGTTCGTTTCATGGCGCCCTGGCATTCTCGCATCAACGCGCAAATCCCGCTCGGGAAAGGTCACTCTGGCAACGAACGCGAATCTGAGCGTATCGTGGATGAGTTGCGCAAACTCGGCCAATTGGATGGCACCAAGCGAGCCGGCGAAGCCAGCGACGCCGCCAGCTCTGCCTCCGTTTCCGCCCTGAATCAGGGGTTAGCGGCCTCCCGGATCGGTGGCGTTCCCAATTCCGGCCCGGAGATGCTGCCTACCGCTCACGACATGCCGGTCAGTCACCAACCGGTTGAGAATGAGTCCCAGGCGCCCTCGGCCCTGAATCTGCTGGCGTTCATGGAGGGATTGGGCTCTTCCAAGGAAGCGGCTCCCGCCAAGGAAGCCGCCAAACAGACCGACCCCAAAGCGGTCTGGTCGCGCCCCACGGTGGCCCGAGCCCTGGCCGTGGGAGGGCTGCTGGCAGGCGCCGCGGCAGGAGCCTTTGCCCTGGGGCCTGCCGGTCTGCTCCTGACCATGGCCGCCGAGGCGTTGGCCTTCGCCGGCGGCGTGCTGATCTCCAAGGCCCAGCAGCAGCAGCTGGAAGAGGTCAACAAGCAGCTCCATTTTCAGGCCAACCACGACCCTCTCACAGGCTTGCGCAATCGGGGCTCCATCTTCGAGTTCCTGGGTATCGAGGCCGAGAAATCCAGCAAGACACGAGCCCCGCTGGCCATCATCCTGGGCGACCTGGATCACTTCAAGTCCATCAATGACAACTATGGCCACCTGGCTGGCGACGCCGTGTTGCGGGAGGTGAGCCGGCGCATCGGGGCCGTTCTCAGGGCTCAAGATGCGGTGGGGCGCTACGGTGGAGAAGAGATTCTCATCGTGCTGCCCGACACACCCGGTGGTCAGGCGGTGCTGGTGGCCGAGCGCATCCGCCAGCTGGTGGCCGAGGAGCCGGTCAAGAGCGACGTGGGCTCGATTCCCGTCACCATCAGCCTGGGAGTGGCCGCTGCCGACAATCCGGTGAACGTGGTCCAGCAAGCGCTGGTGCAGGCCGCCGACGAAGCCCTCTATCGGGCCAAGCGCGAGGGGCGCAACCGGGTGGCGTTCTCCAAATACACCGGCTGATGTTCCTCTTGCCTTTTATGAAGGCCCGCCTGGAGAGCTGGGAGGATCGGTCCCTGGCCTCTGGCTCTGCCGGCCCCCCCCCGGCCAACGCCTTTCACGACCGTCATGAGCGCATCGTGGCCGTCGAGTCACCGGGTGAGCCGGAAGCTGAGGGTCCGTTCACCCGTGTGGCCCGAGCGATTCTCAGCTATGAGATCTTTCCCGCCCGGGTGGGCAAGCCGGTGCTGCGCCGGGCGGTCCAGCCCGGCGACGCGGTGGGCCTGCGCTACCATTTCCTGCCTGGACTCGACCTCTTCTTCGCCAGCCGGGTGGTGCGGGTCTTCACCCGCCAGCTGGCCGACGGCTGGTGGAGCAGCGGCTTCACCTACCAGACCCTGGAAGGCCATCCCGAGCAAGGCGAGGAGACCTTCTCGGTGCTCAAGCGCCACGCCACCGGTGAGGTGCGGGTCCTGATCTTCGCCTGGTCGCGCCCGCGCTGGCCGATTTTGCAGCCGGTCTTGCCTCTAGCCCGTCATCTTCAGCTGGCGGCCGGCCGTGCGGCGCTGGACAACCTCGAGCAGGTGGCCCGCTCCGCTTCACGAGCGCCGTCTCCGGTCTGAGCTAAAGTGCGAGCACATTAGCGTCCACCCTCGTAGGCCGAGCGGGGAATGAGCAAGGTGTGCCCCGAGGGAGCGGTCAGGCTGACCCCGCTCTGGCCCCACTCCACCTGGCAGCGCTCGATGTCGCGCTCGATGGCGCCCAGGGCGTCAGCGCTCTTGGGAGTGAAGCTGTAGTCCACCAGGTGGCCGTAGGTGGGCTGGCCCGCCTCGCGCCCCACGTAGACCGCATAGCGGGCTCGCACGTCCAGGGGGAAGCCCCGAAAGTCCCGGTCGGTTTGGAGGACGGTCAGGTGATACTGCCCATCGGGGGACGACCAGGTCTTGACCACCCGGTTGACCGGGCGGGTCGCCAGGAAGAAAAAGCCCAGCGTGCACAGGCAGATGAGCGTCAGCACTGCCAGAATCTTCACTCGCGAATCCAGCCTTGTGTCTTGCTGAAGGCGGGCCGGTTCTCGTGCCGATGGTGGTGCCCGCGACAGAACAGGGTGTATTTGGCCCGATAGACCAGGTAGCTCTCCGAGTAGGTGTCCTTTTTTGCCTTCGGGCAGCGAGGGATCTCGGGCAGATAGCGAGGGATCAGTTGCTCGAGTCGCTCGGGCACGCGCGGATTGTGGGTGCGATAGAGCTCGATGGCGCTGACGATGGTGCGGATCGAAGTCTCGCACTCGCGCTCGCGGCTGGAGGTCTGGGCGTTGAACTGGTGGCGAAGGAAGAGCCACCCCGCCAGGCCCAGGGTGGTCAGGCCAGCGGCCACTCCCAGTGCCAGTCGGGGGCTCACCGCAGCACCTTCATGGTGCCTCGCGTCACCCCGAACTGCTCGTGCGAGCCAACCCGGCGCACCACCTCGGCTGGCTGGGCCCGGCCGGCGATCAGATCGCTGTAGGCTTGCAAGACGTCCAGCGTCTCCGAGCGCGACTCGCGCACGAACTCGAGGCGCAGCTCGCCCACTCCCTGCTCGAGGAGACGGGGCACGAGCCAGGCCGCGCTCTGGGCGGCGGCGTTGAAGACCGTGTTGCGGCAGCCCACGTCCACCACCACCGGGTGCGATTTGCCCAGGTGGTCGGTCAGGGCCACCTGGTGCTGCTCGCAGGGACGGCCGCAGCTACGGTAGTCGCGCCCCTGGCTGAGCAGGTTGGAGTAGACGCAGTGCTCGGTGTGAAAGGTGGGAATGTGCTGGTGGACCACCACCGCGGTGCGCTCGGGCGGTACCTCAGAGAGCAGCGCCTCGAGCTGGTGCTCGTCCAGGTCGTGGGCCACGGTCAGGCGGTCGAGCCCCAGGCGAAGGAGGTGGAAGGCAGTCAGGGCGTTGGTCACGTTGAGCGAGAAGTCGCCCACCAGCTCGCCAGGGCGGTTGTCGCCATAAGGGTGCATCACTCCCGCCCAGTGGCGCACCAGCAACAGATCGGGCGAAAGCGCCCGGATGCGCTTGTCGTAGACCTCCTCGCCGGGCTTTTGCACCCGCACGGTGGCGATGCCGACCTTCAGGCCTTGCTCTCGCGCCCTGCGGACTGCCTGGCCCAGGCCCACCAGCTCCATCCAGTCCAGGATGACCTCGCTTGCTCCCGACTCGATCACCGCTTCCAGCTGCTCGTGGGTGCGGCACAGAGCCACCAGCCGGGGCGTGACACGCTGTCCGACGGGCAGTCGCAGAGATTCCTGCAACTGCGGCCAGACCTCCTCGGAGGCCACCTGGCGCCTGGTTCGCTGGTCGAGCTGATCACAGAGCTCGCGGCGCAGACTCTTGAGCTGGCTGACAGGCAGAAACAATCCCGGTTCGAGCCCGCTCAGATCGAGCTGGCCCAGGTGATAGGGGGTGCCGCCCAGCTCGCCCAACTTCTCCTCCAGCACGCCCTGCTCGAGTCCGCGGGTGGTGGCTTTCTGCAGCCCCGAGTCGCTTTGAACCCTGACCCCCCGGCAGTGAAGACGCAGGGGCTCGCCCAGCTTGCCTTCGGCGCGCACGAAGAGCCGGCTGCGTCCGGCCGCAGGACGGCTGCCCTTGCGCTGCAGTGAGGGGTCGCTGGTGACCCACACCCGCGCTCCGGGGCTCACTCGGGCGAGATCGGGGCCGGGCCGGCCAAAGCCCAGCCAGAGGCCCTCGTGGGTGCGATCCACCCGAAAGATCGGTCCCCCCTGCTCCTCGGCCTGGGGCTTGCCCTCATCGAACAGCACTCCCATCCCCGGTTTGAGGTCGAGCGGGGCGATTGCCAGCGAGGAGGTGGTGCCCCCGAAGGCGGGCAGGGGAGAGGACACCTCCCCCAGCGCCGCTCGCTCCGGCTCGGGGGTCGGATCCACCAGCACCCGGTCTGGCCCCAGCGCGGTCACGCGCCCCAGGTAGAGGCCCCGGTGGCGTGGGAAGCGCCCCTCCACCAGGTTCTGGTGGTCGCTGCCCGCCAGAAAGCCGTCCGAGAAGCCGCGCGAGTAGGCCAGAGTCAGGTCGCGCACGTCCCGGGCCAGCTGCTCCTCGTCGGGTCGGGTCAGGCCGCGGGTCACCGCGTCCACCCAGCGGCGCATGCTCTCCACGGCCGTGCGCACGTACGTAGGCCCCTTCTGGCGTCCTTCGATCTTGAGGGTGTGGATGCCCAGCTCGGCCAGCTCGGGCACGGCCCGGAACCCGGCCAGGTCTTTGGGGCTGAGGAGGTAAGCCACGTCGCCCAGGGGGCGGGTCACCCCGTCCACCACCAGCTCGTAAGGCATCCGGCAGGCCTGGGCACACTGGCCGCGGTTGGCCGAGCGCCCGCCCCAGGCCTCGCTGGACAGGCACTGGCCACTCCAGGAGACGCACAGGGCTCCCAGGATGAAGACCTCCAGCTCGAGCTTCGTCTGCTGGCGCAGGCGCCGGATCTCGTTGACGGACAGCTCGCGGGGCACCACCACCCGGGTGATGCCCAGCGTCTCGGCAAAGAGCGCTCCCTCGGCGCTGGAGATGGTCATCTGGGTGCTGGCATGCAGCTCGAGCTCGGGGCAGATGGCCCGAGCCAGCAGCGCTACGGCCGGGTCCTGCACGATCAGGGCGTCCACGCCACTTTGCGCCACCTGGCGCAGAATGCGGTCAATGGCCGCCAGCTCGCTCTGGAAGACCAGCGTGTTCAGCGTGAGGTAAGCTCGCGCCCCAGCCCGGTGGATGACCTCCACGGTCTCGGCCAGGTTGGCCAGGGAAAAGTTTTCGGCCCGGGCACGGGCGTTGAAGCCCTCGTCCAGGCCGAAATACACCGCGTCGGCCCCGGCCGCCAGAGCGGCTGCCAGCGATTCCTGGTCGCCCGCGGGGGCCAGAACCTCGGGGGGGATGGCGACTCCTAGGCCGGAGCCGTCTTGGCCACCCGGTCGATGGCCCGCTGGCCGCCCCAGCGCGAGACGATCTCGTCGTCATACTCGTCGGCCACCAGCACGACCGAGAGCACCGAGCTCTTCAGCTCGGGCTGGTCGCAGGTCGAGCCCAGGATGGTGTGCTCGAAGAAGATGTCCCCGTCGGGATCGATGCCGAAGGCTCCAAAGCTCATGCGGTCGTTCTCGCGGAGCAGATAGTGCATCAACTCAGGGGTCAGCTCGGCGCCGGTGACCACCCAGGCCCGGGTGGAGATGACCGCCTCCTCATCGCGCCAGGGGTAGACCATAGTGAGGGCCATGGCTGAGCCGACCGAGACGCTGAAGGCAGGCGCGTCCTCGCGCTGGCCGGCAAAGGAGCCGAAGAGGTCTTTCATCCAGGGGACGATCTTCTCGAAGGTCGCCTTTTGTGCGGGAGATTCGAACTGTATCACTTTAGCAGCCCCACCTGTCTTTGATTGGTGGGGGATCTAGTCGTTAACAGCGGCCATTTTTCCTGCAAACTGGCCACTTTTCCAGAGTTGCTCGAAATTGCGCACGAACTCTTCCTGGCGGAAGCTGGCGTCGTAGGAGTGCAGCCGCTCGGCCTGGACTGCCTCCTCGGCGGTCCAACCCCTGGTGATGCGCCAGCAGGCGATCATGGTGCCGGTGCGGCCGATGCCGGCCTTGCAGTGCAAGAACATCGGGTTGTCGGGCGAGGCCTGGTCGGCCAGAGTGATGAACCGGGCCAACTCCTCATGGCTGGGGGTCTGGTAGTCCTCCACCTGGATATTGACGTGCTGCACACCCTTCCAGCTGGGCGGATCCCACTGGCAGAAGGGACTGTGCTGATCAGAGCCACGCAGGTCCACCACCGTCCTGACTCCGCGGGCGATCAGCCAGTCCACGCCCTCCTGGGTGGGCTGGCCGCCCCGGTAAATGCCCGGGGACGCCTCACGAAAATTGGGGATGGCGTCGATGCCGCAGCGCACGCCGACAACTTCCCTGGGGAAACGAGCGGCCCCCTCGAAGGAGTTGTCCAGGGCGATGGTACGCACTTTCTCGAGCGCCTTGCGCACCTCGGGACGGCTGCCCGGGTGAGCGCCCAGCGACTCGGCCGCGCCCGCCTCCAGGGCCTGACGAAGCTCCCACAGAGCGGTGCGCATGCTCTGCTTGACCTCGACTGAGTTGGTGGGGGAGAGCGAGCAGGCCAGCTCGCTGACCGCATCGAGCTTCTCGCGGGTGAGCTGATCCCAGGCGGGGAGGTCTTTTTCGATTTGCGCGGCGCACTCGGTCATACGCGCATCCAGGGTCGAGCGCATCTCCTGGAATGAAACCGGACCGGTCAGGGTAGGGATCCTCACTCTGCCAGGTTAGCTGTGGCGGCCCAAAGAAAACTGAAAGCGTGGCACCGGAACCTCGAAGGGGCGTTCCTTACGCACGGCCAGATAGGGCTCCCACCAGCGAGCGAACTCCGACTTGAGGGCCGGCACGGTGCCGTGGCGGACGAGCACGCGATCGTAGGGCTCGTCCAGCCCGGTATCGAGCTGAACTCGCCAACGCTCTCCCTCTGGTTCGATGCTCTGGAGCTTGCCCGGGACGTGGGCCACCGCTCCCATCCGGTGCAGCCGGCTGATCAGAAAGCGGTTGAGAATGTCTGCCTTGTTGGTAAGAAAGTGGCTGCTCGGGCTGTTCAGAACCACGTCGGTATCTTTGCGCAGGCGGGCGGCGAGACACGCGTCCACCTTCTCGGGCACGGCCAGGGTTGCGTAAGCCCTGGTCAGCTTCTGCCCTGCCTCGACAGGATCGGCGTTCTCCAGGCCATCCTCGAGCTCGAGCAGGCGGGCTTTCAGCTCGTCCAGGCCGCTCAGGCACTCGCTGACGACCCGGTCGTGGCGGAAGTCTGTCAGCTTGAGGTAGAGTGCGTCGATCAGCCCACCTTCGCCGCACCCGGAAATGAAGACACGCCCACCTGCCTCGATGTCGCGGTCGAGCCAGTAAGAGAGCAAGGGCAGGTTGCCAAAGGTCTTCTCCACCCCCAGCCCCACCGCCAGGATGACCGCTTCGAAGCTCTCGGCGTTGACTTTCCAGCCGGTCTCCAGGGTCACCCGGGAGTTGAGGCGCACCTCGAAGTCGACCTGGGCGAGCAGGCTCTCGGCCACGTCGCCGGCGTAACCGGCCTGCCAGTCCATCAAGGGCAGCCCGGCGCGTGGATCCTCCGCGCCGGGGCGGGGCCACTCGTGGATGTGAGGGTGGATCCAGCGCACCCGATTGCCCCGCTGGAGCTTGAGCAGCTGGTCCTGGCGCTCGAAGACCACCGCCCGGGTGCCCAGTGCGGTGAGCCCGGCGGCCGCCGTGAGGCCGGCGAACCCCCCTCCGATGACGGCCACCGGGCCGCGCCGCCCCAGATCCCAGGCCAGGTTGAGGGCCCGCACCTGCTGCAGGTAGATGGAAACGTTGCGCTCCAGGGCGCCGAGCACGAACAGGTTCTTCTGGTCAGGAACCTCCATCGACCCAGGGTTCGGGCTGCCGCGAGGGGAACCTGCGCCCCGCATGCTCGTCGGAGTCTTGTCGGATACGCACGGCCACTTTGACCCCCTGCTTGGGCAGGCGCTGCAGGGGTGCGACGAGCTGTGGCACGCGGGCGACTTCGGAGGGATGGAGCTGGTTGGCAAGCTTGAGTCGCTGGGTATCCCCCTGCGCGGGGTCTGCGGGAACATCGACGACCAGGCGGTGAGACGCCGGTTCCCTCGCGATCTTCGCTTCGAGGTGGAAGGGGTGCGCGTGCTCATGACCCACATCTTGGACGCGCGGGCCCGCAAGCTGCTGGCGGCCGACCCGCCTGACCTCTTCTGTTTCGGACATTCCCATATCGTTGAAGCGCGCCAGGGGCGCTGGCTCTCGCTCAACCCCGGGGCCTGCGGGAGGGAGGGAATCCACCAGGTGAAGACGGTGGTTTTGCTCGAGCTGGCCGAAGGCAAGATACGGGGGATGAGGGTTCGCGAGCTCGGGCCGCGCTGAGCCCTGTCGTGAAGGACTTGACCGGCTCTGATAGCGAACCCTTTAGCGTGCGCCTGTGGGAGGATTTCTCATGGCGAAAATGGATCAACTCCAAGTCGGTCCAGGCCTGTTCGGTCTTGGTTTGCCAGTCCAGGTAGGCAATCTCAACCTCTCAGGCGATCCTGGTCAGCTCGGATATGGTGGCAACGGCTATGCCGGCCTGAGCCCCGTGGCTCTCGTCGAGCTCATTCAAAATGTGCTCCGCACCGCAGCCCGGCTCCAGGCGAACTGGGGCGCCTTCCTCGGTCAGCCCCTCCCTCCCGGCTATGCCGCTGTCGAAGCAGCCAGAGCGGGCCAACCGTTGCCTCCCGGTGAGCAGCCGGCCCGGGCTCTCGGCGGGGAGCTCGAGGCTGGCAAGAGCACGCAGACCGGTGACACCGACTACTTCGAAGGCAAGTCGGTCATCACCGATGCGGACACGGCCGTTGAGATCGGTGAGATTCTCGTCAAGCGTGGCAAGTCAGACATCAAAGTGGACGACATGGCCAACGAGCTCAGAGATCGGGGCTACAACGTCGAGGTCACCAGCGTCGATGGCAAGAAGGCGATTCGCTTCCAGAACGGAGACATCTTCGTTGACTCCAGCGGGGACGGCCAACTTGGCAGCGAGGATGTCAAGTTCAATGAATCGTTGAGCAAGATTGAGCAAAAGCACGGGATCAACCTCGCCCAGATGAAGAGCACCCTCGACCTCTTGGCGGCCCAGCGTAAAGCCGAGAAGGCCGCCAAGAAGATGGGGCTGGCTGGACCCGGAATGTACGGCCTGCTAGGACCCGGCCAACCGGCACCCGGGGAAGCCGGGCGACCGGCAAATTATGACTACGAGGCGATGGTCCAGGAGGCTCTGGCGGGACTTGCGCCCCAGATGATGGCTGCTGGATACCAGGGGGGCGAGAGCCCCTTCGAGCTTTGGAAAAAGGGGACCCTCGTCCCCGAGCTTGCCAGGCTCAACCTGACGGCTCCCAACGTTCCGGTGCTCGAGGACCACGCGATGCAAGCAGCCATCTGCCAGTGCTGTCTTCTGTTCCAGGCCGCCTACCAGGTGGCCGGCCTGGTTGGAAGGACCCCTTATGCCGCAGCCTGAGAGACTAACGCAAAAACAAGTACTCGACCTGATGCAGGAGTTCGTCGAGCACTGCATGCGCCTGAAGAGGCTGAAGGACGACCTGCTCGAGCGTGACTTCTTCGGGAACGTCGAAGAAATCGACCGATTGCACGACGAGTGCCAGGTTTACGACCAGACTGTTGGCCAGATTCGATCAGTCTACTCGGAGTGTTTGTTGCCTCTGATGGACCGACTGGCCGCCTTTCTGGCCGCCCACCCGGAAGAGTTGCGCGTGGTCTGCGAGCAAGAAGGTCTGGCGGAGTTCCTGCAGGCGAGCTAAGGTGCCGCGCGTTGAACACTTTAGGAATACGCGCGGCGCCGTTCAACAGATTGTCTACACTCCCGCGCGTTCCAATCCTGAACCGGTCAACGCGCGGGAGTGTAATGTGCTCGCGCTTTGGTGTTCAACCTGTTGAGAATTCATCGCACAGTCAATGCGAGGGAGTATTGCACATTATCTGACGAACCCGCCGGAACTGCGTTCCAGCGAGTTGTAAAGTGCAAGACCATAGGCCTTGCACTCTAACTGAGCGCCGCTCGCCTCAGGCCGAGCGGCTTAAGCGGAAGTAGCGCAGCGTCTCGATATCGACGTAGTGCTCGCCCTCTTCATCCTCGAAATGCATGAAAGTCACCGGTGCCTGCGCTCCCCGCAGGTGGACGTTGCTCACCCGGGCAACCTGCGGGGGGCGTCTACCATTGCAGTCGAGGACCAGAACCGATTCCTGGGGAGCCGCCTGGTGCAGCATCAGCCCGTTCACCAGAGAAACGATCAGCGAGCCATCAGGCCGCTCTTCCATGATCACTCCGCTGCTGATGTTCTCAACCCGGACCGCGCCGTTCTCATAGCGACGAACCAGGTGGCTTCCGACACATTCCTCGTGAAATCGGTCGGCGCGATCACAAAACTGCGGACTGAGGAACTGTCCGGCAAAGCTGTTGCCGTTTCCACAGGCCTGGGGAGTCTCTTCGTCGAGCAGGCTCTGGCATTCGACAGACACCTGCGCTGCAATCGAGTGGACGTTGTCGAGCAGCCCGTTCAACTCCTGCATCAACTCGGCCACGTGTCCCGACTGTTGCTTGCTCGCCATCTCGCTCAGCTCCTCTGGCAACGTTTCTTGTGCTGAGTTTAGGGCAAGGCGATGAAGGGATGAAAATCTCCCCCCGTCCGGATGTTGCTGACTTGTTAAGAATTAATACAAAAATTGTTAACCTGTCTCAGAAAACCTCTCACTGGAGCCGTTCCTTGATCGGCGTCAAATTTTTGTTCAGGTTCTACAAATTGATCGCGATCAAATTTGGAGTCGGATGACGGAAGAACTGCTGTCCCTCCGCATGGGAGGTAACTGTCGCCTGGGCCAGGTGGGCAGGAACTGGAGGCGCTGAAGGAGGTTGTGCGACGATGACCTGCGCTGGCTCGAGCGCTCCATCACCTGGGAGGACCCGACCCGCGCGACATCTCGGGCCAGTTGCTCCGTCAGCTCTTCCCCGAGCCGGACCACCGCGTCGGTGAAGGGCTACCTGCGCATACGCAGGGTGCGCACCATCTTGTCCACCCGGTCGACCTCCACGCCCTGCTCGTTCCAGATCCACAGGTAGTCGCCGGCCAGCAGCGCCGGGAAGACGTAGGACACGGCCTCGCGGGGAGAGCTGTTCGCCTCGCGTACCTCGACCGTGACCCGATAGCCGCGCAGCTTGCCGGCTTTGACGCCGTCGAGCTGCCTCAGGGTGTACTTGTCCGAGCGCGCGTTCCAGCGGGTGAGGTGCACTTTCGCCACGGTCTCGAGGTCGGCGTTGGGCTCGACCTTGCTTTCGACGGTGAAGACGATCTTCTGCTGGTCGCGCACTTCCAGCGTCAGGCGGTCGGTCTTGGTTTCCGGCTTCCATTCGCCAGGGGCCTCGATTTCGTAGACCGTGCGGGGAATGTCCCGCCAGATCAGGGTTTCCTGAGCCAGAGCCAGAGTGCACAGGAGGCAGAAGAGCAAGGTTCTCATGCCGCCGGGTTCGCTTTCGGCTCTCCCTGACCCTCGGAGAAGTCGAGATCGCGAGCGAAGGTCTCCTGCAGGTCGGCCAGGGCGATCAGGGCCAGCAGGCTGCAGCCCAGCCCCACCAGGGCGGCGCTGCCCAGCAGACTCAGGCTGGATTTCCCGGCATGGAAGGCCATCAGGATCAGCACCGAGGATCCGCGCACCACGTTTGGCACCGTGGTGGCCACGGTGGCCCTCAGGTTGGTGCCGAATTGCTCGGCGGCCACCGTCACGAACACCGCCCAGTAGCCCGTGCCTACCCCGAGCAGCATGCAGAGCCCATAGAAGGCCTGCGAGGACAGGCCGTGACTGCTGAGATAGACAGCGTCCATGGCGCTGAGAAAGAGCAGGAAGACAAGCAAGGCCTTCTTGCGACTCTGCAGGCGCTGGCTCAGGGTGCCGCTCAGGATGTCGCCGGTGGCCGCCCCGGCCGCGTACCAGGCCACGGCCGTGCCCACGACGATGGCCGGGTGCACGCCGGTGGCCGCGGTCAGCTCGGGGGCAAGGCCGATCAAGATGGCCTGGGTGAACCAGACAGGCACTCCCAGCAGCACGCACTTGAGGTAAGTGAAGCCGCGTCCTGGTGCGAGCAGCAGGCGCAGGTCTCCCCGGCCCCGGGCATGCTGGTTGAAGAGCGAGGATTCCTGGGTGCTGACCCGCAGAAAGAGCAGCAAGAAACCCAGCACGCCGCCCAGGAAGTAGGCCGTGCGCCAGCTCATCCAGGCGGTCACGATGCCGGCCGTGGCCGAGCCGAGCAGCCCGAACGAAGCGACCAGCATGGTGGCGTAGCCGCGCAGCTCCGGTCGCACCCGCTCGGAGACCAGCGTGATGGCCGCTCCCAGCTCTCCGGCCATGCCGATGCCGGCGAAGAAGCGCAGCCAGGCATAGGTCTCGATGGAGTGCACCAGCCCGTTGGCAAAGGTGGTGATGGAGTAGAGCAGGATGGAGCCGAACAGCACCGTGCGTCGTCCGATGCGGTCGCCCAGCACGCCCCACAGCAGGCCTCCCAGCAGCATGCCCACCATCTGGTAGTTGAAGAGGCGCACGCCCACGTCCAGGATCTGGTCCTCGGGAACCCCCAGCGCCTTCAGGCTGGCCACCCGCACGATGGCGAAGAGATTGAGGTCGAAGCTGTCCACGAAGTACCCCAGCGCACCGACCAGGACCGAGCTGTCGAGCACCTGGCGCCAAGCTGGCTTCATGGGGGTTGGGGGTTCGAGCGGGGGGGCGCGGTTTCCCGCGTCAGGCGCGTCCCGGCGCGATCGCACTACACTGATTCGTGGCGCCCGTTTACCAGATCGTCTTGGGATAAAAGGCGGCAATCGTCGCGTCGCTACTCACCAGGGGAGCATCCAGACGGACCGCTAGCGCTACGATGGTTCGGTCGGCCGGGTCGCGATGGCTCCATGTCAGCTCTAGATTCCGCAGCCAGCATTCCTCGTCGACCGATCGTATGTCCAAGCCGACGGCCTTGAGACGTTGAACATAATCCCGAAGGGTGGTGGGGATCGTCAAATGGCCCCGAATCACTTTGAGGCCGATTTCCCAGATCGAGATCGAGCTGACGACGAGGGCGCTTGTCGTGTGAATCGCGTGGGCCGCCGGGTGGCTCAGTCTGGCTGGCTCGGTCGTCCAGAAGAGTAGGGCAGACGTGTCCAGCACGAGAGTGCTCAAGTCTCGGGCCACTCCGCCTCCGTCGGGAGATCAGGGTCCTGGTGAAAGATGACCTTGCCGCGCAAGTCGGCAAACACCTCATCCACCGACCTGACAGCCCGAACCGGGACAATCTTGAGCACAACCCGACCGCGGTCTGTTACGAGCGCTTCCTGACCCGTCTCCTCGAGCTGCCGAAAGATCTCCAGCATGCGGGCCTTGAGCTGGCTCTTGGAGATGCGCATCGAATCTGAGCTGGTCATGACCATAGTCATTTCGCAAGGAGGCGCTGATCCCTCCAAGTTCAGGGCACTTGAGGCCGCCCGGAAGCACCAGAAGCCACTTGACCAGGAGGCAGGGCCCTGCACTCCAAATAGGCTCTGACCAAATGTCCTGGAGGAACGACCCATGACCAAGATCGTCCTGATTGGAGCCGGCAGCGCTCAGTTCGGCTACGGCACTCTGGGCGAGGTGCTGGCCAGCGAGGTCCTCCAGGACTGCGAGCTGGTGCTGCACGACATCAACGCCGAGGCGCTCGACCGGGTCTACCAGGCGGGCAAGGCGTTCATCGAGGCGGAGAAGCTGGCCTGTCGCCTGAGCGCCACCGTCGACCGCAAGGTGGCGCTGGAGGGAGCCGAATTCGTGGTCATCTCCATCGAGGTGGGCGATCGGTTCGCGCTCTGGGACCAGGACCGCACCGTTCCCCAGCAGTACGGCATCCATCAGGTGTTTGGTGAGAACGGTGGGCCGGGAGGCCTGTTTCACGCCCTTCGCATCATTCCCCCCATCCTGGCGATCTGCGAGGACGTGCGCACCATCTGCGACCAGGCCACGGTGTTCAACTACTCCAACCCGATGAGCCGGATCTGCACCACCGTCCACCGCGCCTTCCCCGATTTGCGATTCGTCGGCCTGTGCCACGAGATCGCCTCGCTCGAGCGTTACCTTCCCCCGATGCTGAAGGTGCCTTTCGAAGAGCTCGAGCTGCGCGCCGCGGGGCTCAATCACTTCAGCTGCTTGCTGGAGGCTCGCTACAAGTCCAGCGGCCAGGACGCCTACCCGGACATCCGAGCCAGAGCTCACGAATTCTTCTCCGCCGTACCCGGCTCGAGCGACCACCTGCAGCACTATCTCGATACCGGCAAAACCTTCGATACCGAGGGCTCGCATACCATGAACCCCGAGCTCTCCCGAGCTGCCCGGGACTGGACCGAGCGGGGGCTGTTCAAATTCGTGCTCGAGCAGTTCGACCTCTTGCCCATCACCACCGACAGCCATTTTGGCGAGTATCTGGGCTGGGCTTATGAAGTGGTCGATCACAAGGGCATCATGGATTTCTACCGCTATTACCGAAGCTGCCTCTGCACTGCCGAGCCTCGCATCGAGCGCACCATCAAGGAGCGCCTGGTGCCCATCATGGCAGGGATTCTCACCGACCAGGGCTTTGAGGAGCCGGCCGTCAACCTGCCCAACCAGAGCTATCTGCGCGAGCTTCCCAGCGGCATCGCCGTCGAGGTGCCCGGCATCATCGGCAAGAGCGGCGTGCGCGGCGTCTCGGTCGCGCCCTTGCCCAAAGCCTATGCCGCCCTGCTCCAGAACCAGGTCGGCATCCACGAAATGACCGCCGAGGCGGTGTTGACCCGCTCGCGCAAAGCCGCCGCCCAGGCTTTGCTGGTGGATCCTGTGGTGGATCGGGCCGTGTGCGCCCGCGAGCTGGTGGACGTGATGATCAGCCTGCAGCCTCAGTTTCTCGGCTATCTGAGCTGATCTGGCCTGAGCCAACGAGCGGAAACCACCGGCGGTTCAGAAAGCGAGCATAGGGCCTTCATTTTGAATGACGCTGGACTGTAAGTTCGAGCGGAGGTGCTGTAGGCAGCGGCTCGAAGCCTTTCAGGATGCTGGCCACGCGTATGCGGATCGATGTCTGGAGCGATTTCGTCTGCCCCTTCTGCTACCTGGCCCTGCCCGTGCTCGAGCGGGTGGCGCTGGAGGTGCCCGGGACCGAGGTGGTCTGGCGGGCCTTCGAGCTGCGTCCCGAGCCGTTTCCTACGCTCGATCCGAACGGAGACTACCTGCGCGACGTCTGGCAGAGCTCGGTCTATCCCCTGGCCGAAGCCCGGGGAATGGTCTTGAGGCTGCCGCCTGTCCAGCCGCGCAGCCGACTGGCCCACGAGGCCGTGAAGCTGGCCCAGGCCTATGGAGCTGGAGAAGCCTTGACCACGGCCATTTTTCAAGCGTTCTTCGAGCGGGGGGCGGATATCGGCCAGGTTGAAGTGCTTGTCCGCCTCTGCGTCGAGCTCGGAGCGCCCGCGACCGAGGTCCGGGCCACCCTGGAGGGGTCGCGGTTCACGGCTGCCGTTTTGGAGGATGAGGCTCTGGCTGCCCACCTCAAGCTGACCGCCGTACCCGCCATGGTGGTTCACCGTGCTGCCGAGCCGCCCGACCGGGGGGTGCTGATTTCGGGCATCCAACCTTTCGAGGTGGTGCGCCACGTGCTCGAGCGGGTGTCGGTCCGCTGAGCGTGGAGGACCTCCTCGCCCCATCCAGGCGCAGACCTTGCTGACCGAGCGCGACCAGCTGGCGAGCAGCCTGCGAGAGGCCGGATTCTATCGAAACCAGGGTGACTGGCTGCGCTCTGCCGAGAAGGCCCGTGAGGCCGCCCTCGCTCTGCGAGGACGCAATCACCCCGAGCGGGCCGCCAGGCTCGAGCTGTGGGCCGAGCGCCTGCTGGCCGAGCCTTCGGGCCGCTTGAGCTTTCTTCGCAGTTGTCTGCGGCATCACCACGCTCTGCAAGCAATCCGCTGGGGGGTCGGCGTCTTTTCGCTCGCCAGCCAGGTCGTGTTGGCGCGCGACCAACGCCCGATCGGCCTGCTCGGCACTCGTCCGAGCCGCCTGGCTCACCGCGACCTGACGGTTGTCGTTTGCCCCGAGCGCCGGCGCCAGGGTATCGGACGAGCCCTGGTCGAGCGCTTCCTGTCGACGGTGGGGGCTGCGCCGGTCGTCACCAGCCCGGTCAGTCACGAGAATACCGGGGCCCTGGCCTTCTTCCGCTCGCTGGGCTGGCGCGAGGAAGCTCGCACCCATCACAAGCTCGAGCGAGCTCTCGAGGGGCTGCCACCCGTTTTCGAGCCAGAAGGCTACCGGGTGCGCGATTGGCTGGAGTCCGATGGTGAGGAATGGAAGGCGCTGCTCAAGCAGATTTTCGCAGCCGACGAGGAGGATCTGGCTCCCGAGCAACCTGGCATGTCAGGGCAGATCAAGGTGATTCTGGCCCTTGACCGGACCACCGATGAGGCGGTCGGGGTGGGCGTTTCGGATGCTCGCGGCAACATCCACTGGCTCGCCCTGAAGGCCGAGCACCGCGGTCACGGGGTCGGGGAGGCCCTGCTCGTTTCTCTTCTGCACGGGCTTTCTTCCGGCGGGGTCAAGAGGGCACGGCTGTCCACTCTGGGTCGCTACCGGGAGGCGCGACGGCTGTATGAGAGGCTGGGGTTCTGGGAGACCCACCGTTCCAAGGTCGAGGTGCTCTTTCGCCGGCCGCGATGACAGCGCGATGTGTAGGTCACCCCACGACGGAGATGGTGCAGTGGCTGGGCAGCACGTTCAAAGGCTGATAAGCCGGCCGGGCCGGGACGGCCTCGGGCTTGGGGATGAAGAAGATGCACTGCTGCCCGGTGGTGGCCAGCACCTCGATGCTCGGCAGTTGTCGGCCCTTGAAGCCGAACTTGCTGCAGCTCTTGGGGAAACGGCTGTCCCAGGACACCTTGAAATACTGGCATTGGTGGCAGTTGGGCGCATGCTGGCTCATCCCCTGAAACATACCTCGTCAATGCGGTCGATTTGGTTACCGCCAGTTTACCGAAACGTCACTTTTCCTCGAACACCGTGGGTCGATCCTTGCCCCGCAGGCGCAGGAGGTCTACGCTCCAGCCGGCCTCTTGCAGCTTGAGCAAGAAGGGCTCGACGTTCCGGGGAGTCTTCTTCAGGCTCTCCTCGAGCAGCCAGCGGTCGGCCTCCCTGTGCCCTCCCGAGGCGAGCTTCTCCTGGTACTCGGGCGAGGCGACCAGGCGCTCGCCGTGGATGGCCTGGATGGCCGCCTGGACCTGGCCCATCCGATTGAGGTAGTCGGTGTTGTGAGGCAGGGTGGTGGTGGTCACGGTGGGGGTCTGGCTCTGGGCAAAGCGCTCGTCGGTCTTCATCACGATGTAAGGCTGAGCTTCGGTGTAGCGCAGGATATAGGGGCGGTCCTTGTAGAGCTCGCGCAGGGTCTCGAACTCGGGATCCTCCAGGATGGGCTTGATGCGGTCTCCCACCACCAGCTTCTCGCATCCGACCAGGGTGCCCATGGCTTGCAGCACCGAGGGGTCGGGCTTGCAGATCTGGCCCTGGTTTTCTTCCATGTGGTTGACGATGGCGCGCAGGGCGGGCTCGTTGACCGGGTTGTAATCCAGGTTCTTGAGCATCATATAGTTGGCAAACAGGCCCAGGGCGGCTCCGATTCCCACGGTGACCAGGCCGGCCAGGGCGACCGCGTGGCCTACGCTGGCCAGGGCGGTCAGGTCCCCGGCCAGGGCGGCGGTCACCTGGGCGCCGGTGGCCCCGAAGTAGCTGGTCAGGCCGCCCACGACGAGAGGGGTGGTGAGCGCGCCGGCCATGGTGGCGGCGTTGCCCTGGTTGGCGTTCTTGACGCTGACCTCGCCCAGATTTCCCTTGATGGCCTGGCGCGGTCCGATATTGGCGCTGGCTGCGCCCGAAACGGCTCCTGCAATCGAGCGCAGGGTGGTGCTGACAGTGAGGATCGGGAAGTAGAGCAAGGGGGGAGCCACGGCTACGGCCGCGTCCATGGCCGTGCAGACGTGCTGGCAGACATCGCCGGCCATCATCCAGGGACGGGGGTTGCGCTCGGCCCGAATGGCCAGCGGGGTGGCCAGGAAACTGGTCACCTGACCGACGCGGTCCTTGAGGTTGTTCATGTTAGCGAAGTTGACCGCCCCCCAGCCCAGGGCCAGCAGGGCGGTGGTGGCGCCGGTCACGCTGCCCATGACGCACCCGACCGCAGCCGTGCCGGCCATCGAGCCGGCATAGTCACGCACCAGCTGCCAGGCCCGGGTGGCCGGGTAGTCGGGGCTGCAGGCCACCTTGTAGTTCTCGGGCACCAGCTTGTTGGAGAGCCAGCGGCCCACCTTCTGCATCGGCGTGCCGCCGGCCGCCAGGTTGGAGTCGGGGGTTGTCACCACGCCCTGGTCGTCGCGCTCCCAGATGATGGTCTTGTCGCCCTCGCTCTCGCGCGCCACCAGTTTCTTGCCTTCCGTGGCCGGAGGGGTGTCCACCGGTTTCAGCCATTCGGCCGGGTTCTGGGCGGCCACGGGCCGAGACATCGCCAGCCGCAGGGCGGGCGACGGGGTCAGGTTCATCGCGAGCATGGGAAACTCTCCACCGTCATTGTGTCTTTTGCAGGAGAGTAACCCCGGGCTCTTACCAAATTCAGAAAAGACCGTCTCTGCCAGGCAGCAAATGTTACCAGGATATGGCCGGCTGGATCAGGAGATCGGCACCAGGCGGATCCCGAAGTTCTTCATCTGGTAGATGGGCAACCCGTCCACCACCAGGTAGCCGTCTGCCGTGAGCGAGTGCCCCTCGATCGCCGTGATGCAGGCCTCCACTTCCACCTTGCGATTGGGAGGGATGACCTGTCCGCGATAGATCCAGGTGTGCTCCTGGCCCACGGTGATCGCCTCCACCCGTTGGGTGGCGGCTAACTCGGGCCAGCGCTCGAAAGCCACGATCTTCAAAAGCTGCAGGAAGGCTTCCAACCCCAGCGAGCCGGGCCAGACGGGATCCTGATAGAAGTGGGCCTTGAAGAACCACTCCTCGGGATCGACCGTTTTCACCCCTCGGATGAATCCGAGCCCGGCCGGACCGCCCTCGCTTAGCCAGCAATCCACCCGATCCATCATCAAGAGCGCCTTGCCGGGCAGGCCCAGGCCGGCCAGGGCGGGCTCCTCGGGCCGCAGCGGCTCGAGGACGGGGAGCTCGAAGGCCCGGCCCTGGGAGGGGGGAAGGTAGCGCACCGCGTCGCGCACTCCGAGTTGCTGGGCCAGGGCCGCGGCCGAGAAGAAGCCGAAGTTGGTGGTGCCTTCGTACACCATCTCCTGGCCCAGCAGCACCTGCATCGCGAAGTTCTCGATGATCATGCCGCCCGCCTCGCTGACATCGGTCATCTTCACCCGCACTCGCATCGTGCCGTCCTCGGGCCACACCTCGCGGTGCAGCACGGCCGTGCCTCCCAGGTTACGAAAGTGCATGTCCTGAGGGCTGCGCAGGGCCGAGCCCAGGTAGGCGGCCAGCCAGCCGCAGGGCTGCAGGGCGGCTTCCAGCAGCACGCAGAACGGCATGGTGGACTGGCGATTGGCGCCAAAGTACCAGGCATGACGCGGGATGTCGTAGTGACTTTCGATCCAGCCGCCCGGCTTGAGCTCCCAGGGGGGCTGGTTGACCTCCACCACCCGGTCCATGAAGAGATAGGGCGGGCCGGGCAGACGCGCGATCCGGCGTTCGGAGTCGAAGACCCGGTAGGGCTCGCCGAAAGCCAGCGAGGGGCGGCCTACCGAGAACTCGAGGATGCTCTGAGCGTCGTAGAGGGGGGCGGGTTGGGCCCAGCGGGCGGCCAGCACCTCGCGGGTCAGGCCGGTGAGCTGCATGCTCATCCCGGTGAAGCGCACGATCGGTTTGCCGTCGGCGTACATGAGCGCGTCGGCCAGCACGTAGGGCTCGGGACGGTAGCCGATCTCGCTGATTTCGACCTCGTAGATCACCTTGCGGGTGCTGGCCGTGACCGGACCTCGGCAGCGCAGCACCGCGGGAATGCCGCAGATGGGCTCGTAGGCGACCTCGCTGGCCTCGGCCACCCAGCCCAGGCGCAACAAGAAAAAGCGCAGGGTGTGGGCGCAGCACTCGTACATCAAGGTGCCGGGCATGACCATGTCGTCCACGAAGTGGCAGGTCAGAAACCAGTTGTCGGGCTGGATGTCGGCCTCGGCCACCACCCGGCCCAGGCCGAATCGTCCGCCCCGGGGATCGACCTCGAGCACGCGGTGGAGCAGGTTCATGGGTGGACCGGGCAGGCGGGCCGGGTCGCGCAGACCGAGGTCGGCGAAGGCCGGGCCGAAGCAGCCGGCCAGATCGCCCCGGCGCAGGGCCTCGACCTGCTCGTCGGAATAGCTCTCGCGCCCCTCGAAGGGGGTCAGGGGGGTCCAGTCGGGGGGGAAGGCGCGCGGATCTGGGGGCAGGTTCCCGGCCTCCAGGATGCCGCCCGAGCCTTCGATCTCGGCGTAGGTGAAAAATCCGGCACAGCCATTTTGCATGGTGATGAGGGGCTCTCCGTTGATGCTGCCCTCGAAGCGGAAGAAGAACAGATAGGACTCACCCTGGCGCACGAAGCGGTCGATGCGGATGTCGTACTGGATGGTTTCGCCGGCCCGTGGAAGGCCGCGGTGGAAGAAGACCTCCGCGTCCAGCAGGCGGTAGACCCGGAGGCCCTTGGTGGCCAGGTCGATGCCCAGGTAGGCCGACAGGAACAGGTCGGCCTGGCCGGCCTCCACGCTGATGCACACGGGAGCCCGCCCGCAGTCGAGGTACCAGGCCCCCGGGAGGACGTCGTGCTCGGTGACGACGCGCCCGGCCCCCAGCGAGCGAGGCTCCCCCTCGACGGCCATGATGCGGTCC
Source organism: Candidatus Xenobia bacterium (assembly GCA_045863235.1). Taxonomy (GTDB): domain Bacteria; phylum Vulcanimicrobiota; class Xenobia; order Xenobiales; family QWHO01; genus QWHO01. The sequence goes on along the minus strand of BTUM01000002.1, from coordinate 17,010 downwards.
ACCAGCATGAGGGGCTCGTCGGGCAGGCGCACGCGGGTGGGGTAGCTGTCCACCTCGGCGAACTCGGGCCCGAGCACCCGGGCAATGGAGCCGATGGCAAACTCCATGCAAAGCTCGCGCGCAAAGAGCGGCGGGGGAGGGGGGGGCGGAGCGATGGCCACAGGAGCGATGGCCACAGGAGCGACTGCCAGCCGAGCGCCTCCAACCATGCTCTCCAGCAAGCGGGTCTGCAATTGCACCGCCTGGCCCATTCCGGCCAGGTTCTGGCTGGAGAAGCGGAGGTAGGCATCATGGGCCTCGGCGCGGGCGGCGGCGGCGGCCAGCACCTGCTGCTCCAGCTCGCCCAGTGGAGCCTGCGGCCTGCTGGCCACGGCTGCCACGGGCGCGCTGGTCGCCGGGGTCGCGACCGCAACCCTGACCGGGGCCGGCCGCACGCTCTCCGCCGCAGGGGCCACCGGGCGCTCGGGCTCCCGGGCAGGCTTGGGCACGATCCCCACCTGGACCCGTACGACTTGCTCGGCCTGAGGCGGGGGAGGAGCCGGACCCAGTGCGTAGAGCGGCTCCAGCGACACCCCCGGGACTCGCTCCACCAGACAGGAAGCCAACATCCGCAAGAGCGGCCCCACCTCATCCTCCGAGCCGGCGCTCAGGGAACGGGCCAGGTGGGGCTGATCCTCCAAAATGAGGTCGATCATCCGTGAGCAGGAGCTGCCCGGCCCCATCTCCAGGAACACCCGTACTCCGTCGGCGTAAGCCTGCCGCACGGTGGCTGGGTAGTCCAGGCCCGACTCGGCCTGCTCGAGAATCGAGCGGGCGCAGCTCTCGCTGGAAAGCTCGTAAGCGCGGGTCCAGTGCCCCGAGTAGAACCGCTGAGGCACGACCTTCACGCTCAGCAGGTGCAGCTCATAGTACGGCCTGGCCACAGGCTCGATCAACTCGCAGTGCACCGTGGGCACTCCGGCCAGCTCGAAGGCTTCGCACCGCAGGGTGGAGACCACCCGGTCCACAGCCTCGCAATGCCCTCCGATCACGCACTCGGAATCGGTGTTCACGATCAAGAGGTAGCTGCCGCTTACCAGAGCCGCGCTCACCGCCTGGGCACCGCGGTTGACCACGACCACTTTCCAGGCAAACGGCTCGCCCAGCACCTGGCGGGCGGCTCGGCACTCGCCCCCCAGTTCCTGGCTGAACAGGGGAGACTGCTGGATGCGCCGGTAGATCAGGTCTCGCTCGGTCCAGGCGCCCAGCGAGAAGAGGGCGGACGACTCCCCCAGCGAGTAGCCCAGCGCCGCCTGGGCTGTGAGGCCCAGCGCCAGGGCGACCCGGGTGGCCAGAATGCCAAAACAGACCTGGCCAAAGATCATGTGATGGGGATCTGCCTCGATGTCACGCCGCGCCAGCTCGCGCCAGTCGGGGCCAAAATCGCCCCGATAGGGGGTGTAGTAGCGGGTCATGAAGTGGGTGGAGAGCTCCTCGGTCTCCTGGTCCAGGGCGTGGACCAGCTCGGGGAAGCTGCGCGCCAGCTCGCGGCCCATCCCCAGGAAGTGGCTACCCGAGCCGGGATAGACGAAGGCCACCTCACCCTGCCCCAGGGGCGTCGGAGCGTAGAAAAGGCCGCTCTGGCCCCGTAAGGGGACCTCCCGGTGGCGCTCCAGGTGCTGCTCGGCCAGGTCCAGGGCGTCCTTCAGGCCGGCCGGGCTGGAAGCCACGCAGGCAAAGATGGGCTGGCCCTGCCAGGAGCGAGCCAGGGAGGTGAAGTCCTCGGCCAGCCGGGCCCGCAACGCGGGAATCTGGTCGGGAGCGAAGCAGAAGATGGCGGCGGGCAGATCGTAGAGGCGCGGAGGTGGCTGCTCGAGCCCTTCGAGCATGACCGCCATCGCGTTGCCGTCGCGAGCCGGATAGGCCACTGCGGCCCGGCGTGGGCCCTGGATCCGATCGCGGAACCAGTAGAGGGGCTCGCGGGTCACGTGCAGGGGCTCCTCGACTCGGGCCCCGGCCGGTCCGGCGGGCAGCAGCTGGTGGTAGAGACAGGCGGCCGCCCGGGCCAGGGCGGCCAGGCCGGTGACCGCGCCCAGGTGGTCGCTCAGCTCGGTGACGGCGCAAAGACGGTCGGCGGCAGGCAGCTCGGGGCCATCGAAAAGCGAGAAGCCGCTGGCTCCGCTGCGCTCCAGGGCCAGCCTGGGCGTGTTGGCCGCGCCCACACCTCCGATCAGGGCGTAGATCTTCTGGTCCGGGGCACAATCGCCGAGCCGCTTCAAGACCAGGGCCACAGCCCCCTCGCCGGCCGGCAGGGAGGGGAAGAGCTGCTTGTGAGCGTGCAGCGAGCGCGGGTCGGCATAAAGATCCACCGCCCCCACCAGGGCGCAGTCCAGCTCGCCCTGCTGCAGGGCGCGCACGGCCAGCTCGAGGGCTTTGAGACCGGATACCTCCTCGGCCGACAGGCTGAAGCTGGGCCCGCCCAGCGAGAGCTCGCGGGCCACGCGGCTGGCCACGATGCTGGCCAGGGCTCCCAGGGTGCGGGTGGAGTCCAGGGCGGGATGCACCTGGGGTCCGCGCACCCAGCGATGGTGGTAGTTGTTGGTCTCCGCATCGAGACTCACACCGATGTAGGTCCCCATGGAGGGCTGGGGGCCGTTCAGCTCCAGGCCAGCGTCCTCCACCGCCTGAGCGGCCACGTTCAGCATCAGGAGCTGCTGGGGCAAAAGCGAGGGCAGATCGTGGGGAGGCACCCGGAACTTGCCGACCGGGAGGGCGACCTCGCCCACCCGTCCGGCCGCCGACTCGCCCTTGAGAGCGGCCCGCAGCCAGGCGTCACGATGGGTGTGGGGGCCGATGTGCGCACCCAGGCCTACGATGGCGATGGGGTGGGAGGGCTTGCCGGGGGGCTCGGGCACCTCCTGGCCCAGGTCCTCTTCCAGCAGCAAGTGGCCATTGACGCCGCCAAAGCCGAAGCCGCTCACGGCTGCCCGGCGAGGCACGTCCGGGGCCCTCCGTGGCCAGCTCTCCGCTCGGGTCGGCACCACGAAGGGAGAGCCTTCCAGTGCAGGAAGTGGCTGCTCGAAGTTCAGGTGGGGAGGGATCGTCTCGTGCTGCATTCCCAGCAGCACCTTGACCAGGCCAGCCGCGCTGGCGCCGGTCAAGAGGTGCCCGATCATCGACTTGACCGAGCCGATGGCGCAACCTCGCGGCTCGTCGCCCCACATCTCGCGCAGGCTCAGCAGCTCAGTCTGATCGCCCGCGGCGGTGCCGGTGCCATGGCACTCCACCAGGTCGACCTGGCCGGGGCTCCAGCCAGCCTGCCGGTAAGCCGCCCGCATGGCTCGTAGCTGGCCCTCCGCGTCGGGCGCCAGCAGGCTGCCGCCCGTATCGTTCGACAGGCCGATGCCGCGGATGATGCCCAGCACCCGGTCGCCGTCGCGGCGCGCGTCCTTCAGGCGCTTGAGCAGGAAGACGGCGGCTCCTTCCCCCACCACCAGGCCGTCCCCGCGCCGGTCGAAGGGCCGGCACACGCCGCTCGAGCTCAGGGCCTGCAGGGCGGTGAAGCCGATCTGGGTGTAGAGGCTGTCGGAGCGATTCAGGCCGCCGGCCAGCATGGCGTCGCGCCGCCCGCTCACAAGCTCGTCGCAGGCGAACTTGAGGGCGTACAGGCTGCTGGCGCAGGCCGCATCCAGGGTGAAGCTGCCGCCGCCCAGTCCCAGATCGCGTGCCAACTCGGCCGCGGGCAGGCTGACGGCGGCGCGGTCCTCGGGCCGACCCTGGCCCCGCTCGAGCACACTCAAGCTGTGGGCCGAGGAGAGCTCGGTGGGCAGGGCCATGGAGGCCAGAATAACCCCGACCCGGGAGCGATCCAGTCCCTCGGTGCGGGCCTGGGCGAAGGCCTGGCGCCCGGCCGCCAGGGCAAGCTGGCAGACCGGGTCGGGGTGACCGCCGGGCAGCTCGTCGAGCAGGCAGGCAATGCGCGAGGCCACCTGGTCGGGACCCTTTCCCACCTCGGGTTGGAAGGCCCAGCGCGAGGCTGGAACCTCGCGCGCGGCCGAGCGGCCGGCTGCCAGGTTCTGCCAGAATTCCTCGAGACTTTTGGCTCCGGGAAGCACCGCTCCCATGCCTACGATTGCGATCGCCATCAGGCGGGGCTGATTGACCAGCAAGGCTTCAAGTTCCTTTCAGGCCACCCGAATAAACTGCCCTTATGATCGCTCGAGCAGCCTTGCTGCCTCTGTCTGTGCACTGGGATCGGCCCGTCCGGTCTTCTTCTACCCCTGAGACGCCGGCTCCGGACAGGGTAGACCCCCTGCCGTCGCAGTCGCCCGCTCCCCCCTGCAAGAAGGGCCTGGGAGCCCAGGCCCTGGCGGCAGCCTCGGGTGCCTGCCGGGCGGCCTTGTTCGGACCGGTCGCCCACTGCGTGGGCAAGGTTGTCTGCGCCGTGGGGAAGACCCCGACCTATCGCAAGCCCAACATTCCGCCCAGTGAGCTGGGCCCGCTTCCTTCGGCCAGCATTCAGCGACCGCTGGTGTTCGTGCACGGCTGGCACACCCACATCGAGCGGTTCGGACCGATTGGCCAGAAGCTGACCGAGAATGGCGGCAATGGTGGACGAGTGGGCTACGTGCAGCAAGGGCAGTTCTTCTCCGACCCGCAGTGCCAACAGCCGCTGGCCAACCCCGATCCGGGCATGAAGGTCTTCGTGAGCGTGCTCACCTCCAACCGCATGGCGCCTGACGAAGCCCAGCCCGAGTTGAGTCAGAACCTGGCCGCCATCAAGAAGCTCACCGGCCAGGAGGTGGTGGACGTCACCGCCTTCAGCATGGGCGGTCTGGCCACCCGGCTCTTCGTGGACCAGAACGAAGACCACGGCGTGGGGAAGCTGTTGTTCATCGCCACGCCCCAGCAAGGTGCGGGCCTGGCCGGTCTGTCGCTGGGCCTGCTGAACGGAAAGGCTCGGGGCTGGGACACCCAGTGGCTGCTGGTGGGTAAGGACGTGCGCGAAGAGGACCGGCGGGCCCTGGAGTGGCTGCGCCCGAACTCTGAGCCTCGGGCCGACCTGAACAGTCGCTGGCCCCGGCAGCGGGATAGCGTGGAAGCGGTGCTGCACCTGGGCGCCGCCTCGCGCATGACGGTGGGCACGACGATCAGCTGGCCAGGCAAAGGGGATGGCATGGTGCCGGTCGGTAGTCTGGCTCTGGAAGGCTTGCCGGTTGAGGTCTTGCAAGACAAGACCAGCAAGCACGGGGAGCTGATCCAGAGCCCCGAAGTGTACCTGAAGATGCGCGATTACTTCGGCTGGAGCTGAGCGATGCGCTCGAGTTGCTCGGCCAGCTCGAGGGTATCCGGTTGCCCCCTCAGATACTCCAGGACCAGAGCCAGGTTGGTGTGGTTGACGTAGTTGCCGGTCAGCGAGAGGCTGGTCTCCAGGATTCTGGTCTGGTGCCACCAGCAACTGGGGGTAAAGATCACGTCGCCGGGGCCGAGCGTGGCCGTGCGTGCCTGCGCTTGCTTCAGGCGAGGGAAGCGCTCCAGGTCGGGGCTGAAGGCGTCGGCCCGGCCCTGATAAACGTTCTCCGCCTCATCGGGTGCGTACAAGATCCACTCTTTGCGTCCGATCAGCTGGGCGTTCCAGGCGGCCGTGTGACCCACGTCCACGTGCATGCGAAAGCCTGAGCCGGGTGGCCCCATGAAGAGCCAGAGCAGCCGCGGGCGCACCGCCTCCGGCAACTCGGCGATGAAATCCTCGGCGAAATAGCGCGGCAGGCTGAAGTCGTTTCTCAGCTCGGGCGCCGCGGCGGTGAAATCCCAGCTGGTGAGATACCAGGGCCGCTTCTCGGTGGTTGCCTGCAAATAGCGAACATATTCATCCAGGCTCATGGTGACCGGTAACTCGGTCTTGCGGGCGGCCCGTGATACGGTGACCCGCAGGTGGCCGTAGCGAACGCGAAAGAAGTCGGGCGTCCAGAGTTTCTGGGCGGGCCACTCGGCGGTCAGGTTCTCCAGGATGACCGGTCGGTTGGGTACCGCATACTCGGCGGTGAACTCTTCGTAGCTCAGGTTCTGGCGTCGGTCGACGGGCAGGGGAGCGAGCATCGGTTGGGAATTCCACCTCCCGACTAACCTTCCTGGGAGTGGCACGCATGGAGAGAAACGAGGCCTGGAGAGTGCTCAGCCAGGCCACCGGGGAACGACTGGGGGAGGGGAGGGCCTCCAGCGACGTGACCTTCAGCTTCTGCCTGGTGGAGTGTCCGTGCGGCGAGACGGTCTTGATCCCGCGCCTGGAGCACGAGCCTACCAGCGACGAGATGGATTTCATCGGGGCCATGTTCGTCCGCTGTGTCGAGTGCCAGCGCGAGACGCGCCACCTCGAGGTGCGCAGCGACGGCTCGGCCCCCCGTCAGCGCGAGGATCCCCGCTGCTCCAAGTGCGGCGGCAACGCTTTCCACCTGGGCCAGTGCGATCGGTACGAGGACGGGGGCTTTTTTGACTGCGGCGTGGTCATGGGGATCTGCCCCCGTTGCCAGGAGTTTCAGGTCATCTTGCACACCGATTGAGTTCAGCTCTCTTTCAGTGCCCGGCGGTAGATTGTTCACAGACAAGCAACTTTTGGAGGCTCCGCCGTGAACGTCACCACCGCTCAAGTATCCGCCAACCAGTGGAACCCTCAGGGTTATCGGACCCAGGGCCCGGCCCAGGGGGCACCTGAGCCGACGGACGGATACGTTCCCAGCGGACGCCCCGCCACCGTGGATCTGGTCAGTCGGGGCACGGCCGTGGGTGCCACGGCGCTCCTGCTGGCCTATGCGGCGGGTGCCTCGGAGGGGGTGCTGGGCTTACTCGGACTGCCGGTCGCGCTGGGCGGCGTGGCTGCGGTGGCGCTTACCTTCGCCAGCAAGGACGGCAGCTTCAGCGCTTTGAAGGACAAGGGAATGCTGGACAAGTCGGCCCGGGTGGCCGCCTTCAGCGCCCTGGCCTCCGGGCTGGCTTCGGCCGCCGGGATGGGCGACGGGATCACCGGGTTACTGGCTCTGCCGTTGCTGGTGGCTGGCCCGGTGGCAACCTTCCTGTGGGCCAAAGAGGCCATGGGTGGACGCAATCAGGGCGGGCAGCAGCCGCCCCCGACGCAGTTCCAGCCGCCGACCCAGGGGCAGACCTGGCAGGCGCCGACCACCCAGCCCGTGCAGGCTCAGACTCAGGGGCAGCTCGTTTCCGGTCCGCTTGCCTCGCCACCGGTCCAGTTCGGGTCCAATACGCCGTCGCCGGCCCAGTTCGGTGCCGTTCCGACCGCTCCGGTACAGTTTGGCTCCAATCAGCCTGCGCCCCAGCAGCAGCAGGCCCAGGAAGGTGACGCAACCCCGCCGCCGCCGCCCAGCTGGGCCCAGCGTTAAATCGAGCCTGTCTCGGACGGGCCCGAGTACATCCCTACAAGTCGCGCGATCAGCACGGCCGGATAGAGGGCCCCCATCCACATCTCCACCACCGCCAGTGCGCGCGCCATGGGGGACACGGGGATGATGTCCCCATATCCGACCGACGTCAGCGTGGTGGTGCTGAAGTAGAGCGCCTCAAAGAAGTTGAAAGGCAGTGGCGGGTGGGGGTGCAGGTTGCCCGTGAAGGAGCCCGGCTCGACCACCGCCACCAGCAAGTAGAGGGCCGCCCAGCCCGCCACCAGCAGCTGGTAGCCAGCCACCGAGGTATAGATCGTGTCAGCCGTGACCCTGCGCGTGCGCATGATGTGTTGCACCAGCAACAGGGCCAGCACGAAGTAGAGCACCGCCCCGAGAATCAGGTTGGCGATGATCATTGCTCGCACCGGCCACCATATCATGCAAAGTGAGAGCACCACCGTGGCCAGCATGAGGATTCCACACAGGATGAGGTGGCCGCGATCGTGGCTGACCGCGTAGACGCCGGCCGCAAGTCCGATGGTGATGAGAATGCGGGCGATCAGGTGATGGCTCAGATGCGGGGTCTCGACGAAGAACGGCGCGAGCAACACCATCAAGGTCAGGCTCCAGACCAGATAGGCCGAGCGGCTGCGATGGTGGTGCATGGCCGTCGGTTCGGCACGAGACCGGGGGAAATCCCCTCGAGCGGATCAGGCGGCTCTGGTCAGCACCATCTCGAGCCATCGGCCGAGCATGTCAGCGTCCAGGAATCCGGTGTGCTGAGCCACCGGCTCACCCCGGTGGAAGACCATCAGGTGGGGAATGCCGCGCACCTGATAGCGCAGTGCCAGCCCCTGACTTTGCTCGGTGTCCACCTTGACGACCTTGAGGCGACCGGCGAATCGGTCGGCCACCTTCTCCAACTCGGGAGCGAGCAGGCGGCAGGGTGGGCACCAGGGGGCCCAGAAGTCGACCAGTACGGGAACCGGCCAAGAGAGCACCTCGGACGAAAACTGTGAGTTGTTGACAGCTGTGACGGACACTTTGAAAACCTTCCTTTCATCCCTGTAGATGCAGGTCAAACCAGAAAGATTCACCGCCGAGGACCAGCTCGTCGAGCAGGCTGCCGGCGGCGATTACCAGGCCTTTGAGCAACTCGTCGAGCGTCACGCCAGCGGGGTTTACCATCTTGGCCTCAAGATGTTGCACAACCCGGCCGACGCCGAGGAGGTGCTCCAGGAGACCTTTCTGTCGGCCTATACTCATCTGGCCGACTTCCGCCGCCAGGCCTCGTTCAAGACCTGGCTCTACCGCATCGCCGCCAATCACGCCCTCAGCCGGCTTCGCAAGGACAAGGGAAAGCTCGAGCAGTGGCTCGATGACGAGGCCGAGCTGGTCACCACCGATCGGAGTTCCGACCCGGAGGTGGCGGCGGAGGATGAGGAGTTGCGGCGTCGCCTGATTCAGGCTGTGGACGCCTTGCCACCGCCTTACAAGGCTGTCTTCTTTTTGCGCGACGTGGAGGGCCTCAGCACCCAGGAGGTGGCCGACGTGCTGGGCCTGGAGCTGGGCAACGTCAAGACGCGCCTTTTGAGGGCCCGTCTCAAGTTGCGAGAATTGCTGGCGGACTATGTGGGGGAGAACGCATGAAGAAGTGCTGTGAAAGCCTCAAGGAAGCGATGCTCGATTTTCTGGACGGAGAGCTCGCGCCCGAGCTGTGCGAGGCGCTCGAGCAGCACCTGCGAGAGTGCCCCGAATGCGAGGTGGTGGTCAGCACGACCCGGCGCACGCTGAGGCTATACCGCGAAGGCTCGCTTTACGTCGAATTGCCTCTGGAGGTGCGCCAGCGGCTCACGCTGCGTTTGCGCAGCACTCTACGGCCTGAGAGCTAGAGGTCCAGCCGCAAACCCCTTGTGGTGTCGGAGGGCACCTCCACCACCACAAGATGTTGTAGGCGGCTGAACCTCTAGCACAATATGTTGGGCTTCGCGCAGCCGGAAAACCGTGTCAAGGGGGTTTCCGGCTGCGCTCCTAGTGTGCTCGCACTCTGGTTAGCAATCTGAGGAACGCGTTGTAAAGTCCAGGACCAAAGGCCTTGCACTCCAAAGCATCGCTTGTCGGTCGGCACGCCAGCGGGGTTTGGAAGTCTGACGTAGAAGAACCGGGCCGGGTGAACACGCGACTTCGAAAAATCGATTTCCCCACGGTGCTCTTTCCGGGCGTCTACATGACGGTGCACGTGGGTGAGCCCTTGCTCCCTGAGCTGGCCTTACTCAGTCCGGGCGACACTTTCGTGCTGCGGCCCGAGGGCAACCCCCTGCTCGGATGCCTCTGCCGTCTCGAGTTCGTGCAGGCGCTGGTCAACGGGGCCAATTACAAGATGGTCGGTCTGCAGCGGGTCGTGTTCGACAATGACGGCCCCTGGGCCACCAACCTGGTGATCTGCCCCGAGCGCAACCGTGAGCATCCCGAGGTCTTCGAGCACTATCGCCGGCTGGGCGGGGCGACGAGCCTGTTCCCAGGCTTGCCGGCGGTGGTGGCAGAGCTGCACGGGCGGGCCCCGGCGGGTATCTGGATGGATCTTCTGGCCTTCCATCTTCCTCTCAGCATGCCCACCCGGGTCTGGCTTTTGGCCCAGGCCGACGTCCTGCAGCGGGCACGCATGCTGGCGCACTGTCTCGAGAAAGCCCCGGCTCCCGAACGCGAGCGGGTTTATCAGAACTAGCCAATCACTCGTGCCGCAGGGCCTCGATGGGGTCGAGCTGCGAGGCTTTGACCGCCGGGTAGAGCCCGAAGAACACGCCCACCACTGCCGAGAATCCGAAGGCCAGGATGATCGAGCCAGGAGTGACCACGGGGGGCCATTGCGACCAGGCTGCCGAGAGCAGGGCCACCCCGTAGCCCAGGGCCACTCCCAGCGCGCCGCCGAGTAGCGAGATGACCACCGCCTCCACCAGAAACTGGAGCAGAATGTCCTTGCCTCGCGCTCCCAGGGCCATCCGAATGCCGATCTCGCGAATGCGCTCGGTCACCGAGACCAGCATGATGTTCATGATCCCGATGCCGCCTACCAGCAAGGAGACCGAGGCGATGCCTCCGAGCAGCATCGTAAAAACCCGGGTGGACTCGTCGGCAGCCTGGGCGAACTCGGCCTGGGAACGAATGGTGAAGTCGTCCTCTTCGCCCTCGGCCAGCTTGTGGCGCTCGCGCAGCAGTGCGGTCATCTGCTGTTTGGCCCGCTCCACGTCTTCCGGGGTTCGGGCCGAAACCAGGGCGGTGCGCAGCGAGTCTTGCCGAAAGATGCGGCGCATGGCCGTGGTATAGGGCACCAGGATCACGTCATCCTGGCTGCCCCCGAAGGCCGAGTCTCCCTTCTCGCTCAGAACGCCGATCACGCGCATCGGAACGTTGCGAATCCGGATCACCTTGTCGAGAGGATCGTCGCCGGCAAAGAGGTTGTCGGCCACCACCCGCCCCAGCACGCACACCTTGGCCGAGACGCGCACTTCGTCTTCGGTGAAGAAGCGGCCCTCGACCACCGGCCAGTTGCGCACCTGGGGATAGTCCACCCCGCCGCCCGAGACCTGGGTGAACCAGTTCTGGTTCTGGTAGACGATCTGGGCCCCTTGCTGGGTCATGGGGGTGGCCGCCCCCACCGCCGAGCACTCCTCCAGGATGGACTGCACATCGTCGGCGGTCAGCGTCGAGCGCCCTCCGGCCCCGCTGCGCACCCCGCCCGTGGTGGAGGAGCCGGCCATGATGATGAGCGTGTTGGTACCCAGGCTGGCGATGCTGGCCGAGACCGACTGCTGGGCCCCGGTGCCGATGGCCAGCATGGAGATGACCGCGGCTACCCCGATGATCATCCCCAGCATGGTGAGAAAGGTGCGCAGTCCGTTGCGCAACAAGGCGCGGAAGGCGATGCGCAGCGTCAGGTACCAGGTCATCCGAGCTCGGCCAGCACCTTCTGGGCATCCAGGCGTTCAATGACCGGTTGATCGGAGCGAATCTGCCCGTCTCGAAACAGGATGGTCCGCTTGCAGTACTGGGCGATATCGGCCTCGTGGGTGACCACCAGGATGGTCATGCCCTGCTCGTTGAGCTCTTGAAACAGTCGCATGATCTCAACGCTGGTGCGGTGATCGAGATTTCCGGTAGGCTCGTCGGCCAGAATCAGGGCTGGCCGGGTCACCAGCGCGCGGGCGATGGCCACCCGTTGCTGCTCGCCTCCCGAGAGCTGAGTGGGAATGTGATCCAGGCGCTTGCCCAGATTGACCCGCTGCAGGGACTCGGTGGCCCGTTGAGCGCGCTCGCTGGCCGAGGTGGTGTTGCCATAGAGGAGCGGCAGCTCGACGTTCTCCAGAGCGGTGGTGCGGGGCAGCAGGTTGAACCCCTGAAAGACGAAGCCGATCTTCTTGTTGCGGATGCCCGCCAGCTCGTCGCGCGACAGGCTGGCCACCTCCACCCCGTCGAGTCGGTAGCTGCCACTGGTGGGGCGATCCAGACAGCCCAGCATGTTCATCGTGGTGGACTTGCCCGAGCCGGAGGGGCCCATGATGGCCACGAAGTCACCCTTCTCGATGGTGAACGAAACCCCGCGCAGGGCGTGCACCTCCACTTCGCCGGTACGGTAGACGCGGGTGAGATCACGCGCCTCGATGACCGGGCCGCTCAGAAGAACCTCGGCCCGCGGGTGCGGCTGCCGCCCCCCGATTGACCCGTGGAGACCGGCTTGGGGGTTTCCCCGATGGCCTCGATCACCACCTGATCGCCTTCTTTCAGGTCTCCCTCCAGGAGCTCGGTGTTGATCCCGTCGGTAATGCCCGTCTTGACCTCGTGGGGTTTCAGATTGTCGTTCTCCAGGGTATAAACGGTGCGGCTGCCATTCTTCTTCCCGGGTCTGCCAGGCTTGCCGCCCGCAGGCGAGCGACTGGCGGCCGGGCTCTTCCTGGCGCTGGTCCCGGCGGGCAGAAAACGCAGGGCGGCGTTGGGCACCATCAAGACGTTCTCACGGCTCTCGACCTGGATGCCCACGGTGGCCGTCATGCCGGGCATGAGCCGCAGACCCTCGTTCTGAGTTCGGATGATGACCGTGTAGGTGACCACGTTCTGCACCACCACGGCCGCCTTGCGCACCTCGGTCACCTTGCCGGTGAACTTGTCGGCTGGAAAGGAGTCCACGGTGAAGCTGGCCTCAGCGCCGAGTTTGACCTGCCCGATATCGGCCTCGTCCACGGCCGCCTCTACCTGCATGTGATCGAGGTTCTGGGCCAGGGTGAAGAGATCCGGAGCCTGGAACTGGGCCGCCACCGTCTGACCGATGGTCACCTTGCGGTCGAGCACGATGCCGTCGATGGGAGAGCGCAGGATGGTGCGGGAGAGGTCGACCTCGGCCTGCTCGAGGTTGGCGCGGGCCTGGCGCACCCGGGCCTCGGCCGAGCGCACCTGGGCCCGGGCTGCGTTGGCCTGGGCGATGGCTCCGTCGCGGTCGGTCTGGGCTGAAAGAAGATCGGCCTCGCGGGCCTGCATCAAGGCCAGCGAGGCTCGATAGGTGGCCTCGGCCGCCTCGGCCTGGCTGACCAGCGAGCTCAAGCTCGCCTGCGACTGGCGGTAGAGCGCACGGGCATCGTCCACATCGGCCTGGGAGATGAGGTCTCGCTTTCTCAGCTCTTGCAGGCGCTCGAAATCAAGGCGCGTGTTGTCCAGGTCGGCCCGGCCGCGGTCGATGTTGGCCCGAGCCGCCTCGGCGGAGGCCTTGTTGTTGGCGATGGTGGCTCGTGCCTGCTCGATCTGTGCCCGGGCCGATGCCATGGTAGCCTCCGAGCGTCGAATGGAGGCCTGAGCATTGATGGCATTGGCGCTGGCGTTGTCGAGGGCGGCCTGGGCGTCACTCAGGTTGGCCTCTTGCAGCTCCACCCGGGCTCGAAAGGTCGAGGGGTCGATCTCGGCCAGAATGTCCCCCTTCTTGACCCGCGAGTTGAAGTCGACGTAAAGCTTCTCGATCTTGCCGGAGACCTCGCTGCCGACAGTGATTTTCGTGACCGCCTGCAGGCTGCCGGTGGCCGAGACCTTGGAGCTGAGGTCCCCCCGCGTGACCGGCTCGGTGCGATACTCCACCTTCTCGGACTTGCCCGCACCGCTCAGCCAGTAGTACACGGCCAGACCAACCAGCAGCAGCGCCAGGATGGCGAAGAACCGTTTCATGGCGCCTGGTCCTCCTCGGTAAACGGAATCTCGTCTGCCTCGACCGGCGGTAGAGGGGGCGGAAGCTCTTCCAGGTTGGCCACACCGATGGCCCGCTCGAGGTTGATGCGAGCGGTATGGTAATCGGTCTGGGCCTGGACCAGCTCCACCTGGGCCGTGCGCCAGGCCAGCTCGGCGTCCAGGAACTCGAGGTAGCTGCCCACTCCCACCCGGTAGCGCTCCTGGGCGATCACGAAGGCTTCTTTGGCGGCTTGCTCATTCACCTCGGCCCGGGAGATGGAGCGGTAGGCGGTGCTCCAATCGAGATAGTTGCTCTGCACCTCCTGGTAGACCGTGTTCTGGCTCTGACGAAGCTCCTCAGCCTGCGACTGGGCTGTCTTGATCTGCTCCAGGGCCTGATAGCGAGTCAGAAAGCCATCGAAGAGGGCCCAGCTGAGGTTGACTCCCACATTCCACCCTGGATCCAGCGGCGATGGCGAGCCGCTGAGATTGTAACCCATGTTGGCCGACAACCGGGGCAGGCGGTCGGCAAAGGTGGCCTCCAGGTTGGCCAGGGTGGCCCGCAAGCGGGCCTGCTGGGTCTGCAGCTCGGGTCGCAAGGCCAGGGCTGTCTCTAACAGGCGTTGCCGATCGACGCTGGCCGGATTGAGGTTGTAGCTCTGGTCAGCCAGACGATAGCGGGTGCTCTGGGGCAAGCCCATGGCCACGTTGAGGGTGACCCAGCTGACGTCGAGCCGGTTCTTGGCCCGCTCCAGCGTCAGCTCGGATTGAGCGAGCTGGGCTTCGGCGCGGAGCACGTCGATGCGGGCCCGGGTACCCACCTCGTAGAAGCTCTGAGCCTCACGCAGGTGAGCCCGGTCGGTGTCCACCTGGCGAATGGCGATGCGAACCAGCTCTTGATTGTTGCGAGTGGCTACGAACTGACGTCTCACCTCCGCGACGACGTCCTGGCGGGTGCGGTCGAGCTCGAACTCGGAGGCCCGGTAACCCTGCGTGGCTGACTCTACCCGCGGACCGAGTGTGGGGTCGAGCAACACCTGGTTCAAATTGGCCTGGATACTGGCCGAGTTGTTGACGCTGACCTGGCTGGTGCTGCCCTGCAGGTTGGTCACGGCCACCCCGGTAGGTGTGTTGATGGCCACCGTGCGCTGGTTTTCAGAATGGTTGAACGAGCCCGAAAGATTGAGCTGCGGATAGTAGCTCGACTCGGCGCTGCCGATGCCGGCCTCGGCCGCCTCTACCTGGTATCCCGCCGAGGCGATGGAGGGATGCTGGCCCAGCGCGATCCTGACGGCATCCTCCATGGTCAGGGCCGGATCGTCGGGCCCAGGGAAGGAGGGTGGGGGAGAAGTCGGTGTCGGCGATGGGGAAGGGGAAGGCGCAGCCACCGGCTGCCCCTGGGCCCGGGCGGGCACCAGAAGAAACCAGAGGACCAGGGCTATGACGATCGCGCGCTGCACCTTGGGGGCCTTAGCTTAATCCGAATCTCGGAACTTCATCAAGACTTTGTAAGACCGGCCGAGGGCCGATCAGGTTGCGGATGCTTTGGGATCAAGGGAGAATCCCCTCCGCCCCGATGACACGGCTCCGCTCCTGGTTTGGACGGCAAATCCCTCAAGATTTCCGACCGCTCCTAAAAAAGGTTCTTACTCCATTAATCGCGTAAAATTATGGAGTATGTTCCGTAGATTCATTCAGCCGTTGTCATCTCAGAGTTTCTTTCTCTTTGGAGCACGGGGAACCGGCAAGTCGACTTTCCTACGGCAGTTCTTCGATGACCAGCCTGACGTCCTGTGGATCGATCTGCTCAACCCCGAGCAGGAAGAAGCATACAGTCTCGATCCCGGGCGACTCGAACGATTGGTGCTGGCACGCCAGCCTCAGCCCGGCTGGGTGGTCCTGGATGAGATTCAGAAAGTGCCGCGATTGCTCGACTCGGTCCATAGGCTCATCGAGTCGACCCGGGTCAGGTTTGCCCTGACCGGTTCCAGCGCCCGCAAACTCAAAGCCGGCAAAGCGAACATGCTGGCCGGTCGGGCCTACTGGAACAATCTGTTTCCGCTCACGTGGCAGGAACTCGGTGGCTCTTTCGACCTGGACTCCTGCCTTCGTTGGGGCAGCCTGCCCCGAGTGGTGACTCTGGGCTCCGAGTTGGAGAGAGCAGAGTATCTTCGAACCTATAGCCAGGTGTATCTCAAGGAAGAAGTCTGGGCCGAGCAGCTGGTCAGGAAGTTGGACGGGTTTCGCAAGTTTCTTCCCATCGCTGCGCAGATGAACGGGCAGATAGTGGTAGCCAGCCGCATCGCCCGCGATACCGGCTGCGACCTCAAGACGGTTCAGAGCTACTTCCAAATTCTCGAAGATACCCTGGTCGGTTTCATGCTCGAAGCCTATGAGACTTCTTTGCGAAAGTCCGTCAGTGGCAAGCCGAAGTTCTATTTCTTTGACATCGGGGTGCAGCGAGCGTTGGCCCGGCTGCTACACCTTCCGCCGACGCCCCAAACCTCGCTTTACGGTGAGACCTTTGAGCATTTCCTGATTCTGGAGTGCTATCGGCTCAACGCCTATCACAGGACCGACTACCACTTCTACTACCTCAAGACAAAGGACGGAGTCGAGATCGATCTCATCTTGGAGCGCCCCGGTGAGCCTCTCATTCTGATCGAGATCAAATCCACCCGTTCGATTCGGCCTGAGAAACTGCGTCGATTCCGGCACCTCAGTCGAGACTTCTCTGGAGCTCGGTGCTTCTGTTTTTCGCAGGACGAGACCCCCCAGAGAATCGAGCACGTCTCAGCGCTTCACTGGACAGAGGGGCTACGGGAGCTGTTCCCGGTTCCATGATCGCCAAACGTTTCTTTGGCGATCATGTGGAGCGTGGATCCGCGCGAGGCCGCCTGCCAGGTGACGCAGGTCACCCAAGATGAGCCCAGCCAGGCCGGGCCTGGTTCAGCCAAGTTACACTCTGGCGAACGGTGTTCCAGTTTGTGGTAGGAGCGCGTGCCGCAGAGCGCTCTAGCCAATGTGACCGGTTGGTCAACTCCTCAGCAAGCAGAGTGAAACTCGGTGTTTTGCGCGACTGAAGAGCGGTAATACGCTCCGCCACGGTGGCCCCGTTGATCAAAATCTCGAACTGCATACAGGAAGGCATTAATCGGTAGCTGGATGCCGACTCAGTATAGCGAAACAGCTCTTTGTCGCCCACTTCCAGCCAGAACCAACCATCAGTGAGGTCAAACCAGGATAACCTTCCTTCAATGTCATCGAGGAATTTAATATCATGAAATTCAAAGCAAAATTTGATTTTGCTCTGTTCAGTCAAGTATGGCTCAGCCCGGCGCAAAGCTCACCACCCGCATCTCCCCCAGCAACACCTCCCCGGCCCGCTCGAAACGAAGCTCCCCCGCCTGCCCGCTGATGCGCAGGTAGCCCC
>BTUM01000001.1:0-397105 GCA_045863235.1 Candidatus Xenobia bacterium | reverse complement strand
AACGACGGGATTTCCACGAGAGTTTGCGGGCTTCGGTTGGCCAGAATGGGATTCCTACCGAAACATGACCGAAACCACATCCACATTTTCCACAGAGTTATGCACCGTCTGTGGAAAACTTTTAGAGGAGGCGGCGCGATAGGGCCCGCGTTGGTTTGGCTCAAACGCGCTTTCGGATGTTAACCACCCTTAACTTTCGTGCTGTGGGACGAAAGTGGCCTTGGACCGATGGTAAGAATCTACGTCCTGGTAGGCTTTTCGTGTTTTTCCACAGACTTTCCCACAGCTGGGGAAAAGTGGCCTCAAGTTGACAGCCGCGACTGACGGACGTATACTCTCGTGGCCTACGGGCTTTTTTTCTTTTCATCCATTTTGGAGGAGCTATGAAACGCACCTATCAGCCGAAGAAGCGGACGCGCAAGACAGAGCACGGCTTTTTTAAGAGGATGGCCAGCTCGGGTGGACGCCGCGTGCTGTCAGCGCGTCGCCGCAAGGGACGCAAGCGTCTGTCGCTGTAGCTTGGAGACCTTGAAGAAGGCTCGGGATTTTGACCGGGTCTTTCGCCAGGGACGTACATGGAACGGGCCAGAATTTTCGGTCATCGTGTATCGGCGTCAGCGGGGCACAGGAAGAGTCGGGTTCTGCGTCAGCAAGAAGCTTGGTGGAGCCGTTCAGCGCAACCGTTTGCGCCGCCGGTTGCGGGAGGTTTACCGTTTGAGTAAGGAGAAGCTTGCGGCGCGATGGGATCTGGTGATTCTGGCCCGCAACCTGGCGATGACGGCGACCTACCGACAACTGGAGGAGCTGTTTCTGCAACTGGTCCGCAAGGCTCAGATTCTGAAAGAACCTGGCCCGTCCGAACTGCCGAAGTCTTGATTCGCATGTATCAGAGTGTCTCTCGCTATACGCCCGCAATGTGTCGCTTCCATCCGACGTGCTCGGAGTATACCCGCCAGGCCGTCGTCAAGTATGGCGTCGTGCGCGGTAGCTGGATGGGTTTTCGACGTATCTTGCGTTGCCATCCATGGCACCCGGGCGGCTCGGATCCGGTGACCTGACGTGCGCGAGCTCGAATCAGGGCTGATCTGGGTCTTACAGCAACTTTATCAGGTGACCGATGATTGGGGTTTGGCCATCATCGCCTTTGCGATCCTGATCAAGATCCTGCTTTATCCGCTAACTCAGAAGACTTACAAGTCCATGAAGGACATGCAGCGGGTCCAGCCGGAGATGGAGAAGCTACAGAAGCTTTACAAGGGTGACCCCGAGAAGCTTCACACCGAAACGATGGCGCTCTACAAGCGCCACAAGGTGAACCCGCTCAGTGGCTGTCTTCCGGTTCTGTTGCAGATGCCAGTGGTCATCTGTATTTGGGGCGCTATTACCCACCAGCCGGAAATTTTCGAGAAAGCCTACTTCCTCTGGATTCACCCCGGTCCCCTGCAGAATCTCTTTCCAGAGCTGGTAGCCAGTAGCCTGGCCGGGCGCGATCTGCCAATGCTCATCTTCTATGCTCTGACCATGTATTTGTCCCAGAAGCTGACGCCATCCCAGAGCTCAGGCCCCATCAATCAGGGAATGCTTGCAATTTTCATGACAGGGATGATTACCTACGTCGCCTGGGTCGGCAAGTTTCCCTGCGCCATGCTCCTCTACTGGAGCGTGTTTACCTTCCTGACCCTGGCACAACAAGCTTTTATCATGCGAGCGTCGGACAAGCCTGTCCCCGACCAGAATCCCTGACAAATGAAACGTTCTTAATCCGAGAGGGAGGGTTGATCAATGCCTGAAGAATTTGATGTGGAAGAGGATTACGAAGCGGAGGCTCCTGTCCGAAGCTCGACACGTGTCACCGCGCCACGTGAGGCTGATTATGAAGATGAGGAAGAGGATCCCGTTGCTGACCTTCTCTACGACATCCTCGATCTCATGGGCTTTGACGCCGATATCGAGTATGAAGAGCGCGAGGATCACGTTCGCTACCATATCGAGGGTCCTGAGTTGGGCGCCTTGATCGGGCGCCACGGCAGTACCCTGGAGGCCATGCAGTTTCTGGTGGGGGTGATCAATGCTCGCAAGAAGCTTGTCGATTACAAAGTAGTCTTGGATGTCGAGGGTTATCGTGATCGTCGCGAGCGACAGCTGCGCGATCTTGCGCGGCGCTCTGCGGCGCGAGCTCAACGTGAGGGACGTAAGGTGGTGCTGGCACCCATGCCGGCTGGAGACCGTCGGGTCATCCATCTGGCCCTGGCTGATCATCCCCGGATTCGCACCTACTCCGAAGGGGAAGAGCCGGACAGGTGCGTGGTGGTGTCACCCGGCTCCAAGGAACTCTGACCCAGGATACCATCGTCGCTGAGGCGACCCCCCCGGGCGAGGGGGGAATCGCCATCGTGCGCCTGAGTGGTCCACTGGCGCCAGTCATCCTCAGTCAGATTTTCCGGGCGCGTCACCAGGTGTCGCAATGGGCGGGTCATCGACTCTACCCCGGATGGCTGGTGGATGGCGTCGGCCAGCCCCTGGATGAAGCCATGGCTGTGTGGATGCGTGCGCCGCACAGTTATACCCGTGAGGATGTAGTTGAGCTTCACCTTCATGGGAGCCCTCTGGTTGTTCGAGAAGCCATCGATCTGTGCTGCGCGGTCGGCGCGCGCCTGGCCCGACCGGGTGAGTTCACCCTGAGGGCTTTTCTGAACGGACGGCTCAGTCTGGCTCAGGCCGAGAGCGTGGCTCAGCTGATCGCATCCGAGTCCCGTGCAGCCCTTCAGGGTCACGTGAGCGATCTGGGAGGCAGGTTCTCACGTCTGGTGGAGCAGTTGCGGCAGGATCTGCTGGACTGGCTGTCTCGGTTGGAGGCCGAGCTCGATTTCGGTGACGAGGTGGCGGCTATGCCCCTGGAAGAGTGTGAAGCCCGTCTGTTTGACCTGCGTCAACGAGTGGCCCGCCTCCTGGAGGGGGGCGAGGAGGGGCGCATCAGTCAGCGGGGGGTCCAGATTGCTCTGGTCGGCCCACCCAATGCCGGCAAGTCGACCCTGCTCAACTCCCTGCTCGGCACCAGGCGCGCGCTGGTTTCCCCGCATCCGGGAACCACCCGGGATCGGCTCGAGGAAACCTTGCGAGCGGTGGGGCGAACCTTCCGAATGGTGGATACGGCTGGAATTCGGGAAACCGAAGATCCGGTCGAATCGATGGGGGTGGAGTTGACCCGAGCTGCCGCCGATGAAGCTCAAGTGCGCGTCCTGGTGCTGGATGGCTCATGCCCTCTCCCTCCACTTGATCCGCAAGTTTGGAAGCCTGACCTGGTCGTTCTCAACAAGTGCGATCTCGAAGCTGCTCTGCCGGTCGAGGCTGTCGTTGCCTGGGCCGGCGCTCCGGCCGTGTCGGTCAGTGCGCGTGAAGGCAAGAATCTGGAGAAACTGTTGGAGGAACTCTCCGAGCTTGCTGGACGGGTCGGTCAGAGCCGGGAGGTGGAGTACTTTTTGACAGAAAGACAACGAGCTGCCCTTCATGTGGTATCCTCACAGCTGGAAGCAGTGGATGCGACCTTAAGGTCCGGGCTTTCGGCCGAGTTTCTTTGCCTCGATCTCCGAGCCGCCTCGCAGGCCCTGGGCGAGATTCTCGGACTGGAGGTGACCGAGGAGATACTCGAGCGCATCTTTTCAACATTCTGTCTGGGAAAGTGAATTTGTTTCACGTGAAACGGGAGGCTCCCTCGGTGACGAGATCTTGCCAGGTTGTGGTGGTGGGTGCAGGGCACGCCGGTTGTGAGGCGGCTCTGGCCTGCGCCCGTATGGGACTGCATACTATTGTGCTGACGAGCAGTCTGACCCATGTCGCCCGCATGCCCTGCAATCCTTCCATCGGTGGACCGGCCAAAGCCCACCTCGTGCGCGAGGTGGACGCCCTGGGGGGTGAGATGGCCCGGGTGATCGATCGCACTCACCTTCACATTCGCATGTTGAACACAGGCAAAGGACCCGCCGTTCAGGCTTTACGTGCCCAGGCCCATCGGCCAGCCTATTCCGAGGCCATGCATGAGGTTTTGAGTAGCCAGGAGCGTGTGACCATCCATCAAGACCTGGTTTTGGAATTGCGGACCCGCGGCGATAGAGTGGTTGGTCTGGTTGGTAGTTCGGGTTGCTTGTACCGTTGCGATGCCGTCGTTTTGACAACGGGCACTTTTCTGGGCGGGCAGATTCACATGGGCTTGGTGCAGTTTGCCGGGGGACGCTCAGGCGAGCCCCCGGCACTCGGGCTGGCCTCCGGCCTGAGGGCCATGGGGCTTCAGATGGGTCGATTGAAGACCGGCACGACCCCGCGTGTCCATCGCGACAGTATCGACTTTGAGACCCTGGAGCGTATCGAGCCGAGCTCCGTTCCGCTGACCTTCTCCGAGCTTTCTCCTCGCCAACTGCCGGTTCGCCAACTCGACTGCTATTTGACGCGCACCAGCCCGCGTACACGCGAGGTCATTCTTGCCAATCTTGATCGTTCGCCCCTCTTTGGGGGGCAGATCCAGGGCACGGGACCGCGTTACTGCCCCTCTATCGAGGACAAGATGGTTCGCTTTCCCGAGCGAGGTACTCATCAAGTCTGGGTTGAGCCGGAGGGATTCGACGTCCCTGAGGTCTACCTGCAGGGCGTCTCAACCAGCCTTCCGCTGGACGTTCAGCACCAGATCGTCCGCTCGTTGCCAGGATTGGAGCGGGCGGTCATCATTCGTCCGGGTTATGCGGTGGAATACGACTATGTGCTTCCGACCCAGCTTTTGCGTACCCTTGAATGCCGGGCTTGGAAGGGCCTGTTCCTGGCTGGCCAGATAAACGGTACGTCGGGGTATGAGGAGGCCGCAGCTCAGGGAATCCTGGCCGGGATCAACGCGGCCCTGCGGGCTGGCGGCGGCGATCCTGTCGTCGTCGGTCGAGATCAGGGCTATCTGGGTGTGCTGGTAGATGATCTGGTGTGCCGCGGCACCACGGAGCCTTACCGTATGCATACGTCCCGGGCCGAGTATCGACTTCTGCTTCGGCAGGACAATGCCGACCAGCGCCTGACTCCGCTGGGCCGCCGGGTTGGGCTGGTCGATCAGCATCGCTGGTCGGTTTTTCAGGCAAAGCAGAGCGCCATTGAGTCTGAGCTTGCTCGCCTGCAGCGCGAGCGGGTCAGCGGGAGGGTGGCGTCTGAGCTGTCCGAGTGGATGGGCCAGTCGGTCCAAGCCGGACAGAAGCTGGAGGAACTGGTGGCTCGTCCCGGTTTCTCCCTGGCTCACCTGCGCAGTTTTCAGGGACTTTCGGAGCTCGATTCCCTGGTCGTGGAACAAGTCGAGATCAGTCTGCGCTATCAGGGATACCTGCGCCGACAGCAGGCTGAGGTCGAGCGTATGCAGAGCCTGGAGGCTCGGGCCCTGCCGCTCGACCTCGATTATGCGAGAATCGCCAGTCTATCGGCCGAGGCGCGCGAGAAGCTCGAGGCCGTGAGGCCCTCGACTCTGGGCCAGGCCTCTCGGGTACCTGGTATCACGCCCTCCGACCTGTCATTGCTGATGGTCACCTTGAAGCAGTGCCAGACAGTCTAGCCAGCGAGTTGCAGAAGGGCATTGATGCCCTTGGCCTTGAGCTCGCGTCTCCGGTGCTCGATCGCCTGCTCGACTACCGAGCTCGAGTGGACGCCTCTCCAGTTGGTTTGACCGGTCTGCGCGACCCGCACGACCAGTTGCGCGAGCTCATCTTGGACTCTCTGGCGGCTGCTCCTCACCTGCCGGAGGGCCTGGTCGTCGACCTGGGATGCGGGGCAGGCGTTCCCGGCATTCCTCTGGCTCTGGCCTGCCCAACGACGACCTGGTGGCTGGTGGAGTCCAACCGCCGCAAGGGTGGTTTCGTACAAGAGGTTCTCGGGCCTCTGGGGCTCCAGGAGAGAGCGCAGGTACTCTGTGAGCGGGCCGAAGCGCTGGGGCACGACCCGGCTCGGCGAGGTCGGGCCCAGTTCTGCGTTGCCAAGGCGCTGGCTCCGCTGCCTGTCCTCATCGAGCTGGCCTTGCCCTTGCTGGGTCGCGGGGGGCTTTTGCTGGCGTTCAAGGGGCCGGCCGGGTTGGAGGAGCAGCGAGCCTCCCAGAATGCTTTGCGTGAGCTCGGGGGCGAGCTGGAGGAGCCGATCGGGTATCATCTCGAGGGCCGTGATCGCTGGCTGTGCCGCGTACGCAAGGTGGCCCGCACCCCGGCTCGTTACCCCCGACGTCCGGGAGTGCCGGCCCGGCAACCCCTGTGAGCTTGACTTCGAGCCTGCTACCGGGCTGGTAATCTGGTTCTGCGAAGGCGGGGCAGGGGCCCCCGAGAGCGTGCCCCTGGCTTTGCGGCCGGACTTCTAAAGTGCAAGGCCTTTGGTCTTACACTGTACAACGCGCTGGAAAGCAGTTCCGGCGCGTTCGTCAGATTGTGCTCATGGGCAAAACCAAAGTGCGAGCACATTAGCTGTCGGGAGCGATGTCGGCCAGGGCGCTGGTGACTGCTCCGGCGCTCTGGAAACGTTTTTCGGGATTCTTCTCGAGCAGTTTGAGCAAAATGGGCCAGAGACCGGGAGGCAGGTCCAGACTCGGGTGGGGCTCGGGTACCGGCGCCTTGCGATGCATCTTGAGAGTCTCGACCGGAGTAGGCGCCACGAAAGGCGGATGCCCGTGCAGCATTTCAAAGAGCACGCAGCCCAGGCTGTACAGGTCGGATCGAGAGTCGGCCGAGGCCGGGTCGTTGATTCGCTCTGGAGCGAGATACTCGGGCGTGCCCAGGGAGAGAGCCTTGGTCCTCTTGTGAGTGACGCGCGACTGCACTGTAGAGATGCCAAAGTCCATCACCTTGACCCGCTTCTGGCGAGTCACGAAAATATTGCGTGGAGAGATGTCGCGGTGAGTGACTCCGCGGTGGTGGGCCCAGTCGAGCGCGTCGGCGATGGATCGGGTGATGCGGGCTGCCTCCTGGGGCGGGAGTCGACCCCGGCTGCGAATGATGCTTCGCAAGTCCTGGCCGTCGAGATACTCCATGACAAAGTAAGGGATCTTCTTGTAGCCTCCGGCTTGATACTGCCCCACTTCCAGGACGGCCACGATACTCGGGTGACGCAAGGTCTCTCCGATGGAGGCTTCGTGGTGGAAGGTGGCTACGAATTCTTTGGAAGTCAGAAGATCGGCGTGGGGAATCTTGACCGCCAGAATGTGGCCTTCGTCGTCGGTGGCCCGATAGACGGTGGCTGTACCTCCGTCGGCGATGATATCCCCGAGCAAATATTTCCCCAGTTTGTTGCGTTGAGGGAGCGGGGCCCGCAGAGGCGGGGCATCGGGATCACGCGAGGCAGTCTTGCGTCGGGAACGGATCCAGACGGCTCCCCCCAGAGCTGCCAGGACGGCTCCCACTCCGATCGCGACTTCGTTCAGCTGGTGCTCCCCCGACTGGCGTCGATCTCCGCCTGCGTGGGGCCGATCAGCATGGGCTCGGTCAGGTCGACTTTCAGGGTTCGCTCGATCAGGCGGATGGTCAGGCCGCTGAGAATCTCAACTTCGTCGCCCACGTTCAGGGGCACCTCCTGGCCGGCCTTGATCTCCTGGGAGCCGAGGCGGGCTGGGGTCTCTTTGTGCTGGTGTCGATAGTAGACCCCTTCCGCGTCGACCCGGATGACGGCATGGCTGGGACTCAGGCGACGGTCGTCAATGCGCAGGTCGCTCTCGGTGCGATAGCCCAGGACATTCTCCTGCCGCAGGAGAGGCAACTCCTGGTCCTGGAATGCGATGGAGAGACGGTCAACGCGGCTTTGAATGGGAGCCATCTCATAACGTACGACCGTGCGGCCGAGCACGAATCGGTCGCCGCTCACAGCATAGGACTCTTCTCCTGGGGTCAGGAGATCCCAGTTGTGGGTGATCCGCACTGTCTCGTCCGTGTTGCGAACGACCAGCCGACCGGGCTCGAAGTCGATCTCCAGGCGACCCGCCGTCTTGTCCGGGAGCGGGATCAGGGGGGCTGGTTCGCCGCTCGCCTTGCCAATGGATAAAGGTGCGGTGAGTTTGTCCGGGCGGATCCACACGTGAGATCCCCGGTAGGCTCCAGAGAGGATCCGGATCTGTTGCGGCTCCACTCCCTGAAAAACAGGATCTTGCTCCGGGTGAAGCTGGGTCAGGAGCGGGTGGACAGAATCGAGCTGGCCATTCTCGTGGGCTTCGGTGCAACGTCCTGCTCCTACAGTATCGCAGCAAAGGAAGGCAACCTTGCCGCAGACCAGGAGATCGTCCTTGAAGAGGGCAAAATGCGCGTCGGTTCCAACCACCCACTCGGTGGTCAAAGCTTCCTGGTTGCGGATCACCAGCGGCCTCTCTCCTCGTTTGGACTCGATGCAGAGCTCGGACCCCTGGTGGAGCACGGTGGCACGCACATCCCCGATGCTGGGAACATAGATTCCGGGACGGGTTGTGGGTTCGGTGGGAGGTTCGCACAGCATCAGCTGGGTGTAATTGAGCGGGTACAACTCCCCGCGGGAAGGCCCGAGAAGGGCCACGAGATAGTAGCCACTGTCGGGGATGAATTCCGGGGCCGCCTCTTCAACCGGTGTTTCTCGGGGGTCTACCTGGCGGACTTCGAGCACGAGACGACCGAGCTTGATCTTGTCGCCGGCCTGCAGAAGTTGAGGCTGATCCATGTCTGTTCCGTTCAGAATCGTGTGGTTGGTGCGCGAGCGATGGATTAAGAGGTAACGATGCTTTCGCGCATCCCACTCCAGGACAGCGTGAACGCGGCTGACTGTTGGCTCGGGAAAGGCCAGTACACCGGGTTGGACTTCGTCCCCCGGGTCGTGCCGTCCCAGCGTCACGCGGTTGCGATTGAGATAGTGCCGGCCTCCTTGACCGCCCCCCTCGACCACGACCAGCTCAAACCTGGAATCAAGTGCTTCATCCATGCGGGCGCCTTCCCTCCGGGCCAATGTGTTCCTACTTTCTAACCAGTTTCCTGCCCTGATGGTCATGTCAGTCCTGAAGGTTATTCAATCTAGATGGAGAAAGTTTCACGTGAAACAAGGTCCCTGGAGGTAGCAACTATGGCCAAGATCATCGCAATCACGAACCAGAAGGGTGGAGTGGGAAAGTCGACCACTGCGGTTAACCTGGGGGCCGCACTGGCCCGCTCCGGAAGTCGAGTGCTGGTTGTGGACGTGGACCCCCAGGGAAATACCACCAGTGGGCTCGGTGTCAGTAAAAGCACGCTGGAGTGTTGTATCTACGACGTACTCCTCGACCAGTGTCCTCCCGGGCAGGCGATTCGCAAGATTCAGGAAAATCTCGACATTCTGCCGGCTACCTTGCGTCTGGCGGGAGCTGAGATCGAGATGGTTTCGGTGGTGGCGCGCGAGCAGCGATTGGCTCGGGCACTGACGCGGGTGGAGTCTGCCTATGACAAGATTTTGCTTGATTGTCCACCCTCTCTGGGCATCTTGACGATGAATGCCCTGTCTGCCGCCACCGAAGTGCTGGTTCCCATTCAGTGCGAGTTTTATGCCCTGGAAGGGATCACTCAGTTGATGAACGTGGTCGAGTTGGTGACGGCGCACGTCAACCCGGCGCTCAGGATCGGTGGAGTTCTCCTGACCCTGCACGATAGTCGACTGAACCTTTCCGAGCAGGTCGCGGAAGAAGTGCGTCGTCACTTCGGAGAGCGCGTCTTCACTACTGTGATTCCTCGGAATGTCAAGCTGGCCGAGGCGCCGAGCTTTGGTCAGTCGGTGCTGGACTACGACTTTTCATCACGAGGGGCTCAGGCCTATCTCGAACTTGCCAGGGAGGTGTTGGCTCGTGAAAAAGCAGGCTCTGGGGCGCGGCTTGTCGGCGCTCTTGCAGGATAGTACAGAGACTCAGTCGGTGGCGGCCCAGGGGGCGGTCTCGGAAATCTCTTTGGAGCTTTTGCGGGAAAATCCCCTCCAGCCCAGACGGCGGTTTGACGAAGAAAAACTGCAAGAGCTAGCGGCTTCGATACGGGAGTACGGGGTCGTTCAGCCAGTAGTGGTTACCCGTGAAGGGGACGGTTTTCGTCTCGTGGTCGGGGAACGTCGTTGTCGGGCCGCGCGCCTCGCCGGGTTGAGCACCATTCCGGCGCTTATTCGTGAGATGGCCGGCCCCAGACTGCTGGAAGTCGCCCTGATTGAGAATATCCAGCGCGACGACCTCAACCCGATCGAGGAGGCCCAGGCCTACGCCTTCTTGCTTCGCGAGCATGGGTGGACTCAGGAGGAGCTGGCCAACCGGTTGGGCCGCTCGCGCCCGGCTGTCACCAATGCGCTGCGGTTGCTGGCCTTGCCCGAGCCGGTCAAGCTCGATCTCGAGCAGGGGGTACTCAGCTCCGGTCACGCTCGCACGCTTCTGTCTCTTGATTCTGAGCACAAGCAGATGGAGGCCTGGTCAGCCATGCGCAAGCTGTCTTGCTCGGTTCGGCAGGCTGAGGCCATGGTGGCCAACTGGGCGCGACCGATAAGGAACGGCTCCACACGTGCCAACCTTACTCCTGACTGGATGGACATCCAGGCACATCTTGAGCACAAGTTAGGCAGTGTTGTGCGCATTCGTCCGCGGACCAAAGGCAGGGGTCACATCGAACTGGCCTATTCTAATGCTGACGAGCTTGAGCGCCTGGTGGAGTTGTTGATCTACCTGGGAGAGAGGCTCGAGCCCCCGGCGCGCGCATCCGTGATGTAATCATCGAGAG
Organism: Candidatus Xenobia bacterium; assembly: GCA_045863235.1. Lineage (GTDB taxonomy): Bacteria > Vulcanimicrobiota > Xenobia > Xenobiales > QWHO01 > QWHO01. The sequence continues at coordinate 386,375 of BTUM01000001.1, read as the reverse complement.
GGCCAGGGCGCTCGGTTGCGAAGACTTGCAGGGCATGTCTACGGTTTCCTTGTTTCGCAAATGGCGCTCGCAGCGCTTCCAGGATCTGGTCGGCCAGGAAGCGGTCGTTCAGACTCTGCGCAATGTTTTGGGCAGCGGCTCTCCGGCACGTGCCTATCTTTTCTGCGGCCCTCGGGGTACGGGCAAGACCAGTTCCGCTCGTATCTTTGCCAAGGCCCTGAATTGTGAGCGCGGGCCGAGCTATGATCCCTGTAACGAATGCTCTCTCTGTCGCCAGATCACAGAAGGGTCCTGTCTTGACGTGCTCGAGATCGACGCCGCTTCTCATACCCAGGTCGAGAAGATTCGAGACTTCATTGTCGACAAGGTGCATTTTTCGCCGGTCTCGGCTCGCTTCAAGGTGTACATCATCGATGAGGTCCACAAGCTCAGCGGAGCGTCTTTCAATGCCCTGCTCAAAACCCTGGAAGAGCCACCCTCTCACGTGGTTTTCATTCTGGCTACCACTCACCCGCATGAGGTGCTTCCCACCATCTTGTCCCGTTGCCAGCGCTACGATTTCCGCGCGCTACCGCTGGCTCGCATTCGCCAGCACGTGCTGGACGTAGCCGTGGCTGAGGGACTCAGCCTGGACGCGGACGCTGCCAACCTGGTGGCTCGAGCGGCCGATGGCTCATTGCGCGACGCTCTGGTCTTTCTTGAGCAGTGCGTGGCTTACGCTGGCACCAGCGTGTCGGGAGAACAGGCTGAGTCGATCCTGGGCCTGGTCGGGATCGAGCAGATGGAGCGTTTGACGCTGGCGTTGTCGGCCGGGCAGGCTGGTCAGGCGCTTGATCTCTTGAAGGTGATGGCTGAGCGGGGTCTGGATCTCAAGCGTTTGCTCTTTTCCTTTCAGGACGTGCTGCGCACTTTGCTGTTGCTGCAGGCCGGGGCCAGCGACACCATGCTCGAGCAACGGCTCGAGCATGAGCGTGAGGCTCTCGAGCGACTTGCGGGGAACATCGGGCGTGGTCAGGTGATGGCCTGGCTGCGGCTTAGCCTCGAGATGGCCGAGCAGGCGCGGGAGTTTTCCGACCTTCTGATGCTGTGGGAGATTTACCTGGTACGGATGGCCTGTCCTGAGCTCGATACCGGGATGGAAGCCCTGCTTGCCCGTGTCGACCGCTTGGAGCGGGGCGCACCGGTCCGCTCGGCTGGAACTGGAGGCGGGCGTTCGGTTGACGATCCGCTGGAACGGCCTGCAGCTTTGCTGGAGAGTCGGCCGGTGGAGCGGCCCACCGAGCGACCTGCAGCTCCAGTTGACAGTGTGGAGCGACCTGCAGCTCCAGTTGACAGTGTGGAGCGACCTGCAGTTCCGGTTGACAGGCCGGTGGAACGACCTGCAGCCTCAGTTGAGGGTCGGCCGGTGGAACGAGCTGCAGCTCCCGTTGAGAGTCGGCCGGTGGAGCGACCTGCGGTTCCGGTTGACAGGCCGGTGGAACGACCTGCAGCTCCAGTTGAGAGTCGGCCGGTGGAACGAGCTGCAGCTCCAGTTGAGAGTCGGCCGGTGGAACGACCTGCAGCCTCAGTTGAGGGTCAATCGTTGGAGCGACTTGTAGCTTCGGCTGAGGGCCTCCGGACCTCTTCGGTCGAAGACCGTTCTATCGAGGGAAAACTTCAGCCGGCGGCCCGGAATCCATCCCCGCCGGTGCAGGGATCTGCTGCCAGTATCTCGGAAAGCGCAGGGCTGCTGGCCGATCTCTCCGACCTGCGCGAAATTCGAAATCAGCTGCTACTTCGGGCTAAGAAGCTCGATCAGAGGTTGCACTCGGTGCTGGTCGAGGCTCGTGTGGTGGAGGTTGGGGAAAAGCTGGTGCTTGGCCTGTCCGAGCAGTTCTATCAGGGCTGGCACGGTGAGCAGATCAAGACAGGGGGACCGATGCGCCTGGCTCTCGAGCAGGTGGCTCGCGAGTTGGTGGGTCGTCCCGTCGTGGTCAATAGCATGCCCCAGACTCCCCAGCAAGGACGGTCGGGGCGAGCGAGCGAACCGGTCGACGAGCACGAGAGTTTCGTGCAGAGGGCTCGCCGGGTCTTGCCCGGTGAGGTTCTGCCAGGAGAAGGTTGAGGTGGATGGAGATGAGCTCACGCAAAGTTCTGGTCGTGGACGACGACGAGCATATCCTGCGTTCGTTGGCGCAATACCTCGAGCTGGAGGAGTTCTCGGTCAAGACTGCCTCAGGTGGCGCCGAGGCCCTGGCACTGGTGGAGTCAGAGCGACCCGACCTCGTGGTGCTCGACGTGATGATGCCGGAGATGGATGGTTTTGAGGTGCTCGAGAACCTGCGTCGCAAGCCTGAGACCGAGAAGCTTCCCGTCATCATGCTCACAGCGCGCGATCAGCACCAGGATGTTCTCAAGGGTTACCAGATGGGGGTCAGCTCTTACATGGTAAAGCCGTTCAATCTCGACGAGCTGGTGGAAGTGATCAACCAGGTCTTCGCCGAGGCCTGAGAGGGAGTTAATGATGCAAAGACAGATCATGAAGAAAATGCAGAAGATGCAGGCCAAGCTGCAGAACTCGATGGGCCAGATGCAGCAGATGCAAGATGAGCTCGAGAAGTCTGAAGTCGAGGGCAGCGCCGGTCAGGGAATGGTGACCGTGCGGGTCAACGGTCAGCAGCAGATTCTCTCGGTGAAGATCAAGAAGGAAGCGGTCGACCCGGATGATGTAGAGATGCTGGAAGACCTGGTCTTCGCCGCAGTCAAGGACGCGCTTGATAAGGCGCGTACTCTGTCTCAGGACAAGATGGCCCAGCTCACGGCCGGTCTGCCTCTTCCCCCGGGACTCTTCTAGGCCAGAGTGTACGAGTACCCCGAGCCACTCGAGCGCCTGGTGGAAGCCCTGCTCAAGTTGCCGACTGTGGGGCCGAAGACGGCGAGTCGTCTGGCCTTCCACCTGCTCAAGGCTCCTCTGGAGGATGTCGAAGGCCTGGCCCGCGCTCTGACCGAGTTGCGCTCCCGGATGCGCGCTTGCGAGCGTTGCGGGAACTACTCCGATCAGCCCGAGTGCTCTGTATGCCGCGACCCGCGGCGCGATCCAGCCTTGCTCTGCGTGGTCGGGGAGGCGCGGGACATCGCCGCCCTCGAGCGTACCGGCGAATTCCGTGGTCGCTATCACGTTCTGGGTGGTTTGATCTCACCCATGGATGGGATCGGGCCTGACCAACTGGCTATCACATCCCTGTTCGAGCGTCTGGAAAGAGAGCCGCTCGAAGAGCTCATCCTGGCCACCAACCCCACGGTTTCAGGTGAGGCCACTGCTCTTTACCTGCAGCGGCTGCTGGCAGTTCGGCCCCAACTTAAGGTGACCCGCCTGGCCCAGGGGCTCCCTATGGGAGCCGACCTGGAGTACGCCGATGAGCTGACCCTGGGAAGAGCCCTGCAGGGACGGTCCCAGGTTTCCTGAGAAAGCCTACTTGGTTCCGCCGCCCGCGGACTGCTCTTTCGCCTTCTTGATCTTGATGGCGACGTACTGGCTGTCGGGATGAATCTTCTTGGCCTGCTCGTAAGCTGCGATGGCCTCAGGATAGCGGTTTACCTTCATGTAGCAGTCACCCAGCAGGCAGGCTGAGTCGTAGCCCATGGTGATGCCATTGGGGTCGAGCTCCAGTGCTTTGATCAGGTGCGCGATGGCCTGGTCGTAGTTCTGCAGATCGAAGTAACTCGACCCGGTGTAGTAGTAGCCGTCCGGATAGGTGGGCAGCTCGGCGTTGATGCGCTGGAAGAGCTGCAGGGCGTCTCCGGCCTTCTTTTCATCGACCAGCAGAATGTTGCCCAGTTGCTCCATGGCCATCGTATCGTGCGGGTTGAGGCGCAGCGCCTTGATAAAGTAACCTTTGGCGCGGGGCATCATGCGCTTCTGGAAGTAGACCAGGCCCATTCCGCAGTGAGCCATCGCCTGGTTGGGGTCGTCCTTGAGGGCTTGCTTGAACTCGCTGAGGGCTTCTTCGAGCACGTTTGGCATCAGCCGCCCGCGCAGGAAGTAGGCCATTCCCAGGTGAGCCTGCAGCACCGGGCTGTCGCCACCAGAGACGGCACGCTGCTCGATCTTGTTGATGACTCCGTTGATGTCTCGTTTGTGAAAGTAAGAGTCCAGATAGAAGGCCATGGCCATCGTGTTTTGAGGGTCCTGGTCAAGGACAGCCTCGAAGCCAGTGATCGCGTCATCCCATTTCTGGGCGTAGAACGACGCCATTGGACCTTCCATGGCCGGATTGCCGTTCTCAGCGGCAGCGGGGCGAAGCAGGCTGGCCAGCACCAGGCTGGCCAGCAATAGATATGCAAATGATCTCACGGTAGATCAACTCCAGGGCCAAATTGAACGTCGCCCCTCGGGGCAGCGATCCAGCACAGCGACAGATTCTGCTCGCGGGATCCTAACCCTTTACTGCCCCCTGAGTCAAACCCTGGACCAGGAATCGCTGCAAGCCCAGGAAGAGCACCAGAATAGGCAGGGAGCCAAGCATGGAGGCGGCTGCAAAGAGGGTCCAGTTGGTCGAGAAGTTGCCGGAAACGAAGCCTTGCATCCCCACCGCCAGGGTGTAGCGCTGCTCGTCGAACAGGAGAACCGAAGGGAAGATGAAGTCCGAGTAGGGAGCGATGAAGTTGAACACGGCCACCACCGTGAGGACCGGCCCCAGGAGTGGCAAAACGACGAGGAGGAACGTCTGGGTGGGAGTGGCTCCATCGATGCAAGCGGCTTCTTCTAACTCGCGCGGCAGCGAGTCGACATAGCCCTTGATCATCCACGAGTTAAATGGGATTCCGGCTCCGATATAGACCAGAGACAGTCCCAGCAGGCTGTTGAGGCCGATCCAGCCTCCGGTCGCTGCGCCCATCGACTGCAACAAGCGAAAGACCGCCACCATGCTCATGGCGGCCGGGAACATCTGCAGCAAGATCATGACCAGCAACCCGTTCTTGCGGCCGTGAAAGCGAAAGCGTGAGAAGGCATAACCGGCCAGAGTCGTGACCACCAGGGCCACGGCGGTTGAGAGCAGCGAGACCAGCAGCGTGTTCCCCATCCATTCCAGGAAGGGCGTCTGGGTGAGCAAAGCCTGGTAGTTGGCCAGCGTCCACTCGCCTGGGGGCGGTACCAGGTTGCGCGATACCAGGGTGGCTTTTCGGTTGATGGAGGCAAACAGCACCAGCATGGCGGGCATCAGCACCGCACCCAGAACGAGGGTCAGGGCGATCTGCCAGCTCCAGATGTTGAGTCGGCTCGCTCGCATCAGGCGTCCTCGAAGGCGCCGGTCAGGCGGAAGTTCACCGCTGAGAGCCCGGCCACGATCAAGAAGATAATGATGGCGTAAGCACACGCCATACCGTACTGGAAGAGCCCGAAGGCAAGCTTGTAGGAATAGGTGATCAGGATGTCAGTGGCGCCGGCCGTGCTGCCCGAGACAGCCGGCCCGCCATTGGTCAGAAGATAGATGGCGGTAAACTGGTTGAAGTTGAAGGCGAAGCTGGAGATCAATACGGGGAGAAGAGCTGAGCGGAGCATCGGCAAGGTGATCTGAAAGAACTGGCGAGGTGCAGGGGCTCCATCCACCGAGGCCGATTCATAGAGCTCGCGGGGAATCGACTGCAATGCACCCAGACAGACCGTCATCATAAACGGAAATCCCAGCCAGACATTCACGACCAGAACCGAGATACGGGCCCAGAAGGGGTCGTCCAGCCAGCGGATGTGCAGACCAAGAAGCACGTTGATGGCGCCCTCGTTGGAGTTGAGCAGGCCCTGCCACATGAGAACCGAGATGAAGGCCGGGATGGCCCAGGGCACGATGAAGAGAGTGCGGTAGAGATTGCGAAAGCGGATTTCTGGCTTGTTGAGGCCCATGGCCAGAAAGAGGCCCAGGCCCAGGCTGAGAATCACCGATCCGCCCGCCCAGGCCAGCGTCCAACTCAGCACTCTGGCGAATTCACGAATCTCGTCTCCGGTCAGGATCGTCATGAAGTTACGCAAGCCGACGAATCGGAAGTCGGAATAGTGGTAGAGCGAGAAGTTGGTGAAGGCCAGGTAGACTGAATAGAGATTGGGCAACAGCGAGAGCAGGCTCATCAAGAGGAGAGCAGGGGCGATGTAGGCGTAAGGCAACAGAGTGCGGCGCTCGTTCACAGCTTACTCCATCATCTGTCGAATGCGTTTCTGGATGCGCTGCCGGGTGAGCGGTAGCTGAACGGAGGGCTGAACCTCCCCTTTGGTGATCAGCTCAACGGTCTGCTTCATGTCCTCCCAGACCGCACTGACGGCTGGATGGTTGGGCATGGGGATTCCGGCCTCCACGACGCGGGCAAAAGCCAGCAGATCGGGGCCAACCTGGGGATCGCGACCGGCCTGCTCGAGTGCCAGTCGGTTGGCGGGAGGCCTGCCCGAAGCAAGGGCGATCTCCACCTGGGCCTGGGGAGTGGCCAGGAACTTTAGAAAGTCGAGGGATGCCTGGCGGGCGATGGCCCGGTTGTTCAGCATGACCCCCTCGACCGTTACCAGGCAAGGAGCCGGGGCCTCGCCCAGCCCGGGCACGGGCTCAATCACATAGGGGACCCCCGCCTGGCGCAGGTCTTTCAAGAACCAGGGACCGTTCACGGTCATGGCCGCTCGGCGCTCGAGGTAGAGACTGCGAGCCAGGTCGGTGGTGGCGTCGGAGGGCACCAACCCTTCGGCTGTGAGGCGGCGTAAGAATTCTCCCGCCCGCTGGGCCCCCGGATTGTCCAGCCCCAGGTCCTCGGGATTGAGCTGGCCGTCGCGAGTGCCGAACAGATAGGCTCCGTGCGTGGCGAAGATGGGCCACGTAAAGTAGAGGTCCTTGAGTTCCCAGTAGATCCCGTAGCGTCCAGGCTGGGGGGGGAGCTCGCTGGCCATGCGCGCCATTTCCTCGAGATTGGCCGGGCTTCGGGGTATCAGCTCGGGATTGCGAATCAGGGCCACGCACTGGGCCACCAGAGGAACGGCATAGAGCTGGCCTTGAAAGGTCAGAGCCTCGATGGTGACCGGCAAGAACTCTTCCGAGCGAGGGAGCGCCTCGGGGGGGAGGGGCTCGAGCAGGCCCGCCGTCTTCAATATGCCCACCCAGTCCTGGGGTCCGATCAGGAGGTCGGGGCCCTGGCCAGCCGGAGCGGCGATGAGATACTTGTCGCGCAGGCGCTGGAAGGGCACCTTGACCACTCGCACCGTCTTGCCGCTTTGTGCCGAGAACTCGTTGGCCAGTCGGATCAAGGTGGGCAGCTCGGATTCAAAGCCAGTCCACAGAATCACTTCATCGGGACTGCGCTGGCTCTGACTGCACCCTGGCCAGGCGACCAGCAGGCAGGCAGCCAGCAGGATGAGCCGCAGGGCGCGCATGGCTGTGGGGTTTCCCGCATGCTGGAGGGGTTCCTCCCCCGGGCCAGGCAGAGGAATTTAGCTCAAGTTCCCAGAAGGCCAAGACCCGCGTCCTGATGCGATGCGAGGGAGGTTTCGAGGTGGCATTTTCGCCTCAAGTGCTGGGTCAGGCCGAAGTCGTGTTGCTGCAGGGGATGGAGCATGCAGCGGTGTTGGCTTACACTCCCGGCGAAACCCCGGTTACTCTTGCAGCCGTGCGGGGTAAAGAGGTTGAGGAGCTTCTCTGGTGCGCCCAGGAGATGAACCTTCCGCTGGTGGACGTGCCCCTGGAAGAATTCAGCCTCAGCCAGTTCCCCATCGACGAGGAGATTCCCGAGCCTGCCTACCGGGTGGTCGCACAATGCCTGGCTTTGATCCAGCGAGCTCGGCCAGGTCCAACTCCGGTGCGTTTGATTCGCTCGGTGGGCAAGCTGCCCACCGCTCTCAGGAAGCGTCTGGCTTGTAAAGCCGAAGAAGTGTTGGGACAACTCGAGGTAGCCCGCGTCGCGCTTCAGGTCGGCTCAGGTTCAGATTCGACCGAGTTGCGCGAGGCCTTGCTCAAGCTCGCTCCTCGCCTCGAGCTCGAGCTGGGGATCATCCTGTCAGACATTTCTCTGAGGGTTTTCCCGGAATTGACCGAGGGGCAGTATCGGCTGGCTCTCAGGGACGTGGTGGTTTCTCAAGGCAGCTTCGAGCCCCAGAATCTTGAGCCACTCTTGCGTGATGTTGCGCGGGCCGTCGAGCAGAACGCGTGGCGCTTGCTTGGATACCGTGAAACCGAAGCGCTCCTCGACAATCTTCGCAAGACCCACTCCGGTTTGGTCAAGGAGCTGTTTCCTCAGCGTTTCTCCATCACGTCCTTGCGGGTGATCCTTCGAAATTTGCTCAGGGAAGGGATTTCGATCCGCGACCTGGCTTCCATCCTGGAGGCTCTGGTCGAGTTCCGCGGTCACTCCCAGGATCCTGATCAGCTCACCGAGTTCGTGCGCTCCAGCTTTTCGCACTTCTTGTGTGCCAAGTTCAGTGACAATGAGGGAGTGCTGCACGCTCTCATTCTCGAGCCGAGCGCCGAGCGCTCGGTCCTGGCCGGCCTGCGGGAGTCGAGCTCGGCACTCTGGTTGGACCTGGACCTGGATACCAGCCTGAAGATTCTCACCTCCGTTTCTCGAGGGTTGCAGCGTGCCGGTGAGGTCGGTGTCCCCGTGGTTGTCTTATGCTCACCAAGACCCCGGCGATTCCTTCGTCGGCTCATTGAGCCTTCTTTCCCCATGGTAGCCGTTCTGGCCTACAGCGAGGTGGCTCCCCTGGCTGAAGTTCGCACATTCGGGCTGATCGGGACCTAGACCGTGGCTGTCCAGCGTTATCAACGGAATCAGCTTGTTTACCTGCTCATTCCCAGCGATTCGCATCGCGATCTGGGCCTCTTCCTGGTATTTCTAGGGCTGGTAGGAACGGTACCTGGCTTTTACATCATCAATCGGCTCTTTCTTCACTGGGAGAATTGGGACTGGCGACTGGGAGGCTTCGTCGGGTTGGCTCTGGTGGTCATGGGCATGGGCTTTTTACTCGGGACTCGCAAGAGCTTTCGTGTCGGCCAGGGCGAGATCCGCATGAAGGATGGCCTGTTTCGCCGCGTTCTGGTCTATCGCTGGAGGGAGACTCCCCGCATTCGCATGCGTTCCGTGGACGAAGATCGGGGTCCCAAACCCACTGAGGTCTTCGAGGTGCACTTGGTGGACGGCCATTACGACTACCTGCTCGACCGTCGGCCGGGTCAACAAATGGAGAGCCGGACCCTGGCTGAGATGCTGGCGAAAGCGATCGGGTGCCCGGTGATGGAGAAGAGCCGCGAGACAGGGGAACTCACCCTGGAGGCCAGTGAGCTCGATCTCAGTTTCGTCGAGCGGGTCAAGCGTCATCCGGTGCTTCTTGGGCCGGCTCCCGACGAACCGGTGCCGGCGGCCGTGCTGGTTCGACATGACGGACCAGCGCTGGTTCTGGCCTGGAGCTCGTTCAACAAGAATTTGCTGTCGGAAGTGCTTGTGTCCTTTGGTTTGCTGGTGGGACTCGAAATGCTGCCCTTCCATGGTCGAGAAGACGCGCCCACCCAGTCGGTTTTCGACATCATGCGCACCAGTGGTGACTATACCGGCCTGTACGCTCAGTTCGGCATCCTTGCGGCCGTCTTGCTGTACCTGGTGGGGTTGCGCCATGAGTTCCGGCTCGAGCCAACCCGAGTGATCTGGCGGCAGCGCGTCTGGGGGGTGACCACGCGTCGGGCCACCATCCCCGCCCAAGAACTCGAGCAGATTTCGGTGCGTGAATCTTCCCGCGGCTCCTTCCTGCAGCTGATCTCGGATCGCCTGATCATTACTCGCCGATTGGTGGATACTCGCACTGCCAGCTGGTTGGCCAGCACGGTGCGCCACTACTACGTAGGCCAGAATTCTTGAATCCGGTTCGAGGTGGCAAAGAAGAGTCTGGAGCAGGCCTGTAAGCCGGGTTCTGTGTCGCCGAAGCGACGGTGGCCATCTATCTGGGCCGCCTGTTTCCAGGCGGCTCGAGCGACGTTCGTGAGGACCCTGACGGGCCGCCAGTGGCCGATGGGCCTGTCCTCGCCTGTCTTGCTCCGAACGGGGTTTACCTAGCCAGTGCGTCACCGCACTGCTGGTGGGCTCTTACCCCACCGTTGCACCCTTACCGGCTGCCCGAAGGCGGCCGGCGGTCATCATTTCTGTGGCACTTTCCTGAGGGTCGCCCCTACTGGGAGTTACCCAGCGCCCTGCCCTGCGGAGCCCGGACTTTCCTCAGCCGCTCCCGCGGCCGCGGCCACCCGGCCTGCTCCAGACCCGAACGAGCCTATCACAAGGACGGGTTCGGGTCAATTTGTCTGGCCGCGGACGCGCAGGCTCTCAGTTCGGTCGATGGCGTTGAGAGTTCCGGTAATGATGTAACGTCCCGACTTGACTGGATTGCCGGCGGAATCGGTCTGGTCCCACATGGCCGAGAAAACCTTCTTCTCGCCCGGAGGGACGACGATCGCGTGGGGCTTGGGTTGGGGAACATTCTTGGCGGAAAATTTCCAGACGTCCATGGGCACGTCCACGAAAAGCATGTTGACCTCGCGCTGGACGATGAAATCGAACTCCAGGCTATCGGCGAACTGCAAGGTGACCGCCTTGTCGCTCATGTTCTGGACCGAGAGCTGGACTTTGATCGGTTCGCCTCGACTGAATGTGGCTCGCTCGATTTCAAGTTTGTAAAAGAGTCCGTTGGCCTCGTGACCAGCAGAAACTCCCAGATCACTCTGGCGAGCCCACACCAGATAGCGCAAAACCAGGATGAACAGAACGAAAACGATGGCCAGAATGGCAAAGAAGTAGCGCATCTGATGCCTGGTATTTTGAGGGATGCGCCTCTTGAGGCGAACTTTCTTTTCCGCCATTTGCCACCCTCGTTGTCAGAGTGCGCCCCGATGATGCATAATAAGAGCGTCAACGGGATTTGCAGTTTAAGGCTGTTCCACGGTTGCACGGAGGGTTCCTTCACCGCGCAACCGTGAGGAGGAGAACGATGATATTGAGGCTTCTTTTGTTGACTCTGCTCTTAGGAGTCACCGCCCTGGCCAATCCAGGCACCGGAATGGTGGTCAAGAGCAGCGGCAGCGAGGTGACGCTCAATCGGGGCAGCCAGGACGGCATGACTCCCGGGGCTCGCTATCAGGTCTACCGGAACGGACAGTCGGTAGGCGAGGTTGAGGTGACCCTGGTCGATCAATATCAGTCCGCGGCTCGCCTGGTAAGCGGGTCAGCCGAGACGGGTGATGCTGTGCGGGAGGCCACTGTGGGTGGACCTCCTCAGGATGCGGTGGTGAACGCGCCAGTGCAGACAGCCTATTCGACCGAGCAACTCGAGCAATACGAGGAGCGTTATCGAGACAGGTTCCGCGGACGGACGGCACAGCGAACGTTTACGGCAGCCTCCCAGACGCCCCGGACCGATTCGGGCATGGACGCCATGATGTGGATGAACGTCGCCTCCCTGGCCATCACCAGCTTCGGTCCCTATGGATTCACGGGCAGCCCTCAGATTATCGCATCCACGGTTGCCGATTCAGTGGCCAGCAACGTCTGGATGGGCGACTACTATCAGGATGCCGAGGTGGAGATCACCCTGACCAACTGGGACGGTCCTCTGATGGACAGCTTCTCCGATTACACAGCCTATCGCGAGGCTCGAGGCAACCTGCAGCAGATGGCGGCTGTCAAGTCCATTCTGTATTCCCAGAAGGGGCTTGATCAAAATCAGGTGGTCGAGGTGAAGATCCGAAACACCGGGCCCGTGATCGCTCAACTTGCCCCCTTCAATTTCCACATCTTCATGCTGGTAGACGGGCAGCGGGTTCAGTGTCAGCGTTACGATCAGATCCTGGATAAGGCGCTCAATCCTGGAGAGGAGGTGCTCGGATTCGTCTACTTCCCACGTCTGGAAGATCCTGGCCCCACCCGCATCGCTCTTGACGACATTCTCGGCAACAGCGAGGAGATTGGCTTCGACCGCTGAGTCGGACATGTTACCGTTTCGTCGGCTGGTTGCGGCAGTCGAACGGATCGGCTAAACTCCCCCTGTCCCCGATCGCAGATCGGGAAAGGATTTTCGATTTTTTCTAGAAGATCCTTCAATAAGGTCGAGTCTGTTGATTGCTGCAGAGCCATTGTTCGTGGCCCAGCCTTTGGGAGGAGAATGTCGTGATGAAGTCTTGGAAGCACGCCGTGGTGGCCCTGTCGGCCGCGATGACCCTGACCCTTCCAGCCTGGGGAGACCCGGCTGGCTCTGGCGCCCGTCTGGCCCAGGCCAGCAAGGGAGCGCCCAGCGGCGCTCTGCAAGTGTCTGTCTGGTATAGCCTGGCGCCCGCCGAGGCCTCGGTCTTTCAACGTCTCCTCAATGAATACGATCAGAAGAACCCGTACGTCGAGATCGAGGGAAAGAATTTCCCAAGTTCTGCCACTCTCTACCGCGAGTTGACCTCCGGGAGCGTCCATCCGACGATGGCTCTGATGGAAACGAGCTGGCTACCGGTCGTCCAGGCCCGCGGCCAGTTGATGCCGCTGGAGCAGTGGATGCCCAAAGAGCAATTTCTGTTCAACTGGAGCGTCAAGGGGAACAACTACATCCCTCTCTGGAATGCCGTGCAGGTAGGCGGCGTCCAGATGGCGATGCCCTTCTGCTACACGACCCGGGCTCTGATCTACAATCCCGAGGTCTTGCAGACGGCCGGAGTGAAGTTCGCACCCGCCACCTGGGAGCAGGTGGCCCAGGCCGCTCAGAAGATCAGCCAGAGTGGCGCCGGAATTGGCTTTACCCTGGCGGCCAACGCCAGTCCGGAGCATCTTTGCCGGAATCTACAGGTCATGTGCTGGCAGTCAGGCGGCGACCTGGCCACCTCCCACGGGATCAGCCCGAGTCTGGAGGGGGCCAACAAAGCCCTGGCCTATCTTCAGGACTTGACCGTTACGAAGAAGGCGGCAATGGCGGACCCGACCTCTCCGGACGGAGTGGGAATGATGATCGGGACCGTCGAGGACTATCTCTCTCTGCGTGCCCGGGGCGTAAACGTTCGCACGGCTGCCATTCCGGGGCTCGACAAGAGCAAGCGGACGACCGAGGCTCAGGTTTGGGCCCTGGGGATGTTTGCCGTCGATCCCGCCCAGCTCTACAAAGTCCGCGACGTGGCTTTCTACATTCTGGACTTCCAGCAGCAGCTGAAGTGGGCTGAGGAAACCCCCTATCTGGCCGCCCACGTCAAAGTTTTTGACAACCCGTTCTATCGCCAGGCGCGGCTGGCCGATCACAACAACCTTCGTGTTTTCGTCAACGTGCTGGGATCGGCCCGGATGGTGGACACTTCCGGCAACGCCCGGCCGACCCTCGAGCGTCTGGGCAAGCAACTGCCCTCGGTTATCAAAGGGGAGAAGAGCGCCCAGGAGGTTCTGAAGTAGCTCCAACACGGCTGGGAAGGACTCCCCAACCCGGCTCAGAACCGTTCCTGCCTTATGTTCTCCCTCTTTGAAATACTGGGGCTGGCTCTGATTCGATTCTTCGAGTATGTGGGCAACCTGGTTCTGCTGCTCGTGGAGGCGCTTGGATTTCTGCTGCGTGGTGCCCTCCGATTGAATCTGACCATCCAGCAGATGGCTTTTCTGGGGGTGAATTCGGTCGGCATCGTCATCATGACCACCACCTTTGCGGGCATGGTCATGTCGCTGCAACTGGCCCATATTGCCGTTCGTTACGGAGTGTCCAACGTTGTGGGAGGGGGCGTGGCGCTGGCCATGTGCCGTGAGCTCGGTCCGATGCTGACCGCAGTGGTGGTGGCCGGGCGGGCAGGAGCGGCCATCACGGCCGAGATCGGGACCATGAAGGTGACCGAGCAGATCAGCGCCCTGATTACCATGGCCGTGAACCCGGTCGGATATCTGGTGGTCCCGCGCTTCGTTGCGCTGCTGATCATGATGCCGATCCTGACACTCTTCTCCAACCTCTCAGGGGTGGTGGGTGGTGCGGTGGTGGCAATGAATTCCGCCGGGGTACCCTACGAGGCTTTCTTTGATTCGATCACTCGCATGGTGGAGATGGACGATGTCTTTCGGGGGCTGTTCAAAGCCATGATATTCGGGATGGAGGTGTGCCTGGTTGCTTGTTACCAGGGCTTGAATACTCCTCGCGGAGCGGCCGGTGTGGGCCAGGCAACGACCGGCTCGGTGGTGGTCGCGATGATCATCATCTTCATCACCAACTACTTCATGTCGGCCTGGCTGTTCCCGGTGCACTGATGAGCACGAACACTCCCGTTACCGGCCCTCGCACCCCGCTGGTCGATCCGCCGATCGTGGCCAGGAACCTCACGGTGGCCTTCAGTGGGCGAGAGATCCTCTCCAACGTCTCCTTTGAGGTGCCCCGAGGCCAGACACTGGCTGTCATGGGGCTATCGGGAGTGGGCAAGAGCACCACGTTGCGCTGCCTGGTCGGGCTGCAGAAGCCGACTTCGGGCACGGTCCTGGTGAATGGGCGAGACATCTCCGAGTTGCGGCCCAACGAATGGAACGAGCTTCGTTTGCGGGTTGGCATGGTTTTTCAGATGCCCGCCCTGTTCGACTCCATGACCGTGGGCGAGAACGTGGCTTTTGGCTTGCGCGAGCACACCCGACTCAGCGAGGAGGAGATCTCTCGCATTGTCAGCGAGAAGCTGGCAATCGTTGATCTGGAGGGAGTGGAGCATCTTTATCCCAATCAGCTTTCCGGCGGCATGCAAAAGCGCGCGAGCCTGGCCAGGACCATTGCCACCGATCCCGACATCATCTTGTATGACGAACCCACGACGGGCCTGGATCCAATCATCACCACCGTGATCAGCGACTTGATTCTGGACGTCCAGAAACGCATGCACGCCACCTGTGTGGTGGTGACCCACGATCTGCGGGGTGCTTTGATGGTGGGCCATCGAATCTGCATGCTGCACGAGGGCAGGATCGTCTGGATCGGTACAGCTCAGGAGTTTACCACCACGACCAATGAGTTCATCGCACAGTTTCGCGATGGAAAAGTGGCAGGGCCGATCCATGTTGCATGACCGCGCACGCCACAACCGAGGGAACGTCGTCGCGCGGCCGGACCTCTACAATCTGTTGCGCCAGACCTCCAGGAGGATTTGATGGATATCAACCCCGCAGCGAGAGTAGGAATGATCGCGGTCCTCGCGGCCCTGATCCTTGGCCTGATCTACGCGCAGATCGGCAAGACCGGGGGAGATGCCGGCAAGCAGTACGTGGTTCGTTTCGAAGAGGTTGCCGGGCTGCAGAACCGCGCTCCTGTGCAACTCGCCGGGGTGAAAGTCGGTTATGTGGCCAATCTCGAGCTGACCGACCAGAACGACGTGCTGGTGCACATTCTGGTGACACGCCCGGACGTGGTGCTCTTTCCTTCTAAGGAAACGGGATATGTTTATACCGTGACCGGCAATCTGATGGGGGACAAGTGGCTCGAGATCCAGCCCGGCCCGGTTCCCGTCAACGCCAAGCCGTTGGCCGAGAATCAAGAGGTGCAAGGGGTGACCCCGGTGACCCTTGATGATTTAGCCCGCGAAGGGAGCGAGGTGATGGGGGAGTTCCGCAAGTCGGTGGAAGCTCTCAACTCGCTGGTGGCCGATCCGCGCTTCCAGAACGACATCAAGATCACCATGTCCAATTTCAAGGACATCTCGGGCAATCTCAAGGGTGCCAGCAAGGATGCGCGGGTGCTGGTAGCCTCCCTGAACGGGCGAGTGGAGCGACTGGGCAACGCGGTTGAGACAGTTGTGGCTCACGTCGATGAGACGGTGCTGGGCTTCAAGGGCGACGCCCAGGTTGTGGGAGCCAACCTGCGCGGCTTCTCCTCCGACCTTCGTTCGGTCGTATCCGGCAATCGGGGCAATATCGATACCATCGTGCTGAACCTGCGCGAGACTTCGATTACTCTGAAGAAGACCATGAGCTCACTGGAGAGCCTGGCCACGAACGAGGACCTGAAAGCGGACGTGCTGGCCACCGTGTCCAACCTGCGCAATATGAGTGAGCAGGTTGCCGGCATCGCCAGCGACATTCGCTCGATCACTGCCGACCCGAAGGTGCAAGAAGACCTGCGCGACACCATCAAGAACGCCAAGGAGGCCAGCGCCGGCGCCAAGGAGTTGGTGGGCCGATTCAAAGGCTTGACCGATGGCACGACCGGACGGCTTGGCCAGATAGACGTCGAGCAAGAGTTCTGGACCAACGATGGGCAGTCGTTCACGAACTTGAATGCCATGCTCTTCCCGGAGGGGCCCTGGTCGGTCAAGGTGGGAGTGGACGCGCTTGGACGGACGAACCTGATCAATGTCCAGGGCTCCAAGAACTTCAGTGACGCGCGATATCGACTGCGTGGCGGCGTGATCCGCTCTCAGTTTGGCGTGGGGGCTGATGCTCGGCTGTTCGACAAGCGCGTGGAGCTCAGCATGGATGCCTATAACACGCGGAATCCCCAGCTTGATCTCACCGGCAAGGTGCTCTTCCCGGGTGACTTCTACATCATGGGTGGGGTGCGCGACGTGACCGAACGAACCAGGATCCCGATGGTGGGAGCAGGAAAACGCTTCTAGACCGGGTATATCTCATGTCCTGAGGTCAGTGAGCAGTTTGACAGAATTTTCCGGTCCTGGTAGAATCGGGAAGTTTTTCCAAACAACTGTGCGGGGGAACATTCTGTCGAGCCCATGAATCGGGGTGAGACGTGCAGGAAGGAGGGAAGAAGCAGATGGAGACCCGGGTCAACCAAGACGAGTCCATTGATTCTGCCCTGAAGAGATTCCGCCGTCAGTGCCAGCGCGATGGAGTTCTCGCCGAGATCAAGAAGCGGGAATACTACGAGAAGCCCAGCGTCAAGCGCAAGAAGAAGGCTCTCGCCGCGCGCCGCCGTCGTTCCTGATCGAACTAAGGCGACACGGAAGGTGAAAGAAAGCCGCGTCTGGGCAAGTCAGGCGCGGTTTTTGTTTGCGAGGCGCCCGAACTACGTTCCGGCGCGTTGGCACGAACTCTGCAAAGATTTTCAACACGCTGAACTTCCAACGCTCGTGCCACAGCATTTTGGAAGCGTTCGCAAGCAGGCTGTTCAAGGCGAGGAAGTTTCATCCCGATAAACCCTTGGGACGACCGCTGGAATGCGGGTGACCACTTCGTAGTTGATGGTGCCGCACCAGCTCGCGAGCTCCTCGGCCGAGACGCGCTGCCCACCCTGTCGGCCGATCAGGACCACTTCGTCGCCTGGAGCCGCGCCTGGAACGTCGGTCACGTCGACCATGGTCATGTTCATGCACACCCGGCCGACGACTCGCGCCCTCTGGCCCCGGATCAGCACTTCCCCGCAATTTGAGAGGCCCCGGTCGTAGCCTTCGGCATAGCCCAGGGGTAGAATGGCCAGCCTGGTAGGCCGCTGAGTGCGGAAGGTGCAGCCGTAACCCACCGAGGCTCCCTGAGGGACGTCCTTGACCTGGGCGGCCACCGTCTTGAAGCTGAGGGCCGGGCGAAGGAAGTCCTCGCGCACCTCGTCCCCGGCCGAAAACTGGCGGTTGAGGGCGTGCAACAGGTCTTGCCCACCAGACAGGAGCAAGAGGCGCGTCTCTTCGGCCGGCCAGAGCCCGTAGAGCGTGATGCCGGCTCGGACCAGGTCGAAGCGGGTTGCCTCCAGCAGAAGTCCCGCGGCACTGGCTGCGATGTGGCGCACTCGGGGGCGAAATCCCTGGGCAGCCAGCTCCTCCAGACAGCCCTGGAAACTCTGATACTGCCTCAGAGTGTAGCTCTGGTCCAATCCTTCGGCGTCGGCCAGGTGGCTGTAGACGCCTTCGAGCTCGAGGTTGGGCAGGGCCATGACCGCTCGGGCGAACTCCAGCGCCTGTTCCGCGGGTACGCTCAGGCGAGAGAGTCCGGTATCCACCTTCAAGTGGATGCGAGCCGACTTGCCCAGGGCAACGGCTCGGGCCGACAGATGCCGGGCCAGGTTCAGCTCATGCACGGGCAGCGACAGGTCGGCCTGCAAGGCTCGGTCCATTTCACTCTCAATCACCGGCCCGAGCACCACGATGGGTTTCATGAGGCCCGCCTGGCGCAGTTTGAGGCCCTCCTGGGCGGTCACCACCCCCAGCCCCCAGGCTCCCTCCTCCAGGGCGACTCTGGCCACGGGGAGGAGACCGTGCCCGTATGCCTCGCTCTTCACCACGGCCAGGATGCCGGTGGGGCGGATGCGCTCTTGCAGCCGCCGGAAGTTGTGCCGGATGGCCCCCAGGTCGACTTCCACCCAGTATTTGTGCTCGCTCACCCCTCCTGGCGGGGCCGCAGCAGCGGGAACAGGATGACGTCGCGGATGGATGGTTTGCCGGTCAAAAGCATGATCAGCCGGTCGATGCCGATGCCGAGGCCTCCGGTGGGGGGCATGCCATACTCCAGGGCGGTCAGGAAGTCCTCATCCAGTGGGTGGGCCTCCTCGTCCACGTCCTTGAGGGCTTGCTGCTCTTCGAAACGCACCCGCTGATCATCGGGGTCGTTCAACTCGGAGAAGGCGTTGGCGATCTCCGAGCCGCAGCAGAAAAGCTCGAAGCGGTAGGTCAGGCCAGAGTCCTCGGTCTGGCGCTTGGCCAGCGGCGAGAGCTCGACCGGGTAATCGAGCACGAAGGTCGGCTGGATCAGATGGTCTTGCACAGTGGCTTCGAAAATCTTGTCCATAGCGTGTCCGGGCGAAGTTTTGACGGGCAGATGCACATCGAACTTCTCGGCCAGCTCACGGCGTCTCTTCTCGTCGCGTAGCTCGTGGACGCCGGCTCCCGCGTGCTCCTTGAGCAGCTCATCCATGGTCGCCCGTCGGAAGGGCGGCAGAAGCGAGATGGAGTGGCCTGCGAACTCGACCTGGTGGGTGCCCAGCACCTCCCGGCAGGCACAGTCGATGATGCCTTCGGTAATCTCCATCATCCCGTGGTAGTCGGTGTAGGCCTGGTAGAGCTCGAGCATGGTGAACTCGGGGTTGTGGCGTGTGGAGATGCCCTCGTTGCGGAAGATGCGCCCGATCTCGTAGACTTTCTCCAGGCCTCCCACGATGCAGCGCTTGAGGTAGAGCTCGGTGGCGATGCGCAGGTAGAGCTGCAGGTCGAGCGCGTTGTGGTGGGTGATGAACGGACGCGCCGCAGCCCCACCCGCCAGCGTGGTCATGGTGGGGGTCTCGACTTCGTAGAAGCCTAGATCGTCCAGGTAACGTCGAATGGCCGAAAGGATCCGGCTGCGCTGGATGAAGGTCTGACGGACGTCGGCGTTGTGGAGCAGATCAGCGTAGCGCTGCCGATACTTGAGCTCGACGTTGCGCAACCCCTTCCATTTATCGGGTGGGGGCCGCAACGCCTTGGACAGGACGCGCCAGCTGGTGACCTGGAGCGACAGCTCACCGCGACGGGTGCGAAAGACCGTGCCCTCGACCCCCAGCACGTCACCCAGGTCGACCTTCTTGAGCAACTCGTAGCTGTCGGCCAAAAGATCGATCTTGAAATAGAGCTGGAGTTTTCCGGTGACGTCCACGAGATCCCAGAACATGACTTTGCCCTGGCCTCTCTGGGACGCGATTCGGCCGGCCAGTCGGGCCTCTCCTCCGTGCTGGTCGGGCTCCAGGTCAGCGTAACGTTGCTGGATCTCGGCAACTGTTGCGGAACGGTCAAATCGCTCGCCGTAGGGGTCCATTCCGGCGTCCCGGAGAGCTTCCAGGTTGGCCCGGCGGACTCGTTGGTGCTCGCTTTCGTCTTCCTCGGTTGGCGGGGTTGTTTCATCTTCGGACATCCGCCTGCAATTCCAAGCCATGGCGGGGTTTCCTGTCAGGTTCGTCGCACCTTGCTCAAGGCGCCGAAGATGGGACCTCCCTCAGATCGACCACCCTGGGTTTGAGCCCCAGCCTGGCGATCAGATCGGCATAGTCTCCTCCCAGGGCCACCAGGGCTGCCTCCAACACGTTGGTGCCGAACGAGCGCCCGCTCAGCTCCGGGGTCGTGGTCACCAGCCAGTGCACACCTCGATGATGAAGCTCTTGCACGTCCCGGGCCGTGACGGTGTTGGTCAGCACCGTCTTACCCTCGAGCCGCTCAGGCATGCGACGGCGGATAAAGTGGAAGTCGCCGGCCAGCACTTCGGCTTCCTGGTAGTAGGGACCAGTCAGACTATCCGGCCTGATCTCGGACTGCTTTTTTCCGATTGGATAGACCAGGCTGATGGGGAGCTTGCAGATCTCGGGCAAAAGCTTGCGGGCATAGCTCTCCAGCTCTTCCAGGTTGGTGATCGGCTTGTCCACCCCCAGCGTAAAGATCATGTCCCCGAATACCACCCGGGCTCCGGCCTGGTGGAGCGCCTCGGCCATCCCGAAGCGATCCAGCGCGCACACCATGAGAGTCTTGCGCCCCGCCAGGGGGACTCGACCATCGCTCACGAGCCACTCCACCGCTGAGCGCTCCAGCGTGTCCTTCAGCCCGCTCCCGTCCACCACCGGAGTCTTCTTGACCACTTGCATGAGCCGCAATCCGTCTCGCAAGGTGTAGGTTTCCTGGCGAGTGCGCAGGTAGACGTCGATGCCCCCGAGGCCGATGGCGTCCACGGTGCCATCCAGCTCCTCGAGCAGGGAGCGGGCCCGATCCAGGTCGCCGTCGGTGCCCACTCGGCGCAGCCAGAAGCGCTGTCCCAGAAACTCGGTTTCTGCCTCGTGGTCGCGCTCCGAGCTACCCAGGCTGACGCTGACGATTCGCCGCAGGCTCACCCGCCCAGGACGACCATTCCACGCCGCCAGGCCTTCTGCCGTTCGTAGCGAACCTCGTCGAGCTTCTCGCGGGTCACGGGTTGGTCAAAGGCTCGGAACCCCGCCAGGCGGAATCCGTGCTTGCGGGCCAGGGCGGCGATCTCCTCCACTCGCTCGAAGGCCAGACCTCGTCCGATGCTGTAGTCCTCGGACCGTCCCTCGAGGGTAAGGGTCATGGTTTCGGCCATGCAGGCCAGGCAGAGTCCGGGCGGGTAGCCGAAGTCGAAATTGAACTCCGGGTTGCCGGGAGCCTCGACTACGCCCCCCTCGATGACAAGCACGTCGGGACGGGCCCGCGCGACCTCGCGACAAACGTCGTGAGGCACGGCGACGTCGCACACGATGGCGCCCGGCTTGAGGGCGTGGGGCGCAATGATGCCTCCTCCCGAGGAAGTGGCGCTGATGACGATGTCGGCTGACATCAAGCCCCGTTCCAGGTCGGTTTCCAGTCCCACCGCCGCCCGACTCTCGCGGTGGATCCTTTCGGCCAGGTGCTGCAGGCGTGACTTGGAACGGGCCACCAGAACCAGACGGCCGACCTGGTGGGCCAGAATCCGAGCGCACACGCTTCCAATCGAGCCGGTGGCACCCACCACGGCCACGCTCGCTTCCCGAACGTCAAGATCGAGAGCGCGAGCGGCCTCCAGAGTGCCTGCGATGGCTGTGCTGACGGTGTAGGAGTTGCCACTGGTCACGCCCGCGCGCAGGTCGTCGGCCACCATCCGGCCCGCCCCACCGACCACGGAAGTGTATCCTCCCAGCCCCACCATCGACGCGCCCAGCTCCTGGCCCAGCCTGGCTCCCTCCAGGACACGTCGCTCCACCTCGCTTCGTTGCATCTGCAAGAACTGGGCCGGGAGCAAGGGGATGCACACGAAGTTTCCCACGATTTCCTGGCCGGTGGCCGCCGAGCGCACGCCGGTAATGGTGGAGGCCTGGTACGGGGGCATCCACTCCAGGATCTTGGCGACCAGGGCTTCACGTTTGCCAGCCGCGCGAGGAGCGTAGCGCACCACGTCCTGGATGCCCAGGGGATGGATCAAGAAGGCGAATCGTTTCACTGGTCGGACCCTTCGATGCGCTTCTTCATCCCCTGCAGCATCATCTCGGAGTTCTCGCCCACTTTCTCCTGCAAGGTGGGACCGATCAGGGCAGTCAGCTCGGGAATTCCGAAGTCGTAGTCGACCCCCAGCACCACCTCGGTCCCAACCCTGGTGGGGCGAAAGATCCAGGAGCCCTCGAACTTGTCCAGGTCGCCCTCCACCAGGCGGTAGTCGATGCGGTGGTTCTGGTCGTCGAAGATATCCTTCTCGGTCCACAGGATGGGAGTGCCCTCGACGCTGGTCACCCACTCGGTCAGGGTGGTGTTGCCCTCGCGGGAGATGACCTTGACGCTCTTCACGTCGGGCATGAATTCCGGATAGCGCTCCATGTCCTTGGCCAGGGCGTAGACCGACTCGATGTCCCCGCAAATCACGATGCTGCGCTCCACGTAGGGCATGTCAGCGTTCCTTCGCAGCGAATCGCTCGGCCGTGCGGCGAGCTGCCTCGCGGAAGGCAGCCAGGCAGCGGTCGACTTCCTCCGGGCTGACCGTGAGGGGTGGCTCAAAGCGAATCACCCGGGGTTGGTTCAGAGTATGCACGGCGATCACTCGCTGCCTGGCCATCTCCAGAATGAAGCTGCCTCCGAAGGCTTCCTCTTGCAGCTCCACGCCGAGCATCAAACCCAGACCCCGGACCTGGCTGATCAACCAGGGATAGTCTGACCAGACGCTCTGGAGTCCGGCCAGCAGGCGTTCGCCCAGTTCCCGGGCACGCTCGCTCAGCCGGTCCCTTCTCAGGACCTTAAGGGTGGCCAGGGCGGCGGCGCAGGCCAGGGGGTTGCCGCCGAAGGTGCTGGTGTGGAGGAGGGGTCGGCCCTTGAAGGCCTGCCAGACCTCGGGTGTTCCCATGAAAGCGCCAATGGGCATCACCCCTCCGCCCAGGGCTTTGGCCAGGACCAGGATGTCGGGCTCCACTCCCCAGTGGTCCACGGCGAACATTCGTCCCGTGCGTCCCAGGCCTGTCTGCACCTCGTCGGCGATGAGCAGGGAGCCCTTCCGGGTACACAGAGCGCGGGCCCCGGCCAGATAGCCCTCGGGTGCCACATGGATTCCCCCCTCGCCCTGCACGGGCTCGAGGATGACGGCCGCGGTCTGGTCGGTGACGGCCTCCTCCAGGGCAGCCAGGTCGCCGAATGGGACGTGGCTCACTCCGGGGATGAGCGGCTCGAAAGGATCGCGATAGGTCTTGCGTCCGGAAACCGACAGGCTGCCCAGGCTCTTGCCGTGGTAGGCCTGGTCGGCGGCCACGAAGCCGGGTCGCCCGGTGTGCAGCCGGGCCAGCTTGAGAGCACCCTCCACGGCTTCTGTGCCCGAGTTGGCGAAGAAACTGTACTGCAGGCGACCGGGAGCGACCTCGGCCAGAGCCCCTGCCAGGCGGGCCTGAAGCGGGTTGAGGAAGACCCGGGCCGACAGGGGCTGGGTCGCGAGTTGAGCCTGAACTGCCGCCACCACTTCGGGATGACGGTGCCCCAGGTTGAAGACGCCATATCCGCCGGCGAAGTCGAGGTACTCTTGCCCCTCGTGGTCGCACACCAGCGAGCCCGAGGCGCTCTGCTCCATGGTCCCGAGCCCGCTGAATTTGATGAGGCGGGCCAGATCAGGGCTAAGATGCTCGCGGTACAGCCTCGAGATCTCGTGGATGTCCAGCCAGGGACTATGCGGAGCCACTTCTAGCGTCACGGGGTTCGCCGCCTTCGTCGAATGGTGGGGCGACTCCTGTGCTTGTCAGCTAACGTTGCGTCGATACAAAAGGCGGATCCCCTCAAGTACCAGATCGCTCTCCACCATGCTGATGGTTCGTGACAGGCCCGAGACCAGGGGGGCCAGGCCGCCGGTAGCCCCCACTTTGAGGTCAGGCAGTTCCAGGTGCTCACGGATGCGGTCCACCAGGCCATCGATCATGGCGACGTGACCCAGCACCAACCCGGCCTGGAGGCTGTGTACGGTGTTGGTCCCGAATGGACGGGGAGGAGGCTCCATGCGGATGCCCGGAAGATGGGGGGCCCGGCGACTGATCGCATCGACCGAGATTTCCAGCCCGGGAGCGATGATCGTGCCCAGGAAGGCGCCCTCGGAGGAGATGACTGAGAGGGTGGTGGCCGTGCCCAGGTCGACCACCACGACCGGCAGACCCCAGCGCTCCCGCGCTGCCACCGCGCCGGCGATCAAGTCGGCGCCGACCTCGGTGGGCCGATCGACTTGCAGGGTCAGGCCCAGCTCCAATCGTGCACTGACGAACCTGGGATGGTGGCCCAGGTAGCGCTGGCAGGCTTCCTCGATGCGGGTGGCCAGTTCGGGCACCACGTTGGAGACTCCCACCCCTTCGACCTGGTCGGGGGTGGCCCCGGTCTGGGCCAGCAGGCTTTTCAGCAGCAGTCCGTATTCGTCGGCCGTCTGCTGGCGGTTGGTGTGCAGTCGGTAGCTATGGGCAAGTTTCTCGCCTCGGTAGAGACCCAGAACCAGGTTGGTGTTGCCGATGTCCAGCACCATCAGGAGGCTCAATCGAGTTTACCTGCGCTTTCTTCTTCGTTGACTGTAGATCAGGACGACAATGGGGAAGGCCACCATTTCAGCCGTGATCCACTCGGCCGAGCCGTGCAAGAGAGCCATCGGGGCCAACTCTTCGAGGGTGTTGTGACCTCGCATGATGGCCACCAGACAGACTCCGAGGGTATTGGTCCAGGAGCCGGCCATGACGGCGACGAGGGCTGCGAGACTGTTCCGAGCGCTGGAGTGGGCTCGCAGCTCGCGGACCAGCGCGAAAGTGCCCGCGGTCACCGGTCCGATCAGCAGGCGAGGCAACAGCTGGACCACCGGATCGGTTGGATCATAGTGGAGCAAGCAGACCGCCCCGAAAACCAGGCCGACCAGGCTCCCGGCCAGGGGCCCATCCAGAATGGCAGCCAGGATGACGGGGATGTGCAGGAACGTGAAGGCGCTGCCGGGATCGTCGGCCACCTCCAGAAATCCCAGACCGCTTACTCCCAGAACGACGGTCACCAGCAGCATGGTGGCGGTGGTTGTGAACCGTTTCATCAAGCCCTCGGGGCGGCTTCGGGGCCCGCGGCGGTGTTCTCCTCCTGCCTACCTGGTCGAATGAGCCTCAGGCTCCGTTCAGGGGCTCCTCGCGCGTCTCGTCCCCGAGTATGTCTTCCTCGTCGGGTGGGGCATCGTCCTCGCGCTGGTGGTGCATGGCCTCCAGAAAGGCCTCATCATACTCGCTGACCAGATCCCGCAGATTCAAGAGCGCCATGCGGAGCCCGGCCAACTCGTCGAAAAGGCTCTCTTCCGATTCCCCCGTCAGGCGAGGCAGCACTTCCGTGTAGAGGTGCTTGGCCAGGACCATCACCTCGGCAATGCGATAGGCGACGGCTTCGCGGTCGCCTGGACGCAGGCAGTCCTCCTCCTTCATCCGGCTGAAGAGACTCCTGGTGATCATGACTTCCGGTTCCACGTTACTGTCCCACGAAAAGCGTCTGGACCGTCTCCAAGCTCCAAAGCGCGAAGCCGGGCCAGAGGCCGAGTATCAAGCTGGCGGCTGTGCCGATCACCAGCACTACCTTCACACCCAGCTTGACCCGGATAGGCGGACTATCCGGAGCCGGGGGGTCAAAGTAGGCGGTGCGCAGCACTCCAAAGTAGTAGTAGAGGCTGATGACCGAGTTCACCACGCCGACCACGACCAACCAGGGCATGCCCGCTGAGTAGATGGCTCGGAAGAGGTAGAATTTCCCGACGAAGCCCGCCAGCGGGGGGACCCCGGCCAGGGACATGAAGCTGATCAGCAGTACGAAGGCGATGAAGGGATTTCGTTGAGCCAGCCCGGCCAGCTCACTGCGCTGGTACGTGCTGTTGGCGGGCAAACAGGCCACCAGGGCAGCCCAACTGGTCAGATTGGTCAGGCAGTAGATCCAGAGATAAAACAGGGTGGCTCCTGCCGCCATGGTGCCGGTCAGACCGCCCGCCGCAGTCACGCCGATGAGGAGGTACCCGATCTGGGCGATGCCGGAGTAAGCCAGGATACGCTTGAGGCTCACCTGAGGCAGGGCCATCAGGTTGCCCAGGCACATCGACAACAAGGAGAGCACCGCGAACACCAGCATCCAACCATCGGCCAGGCTGACTCGCAGGAGGTCGCTCTCGAGGTCAAGGTCGGCCCAGAAGAGCCGCAGGCAGAAACCGATGATAACCGCCTTGGGAGCCGAGGAGAGGTAAGCCACCACTGTGGGGGGAGCACCTTCGTAGACGTCAGGGGCCCACATGTGGAAAGGGGCCGCAGCCATCTTGAAGGCCAGCCCGGCCAGGATCATGAGCACTCCGACGAGCAGGGCGTGGGGCATGCTGGCCACTTCCGCAAAACGCGTGGGAAACTCGCTGAAGTAGGTGGTCCCGAGACTACCGTACACCCAGCTGATTCCAAACAGCATCAGGGCTGAGGAGACCGAACCGGCCAGGAAGTACTTCAAGCCTGCCTCGGCTGACTCGGAACGATAACGGCGAATGGCGGCCAGGGCGTAGAGAGGAATCGAGAAGAGCTCGAAGGCGATGAAGAAGGTCAGGAACTCGTTGGCCGAGACGGCCACCATCATGCCCAGCCCGGCGAAGGCGATCAGGCTGTAGTACTCGCCGGTGTTGGAGCGCTCCTCATCGAAGGAATCTTCCGACAGCCAGACGGCCAGGGCTGTGAGCAGCCCGATCAGGGCTTTGAGAGAGAGTGCCAGGCTATCCACCACGTAGGACGAGGGAGCCACTCCCAGCTCTGTGGCCGGTTGGCGAGCGAACAGGTGGATCGGCAGAGGGCTGACCATCAAGGCCAGGCTGCAGAAGACTGCCGCCAGGCTGGCTACCCAGACCACCATCCGAATCTGGCGCACGGAACGCTGGTCAACCATGTCGATGACCAGGGCCGAAAGAGCTGCCAGCAATAGACAGAACTCGGGCGAGAGTGGCGCGACCAGCTGGGCAACCTGGGTGAAAAGCTCGTTAGACACGGTTCACCAGATCCTGCAGAGTGGGGCTGGTCACAGCCGTGAGCAGCACCGGATAGAAGCCGAAAGCGAGGGTGGTCAGAGCCAGCAGCATCAGGGGCAGGCGCTCCCACCAGAGGGCGTCGCGCACTCCAATCAGGCGAGGGTTCAGGGGTCCGAAGAAACCGTATCCCAGCGAACGGAGCATGTAGGTCGTGGTGATCACCAGCCCACAGATCGCCAGGGCCGTCAGACCCGGCCGGGCCGGCCAGGAGCCCAGGAAGACCATCAGCTCGGCTGCAAAGCCGGTCATTCCGGGCAGACCAAGCGAGCCCATGGCTCCCACCGCAAAGAGGGTCGCCAGGAAAGGCATGCGGGCGGCCAGCCCTCCCCACTGCTTGAGGTTGCGGCTGTGGGTGATGTGGTAGACCGTGCCGGCCAGGGCGAAAAGAAGAGCCGTGATGATGCCGTGCGAGAACATCTGGAAGACGGCTCCCGTGAGCCCGAACAGGGCCGAGCGAGATTCACCCGTCATGGCCGCCAGGCCCAGAAAAACCATGCCCATATGGCTCACTGAGCTGTAGGCGATCATGACCTTGATGTCGGACTGGCGCAGAGCGCAAAGCCCTCCGTAAAGCACGTTGACCACTGCAACGGCGGCGAAGATGGGCATCCAGTCGGCCACCGCTTGAGGACACAGGTCGAAGCCCAGTCGCACGATACCATAGCCGCCCATCTTGAGCAGCACCCCGGCCAGCAACATGGACAGAGCGGTGGGGGCCGAGGAGTGGCCTTCCGGCAACCAGGTGTGGAAGGGAACCAGCCCGGCCTCGATGCCAAAACCGATGAAGAAGATCAAGAAGAGTATCTTCTGGGCTTCGATCGGCAGTGGGATCTGGCGAAGCACCTCGAGATCGAATGAAAACGTCTGATTGGGTGAGTACTGAGCACTCAGGAAGTAGAGCCCGAGTATGCCGATCAGGACCAACCCGCCGCCCAGTTGCAGATAGACCAGCAGCTTCATGGCCGCCTGGCGGCGGTGGATCGGTTTGCCGTCGCCCGACTTGTCCGAGCCCCAGATGCCCACCAGGAAAAACATCGGGATGGAGGCCAACTCGTAGAACAAGATCAAGAAGAAGAGATCGGTGGTGGCGAAAACGCCAAGCACGCCGGTCATGGCCGTGAGAGCGAGGGCGAAATACTCTCGATGGCGGAAATCGATCTGCAGCGAGATGAAGGCGGCCGTGCAGCAAACGATTCCGCTCAAAAGCAGCATGGGCATGGACAGTCCGTCCACCCCGAGCTTGTAGTGGATGTTCAAGGGGGCAAACCAGAGAACGTCTTCCACCCAGCGGTAACCTGTGGCGGGAGCCTGCCAGAAGTTCACGTACATCGGCAGCGCCAGCAGCAGAGGCAGGCTCGCGAAGACCACCCCCAGGCGTTGAATGCCCTTCACCCAGCAGGCCGGGCTGCCCAGGATGAGGATGGCCCCCAGCAAGGGAGCCCAGACCATGAGGCTGAGCACAGGCCAGTCGCTCATGGCTCACCTCCCGGGAGTCCGGGGAAGGGGTGGAGCACGAATTCAGGCTCCACCAGGCCGAGCCCGACGATCAGCACCAGCGTTGCCAGCACGATGAGCAGCAGATACTGCTGGATGCGACCGCTTTGCTCCTTGCGAAGCTCGTTGCCGGCCCAGACGGTCAACTGCCCGACGGTGTTGACGGCCACATCCACGATGTTGTCGTCGACCCAGGCGGCCACGCGGGCGCCCAGGTACATGGTCCCCGAAAGCAGCCAGGCCCAGAGGTGGTCCATGTAATACTTCTGTTGCCAGAGCACCCAGACACGCCCGAGCTGGGCGCGCAAGCGTCGCTCTCCTGCCACCGGGTCGCGCCCGAAGTAGCTCCAGGCCGCGGCCACACCGCCGAGTGCGACCAGGACCGAGAAGACCATCATAGAGGCGTGGAAGGCGTGCTCTGGCTCGTGAGGGTTGTTGATCAGGTGGTGGAACAGGTTGTCCCAGGGCATTCCGGCAAAACCCAGGAAGGCGGCAAAGAGCGACAGGATCAACAGGGGCACGTACATGATCGGGCTGACTTCGTGGGGCTCATGATGGCCAGCCGGGTGCAGCTCCATGTGGGCTCCCAGGCAGGCCGGCGGAAGTCCCTCGCCGGCGGTCACGGCGCGCTCCTCGGTCCAGTCGGGTTTGAAGGTGAAGACTTCCCAGGAAGGGTCAATAGGAGGGGTGAGGGTAGCGGGAGGCACGGGCCCGGCCAGATCGGCCGGGGCGTGCTCCTGGCCGCGGAATTCGCCAAGAAAGGTGATGCAGAACATTCGGGTGACATAGAACGCGGTCAGGAAAGCGGCGACCACCAACACCACCAGGACCGCCCCGTGAGTGCCAGCCAGGATCTCATCTTTGGACCAGAAGCCCGCAAAAGGGGGAATGCCGGCCAGGGCCAGGCAACCGGCTGCGAAGGCCAGGCTGGTCATGGGGAGCTTCTTGCGCAGCCCCCCCATGGTCCACATGTCCTGGTTGTGGCAGGCCACGATCACGGCACCCGAGCCCAGGAACAGCAGGGCTTTGAAGAAGGCGTGGGTGATCAGGTGGAAGGTTCCGGCTGTGTAGGCGCCCGAGCCCAGGGCGGCCATCATGAAGCCTAGCTGGGAGATGGTCGAGTAGGCCAGCACCCGCTTCACGTCGTTTTGCACACAGGCCATGGTGGCCGCCAGGAGAGCCGTCAGGGCGCCGATGGCTGCCACCGTCCCGCCAGCCAGGATGGCCACGTCGAAAACTGGGAACATACGGGCCACCAGGTAGACTCCAGCGGCAACCATGGTGGCTGCGTGGATGAGGGCGGACACCGGTGTCGGGCCTTCCATCGCGTCCGGTAACCAGACCTGAAGCGGGAACTGGGCGCTCTTGCCGATGGCTCCACAGAAGATGAGCACCGCCGCCAGGGGCAGATAGCCTTGCTGCCAGACGGCTGAAAGGCTCACGCTGGAATTGATGGACACGAAGTCGAACGTGTCGAGCTTGGTACCCAGCATCAAGATGCCCATCAGAAAGAAGAGGTCGGCGAATTTCGTAACGACAAAGGCCTTCTTGGAAGCCTGGGTGGCGCTGGTCTTGAAGTACCAAAAACCAACCAGCAGGAAGGAGCAGGCCCCCACCAGCTCCCAGAAGACGTAGATCTGAAGCAGGTTGGTGGAGAGCACCAGGCCCAGCATGGAGAACGCGAACAGGGACATATAGGCATAAAAGCGTGAGAGCGAGGCAGAGCCCTGGGTGGGGAAGTGGTGAATCTCGGTCTCCATGTAGCTGAAGGAATAGATCTGGATCAGCAGGGCGATGAAGCAGACCATGATCAGCATGGTGGCCGACAGGTTGTCCACCAGCAGGCCCATCTCGACACTGGCCCAACCCAGGTCGATCCAGGAAAAGTCGACTTGAGCTACCTGGTCGGGTCCGTGCAGTCGGCCCAGGAAAAGCCGGGTCGACAGGACCAGTGACGAGGAGATCGCCAGGATCGACAGGGCCGCCGAGAGCCGCCCCCAGCGCAGCGTCACCAGAGTGATCAGGACGAAGGCCAGCAGTGGGAACAGGGGGATCAGCCCAACCTCGGTCACCTGCTGACCGGTGAGCTCCAGGATGGAGTTTATGGCCTGATGTTCACCCAAGCTGTTGTTCTCGCTGTTCGGTCTGGCAGGGGTCTTGAAGGGAGCTCAAGAATTGAAAACCCGCCAAGGGCCGGTCGTCCCCGGTTCGGCGCCCACCAGGGCAAACCTTCTGGAGGCCTGGTATGGAAGAAGTCCGCATCATTCGTAGCGCGCAGCGCCGCCGCACCGTTTCCGCCACGATCGAGAATGGGGTCATGGTTCTGCGCGTGCCGGCCCGTTTCACGCGCCAGGAAGAGCTCGAGTGGATCGAGCGCATGCGCAAGCATTTCGAAAAGAAGCGTCGCCGTGTGAAGAGCGACAACGACCTGATGCAGCGGGCGCGGGTCCTGAACCATCTCTACTTCTCTGGGAAACTAAGGTTCTCGGTGCAGTGGGTAGACAATCAGGCCAAGCGCTGGGGCTCGTGCACCCCTTGCACCGAGTCGATTCGCATTTCCCGCGAATTGGAGCCTTTTCCGGAGTTTGTGCTCGATTACGTGCTGGTTCACGAGCTGGCGCACCTGATTGTGCCCGACCACTCGGAGGCCTTCTGGAAGCTGGTGCGCCAGTACCCCGACACCGACAAGGCGATCGGATTCCTGATGGGGGTATCGACGGCGCGAGCGCTCAGCCCTGCAGCTGGTTGACCTGCTCGAGGTCGATGGTGTTGCGGTTGCGGTAGACTGACAAGACGATGGCGACTCCGATGGTCACCTCGGCCGCAGCGACCGTGATCACGAAGATGGAGAAGAGCACCCCGGTGAAGTCGGGCAAGAAGTGGCTGAAGGCCACCAGGTTGATGTTCACCGAGTTGAACATCAGCTCCAGCGACATCAAGACGGCCACGGCATTGCGTCGCGTCAGGGCGCCGTACAATCCGATGCTGAACAGCACCGCGGCCAGAATCAGGTAGTGCTGCAAACCAACGGGCGTCATGCGGGAGGCGGCCCCTCTTCCTTGCGAGCGATCATGATGGCGCCCACCAGCGCGGCCAGCAAGAACGCCGAGGCCAGCTCGAAGGGCAGCAGGTAAGTGGTGAGCAGCTGTCGCCCCAGCGAGCCCAGGTCGCCCACCGGTACCGACTGACCGGTCTTGTGCCATGGTGATACCGCGATGATCACCACCAGCATCAGGGCCATGGCCAGGGCCGCGCCCAGGCCGGCGGCTTGCTGAGTAAAGCGTTTGTGGGGGTCGGTGTGCATCACGTGGTGGGTCAGCATGAAGCCAAACAGCAGGATGACCGCGATGGCTCCAGCGTAGATCAAGACCTGCAGGGCGGCAATGAAAGGTGACTTCAGCAGCACGTAGATGCCTGCCACGCCTAAAAAGCAAGTGATCAGCGCCAGGCCGGCGTGGAACAGGTTACGAGCCTGGACCATGGACAGGGCTGAGGCAACGATGACTCCGGCCAGCACAAAGAAGACCGCATCGGTCATGGCCTGGCCCCCTGGGGGAGAGGCTGGCGACGGGAGCGCATGATGCTCCAGACGGTCAGGCAGAGCAACAACCCGGCGGCCCAGAAGCTGAGGGGGTTGCCGGTCACTTCGTAGAGCAGGGTGGCGATGGCGCAGCCAATCAGGTTGAGGAATGCGATGGGGAGCAGGAATTTCCAGCCAAAGTTCATCAGGTGGTCGGGACGAAGGCGCGGGAACGTCCAACGGATCCACATCATGATGAGAACGAGGATGTAGGCTTTGAAGACGAAGGCGCCCAGACCCAGGAGCTGCACCCAGAGACGAGGATTGGCGGTCAGGCCAGGGTGGGTCAGCTCGGGCGCGTCAAATCCAGGAATCAGCCAGCCGCCCAGAAAGACCGTGGTCGCGATGCCCGAAATCAGGAACATGTTGGCGAACTCGGCCAGGAAGAACATGGCGAACATCAGGCCGGAGTACTCGGAAACGTAGCCCGCCACGAGCTCGGACTCGGCCTCCGGGATATCGAAGGGTGGACGGTTGACTTCGGCGATGCCGCAAATGAAGTAGATCACCAGTCCCAAAAAGCTGGGGATCATGAACCAGACACCGTATTCGGCCTGGGCCCGCACGATGTCCACCATGGAGAGGCTGCCCGCCATCAGGATGGGGCCCAGCAGAGCAAAGATCAGGGGAATCTCGTAGGAGAGCATCTGGGCTGCCGACCGCAATCCGCCCAGGAGGCTGTACTTACTGTTGGAGGCCCAGCCGGCCATCAGGATGGAGAGGACGGTCAGGGAGCTGATGGCGACCGCGTACAGCAACCCGACGTTCAAATCTGCCACCCAGAAGAGCGGCCCGAAAGGCAAGACGACGTGGGCCGAAAGGCACACCGCGAAGATCGACATGGGGGCCAGGTAGAAGGGCACCCGATCGGCTTTGGCGGGAACGATCTGCTCCTTGAAGAGGAGCTTGATGGCGTCGGCCGGAGTCTGCAGGAAGCCACCAAACCACATGGAGGTTTCAGCCCACTTGCGAGGACCGGTCATCATCGGTCCGGTGCGGTTCTGAATGCGAGCGCTGATCTTGCGCTCGAGCCAGACCAGGAACATCACGTTGAGGGCGATGAAGGCCAGGCAACCCGCCAGAACGATCAGCATGCTCAGGGCCGCTGCCCCGACCTCGCCCAGTAAAGGCGTCAGGTAGGGCGTCAGCCAGCCGTCAAATCCATGGGGGGTCTGGGCCAGAATCAGCATGAGCCTTCGGGAGGTTTGAGGCCGGGCCTGGCTTTCCTCTTTCGAGTCCTCAGCGGTCGGTCTCGGGGAGCACGATGTCGAAGCTGGCCGCGATGGCCATGATATCGGGGATCAGCACGTCCTTGATCAGCTCACGGAAGAGCTGAATGTGCACGAAAGAGGGGGTCCGGAACTTGCAGCGCCAGGGCTTGTCCCCGCCGCCCGAGACGAGATAGCAGCCAATGTCGCCGCGGGGCGACTCGATGTGCTTGTAGACCTCCCCGGGGGCCAGAGTAAAACGCCAGTTGTGCAGGTCGATGAACTTGCCGGAAGGGATCATCTCGGCGCACTGGCGCAGAATGGCCGCGCTCTGGCGCATCTCCTCCATCCGCACCCGGTAGCGGTCGAAGACATCCCCATTCTTGCCAAGGGGCACCTCGAACTTCAGCTCCTTGTAGACCGAGTACGGATCGGCTCGGCGGACGTCGTAGTTCACACCGGAAGCCCTCAGGCTGGGCCCGGAGATAGCAAATCGGTTGGCATGCTCGGGCGTGAGGACCCCGACCTGCTGGGCCCGATTGTAGAAGATCGGGTTCTGGTCGAGCAGGTCTTCGTACTCGGGGATGATCGGCTCCCAGTAATCCAGAAAGTCGATCATTTCCTTGAGAAAGCTTGGCGGCAGGTCGCGCGACACCCCGCCCACGCGCAAGTAGTTGTAGAGGAGCCGGGCACCGCAGGTCATCTCGAAGAGGTCGAGTACTTTCTCGCGGTCGCGGAAGGCATAGAGAAAGGGTGTGGTGGCTCCGATTTCCAGGCAGAACGTGCCATACCAGAGCAGGTGCGAGGCGATGCGGTTCAGCTCGGACATGATGACCCGGATGTACTCGGCCCGAGGCGGCGGGCTGATGTCGCCCAGGGCTTCCACGGCCAGCACGTAGACATAGTTGGAAGTCATGCTGGTGCAGTAGTCGAGTCGGTCAGTGACCGGAATGAACTGGGTGTAAGTGCGCGACTCGGCCATCTTCTCGATGGAGCGATGCAGATAGCCGATGATCGGGTCGCAATGGAGAACCTTCTCGCCGTCCATCTTGAGGATCATGCGCAGCACGCCGTGGGTGGACGGGTGCTGGGGACCCATGTTCAGCTCGAACTCTTCGGTGCGGACGTCGCGCAGGTCTTCGGTCAACATCAGTCAGGCTTGCTCGCAAGGTTGGGGTGGAGGTAGTCTTTGCGCAGGGGATGGCCTTCCCAGTCTTCCGGCATCAGGATGCGGCGAGGGTCGTTCAGGCCCGGGAAGACCACCCCGAACAGGTCGTAGATTTCACGCTCGTTCCATTCGGCGTTGGTCCACAGGTGGGAGACGGTCGGGAGAGTAGGGTGATGGCGATCGAGTTTTACTTTCAGCTGAACTCGATGTTGCTTATCCAGGCTATACAGAGAGTAGATCACGTGCATGGTATCGGGTGGGTAGTCGACTGCGGTGATGAAGTCGAGATAGTTCATCCGGGTTTCCGGATCGTCCTTGAGCCAGGCCAGCGCCTCGGGAATTGCCTGAGCAGGAGCCTCTAGCCCGTTCTCGTTGAGCTCGTCCTGGACGGTCTCGGGCCAGCGCTCCTGGAGTTTCTTGAGGAAATCCGCCCGTTTCATGCGTTCTGGACGACACGCATCGAGTCGGGCACGACCAGGCCCGAGGGGCGAACGGTGCCCGCGGCCAGGTGGCGAAGGCCGGGACGGTCGCGTTTGTGACCGAGCTTCTCGGTCTTGATGAGGTTTTGCAGCTCGATACAGCCGTGCATGAGGGCCTCGGGACGGGGCGGGCAGCCGGCTACGTGGATGTCCACGGGGATGATCTTGTCGACCCCTTTGAGCACCGAGTAACCGTCATGGTAGAAGGGCCCTCCGTAGACCGTGCAGCCACCCATGGCGATGACGTACTTGGGATCGGGCATCTGCTCGTAGAGCAACTTGACACGCGGTGCCATCTTGAGGGTGAGCGTGCCGGCCACGATCATCAGGTCGGTCTGGCGCGGAGTGGCGCGAAAGATCATGCCCAGGCGGTCGAAGTCGTAGCGCGAGGCGCCCGTGGCCATCATCTCGATGGCGCAGCATGCCAGACCAAAGAGCATGTACCAAAGAGAGCTGGCTTTGACATTATTGACCACCCAGTTGAGGGGAGTCATCAAGACTCCACCGCCGGGTGTTTTCTCCACGTAGGCCGGGATTTTGTCGATCAGACCCATTCCAGAGCCCCCTTTCTCCAGGCGTAGATTAGCGCCAGGGCGAGCAAGCCGAGAAAGACGAGCATCTCGAGCAGAGGCAAGATGCCCAGGTCGAGGCTCATGGTCTTGAAGCCGACCGCCCACGGGATCAGAAAGGCGGCCTCGACATCGAAGAGCACGAACATCATCGCGAACAGGTAGTAGCGAGCGTTGTACTGGACCCAGGCTTCTCCGATGGGGGGCTCGCCGCACTCGTAAGCGATCAGTTTGGAGGCACTGGGGCGGTGGGGAGAGGTCACGAAGCGGTTCAGTGTCAGGCTGGCCCCAACGAAGGCCAACCCGCCCAACAGGAAAAGCGCTACATAGGCATATTCCATTTACAGGTCCCGCTCCAGAACGTAGTGCAGCACCTCTTCCAGGGCTAAGCGAGCAGGCCCTGCCGGAATTCGGGCCAGGGCTTGCCTGGCCCGATCAGCATAGCCACGCGCCAGCTCCAAGGCGCGCGGGCGTGCCTGATGGCAATCCATCCAATTGACGACCTCCTGAACGCTGCCGTTGGCGAGCTTGCCGTTGGTCACCAGGGCCTCGATGCGCCCCCGCTCGGGCTCTTCGCTGCTTTGCATGGCAACAAGAAACGGAAGCGTGAACTTCTTCTCGCCCAGGTCCGAACCCACCGGCTTGCCCAGAACTTTGGGGTCGCCCCAGAAATCGAGCACATCGTCCACAATTTGGAACGCGATACCCAGGTTCAGTCCAAACTCGCCCAGGGCGGCCACCTGATCGGGGTCAGCCCCACCCAGCAGGGCTCCAAGTTTGCAGGCGCAGGACATCAGGGAAGCCGTCTTCCCCTCCACGATGCGCAGGTAGTCGGCTTCCGCCAGGAACGGGTCGCCTTGATGGGCAAGCTCGAGGAGCTGACCCAGGGTCATCAGGGCCACCGACTCGCTGACCACCTGCACCAGCACGACCTGGTTGAGGTCGGATACGGCCAGTAGCGATTCACAGAGCAGGAAGTCGCCCAGAAGCACCGTGAAGCGGTTCCCCTCCAGGGCGTTCAAGGTTGCTTGACCGCGGCGCATGAAGGTGCCGTCGATGACGTCGTCATGAAGTAGGGACGCGCCGTGAACCATTTCCACCGCGGCCCCGATCTTGACGGCCGAATCGGGACGCTGGCCCAGAATGCGCGAGCTGAGCAGCACCAGAGCAGGTCGCAGGCGTTTGCCACCGCTCTTGAACATCAGCTCGGCCGGTAGCCGAACGGCGCCCCCGCGGCGTTGCAGCAGCTCGAGCACGACGCCTTCGACGCGCTGGAGATCCTCCTCGAGTTCTTTCAGGGGCGCGATGACCACGATGGCTCCTTCCTCAGGCCTTCAGGCCGGCCAGGACGCGCGCGGCGGCTTCCACGATCAGATCGATATCCTCGCGGGTGTGGGCGGTGGACAAAAAGGCCGCTTCAAACTGCGAGGGCGGTAGATAGATTCCCTGCGCCAGCATTCCCTGGAAGAAAGCGGCGAAGAGGTCGGTGCTGCTGGTCTGGGCGGTATCGAAGTTGGTCACCGGCGTGGTTGTAAAAAATAGCGTCAGCATGGAGCCCACGCGCTGCACCCGGGCGGGGACCTGGTGTTGAGCGATGGCGCTCTGAAGGCCCTCCTCCAGCAGACGCCCTTTGTTGTCCAGGCTATCGTGCAGGCCGGGCGAGTTGCTCAGTTTCTGCAGCATGGCAAGTCCGGCCGCTACGGCCACGGGGTTTCCTGACAGGGTGCCGGCCTGGTAGACGGGACCCAACGGGGCCACCACCTCCATGATGTCGCGGCGTCCGCCGTAGCCAGCCAGCGGGAGCCCTCCACCCAGGATTTTGCCCAGACAGGTCAGGTCGGGAGTGATTTCGTAATGCTCCTGGGCCCCACCCGGGGCCAGTCGAAAACCGGTCATCACCTCGTCGAAGACCAACAAGGCTCCGCACCGGTGGGTCTTCTCGCGCAGGAGCTGCAAGAAGCCCGGAGCGGGTGGAACCACACCCATGTTGCCTGCGACCGGCTCGAGGATGACGGCAGCGATGTTGTCCCCCTCGGCTGCAAACAGGGTGCGGACGGCGTCAAGGTCGTTGTAGCGCAGAGTCAGGGTGTTGCGCGCGATGTCGGCCGGAACTCCCCCGCTGTCGGGGATGCCCAGCGTGAGGGCACCAGAGCCGGCTTTCACCAGGAGAGAATCGCTGTGTCCGTGATAGCAGCCGGCGAACTTGACGATGCGATCGCGACCGGTGAATCCGCGAGCCACCCGAAGGGCGCTCATGCAGGCTTCGGTGCCGGAGTTGACCAGTCGAAAGAGCTCGATGGAGGGGACGAGCTGTTTGACCTTCTCGGCCAGACGGATCTCTGCCTCGGTGGTGGCTCCGAACGAAAGTCCCCGCGAGGCGGCTTCCTGTACGGCCTGGATGACTTTGGGGTAGGCGTGGCCCAAGATCATGGGCCCCCATGAGCCCACCAGGTCGATGTACTCATTGCCGTCGACATCAGTCAATCGGCATCCCTGGGCTGAGGAGAAGAGGATCGGTTCGCCGCCTACGGCCCGAAAGGCGCGTACCGGGCTGTTGACACCGCCCGGCATGTGCTTGCAGGCCTCCTGGGCCAACTCATGGGATCGAGTTCGCACTGCGGGCATCAAGGAAAACTCGCTGTCCAGACGCTGAAACAGGCTTCAAATCGGCCTGGGGACGACTTTGTGAAGTTTCTCACAAAGTCTTGATTTCTTGCTTTCTGGCGGTTTTCCTTTCTGTGATAAGCCAGGAAAGGCGGTTCGCTTTTCAGCTCGGGTCCTTGAAGGAAATTCTTGCTCTTGAGCTAAGACTAGCTTGAGTAGTTTTCTTAGGAGGCGAAGCGCGATGGTCGCCACGATGACCGAAATCAGTGAAGTCAATGAAACAGACTCCGGGGAGCACGATGCTGTGGATAGTCTGGTTACCCCGGTCGAGCTCGATCCGACCGGGCAGACCATGCTGGACACCGGCGGTTATCTGACTCTGCGAGAGGCCGCCCTGGCGGTGGACAAGAGCGAGCAAACCATTCGAAGGCTGGTCAAAGCGAGAAAGGTCGAGAGTCGGAAAGTGCGCACTCGCACCGGTTTCGTCTACCTGGTGGAGCCCCGTTCCCTGCGGGTCGCCTGCGCTGCCGGCGGGGCCGACCTGGAGCCCCCACTCCCTCCCGCCTCCCCCAGTGAGGAAGGTCCGGCCAGCGTACCCGAGCTCAGTGAGTACATTCGGGTCGAGCTCGACCGCCTGCGCGAGGAACTACAGAAGGAACGCGACCGTTGTGAGGAGCGCACTCAAGAGCTGATCGCAGCTCGCACTCAGGCCGGGCGTTGGGAGGGGATGGCTCAGGGGTTCGAGCGCTTCAATCAGCAGCTCTTTCAGCGTCTGCAGCTGATGGAGGAGAATCCTCGACCTGCCCCGGAGGTGACTTATTCCGCCGAACGACCCGCCTCCAAGGCCGCCTCGTCAGGCTGGCTGGTCTGGCTGGTCGGGGTTCTGGCATTCACCCTGGCTGCCGGCCAGATGCTTGCTCTCTGGCAGCGGAGTCTGTAGCTGCGGGCGCTGTGGCTCGAGAACGGGACGCTCGCGTTCCGGCCTGATTGCCCGGACCCGATTCCCGGTGAGGG
The DNA here is from genome assembly GCA_045863235.1 of Candidatus Xenobia bacterium. GTDB lineage: Bacteria > Vulcanimicrobiota > Xenobia > Xenobiales > QWHO01 > QWHO01. Next base: position 347,337 of record BTUM01000001.1, on the reverse strand, counting down.
TGAGGTCGTGGTGGATGTACTCCTGGCCGGAATCTGCGGCACCGATCTGCAGCTGCTTGCTGGTTATGCAGGATTCCGGGGCATCCCGGGCCACGAGTTCGTCGGCCTGGTTGAGGGTCGGCGGGTGGTGGCCGAGATCAACTGTCCCTGCAGGGTCTGTGCCCGGTGCCGGTCGGGCCTGGGGAACCACTGCTCCGAGCGCAGGGTGCTGGGCATCCGAGGCAAGCACGGGGCATTCTCTCAGAGGATAGCCGTTCCACGCGAGAATCTGCACCATCTGCCTGCCGGTGTGAGCGATGTGCAGGCCGTGTTTGTCGAACCGCTGGCGGCGGCCTTTCGGATCCTTGAGCAGGTTGAGACTGCAGGGCGTTCCCTGGTGCTGGGAGATGGCAAGCTCGGGCTGCTGGTGGCTCAGCTCCTCCCCGAGGTCACTGTCCTCAGCCGGCGCCCCTCCAAGCAAGCCCTGCTGAAGAGACTGGGTTTGCGGTGGGTGGGCAGCCGCCAGGAGCTCGACGCGGAGAGCTTTGACCTGGTCGTGGAGTGTAGTGGCGCTCCGGCATTGCTAGACCTTGCCCTCGAACTCGTGCGCCCGCTGGGTACCGTCGTTCTCAAATCGAGTTGGCTCGAGCCTTCGCCCCTGCAGGCCTCTCGTTTGATGGTCAAGGAGATCAGGCTGCAGGGCTCTCGCTGTGGTCCCTTTCCCCCGGCCATCGAAGCGCTGGCCACCGGGCGGGTTCTGGTCGATCCCCTGGTTGAGCATACCTTTGCTCTTCAAGAGGGCCTGGAAGCCTTCGAGCGGGCTGCCGCTCCGGGCGTTTTGAAGGTGTTGCTCCAGCCAGGTTGATCTGGCAGGGCCTGGTTGTAATCAGCCCCGGGATCTTTCGAGCCAGGGGTCCATGGGCCATGTCTGGGGGTTCTGGGAACCCGCCGATTTCATGAGCCCGGTGACCAGGGCGCATCGAAAGGCACGCTCGTTCAACTTCTGGTTACAAGTTCGCAACAGTACGGCAAGAGGTCGGCAGTCTCCGGGTAACAACCGCGCCTCACCATGAAGATGTGCAGGAGCTGACTCAACGCCAGGTTTTATGGGCTTGCCTGGGAGCCATTGCCGGGGTCATGCTGGTCGAGAAGGGGCCGGGGGCACTGGCCCTTGTTACCGGACTGGTGGCCGGAGCGGGTTGCCTGGCGGCGCTAGCGGCCGGACCCGATCAAGCCTGGTTTCGGCGCCAGGCAGCGACCTTGCTGCTGGTGGTCGCTTTCACCGCTCTGGGCTACGCCCGCGAGAGCATGGCGGCGCGAGCCCGGGCCCACGACCCGGCCGCGGGTTACGACGGCCATGAGCTCGACTGCAGCGGCCAGGTGCTGGAACCGGCACGCTGCCAGGGGGGCAAGGTTCGCTTTCCCTTTCAGGTCGAGCGGGTGGAAGGTCGGCCGCGACTGGGCCCGTTCCGTGTCCTGGTTGAGGTGCGGGGGCCCGCGGAGTTCCTGCCCGAGGTGGCGCCCGGCGAGAGTTGGCGCCTGACGGGTCGTCTGCGTCCACTGGCCGGGCCAGCCTATCCCGGGAGCTTCGATGCCCGGGTCTGGGCGGCGCACAGAGGGATCCACCATCAGCTCAGGCTTGCTCCGGCTGATTGCGATCGGCTCGGACCGCCCGCAGGCTGGAGCCCCTGGCAGATCGCCTGCCGCCTGCGGCTCGACCTGCTGCAGAGCCTCCGACCACACTATTCTCAGGCCCAGCGGGGCTTGTTGGCAGGCATTCTGCTGGGTGAGACCGGCGAGCTGCCAGCTGAGGTCGAGCAGGACTTTCGGGCCGTCGGTCTGAGCCATCTTCTGGCCGCCTCGGGTCTGAATGTGGCCATCGTGACCTCCCTCATTTTCTGGCCCGGCCGAAGGCTCGGCTACAGCTCCTACCGGCTTGCCTGTCCGGCCGCCTGCGCGGTGACCTTTTACTGCCTCCTGGCCGGCGCCTCCCCCTCGATCGTGCGAGCGACCCTCATGGCCCTGTTCGCCCTCCTGGCCCAGGCGCTCGGCCGCCGCTCGGACGGCTGGCAGACTTTCCTCCTCACGACCCTGGCCTGCACTCTGGCCGACCCTGGCGTCTGGTCCGACCTGGGATTCCAACTCAGCTTCGCAGCCGTTCTGGGCCTGCTTGCCTACGGGCCCTCCCTCACTTTTCGCTTCCGAAATCGCGCCCTCAACTGGCTCTCTCGGGCCTCCTCCCTCACTCTGGCCGCCTGTCTCCCGGTCACCCCCCTCCTCCTTCACTCCTTCCATCAACTCCCCCCGGCCATTCTGCCGGCCAACTTGCTGCTGGCACCCCTGGCTGAAGCCCTCCTGCCTCTCGGATTCTTCACTTCAGGGTTGATCGGTCTGGATAGTCGCCTGGCGGCTCCTCTGATCGGCCTCACCCAGCTCGGGTTGGACTTGTTGATCACCCTTCCCCAGGTTCTGGCCCGTGTGCTTCCCCCCGTTGGGCTTCCCACGCCCGGACTGGACTTCTGGCTCTTCTATGGGGCCGGTCTGGGTTTGCTGCTGGTACCCTCCAGGCGTGGTCTGGGACTGGTCTGTCTGGTCGTTTCGCTGGTGAGTCTGACCTTTCAGGTTGGTCAGATGGAGAAGACCCTGACCATTCGTCACGCTTACCTTCCCCAGGGAGCGGTGGTCTGGTTGACCGTGGACGGAAAGCACCTGCTGATCAGGGAAACTGCTCGTCTCGAGGGTAGCTCGCGCGAGCTTTTGCGCGATCAGGGGGTGGCTCGGGCCGATCTGGAGATCAGTCTGGATAGCCTGGAGCGTGAGCAGGCCCAGCTCGGTCCCATGCGCGTGATCAGCGAGCCTTCCAGTCTGCTCATTCAGGCTGGTCGAATGCAGTGGGGCTGGAGACGCAAAGCCAGCCTTCAGTTGGAGGGCTCACGGGTGGAATTGCCCGAGGGCTCGTGGGACCTGGAAAGGGACGGGCCACTGCAGGCTCGCAGTGATGGGGCCGCTCTCTGGTATGGAGCCTGGTCCGACTAGGCGACCTGGAGTCGCACTTCGAACAGGCGACCCCAGGGAAGCTCGACCTGAAGCCGTTCGGAAGGAAATCCCGCGCTGGTCAATCTGTCCAGTCGCTGGCTCAGCTCCCGTCGGATCGAGTCGAGCTGGCTTTGGGGCACGTCCTTGAGTCCGGCTGTTCCGCCGTGCTGACGGATCTCGGCCTGGTAGTAGCCGTCGTCGAGCAGCCGCTCCATCAAGAATCGAAGTCGCGCCCGTTGTTGGGCCGGCCCGGCTTGCTCGGGCCAGCAGCCCAGCACGCTCAGAGCCGTTCCCAGAGTGTTGCCGGCGGTGTTCCAGGCGGCGTAGCCGATCAATTGCGGCGCCAGGCCAGAGGCCACCAGAGATTGGAGCAGCGGCAGATCGCCGCCATTGGCATGGGCAACGTCTGCGACGGCGATCTCGAGCCCGCCTTCCAGGCCTTCGCGCAGCTTGTTGACGAAGGCGTCGGCCCGTTCCGACCCGTCGGCGGGCTGCTCGCAGGCCTCCCCCTGGTCCCCCAGGGGACCGTAGACCCAGAGCTGGCGGCGGGATGCACCCAGCGTCAGTCCGGCGGCACGGGCCTGGGCCTGGACCACTCGCAGGAGGGAACGGTCTTCGTATCGCCCCACCCGCCGGGCGGACTCGTCAGGGAACCAGAGGACCTGAATGGCCCGGGTCAGTCTGACCAGACGGGTGAACAAGAGCAGGGCCATCTCGTCGGTGCCCGGAGCGATGCTGGCGTTCGAAGGCAGCAGCGGCTCCAACTCCAGGATCTCCAGCACGTTCCAACCCTCGGTCCGGCTGTCGTCGATACCCAGAAGAAGCTCTCTCCAGCTACCCTGACCAGCCTGATCGATGGCCAGGCGATTGAGCTGGTGAGCCCGCTTGCGGCGAGTCAGGTAGTCTTCCAGGTAGTCCGCTGGCAAGGTGGCCCGTAAGGCCGAGGCGCGGGGATCTCGGCGGGCCGTCAGGACCGAGAGCTCGACCAGCTTCTCGGCCAGCTCGACCTCCTGACGACTGGTCTGGGTAGGCGCGGTCCGCATGATGGACTGAAAAGCGCAGGCCGGGCGGCCGGAGGCCAGCAAGGCCGCCCTTTCTAGCCGCTCTCGGGCCGTTTCCAGTGGCTCCTTCTGAGCCCTGGAGGCCACCAGCCCTCCCCAGGCCACCATGTCCAACGAGACCAGGAGGGCTTCGTGAGGCTCGTCCATGGCCGCCAGCATGGCCTCGGGGTCTCCCGGGCTGAGGAAGTTTCCCAGTCGGTCGGGGAGGACCAGCTCCCGCCCGGCCATGGCTGCCAGGCGCTGGACGAACTGGGTGCAGCAGGGGCGGTCGTCCAGCGGGACGAGCAGGATGGACAAGGCTCAGTCCAGCGCGTCGATGGCGGCCCGGAAGCTGGCGGTGGCCTCTCTCAGGCTCTCCAGCTCCAGTCCGGTGACGATGGCCCCGATGGTGATACCGCTGGCCCCCACCCGGCGCAACCAGCCCACCTCATCCGGACGCACGGCCTTCTGGCTGGGCACCATGATGGGCACTCCGGCGGCCCGGCTCAAGGCGGCGTAGCGGGTCAGGTCGACCAGGTTGAGGGTGGTTCGGTACTGGCTGCGCGGGATGATGGAGGCTTCGAACACATCCACCCCCAGCTTGACCATGTCCTGCACCATCTCTGCCGTCCAGCTGTCGTCCACTGCCACCATGCGGCCCAGGCGAGGGACCTCGAAGCACCCCGGGGCGGTAGAGCGCGCGAAGAGGTCCCAGAAGTCGAACCCGAAGTCGGCCAGCTCGGCCCACTCCGCGGCCGATGGCTGGGTCTCCTCACCGGTGACGATTCCGACCGGAACCTGGACCGCGTCCAGGATTTTGCGCAGGACCGGCTGTTCGTCCCGCCAACTGCCGAAGCGGGTGTCTGAGGCGAAGTGGTGGCAGTTCAGGTGGACCTTGAGGATCTCGGCCCCCGCCTCGACCGCCGCCAGGGCCAGATCCACACGATTCTTGGGCAGGCTCACCATCAGGCGAAAGCGACCCTTGCCCGTCAGCTCGCGCAGGCGGCTCACGCGGTCACCTCCTGGGCCTGGGGCTCGCTGACTGGCTGACCGCTGAGGGTCACTGTCAGCATCCGACTCACGCCAGGCTCTTCCATAGTGACGCCGTAGAGCCGGTCAGCAAACTCCATTGTCTTGCGGTTATGGGTGATGCAGAGGAACTGCGAGGAGGTCGAGAACTCGAGCAGGCGGGCGGCCACCTTCTCCACGTTGGAGTCGTCCAGGGGGGCGTCCAGCTCGTCCAGGATGACGATGGGGCTGGGACGGTGAGCCAGCAAGGCCAGCAGGAAGGCGATGGCCGACAGGGCCCGCTCGCCCGAGGACATTAACGTCAGGTTCTGCACCTTCTTACCCGGGGGGCGGGCCACGATCTCCACCCCCGATTCGAGCACGTCGGCCGGGTTGGTCAGCTCGAGCTGGGCCGTGCCCCCCCCGAAGAGCTCGGTGTACATGCGGCTAAAGGTCTCGTTGACAGCCGTGAACGAGGCCTGGAACTGCTCCACGGTGGCCGCGTCCATCTCGGCCATGATCTGGCGCAGGCTGGCGGAGCCCTCCTCCAGGTCGGCGATCTGGGTGGTCAGGTCGGCCTGGCGTCCTTGCAGGCGCTCGAAGTCTTCCCGGGCCCCCAGGTTGACGCTGCCGAAGTTCTCCAGATAGCTTTTGACCCGCTGGGCTTGAGTGCGGATCTTGTCCAGGTCGATCCCTTCGGGTAGCTCCGGGGGCTCGTCCAGGCTCAGCCCAAGCTCCTCCACCCGGGCCAGGGCCTCCTCGGCCCGGGCCTGCACTCCGGCCAGCTCCACCTGCAGTGAGTGCAGCTTGCGGCCTTGCTCAGCCGCGCTCGCTGCCACCTCGTGATGCTGCTTCTTCAGCTCGCCCAGCTCGCGGTCCACGGCCGCCAGCGAGCTCTTCAGCTCTTCCAGGGCGGTGGAGCGGGTGACCAGCTCCACCTCCAGGCGGGCCAGGTCTTGCTGCAGCTGGGCGCCTTCCGTCTCCAGGTCCTTGCGGGCCTGCAAGCAGCGCTCCTGCTCGGCCCGGGCCTGGGCCTGGTCGGCCGCCAGCTCGTCGGCGCGAGCCTGGATAGAGGCCAGCTCACGGTCGAGCTCATGCTGTTTTTGCTGGCAGCGCTGCAGGTCGAGCTCGGCTTCCAGCACCTGTTGCTGCATGCGCTCGCGGGCTACCTGACGGCGGGCCTCCTCCTCCTGGTTCTGGGCCTGAAGCTCGCGGGTCTTCTCCTGCTCAGCTTGCAGACGCTCGCGGTCGATATCCGACTGGGTCAGCTCGGCGGCCCACTGCTCGCCCCGCCGCACAAGCTCGGCTCGCTCGGCTTCAAGCTTCTCCAGAGCCCTGGTGGAACGCTCCTGGTCAGCCTCGTGGCGGCGCTGCTGGGCGGTCAGGTCGCCCACCTCCTGGCGCAGCTTGCGGATCTCCTCGTCCAACAGGGCTTTCTCGCGCTCCAGCTCATAGCGCAGCTTCTGCACGTGCTCTTCACGCTCTTGCTGCTCTAGCAGGCGCTTCTCCAGCCCGTTGAGAGAGGCCCGAGCGTCTTCGAGCTGGCGCCGACGTGTGAGCAGGTTGGAACGGTTCTGGGCCAGGCTGCCGCCCGTCAGGGCGCCGCTGGGGGACAGGTACTCACCCTGCAAGGTGACCAGGTGGGGTCTGCGCCCGAAGCCACGATCGTAGAGCGCCAGGGCCGAGGGCAGGTCCTCCATGAAGACCGTGCGCCCGAGCATCTCTTCCAGCACCGGCAGGATTTCCTTGGGGTAGCCGATCAGCTCCAGGGCCAGCCCCACGACCCCCTGGCGCGAGGGCAGCTCAGGTTTGGGAGCGGCCTTGCGCGAGAGGTCCAGGGGCCAGAAGGTGACCCGCCCGATGCGCTCTTGCTTGAGCCGCTCGATCAGCCCCGAGGCGGTGCTGCGGTCACGCGTGATGACGTCGTGCATATGTCCGCCCAGGGCGGCCTCCACGGCCACTTCCATGCCCTCGCGCACTTTGATCAACTCGCCCACCAGCCCGACGGTGCCGGGCTGTTTCCAGGCCATCACCGCCCGCACCGCGGCCGGCATGCCACTGCGGTCCTCCAGGAAGGATTCGAGCTCGGTGCAGCGCGTGAACAGCGGCCGACGCTCGTTCTCGAGCACCTTGCGGTTGTTGCGCGCGTCCATCAGGTCTTTCTCGCTGGCGGTCCAGGCGGTCTGCAGCTCCTTCTGCCGTTCCAGGGCCGCATTCAGGCGCCCTTCGGCGTCGCCCACCAGAGGAGCCAGATCGACCGCCTCGCCGGCTTCACCCCGGGCGGCCAGGCTCAAAGCCTCGATCTCGTCCATGCGGCGCTGGTCGGTATCCAGTCGGGTCTGCAGGCTCTCGACCCGGGCCATCAGGCGGCTCAGCTCCTGGTCGAGTTGCTGCAATTTGGCGCGCAGGTCGCCGTGGGCCCCCTGGCCGGGCAAGGGCAGCGCTTCCCACTCGGCGCGCAGCTTCCTCACGCGCTCTTCTGCCTCGGCGACCTCGGCCAGCAGGCGAGGACGCTCGCGTCCCAACCGGTCCAGGTCGTGGCTGCGCAGGGTCAGCCGGTCCTGAGCCGCTTGCAGGCGCTCTTCGGCTACCCGGGCCGAATGCTCCAGATCGCGGGCCCGTCCGAAGAGCCCGTCGTAGGCGGCCTTCTTGGCCACGGACTCCTCGCGCATGGCGGCCAGTTCGGCGCCCTGGCGCTCGCGTTCAGCCTCCTGCGTGGTCCGCTTCTCCTGCAGGAGCTCGAGCCTGGTGGAGAGCTCGGCTTCGCTGGCGGCGCTGGCGGTCGCCACCCCCTCCAGCTCCTCCACGCGGCCCTGCAGCAGGACGCGCTTTCCTTCCAGCTGGCTGTAGTCGAAGTGGGCCACCTGGCAATCGAGCTCTTTCAGCTCGTCCTGGGCTTTCTTGTAGCGCTCGTAGCGGGCGAGCTGCTTCTTGCTCTCCTCCCACTGTTGCTCGACCTCGATCAGGATGTCCTTGAGCCGGGTCAGGTTGGCGGCCGTGCGCTGCAGGCGCCGCTCGGCTTCCTGCTTGCGGAAGCGGTAGCGGTTGACGCCGGCCGTCTCCTCGAGCATCATTCGCCGCTCCTTGGGGTCGGTGGACAGCACCCGGTCCACCTCGCGCCCGCCCAGGACCGAGAACGAGCCCGGACCGATGCCGCTGCCCATCAAGAGCTCGTGGATGTCCTTGAGCCGGCAGGTGGTGCGGTTGATGAAATACTTGGTGTCGCCGCTGCGCTCGATGCGGCGGGTGATGGAAACCTCTGCGAAATCGACCGGTAGATGGCCGTCGGAGTTGTCGAACACCGCGCTCACTTCGCAAAAGGGGGCCGGACGCCGGTTATTGGTGCCGGCGAAGATCAGCTCTTCGGCTTTGTTGGCCCGCAGCACTTTGAGGCTCTGCTCGCCCAGGCAGAAGCGCAGCGCGTCGGTGAGGTTGCTCTTGCCGCTTCCGTTGGGGCCGACCACGGCCAGAAAGCCTCGGGGCAACTCCAGGTCGATCTTGTCGGCAAAGGTTTTGAAGCCGGAAAGCTCTAAACGTTTCAGGTACATGGCTGGTCGATGAAAGTTTGTCAGGAAGGGCTGAATTTCCTTCAATGAGAGAAGTGTTGCAGAGAGCCGTCACTCTGCGGGAAGCCGGGGATCTCGAGGGGATCCTCGCTCTCTGCTCGGAGCATCCCGACGACCCGGAAGTCTTGTATCAGTGCGCCTGGACCCACGACAAGCTGGGCCGCGAGAGCGAAGCGGTGCAATATTACGAGCGGGCCATCGAGCAGGGGCTGGAAGGAGAGGAGCTGCGAGGGGCCTACGTCGGCCTGGGCAGCACCTACCGCTGTTTGGGGCGCTACCACGATTCGCTGGAGCTGTTGTCCCGGGCCAGCGAGCAATTTCCCGACGATCGGGCTCTCAAGGTGTTCAGCGCGCTGGCTTATTACAACCTGGGTCGCTCTGAGCGGGCCATGGAGATCCTCTTGACCCAGTTGCTCGAGACCACGGGTGACGAGCGCATCCTGGCCTACGGTCGGGCGCTCCATTATTACGCCGACAAGCTGGATAAGATCTGGTAGTCTTGCAGGCTGATGCAAAACCGGTTGTGTAGGGCATCACCTGCTAGTTTTCGATGCGAATTGGAACCCGCTTGGAGCCCCAGCTTCCGGCTCGGGGTCCGAAGCGGCCGGCGATCGCGGTCTGGCAGCGGGTGCAGCGCCCGTCCTGGAGGCGATAGGCCCCGATCTCATAACCATCGCGCTCGATCACCACGCCCCCGCAGCCCGGACACGAAGTGGCTGACCCTTCCCGATCGATCACGTTCCCGGTGTAGACGTAACGAAGCCCTTTGGCCAGGGCTTGCTGGCGGGCTCGTTTGAGGGTGCTGGCAGGGGTCGGGGGGCGCTTGAGCATGAAGTCGGGATGGTAGGCCGTGAAGTGCAGGGGCACGTCCGGCCCAAGCCGGGTGGCTACCCAATCACACAGCTGGTCGATCTCCTCTTCCGAGTCGTTCTCCTCGGGAATGATCAGGGTGGTGATCTCGAACCAGACGTTGGTCTCGTGCTTGAGGTAGAGCAGGGTATCCAGAACCGGCTCGAGGTGGGCGAAGCAGAGCTTGTGGTAGAAACGCTCGGTGAAGGCCTTCAGGTCGACGTTGGCGGCATCCATGGGCCGAAAGAACTCCTCACGGGCCTCGGGGGTGATGTAGCCGGCCGTCACGGCCACGGTCTTCACTCCCAGCGCATGGCAAGCGTTGGCCACATCGATGGCATACTCGGCCCACAGCACCGGGTCGTTGTAGGTGAAGGCCACGCTCTCGCAACCGTGCAGCAGGGCCGCCCGGGCGATACCCTCAGGGGTGGCGGTGTGGGAGAGCTTCTCGATCTCGTTGGCTTTGGAGATGCTCCAGTTCTGGCAGTAGCGGCAGCCCAGGTTGCAGCCAGCGGTGCCGAAGCTGAGCACGCTCGAGCCGGGGTAGAAGTGGCTGAGCGGTTTCTTCTCGATGGGATCGATGCAAAAGCCGGTGCTTCGTCCATAGGTGGTCAGCACCATCTGTCCGCCCTGGTTCTGGCGCACGAAGCAGAAGGCCCGCTGTCCTTCGCCCAGTTTGCAGTGGCGGGGACAGAGGAAGCACTCGATCTTTTTGTTGTCGAGCGTGCGCCACCATCGGGCTTCGTTGGGCATGAGAAGGATTTCCCCCACCCCGGCATGCTCCCTGCGTGGCTCAGTAAAGAGATGCTAAACGTTGAAACGAATGTGCACAATCTCCCCCTCGTGCACCTCGTACTCCTTGCCCTCCACGCGCAGTTTGCCCTGGTCCTTGGCGGCGGCCATCGAGCCGCAGGCCAGGAAGGTGTCGTAGCCGATCACCTCGGCCCGGATGAAGCCGCGCTCGAGGTCGGAGTGGATGGCGCCGGCCGCCTCGGGGGCGCGGGCGTGCTGGCGCACGGTCCAGGCGCGGCACTCGTCCTCGCCCACCGTGAAGAACGTCATCAAGCCCAGCCGTTCATAACTGGCTCGCACCAGTTGAGAGAGGCCTGTCTCCTGGATGCCCAGGTCCTGCAGGAAGGCCTGCCGCTCCTCGGGATCGAGCTGGGCCACCTCGGATTCGAGCAGGGCGCTGGTAGCGATGGCCTGGGTGCCCCGGCGGGCGGCCATAGCCCGGACCGTCTGCTCGTGCTCGCTGTTCTTGCCCATCAGGTCTTCGGCCAGGTTGGCGCAGTAGATGCGGGGCTTGAGCGAGAGCAAACCCATGCCCGAGAGCAGTTTCAGCTCCTCGGCGTCAAACTGGGGCAGAGCGGTGAAGTCGCCAGCCGCCAGGGGGGGCTGCAGTCGCTCCAGCACGGCCTTCTCGGGAGGGGTCAGCTTCTTGGCGCGCTCCAACCGGCCTTCCACGATCTTCAGATCGGCGAGCATGATCTCCAGCTCGAAGTCTTCCATATCCTTCTGGGGAGTGGGCTCGCCCAGGTAGCCGTGGGGGAAGCAGCGCACCACCTCGACCAGGGCCGTGGCCGTGCGGATCTCGCCCAGGGCCTGGTCCCCCAGGCCGGTTCCTGAGCCGCCCGGCATGTCCAGGAAGTCGACCGTGGCCGGGGTGGTCTTCTTGGGGTTGAAGATAGCGCTCAGGCGGTCGAGTCGCTCGTCGGGCACGGGAGCGCGCGCCATCGGCAGGCGTTTGCCTCCTACGTCGCCCTGGGAGGCGGCCGTCAGGGCCTGAAAGAGACTGGACTTGCCCGACTGAGCCAGGCCAGTGATACCGATTGCGAGAGCCATGGGCGGGCCGGTTCTGCCCGTCCCACGCGGATCCTTTTCCCCCAGACAGGAATTTCGAGGGTGGGTCAACTATACACTGCAAGCGCCAGCCTTCAGGCGCGCGGAGGAAACGTAGTCATGTGCGGAATAGCCGGAATTCTCTACGACGCTACCGGCCAGGCGGTGATGGACTGGAAAGGGTATCGCGCTGCCCTGGAAGAGCTGACTCATCTGGCGGTCGATCCCTTCCAGCCACAGACTTTCGAGGCGCCCCTGCTGGCGCTGGAAGAGCACACGCCGATTCTGCGCGAGTTCTCCGTGCTGCGCGAGCTGCTTGAGGATGCCAACCATCAGGCCTTGCTGGCGGAATGCAGCCAGACCCTGGGCGACTGGGAGGTGCGCAGCCAGACACTGGTGCTGCAGCAGGGCAAGCAGATCTCCACCGAAGTGGTTGAGCGCTGGAACGCCCTCTGGGTTAGGGCCCGCGATCTGGCCTGGACGGCCGAGCGCGACATCCTGGCTGGGATCGAGCGCCTGCGTCGCCTGATCCCGGCCGCCTATCAGCACAACTCCAAAGCCCAGTTCGAGGCCTGGAAGCTCTCTTGTGTCCTCGAGAACATCGGCCGCCTGGAGGTGCGTGGGCGAGATTCTCTCGGGCTCTCCATCCTGGCAACCTTCTCCGAACGCGAGGGCCTGCAACGCTTTCACGAGTGGATCGAGCAGGAAGGAAGGCAGGCGGAATGGCGTTCTCGCCTGGGTCAGGCGGACTTCGTGGATGGCGCCGTGCTCGAGGAACCCAACGCCTTGATTTTCACCTTCAAGGTGGCCCAGGAGGTCGGGGCCCTGGGCGACAATGTGGCCGCCCTGGCCCACAGCATCCTGGAGGATCGCTTTTTCTGGCGGGTGCTCAGCGACCCCGATGTGCGCACCAACCTCTTCAGCCACACGCGCTGGGCCTCCAACGGCATCATCAGCGAGCCCAACTGTCACCCGGTCAATGAGCTGACGGTCCCCTCGGGATGCGATCGCGAGCAGCCGCGCGAAGGCTCTCCCCGCATTCTGGCCGCCCTGAACGGGGACGTGGACAACCACATCGAGCTGCAGGCGCGTCTGGCTCGCGAGAGCGGCCGCACCATTTCGGCCCCCATCACCACCGATACCAAGATCATCCCGGTGCTGGTGGAGTCCTATTTCCGCGAGACCGGTAACATGCGCGAGGCCTTCTGCCGGGCCATGCAAGAGTGCGAAGGCTCCATTGCGGTGGTAATGCACTCCACTCACGAGCCCGACCGCACCTACCTGGCCCTGCGCGGCAGCGGCCAGAGCATGTTCGTGGGCATCGGGCCCCACGGATACACCTTTGCCTCCGAGCTCTACGGGGTGGTGGAGCAGACCTCGCGCTTCTTGCGCATGGACGGCACCACCGAGCGCGAGGCAGGCCGCCCCGAGACAGCCGGACAGATTCTGGTGCTGGACGCGAAGAAGCTGCACGAGCTCGAGGGTATCGAGGCCTGGTCGTTCGACGGCCATCGGCTGGAGCTGACCCCCGAGCAGATCAAGGTGGCCGAGATCACCACCCGTGACATCAACCGCGGGCCATTCGAGCATTTCTTGCTCAAGGAGATCTCCGAGTCGCCCGAGTCGGTGCGCAAGACTCTGCGCGGCAAGTTTGTCCTGGAGGAGAACCCCCCGGCCGTGACCATGCGGCTGGGCGAGGATGTCTTTCCGGCCACCCTGGCCGAGCGGCTCAAGCAAAGAGAGCTCAAGCACGTTCTGCTGATTGGCCAGGGCACGGCTGCCGTGGCCGGTCAGGCGGTGGCCTCGATGATGCAGCGTGTGGTGGGAAGCTCGGTGGACGTTCGGGCCATGAAAGCGACCGAGCTTTCCGGCTACTCCATGCTCGCGGATATGACGAGCTGCCTGGTGATCGCTATCTCGCAGTCGGGCACCACCACCGATACCAATCGGACGGTGGATCTGGTCAAAAGCAAGGGCGCTTCCGTGCTGGCCATCGTCAACCGGCGAAACTCCGACCTGGTCTACAAGGTGGATGGGGTCCTTTATACCTCAGACGGGCGCGACATCGAGATGTCCGTCGCCTCCACCAAGGCTTTCTACAGCCAGGTGGTGGCTGGCTATCTGCTGGCCTACCAGATGGGCATCCTGATGGGGACGCTGGGCCAGGAAGAAGCTTTTCACGAGCTGGAGTCGCTCCTGCAGCTTCCCGACCTGATGAAGTCGGTGCTGGCCGACCACTCGGTGGTCAGCCAGCTGGCCGAAGCCTGGGCCCCCACCCGGCGCGACTGGGCGGTGGTCGGCAGCGGCTCCACCCGGGCCGCCGCCGACGAGATCCGCATCAAGCTCAGCGAGCTCTGCTACAAGTCGATCGCTACCGATTACATCGAGGACAAGAAGCATATCGATCTCTCCAGCGAGCCGCTGACGCTGATCTGCGCCGCCGGATTGCCGCTGGTGGCGCTCAAGGACGCGGTCAAAGAGGTGGCCATCTTCAAGTCACACAAGTCGGTGCCCATCGTGATCTGCTCGGAGGGCTTCGACGCCTTCGAGTCTTACGCGGCCGGCGTGATCTACGTGCCTAAGGCCTCCGAGAACGCTTCCGTGCTTCTCAACACTCTGGTAGGGCATCTGTGGGGCTACTATTGCGCGCTGGCCATCGATCAGGGGGCCGCCCAGCTGCGTCCGGCTCGAGCCCTGGCCGTCAAGTACATGACCACCCGCCCGGACAGTTCGCCCGGCTCGGCCGTCTGGCGCCAGGTGATCACACTGGGACGCCAGTTCCAGGAGCGGCTCTCGCGTGGGGCTTTTAACAGCTCACTCTCCGTGGACGTGGGGGCGCGACTTTCGTTGCTGTTCCGCTACTTCACCGGAGCCCAACCGCTGAGGCAGTTCCGGGCCGAGTTCGATGCCCCGGGCACCTCCGAGGGGATGGCCGCCACCCTGATCGCCAACTTGACCACGGCCATCAACGAGCTGGCCAGGCCCATCGATGCCATCAAGCATCAGGCCAAGACCATCACGGTGGGGATCTCTCGCTCAGAGGAGACGCTGGTCGGTCCGCTGTTCGACGGTCTGCGCGATTTGAAGGTCTCGCTCGAATCCATCCCCTACCGCGACCTGATGTTACTGCGGGCCATCAGCCCGGCCATCAGCGAGGTGGTCGGAGTCACCGAGTACCGTGTCAGCGGCCTGGGCCCGATGGGAGAGCCCACGGCCACCTCGAGCCTGCAGGTGCTGACCAAGCTGGGTGCAGCCAGGAATCTGCGCTCGCGGGCCGACCATCCGCACCACCTGATGGGCACCAAGGAGAAAGTGGTGCGGACCCGGGCGGGCTACATCGGCCGGGGAGGCAAGGATCTCAAGCCGATCGTCATTCTGCCGGTGATTCCGCGCGGCAAGGTGGAGACGCTGGTCCTTTTCCATCTCGAGTTCCAGGAGCTGCCCCTGGCTCGCAAGGTGGCCCTGCTGCGCGACATGGCCCAGCGCTACGACGATCTCAAGAGCTTCGTGACCGAGACCGACATGGAGTGGCACGACAGCTACCTCGAGGAGTTGTCTGTGTCGGAGCTGGTGACGCTGCCCACCGAAGCCCTGAACGCTCGCGTGCTCGAGGTGGCCCGCAACGCTGTGGCTGCAACGGCTTAGGATTGACCGTCCGGGTTCGAATCGCTATAATGGGTCGAACCTGGGCCCATAGCTCAGCGGTGAGAGCGGCCGGCTCATAACCGGTTGGTCCCTGGTTCGAACCCAGGTGGGCCCACCAGGTTGGCTCCGAGGGTTCTGTCCTGTCGGATGTCGTGGCCCCATGGTCTAGTGGTTAGGACGTCGGCCTTTCAAGCCGAAGATCGCGGGTTCGAGCCCCGCTGGGGTCACCACTTTTTCCTCGCTGTCTCGCACACCGAGATGGCCCATGGGCGAGTAGCTCAGCTGGTTAGAGCACCTGCCTTACAAGCAGGGGGTCAGGGGTTCGAGTCCCTTTTCGCCCACCACCGAGAACCCCGCAACGGCGGGGTTTTTTGTTGGTCGGGGGATTCAAGCTTTGCTCCGCAAAGAGGCACTTGACCCAAAATTGACCAGGAAACAGACAACCAGTCTCGGACTGGCTTCTAGAGGCCCGGCTTCTCGTCAGAAAGGGGAGCTCTCAATCCCTCAAGAATTGCTGCAGCTCCATGGAGAAGACCTTTGACGAGCTCATGCACGCGAGCTACGAGACGGTGGGCATCGAGCGCTCGCCCTTTCGACTGCCCCTCTGGCTGCGCCGAATTGCTGCCCGACTCGTCTCCTACCACCCCGCCCTGTTCGCGTTGCTCTTCTGGGGGCTGAGCCAGGTCTGGGGCCGCTCGGGACGCAATCACCCCAACCAGCTGGCCCGCGACTGGTGCGAGATGGCCCGCCAGCTCACTCTCCGGCAGGCTGGCCAGCTGGCCGACGCCATTGCGGCCCTGGACCGCCACCATACCTTCGCCCACGGAGCGCATGCCCACCGGGCTCGCAACTGCCTGGAATCGATGTTTTTGCGCAGCGCCTGCCTGGACGTCTTCTTTGAGCCCGCCCCCCTTCCTCGGACCGAGACCAGCGACCCCCACCAGCGTCCGTACTACCTGGTGCCTGGCATTCCAGCTCATCGGTTCTACCCCAAGGAGCAGTTCGAGTGGGCCCGCACGCTGGAGGACAGTTATCCGCTCATCCTCGAGGAGCTCGAGGGCCTGCTGGCCGAACGGCGAGGCTTTGGCACCTACCAGACCGAGTATGATACCGCAGTGGCCGGCTGGAACACTTACCCGCTGTGGCTGTATGGACAGCGTCATGAAGAGAATGCCGCTCGATGTCCGCGAACTTCGGCTCTCCTCGAGAAGCTACCCGGCTTCGAGACCGGGGAGTGGATCCTGTTCTCGGCCCTCAATCCGCAGAGCGCCATCCCCCCACACGTCGGCCCCCTCAACGGCATCCTGCGGGGTCACCTGGCCATGGTGATCCCGGACGGGTGCGGCCTGCGGGTGGGAGGCCAGGAGACCACCTGGGAGGAAGGCAAGGTGCTTGTCTTCGACGACTCATTCGTGCACGAGGTCTGGAACCGCAGCGACCGATTGCGGGTTGTGCTCTTCTTGAACTTCTGGCACCCGTGCCTGTCGGTGGCCGAACGCGAGGCGCTGAGCGTCCTGCGCCAGGCTTACCACGACCTGCCAACCGGCAAGCGCTGGCAAGAGCGGCAGGAACGGCCGCTTCCCACCACTCTCGCTTTGAGGAGCTAAACCATGCGTGTCAAGAAAATCTTCCCCCACAGCCGCATTCTGGGCCAGACGATGCCTGTCTCGATCTATGGGCACTTTGGCGTGCCCCTGCTGTTCTTTCCTACCGCTTCAGCCGATTTCGAAGAGCTCGAGCGCCATGGAATGATCGATGCTCTGCGGGGCCCCATCCATGCCGGCCACGTCAAGGTCTTCAGCATCGACACCATCAACCGACAGAGCTGGTTCAACTATGAGATCAGCGTCAAGGAGCGCCTGGCACGCCAGGCAGCCTACGATGCTTACGTCGCCAGCGAGCTCCTGGGAATCATCTACGAGGACTGCCAGGGGCAGCTGCCTGTCGCCACCGCCGGGGCCAGCCTGGGCGCATTTCACGCCTCCAACACGCTCTTTCGCCACCCGGATGCCTTCCGCTGGGGCATCTTCATGAGCGGCATCTATGACATGAGCCAGTACTTCGAGAACTACTTCGACGACAACTGTTACTGGCAGAACCCCACCACCTACCTGCCCAACGCTTCTCGCGACCACCGTGCGGCCCTCAGGAAATGCTCCATCAATGTCATCTGCGGTCAGGGTCCCTGGGAGCGTGTGCACTGGTCCAAGCGCATCCACGACGTGCTCGAGCAGATTGACGTCCCTCACAATTACGACCTGTGGGGCCACGACGTGGCCCACGATTGGGAATGGTGGTACATCCAGATGAACCACTACATCCAGAGGCTCTGGGTTCGAGCCGGTAAGGCCTAAGGCTGCTTGACAGGGGCCTGGGCCTGCAGTGCGGCCATGCCGTTGCGGGCGAAGTAGTCCTGCGAGTCCTTGAGCTCTCGGGCGGCCTGGGCCTGATCCCAGCCGGCCTCGCCGGCCATCAGTTGGACCACCCGCGGTAGCACGGTCCGCACGGCGGCTTCATTCAGGAAGGAGAGGCGGGTGCGGCGCGACAGCACGTCCACCGGGGTGACCGCCATCTCGTGGCGCACCGCGTGGACAACTTCCCCCTCCAGGTAAGGATGGTCCGGGTGCAGCCGCTGGTTGAGCCCCAGGTCGGCCACCTGAATGGCTCGGTCGCCGTAATTCTTGGCCAGGTGCAGGGAGACTTCAGCGTCCAGTCCGTAGTGCTGGGCCAGACGGGCCGCCAGCCCCTCGGAGTAGCCGTGGGCTCCGATGATGCGGGCCCCTTCGCGCTGGGTGGGCAGGTCGGGCAGGCCGGCGCTCTTGATGGTTGCGTCCACCACGTCCTGGGCCATGCGGGCAAAACTGGTCCACTTGCCGCCCCCGATGGTGACCAGCCCCGACTTGGAGACGTCCACCAGGTGGTTGCGGCACAGCTCTGCGGTGTTGGTCTTGGCCGGATCCTTGACCAGTGGGCGGATGCCGGTCCAGACCGAGGTCACGTCCTGGGGCTGGATCTGGTGGTTGGGGCCCAGGTAGCTGTTGGCCAGGTCGCGCAGGTAGTCGACTTCTTGTTGGGTGGTGTTGGGCTCGATGGTGAGGGAGGTTTTCTCTTCGGTGGTACCCACCACCGTGCCCCCTTCGAACGGCTTGAAGAAGGCCACCGAGCCGTTGGGGGCCGAGGGGATGAGCAACCCCTCGGGTACCTTCAGGTTTTGCACGAAGATGTGGGTGCCGGCGCTGGGAACGACCAGCTCGGGCGTCTGCGGGTCGTCCATCTGGCGGATCTTGTCGATGAAGGGACCGGTGGCGTTGATAACGGACTTTCCCTTGATAGAGAAAGTCTCGCCTGTGCGCTTGTCGCGCGCCTCCAGGCCCACCACCTTGCCGCCGGCGTCCTTGGTCAGCGAGACCACCTCGGTGTAGTTGGCCACGGCCGCTCCGTGGGCGGCAGCGGTCAGGGCCAGACCTACGTTCATGCGTGAATCGTTGAATTCTCCGTCGGAGTAAGCAATGGCGCCCTTCAATCCCTCGGTTTTGAGCATGGGGAACTGCTTGGCTGCCTCCTTGGCGGACAGCACCTCGGTGGCAGACAGTCCGGCCTGTCCGGCGATGCGGTCGTAGAGCCAGAGGCCGGCGAAGTAGTAGGGCACCTCATAATACTTGTAGCAGGGCGTCACCAGACGCAGCTCGTCGGTGAGGTGGGGAGCCATCTCCAGGAAGCTGGAACGCTCTTGCAGGCCCTCCTGGACCAGGTCGTACTGCTCCTTGTCGAGCTTTTTGACGGCTTTCTCGAGGTAGCGCACGCCGCCGTGGATCAGCTTGGTACTGCGGCTGGAGGTGCCAGTGGAGAAGTCCCAGGCTTCCAACATGGCCACTTTGAGGCCGCGGCGAGCGGCCTCCATCGCGGTGCCGGTGCCGGTGGCGCCCCCGCCAATGACGATGATGTCGAACTCTTCCTTCTTCAGCCGCTCGACCTGGGCGTCGCGGGTGGGGACCGTCCAGCCGAATTCGGGCAACTGGCGGATCTGGTCCAGGCTCAAGCCGTTTGGGTCTCGGGGCTGCAGGGCTCCGGGCAGCGATGTGCCAGGCTGCAGGGTGAGGGTGCGAGTGGAGTCGTTGTTGGGGGTGAAGGTCACGTTCTGGCCGTCACGTTGCAGGGTGCCCGTAACGGCCTTCTCGACCTCTTTGGGCCGGGCCGTGGCCGCCCCCATGGCCGCGCCCGCCAGCAGGCCCACCAGCAGGCCGGGGCTGGAGGCCAGACCGACCAGAGCGCTGGCCACCAGGCCGACACCCGCGCCGATCAGGGCGCCTTTGACCCGGTTTGGGGGCGCCAGCTCTGTGCGGCGGTAGATTCCCAGCTCGGGGCCGCCGAGCTGCACCTTGTCCACCAGCTCGGCGGTTGAGCCGTAATGCTGGCCCTTGACTTCCCAGCCCTCCCGGATGGGGCGGGTGGCGGTAGGCTGCAAGGCGGTGACCTGGACGTTCATGCCGTCAGGATACTGGGTAAGCCTGAAAAGTTCCTGGAAACCCAGAAGCCCAGGCAGTGAGGGCAAGTGTCCACGCCCTGCTCGACCTCCATCAGCCGGTCGCAGCAGGGGCAGAGCCTGGCTCCGGCAGGGTGGCGCCCCCGGCGGCAGGGCTCCAGTCGGGTTCCCGGGCCTACCCAGGCGCCCCCGCAGTTCTGGCAACCACCACCGACGAGCTCGGTGTCGCAGCCTGGGCAGGGAGCATCCACCGGTCGGTCCAGGGTGCGTGACCAGAGGCTGAACCATGCCAGAGCCTCCAGGAGCAGGCCAGGGTTGGCCTCCTGGTCCCAGCCCCACACGATTTTCAGGCTTCCAAGAGCCGAGTGGACCTTGGGCCGGCGGCCGGCCTGATGGGAGTAAATGCGGTGGCGGAGGCGCTCAAGGCTGCGGTGCTCGGTTCGGGTTAGCTCGAGCTCGACCGATGAGCTGGGAGTCGTGTCGCAAGAGGAGCCGGCACCGTACTCGGGGCAGGCGCCGGAGCGCTCGAGCTCGTGCAAGGTATCGAGCAAACGAACCTTCAGGCCGGGGGAGCTGATGCTGACCCAGCGGACCTGATACAGTTTCTCCACCTCAGAGCCGTCTTCTTTGCGCCAGAGCAGGGTCTCCTCTCGCTTGAGCGGCACGCAGTTTGCTACCACGTCAACCACGCTCAGGCCAAGCCTCTGCAGGGCCTCCGCCAGGCTTCCCAACCGCTCTAAGGTCTGTTGGCAACGCTGCCACTGGGCAAGCGGCTGGCTGCAGGCCGATCCACTCAGGGCGTGGAGCGACAAGAGCAAGAGGGCAGGAAAGCCCCAGGCGAAGGAAAGGTTGAAGGCGATCACGGTGACGAGGCCCAGGACCAGAAGAATGAAACGGTGCCAGAGCAGTCGCCTTTCCCAGAGGGGGAGCTGGGTCATGCAGTGCGAGAGCTGTTGAGGAACGCTCTGCGAAAGCTGGGTTACGGTGGGGTAGTGGAGTCGATCCGGGGGCTGCTGCATTCGGGTCACCTCGGTTTCGGAGGATGACCCCGCCCGGAACCTTGGGCCCGGGTGAGTTATGTTATCAGGATGTTAACAGGGTGTCAATAGCCGATGACCTGGAAGAGGTAGAAGACGATCAAGCTGAGGGTGGTGCCACACAAAGCTCCCAGAGCCACTTCCCGCCACTGGTGGATGCCTGCCTCCACCCGGCTGTGGGCCACCAGGGCCGACATGAGCAAGGCCAGCCCGGCCACCAGGGGTTGGCGAGTGATCAGCACGATGGCGGTGGCCGACCCGAAGGCCAGGGCCGCGTGACCGCTGACCAGACCGCCCTTGGTGAAGGTCCCGCGGTGGCCGACGGCTTTGCCGACCAGCACAGCCACCAGGATCAGGGCGATGGCCAGGGCTACCGCGTGGGCCGGGTGCTTTTGCACTCGCAAAATGATGCTCTCGGAGCGGTTGAACATTTGCATGAGCGGGGGCAGCATGATCAGGTAGGCCACCACCAGGGCGTTGATCGAGGCGACCAGGACCGCCCCCGCACTGACATCCTTGGCAACTTTGGCGAGGGGGTGGTGGGCCGTGGTCATCAAGTTGATCATGGTCTCGATGGCGGTGTTGATAAGCTCGGTGATGATGACCAGGACGATGGCAAAAGCAACACAGAGAAGTTGCAGGGCGTTCAGGTCCAGCCCGAGGCAGAGCAACAGCGCGGCCACGGCCATCACAAAGTGGATCTTGAGGTTGCGCTCGCGACGCACGGCGTAGACCAGACCTTCGGCGGCGTGGTCGAGGCTGCTCATCAGGGAGGGGTTCTTGCGCTGTCCCACCGGGGGGGGCAGAAAGACCTGGCGGCGCGGCAGAGGGACGTCTGCTTCGACCGGCTCGCTTGTTTCGCTCACGGAAGCGGACCCAGAGCAAGACGCTCGAGTACCGCTCGCTCGCGCTTGCGCATAGCGGCAAGCTCGGTATCGTCGCGGTGGTCATAGCCAAGCAGGTGCAGGACGCCGTGGCAGATCAGCCAGGCTACCTCTCGGCGCAGGGTGCAACCCTGGTGGGCGGCCTGACGCCGGGCGGTTTCCAACGAGACGATGACGTCTCCCAGGACCCGGGTGGGGCCGGGCGAGCTCTCCTGGGCGAAGGCCAGGACGTCGGTGGGGGCGTCCTTGCCGCGGTAGTCGCGGTTGAGCTGGTGGATGGAGGGATCGTCGGTCAGCGTCAGGCTGATCTCAGCCGGTCCGGGACAGCCGCCCTCCTCAGCCGCATAGCGGGCTATCATGCGCAAAAACGCGACGGGAAATCGATCGTTGCGAGGGACCCTGAGCTGGTTGACCCAAACCTGCAGCGTAGCCATCTCACGCCTTCTTGCGCAGGCTGGTAACGTTCTGTCGGCGGGGTGAAGCCAGCGAGCTGGGCTCGGGATACTCGATCCGGGTGTGATAGATGCCCTTGAGAGAGCGGATCAGCGACTCGCGGATGGCGGTGATGTCCTTGAACGAGAGGTCGCACTCGTCGAGCTGCCCGTCCTCGAGACACTGGCGGGTCATCTTGTGGACCAGCTCGGTGATAGCCTCCGGGGTGGGCGATGGCAGGGTGCGGGCGGCCGCCTCGATCCCGTCGCAGAGCATCACGATGCCGGTTTCGCGCAGGGTCGGCTTGGGGCCATGGTAGCGGAAGTCTTCCTCGAAGACCGGCTCGGTGGCCCGGCTGATGGCCTGATGGTAGAAGTAGGATACCAGGCTGGTCCCGTGATGCTCGGCGATGAAGCGTTGAATGACGTCGGGAAGCTTGTACTGACGGGCGAGCTCCAGGCCATCCTTGACATGGGAGATGATGATCAGTGTGGACAGGTTGGGGTTGAGCCGATCATGGGGATTGTCTTGCCCGGTCTGATTCTCAACGAAGAAGCGCGGACGCTTGATTTTTCCGATGTCGTGGTAGTAGGCCCCCACTTTGCAGAGCAGGGCGTCGGCCCCGACCGCCTGAGCAGCCGACTCGGCCAGATTGGCCACCATGATGGAGTGCTGGTAGGTCCCCGGGGCCTCCTTGAGGAGCTTTTGCAGCAGTGGCTCGCTGGGGTTGGAGATCTCCAGCAGGCGGAAGTTGGTGGTGATTCCGAACAGGTTCTCCAGCAAGGGCAGGGCGCCTACTGCGACCAGGGTGGACGTCAGCCCGTTCAAACTCGCGAAGGCCAGCGCGTTCAAGGTTGTATTGAGGTCATCGGAAGCGATCAGGCTGAAGGTGAGCGCCCCCAGGGCATTGGTGAAGACGACGACCAGCGAGGCTGTGATGAGGCTGGCTCGTTGCTGGGCTCGCGAGACCGCCAGCAGACCTGAGACACCGGTCAGAAGGCTGACAATGGCCGCGGCCAGGTTCTCGGTCTCGACTCCGATCAGGGCTGAGAGGAAGACGGTGACCATCAGGGCCAGGCGGGCTTCTACCAGCAGGACCAGCAGGATGGAAGCGGTCACAACCGGTGCCAGGTAGGGGGAGAGGCCGGTCAGCGAGCGGGTAGTGGCGGCCACCGCGATCACCAGGAACCCGGTCAGAGCCAGCATTCGGTCGGACTCGTAGATGGCCTTTTGTTGCCGGCGCAGATAGAGGGCCACCAGGGTCATCATGCTGATGACCAGAAGAGCGTAGCCGCCGAAACGGGCCACGTTCCAGGACGAGTGCAGGCCCAGTTCTTGCATCTCGCGCAGGTGCTCGGGCGCGACCATCTCGCCCTTGCCGACGATCTTGTAGCCCTTTTGGATGATCTTGCGGACCGGCTCGACCCGGTTCATGGCCGCCTGCTGCTCGCGTATGGTGGCCTCCATGTCCAGGCTCATGTTGAAGAGCAGGCAGCCGTTGGCGATCTCAGTGACGGCCACGACCTGCTCGGGGCCCAACTGCGGCATCTTCTCGGCGTCCGAGGCGATGGTCTGGCGAGCCTGCGCCAGTCGGTCCTCGCGCACCCCATTGTGCTGGACTTTCCAGAGCAACTGGCGGGTGGTGGTCTCGAGTTGTTGGAGAGTCTCGGGGCTCGAGATAAGGAGCACCGTCAGGGTACTGTTTTTGGGTAGATAAGGGATGTCTTTCTTGAGCCGCTCGATCTCAGGCTCGGACTCCTCGGTCGGGAGATTCTGGTAGGCTGCGGCCATCCTCTTGAGGGCTGCAAAGGTGTCCTCGACCTTGCGCTCGGATACTTTCTCGGGCATGGGGTCGTAAGCGTATTGCGGCTCGACTCTCTCTGCCGCTTCCTGGCGAGCTGATTGCGTGGCGCGCTCGTTCTCCACCTCGACGGTGCGGGGGGCGATGACATCTCGGGGGCTGACCTGGCCCACTTTCAGGGGGGGCGGAGCGGACCAGAACTCGACTGACAGGATCAAGAGCAGCCCGGCAAAGATCCAGAAACAGTGAAATGCGCGGCGGAGCCACGGGATGCGTGGCAGGCCAGCCAAGAGCTCCCGAAGGGTCAGGAGCCTTTGGAGCAGACCGCGAATCTAGTCCTCCGGGCCTTTCGCGGCCCGATCTTGGCGCTGCAACATCATTTTATTGGTCTACCAACTGGCCAGGAAAAAGCTCTGAACGTTTTCTGTCCAAGCTATTTTCGACCTGCACCCAAAGCCCTCCCGCTGCTTCTCCACGGCCCGAGCTCACGAGGCACCGAGCCCGCGTCAGGGAGCCATCTTGGAGAAAATTCCAGCATGGCCTTGACAGGTGAACGCCTGTCCACTAGAATGATTTTCAGAAGGTGGACAAATGTCCACTATCTGGAGGCGAAAATGACCCGAGAGATTACGGCGCGACAAGACGAGGTCCTGAATTTCTTGATCGAGACGGTGCGTGAGCGCGGCTACGCCCCGTCGATTCGGGAGATCTCGGCTCACTTCAACCTCAACTCCACTCAGGGTGTGCAGCGGCACCTGGAGGCGCTCGAAAGGAAGGGGTTCATTCGGCGCGACTCCAAGGCGCGGGCCATCCAGATTACCCCCCACTTGCTCGAAGGCCAACCCGGCCAGGACGAGGTCCAGATGGTCCCTCTCCTGGGGGAGGTGGCGGCCGGTTTGCCTATCACCGCCGTTGAGAATGTGGAGGATCGTCTGCCGATTCGGAGCGACTGGCTGGGCGTCAGCGGAGAGAGCTTTCTGCTGCGGGTGCGTGGCCGCAGTATGGCAGAGGCCATCCAACCGGGCGACCTGGTGCTGGTCGAGAAGCGCCCAACCGCTCAGCAGGGAGAGATCGTGGTCGCGCTGATCGATGATGAGGCTACCGTGAAGCGTTTCTGGCGCGAGAAAGAGCGCGTAATTTTGCGCTCGGACAACCCCGACTTTGCCGACATCGTCGTGACCGAGAGCCAACCGCTCCAACTCCTCGGTCGGGTCACCGCTCTGATCCGAAAATACCTCTAGAGCTGCGAATTCCCTTCAGATTTTTCCTCGGAGGATGAAGCCAATGTCACCTCTTAAGCCTTCTTTTGCCCAAAAGACCACTACTGTGCCCCAGGGAGACTGGCGCACAGCGACTCCCCAGCGTTCGCGCACTGCTCGTCGGCGCACTCCACACGCCGAGTTCGTAATGCGAGCACTCGAGATCTTTCCTGGCAGCACGGTGCTGGAGTCCTTCCCGCATCCGTCTGCTTCGACCGCCGAAACCGTCTGAAACCGTCTGAAAACGTGCCTGAGACCGCCCTGGGAACACACACAAAAAGAACGATCTTGGAGGAACAAGACCGCAATGAGTACCCAGACCATCCCCCTGGACCTGCCCTGGAAACCCGTCACCCCTCGCCGCCCTCAGACCTGGATGATGCCGCGTAGTCATGACCGCCGCCGGCGTCGCCGCTTCGAGCGGGCCTTCCGCCGCCTGCTCAATCAGATGGGCCGCCTGGCTCGCTGCACCGAGCTCAGAGAGGGGGCCTGCTTCGGGCTCTCCCTGGCACTGATGCTGAGCAGTCTCTGGATGCTCGGCAAGGTCTGAGCCTGGCGCTGAGTCTCCTTCCAGCGCCTCGCCCAGGCCCGGGTCCGCGCCGCAGCGCGGGCTGACCGCTCAAGCTTGGCCGTCTCCCCCCTGGCGGCTGGCTGGCGGGCCCCATAAAGCGCGTATGACGCGCCTGAGAACTGACCCCGGGTGGAGGAGAATCCTCCCCACTCCTCCGCCCGGGGTTCGGCCTCTTCGGAGCGTGCCGCCAGGCTAACGCTCCAAACCCAGTCTGACCCCACTCTTCTTTCCCGGAACGACCAGCGAACGGAGCCCGTAAAGGGTAACCGGAATCTCCACACCCTCAAGCTGGCGATTCTTGAACTCCTCGGCGTGCATTGAGAGCTTGGAGGCGTGGAAACTGGCCTCGTCCATCAACACATTGCAGCGGAGTACCTGGCTCAATGATTGGATCTTATGAGCCAACCTGACGGTTTCGCCGATGACGGTGTACTCAGCTCGGCCTGAGCCGGTCGTGCCGATCTCTCCGATGGTGAGAGGTCCGGTGCAAACCGCCGCACCCACATCGAATTCGGATTGGTTGAAGATTCCCCAACGCTCCCGGAGGATATCGACAGCCTTCTGCATCTCGTAGGCCGCCCGAATGGCGGCGGCGGTTTGATTGCGTCCTTTCCTTTGGAGAAAGGCGATGATCTGGGCGTCTCCCTGGTAGGTGAGGGCCCGGCCGCCGTGTTTCTCGTAGATGGCCACCGTGACGCTGTGATACTCATTGAGCAACTTGAGAATTTGGACCGGAGTCCTGCTCTCAGACAAGGTGGTGTATCCCCGGATATCGGTCACGATAATCGTGGCGATCTCGTTCCTGGGCTTGGCGCTGCCGGCGGCCATCACGGCGCTGACCACTTCCGGCGGAATGAATCTTTGAAGCACCTGTGCCGTCAGGAGAAGACGAGCGGTGGTGGCCAGCATCAGGGTGGTCAGGTAGCCTCCGATGGTGCCGGCGATGCCGGTCTGCCAGCCGAGACGGAAGAGCGCCCCGTAGACTCCCAGCAGCACCCCGAGCAGGGCCACGGCCGAGAACATGGCGGTCCACTTGGAGCGAGAGCGCAAGATGGCCATAGCAATGGCGAGATTGAGAAGGTAGCTTACCAGACCCTGGACCCAGTCAGGAAGAGGTCGCGCGTACGGGCCGGTCAGAAGGGTATTCAGAATTTGAGCATGGATTTCGAACCCTTTCATCGGTCCTACCGGCGTCGGATAGAGGTCTGTGTCGCCATCGGTGTTGTCCCCCACGATCACGACGGCGTCTTTGACCGCCTTCAGGGTCGGGCTATCGGGGTCGATCAACTCGTGGTAGGGGATAACAGGCATCGCGCGCCGGGAAGGACTCAGATCCGGACCTGTCGCCCGGGGAAGGTAGTAGATGGGCAGCATGTAGCGGGTAGAATCCTCGGTGTCGTGGACTGACACAGGAATGCTGGCCGGTGGGGCCAGGATGACGTGGTTGACGGCGTCATACTTGATGTCATGCAGGTTGAGTTGATGGAGTCGGGCATAGATTGCCAGGGCGGCCGCCGGCCAGGGGCGGTCGAGGTCAGGAGACTGGATGGCCAGCGCGGCGGTACGGATTTTCTGGTCGGTCGGGTCGTTGTAACAGTTGATCAGCCCGGGAAGAGCGCGGCCTGCCGCAAGGCTTTCCTCCAGGCTTTCGATCAGGGTGCCTCGCTGATTGATCTTCGAATCTCCTGTTTCGGTTTTGACCGTCTGGAGTCCGAGGGCACAGGCCAGCACGGCCAGACCCGTCTCGTTGACGGCCTCGGTCAGTGCAGCATCCATCTCCTCGTCGCGGGGGTTGTCAAACAAGAGATCGAGGAAGACCACGCGGGCTCCATGCTCGCGCATGTTGATCAAGAATTGAGCGTGGGCCAGACGGTTGAACTTGCCTTGCCGGTGCGTCTCGTCGTCAATCCCGGCCAGGATGATCTTCGCTCCCTGTTCCTGTTGGATCAGGTATTTCAGGGCTGTATCATACGGGTAGGCTTCCAGAGGGGAGAGAGCCCCCTCCATGGAGATCCGGGCCAGCCAGCCGAGCAGGGCCAGGAGGAAAGGCAGGAAGGTGCGGTAGAGGCGCGAGCTTCTCACAGCTCTGACAATCTGACCCGGGCTACGGGAACCGGTTTGGTTTTGCCTTTCAGGACGACGGGAGGCAGGTCCTCGAAGTGGAATCGATTTTGGCAAAGGTTGCGGGTTTCCTCAGCTACCAGAACCTCCACGTTCAGGCGCCTGGCGGCCCCGAGCAGTCGGGCAGCCACGTTGGTGGTGTCGCCGATAGCTGCCGAGGCCAGTTTGCTGGAGCGGGCCCCGACTTGACCGATGGCAACCGGCCCGGTGGCCACTCCACATCGGATTGTAAGGGTCTCGTCGTCGTCGATATCCCACCACAGGTGGCGAAGCTTGTCTCGCATGGCGACAATTTCCAGACAGGCCCGTACGGCGTGGTAGGCGTGCTGAGGATCGGCTCGTTCCAGTTCGGCGTTGAACCCGATCATCGGTGCGTCTCCCTGAAAGTCCAGAACCATGCCTCGGTTCTCGACGGCTACATCATTGAGCAGCATCGAGAACTCCTGGCGCCGCCGAAAGTAGTCAGTTGAGTCGGCCTTCTCCAGATTCCTGACCAGTTCGGGCACGTTGCAGAAGACGATCGTGGCCACTTGCTCTCGGATCACGTTCAACCCCGACTCATCCAGGCTTCTGGCTGCTTCGAAGGCGCTCTTGCCCCCGAATTTTCGCAGGCTGCGCATGAGTGTTACCAACTGCAGGGCCACCAGGGCAAGCGAGGAGGCGATCAGAGCCACCAGAGGGCGGGCCAGGTTGAGGTAGGTGCCTTGTTCGAAGGCGACCAGGTTGACTGCTAGCAGCAGGATGATTCCCGCTGTGACCGTCAGCAAGGCGAACAAGGGTCGACGAAGCGCTGCCAGGGCAACGATCAGAAAGGTGCCGGCAACCAGGAAGACACTTTGAACCCAATGCGGAGGAGACTGGAGGTACCATTCCGACAACAGAGTGTCGAGCACGCAGGCCTGAAACTGGATCACTTTCATCCGGTGGTAGGAGGTCATGACCTGCTCGGTCGCATCATGCTGGAAGTTCCCCATCACGACGATGCGCCCGGAGATGAGCTGGTAGAGGGGATCTTCGAGGTCGAGCAAGCGGGCGGCTGACACCGGAGCGAGATATTCGACCCGAATTCCCTCGAGCTCGTGTTCCTTGAGCTCTTCAAGGCTGAGGCTGCGCGGGCTGAGGGGACGGATCCGGAGAGCGTAGTCCGGTGTAGTTGGAATCAGGCGAGGACCGACCTGGATCCAATCGGGGCCGTACTGGATGTCCTCGGGCTGAACGTCGAGCAGCCTGGCCAGGAGGAGCAGGGCACCCGATGGAACGGGGCGAGCGGTCGCCGGCAGACGAGTTGCCAGGTAGGCCTGCCGCACCACCCCGTCCTGATCGGCCAGGAAGTCGACCGAGCAGGCCGGGATCGGATCGCCCGCGAGTCGCTCCCGCCAGTCGCTCAGATAACTGCCATCTTGCTGGCGCAGGCGCAATCCTCGGGATAAAAGCCCGGTTCCCTCCTGCACCATGTGCAGAGCATTCGGCAAGCGCCAGCGTTCCTTGCTCTCCTTGACCGAGCGGTCGGGCTCGGCTTGAAGATAGAGAATGCCCCTGGCACCACGGCCGGAGAGTTGGGCCATCACGCGGGCCAGCTGGTCGGGTCCCCATCGCTCCCCTTTGGTGAGGCTCCAGTGCGGATAGAGATCGAGCTGGACGGTCGCATCATCGATCCCCACCAGCTGGATTGCGGGATGAAGGCGCAGCCCCACCTTCCGCATCTCTTCCTGCATGAACTCGATTCTGAAGTCGTAAAGGGATAGCTCCAACCGGTCCAGCCAGGGCAAAAACGAAAGCGCGACGCCGAGCAGGACACAACCCAGAACCAGGGTGGGCCGACTCAGCATCGCGCGGCGAGGTTCAAGGCGTGGGAGCGGGCGTGGTGGACGGATCGGGCACGGGCGGGGTGGCAGGGTCGGGAGCCGGGGGGGCTCCCCAACCTTCGGTCACGAAAACGCTCTGGGTAGCCTTCCCCATGGGCTTGCCTTCGTCGTCGAGTCCCATGACTCGCCAGTAGTAGGTTCCGGCCGGCAGAGGCGCGCCTTCGGTAGGATAGCTCACGCTGGTGCTGGTGGTCTTGGTGGCCCAGTCCAGGTTGCTCATCTGCTCTTCTCGGCTGAGCAGCAGAAGATAGCCTTTGGCCTTGTCGACCTGGGTCCAGCTGAAGCTGGGCGGGCCGGAAACAGACATGCTGTTGGCCGGCATCGGGTTGGTTGGAAAGTCGGGCTTCTTGGGTCCCGAGTTGCGGGGGATGTAACCCAGGTAGCCACCGCCCGGCACGTAACTGGCGGCCAGATCGAGCGCTGCCTGCTCGGGGTTGGAGATGAAATCGCTGACTGTGCCGGCATAGTAGAAGGCCTCCCCGGCGGTGCCCAGGCCGATGTTGCCCGGGATGTAGCTGTAGCTCGAGATGGTGCGCACGATATCCATGGCCTTTTGAAAGTCCTGCCACTCGCCGGAATTGAGGATCTCCTCGCGCAGAGCCTCCGGGTCGTCATATTGCTTGACCACTGGAATCTGCTGGTAGGGAATGTCTACCTTGGTGCCCGCTTTCGCCGAGATGGGAGCTCCCCCACCGACCGGGGTCACCTCCACCTCGCCCTCCAGCACGTTCAGGCTGGTGGCCCCGTTCTCTTCTGTGGCGATCACGAATTCGGTGCCCTTGATGCCCATGACCCCGCCTGCCGTCTCGATCTCGAGCGGTTCCTTGCGCTTGGACATCTTGGCCCAGACCCGTCCGCCCTTGATCTTGATCCGCTTGACAACGGGCTTGCCTTCCTCTTTGATCTCGCTTTCGCTGACGATCTCGATGCGGGTGCCTTTGTTGATGCCCACCCGGCCTCCGGTGACAAACTCGAGAGCCGCCACGGTGGAGGCGTCGGTCTGGTATTCATCCTTCACCATCGTGTTCATGAAGGGAAAGGCCAGGGCGGTGGCCGACTTGCGCTCGTAGGTCATTTTGGGACCATCGATCTCGACCACCTTCGCCACCGCAGGTTGGGCCCAGGAAGGGCTGTGCAGTGTCAGACACAGGGCTGCGGCCACCAGAACGGATCGAAAAGAACGATTCATTGCGAATACCTCACTCAGGACAACATGAGGAGGGCGAGTTCCCCAACCTGGGCGGGATTCCTGTCAGCCGCCGTTGTAGAGAATCTTGCGTGGCTTGCTGCCTTCGGCCGGGCCAACCCAGCCTTTGCGCTCCATCAAGGTGAGAATGCGTCGAGCGCGTGCGTAACCCACCTTCAACTCGGTCTGGAGCATGGAGGCGGAGGCCTGCTGGGTGCGCAACACGACTTCCAGGGCCTGTTGCAGCAGAGCATCGTCCTCGTCCCCCCCGCCCTCTTCCTCGGCCTCCAGGCCGGCGTTCTCGTTGATGGCCAGCTCGATCAGGTTCTCCGGGTGGGCCTGGGCCTTCCAGAACTCGACCACCCTTTGAATCTCCTCGTTGGAGACGTAGGCGCCCTGCAGGCGGCGCGGGTCGGAAGCCTCTACCGGCAGGAACAGCATATCGCCCTTGCCAAGCAGTTGCTCGGCCCCACCCGTATCCAGGATGACCCGCGAGTCGACCTGAGAGGTGACCGCGAAGGCGATGCGGGAGGGGATGTTGACCTTGATCAGGCCGGTGATCACGTCGGTGGACGGCCGCTGGGTGGCCACCACCACGTGAATGCCGGCCGCTCGCGCCTTCTGGGCCAGCCGGCAGATGCTGGTCTCGACCGATTTGGAGGCCACCATCATCAGGTCGGCCAGCTCGTCGATGATCACCACCACCCAGGGCAGCGGCTCGGGTGCCTTGGAGTTGAACTCGGCCAGGTTGCGCACCCGCAGGGCGGCGAAGGTGGCGTAGCGCTGCTCCATCAGCTCCACCACCTGGTTGAGGGTGAGGGCAGCCTTCTTGGGATCGACGACGATCTGACCCGGTTTCTGGTTGGAGAAGCCAACCAGGTGGGGCAGCCCCTCGTAGATGGACAACTCGACCTGTTTGGGATCGATCATCAGCATCTGCAACTGGCGCGGGGTGAAGCGATAGAGCAGGCTCAGAATGAGCGTGTTGATACAGACCGACTTGCCCGACCCGGTGGTGCCGGCGACGAGCAGGTGGGGCATCTTTTGCAGGTCGGTGACGGCCGGCTGTCCGGTCAGATCGAGCCCGAGCCCCAGCGTGAGTCCGTTGGACTTGCTGAAGGCCTGGGCTGACAGGATGTCGCGCAGCACCACCAGGTCGGTGGAGCGGTTGGGGATCTCGATGCCGATGGCAGCCTTGCCCGGGATGGGGGCCTCGATGCGCACCGCCGTGGCGGCCAGGGCCAGCGCGATATCGTTGGTCAGGGCCGTGAAGCGGTTCACCTTGACGCCCCGGGCAGGTTGCAGCTCGTAGCGGGTGACGGTCGGACCGCGCACCGTGTGGATGACGCGGGCTTCTACGCCAAAGCTTTGCAGGGTATCGATGAGGATCTGGGACTTGTCCTCCTCGGGACGACGTCGGGCCTGGGCCGGGGGCGAGTCGAGCAAAGACAGGGGAGGCAGTTTGTAGGTGGCCGTCGGCACGCGGGGCGGACCCGGAAACAGCCGCAGCTGGCCGTCAGGGTCTTCCAGAACGCCGTTCTGAATGGGTGCCGGGCGCGGCGGCCTGGGGGCCGGCTTGTCTTCTGCGGTCGGAGGAGAAGGGGCCAGGGAAGGCTGGGGAGCCTCCTCAGTCGGCTCTGGCAATCGCTCCGGCTCGTGACTCAAGGACGGCTCGGGATGATAGCTGGCCTCTTCCGAGGGGACGAGATCGACCTCGTCACTGAAGACTTCCTCCGGGAGCAAGCTGGGCTCCACCGCGGTCTCATAGGCCTCCTCGCTGATGGCAGGGGAGCCCGGCGTGGTCTCCCAGACGGTCAGCGGGCGGGCTTCTTCGGAGACCTCCACGGCCGGTTGGCCCTCGGTGGAAGGCTCTTCGGCCCAGGGTCCGGGGTGGAGGCTGGCCAGCATGCCTCCCATCGTGCGCAGCATCCTCCAGCTTGCCCGCCCCACGTGGCGCGCCCCCGCGGCCAGCACTCGGCCCACGTCTGAGAGAGGAATCTGGCAGACCATGAGCAGGCCCGCGGCCAGCCCGGCGCCCCCAACGATCCAGGAGCCGGCCGGTCCCAGGGCGCCCACCAGCAGCAGGTCGAGCCCGTAACCGAGCTGCCCCCCCTGTCCCCCCATGCGCTGGGCCAGCAGGGTGAGGTCGAGCCAGAGCAGCAGCGCCGGCCAGCCCACCTGCATGCCCTGGAGAAGTCCTGGGGAGACCAGACGCAGGCTCCAGCCCAGTCCCAGCCAGGGCAGGAGCCATGCCGAGCGGCCGAAAGCCGCGTGCAGGGTGGCCGAGACGGCCAGGCCAACGGCTCCGGTCACGTGCGGAGCGGCCAGGCAGACGGTCAGGAAAGGTACTCCCACCAACAACAGGCCGAGTCCGGCCGCGGGCGCGGCCACCGAGGGGGAGCTGACCGAGACGCCCGGAGCCTTAGGGCGCCGACGCGCCTTCCGGTTCGGTTTGTCCCCCCCTTGCAGGTTCGAGCGGCGCTTGGGCCGGCTCTCCTCGATCGGGTTCTCCAGTGGCTGAGATGGCATAGCGAAAGAATTTCTATCAAGCTTGAATACCCTCCTCCCTGCAGGAATCCTGACGCGATGTGGCGTATCCTCGCTGGTTCGTAAAACCCATAAGCCCCTGGAGGAACCCCGATGCTGGTAGAACCCAATCTTGACCTGCTGCTGAGCAACGAAGCCCTGGACAACAAGTTTGCACTGGTGACGCTGGCTCTCAAGCGGGCCCGGCAGTTGAACGATGGCAGCCCGGTGCTGGCCGAGACCAACGCTCGCAAGTCGGTCAGCCAGGCTCTGTGGGAGATTGCGGCTGGAAAGATCTCGGTCACCCGCGGGGCGAACGAGGACGACGATTTCTTCCCCCACCTCAACCTGGACGGACAGGACACGCTGTCGCGGGCCCTGAGCGCTGACCCCGATTCAGGTGCCGAAGAGGAAGAACTGGAAGCCGACATCAACTGAGGGACCGGCTTTGAGTCTCGACGAGCAACTGAATGCCACCCTGCAGCGCCTGACGGCGGCTGTGGAGGGATTGGCCGAGAAGAGTGGCAAGCCCAAGCTGAGCTTCAGCCTGGATCAGTTGCTTTCGGTCATGGTCAAGCACCGGGGAACCTTCCTGCACCTCAACGGGGGATCGTTTCCGATGCTGCGCATTAACCACGAGCTGGTGCCGGTCGGCGAGCACGCCATCTCTCCGCGTGAATGCCAGGCCCTGCTCTCGCAGGTTCTCAATCAGGAGCACTTGTTGGCCCTGGCCCGGGGCATGGAAGTCGGCTTTGGCTACGCCATGGATGGGGCGGGTTTTCGTTTTCACGTCTATCAAGAGCGGGGGCTCCTGGGCGCTTCCATCCGGCGCATCCGGACCGACATTCCTCCGCTGGCTCAGCTCGGTCTGTCGGGCAGCGTCCTGGAGCAGTTGCTGGATCAGCGTCAGGGATTGATCTTGCTGGTAGGACGTCCGCGTTGCGGGAAGATCAACTCGTTCGCCTCGCTGATCTCGCACCTCAACGAGCAGCAGCGGGTGCGGGTTGTGACCCTGGAATCCCCCATCCAGTTCTGGCACGAAAGCAAGAAGGCCACCGTGGTGCAGCGGGAAGTCGGGGTGGATACCGAGACGTATGTCCACGGGATTCGCCAGGCCGTGCTGCAGGACCCGGACATCCTGGCCGTGGGCGAGCTGCCCGACCCGGACACGGTGGAGGTGGTCATCCAGGCTGCGGCCGGGGGACACCTGGTGCTGGCCATGCTGGACGCCCCCTCAGCGGTGCGGGCAGTGGACCAGATCGTCGAAGTTTTCTATAACAACAATGACAATCGAATGCTGCGTCTCTTCTCCAGGGTCTTGAAACTGGTTGTGTGCCAGTACCTGGTCCCCCGGGCCGACGGCCGAGGCAAGCTCCCCGCCTTCGAGATCCTCGAGTGCAACGAGGAAGTGGCCGACTGCATCGGTCGGGGCGAGACCTCCAGCCTGCACGAGGCCATGCGCCAGGCGAACATGCAGACGCTGGGCCGGCACCTGTCCCGCATGGTGGATGTGGGTCTGGTCAACCGCGAGGAGGCCGGCAAGCTGCTCGACGATCCCAGCGAGCTGACGGTGATGGAAGAGCAGCCGGAGATGGCTCTGTCTCAGGCCGCGACGCCGAGCATCCTTATGGACGACGACTCGCCCCTCATGTCCTGGCTCTGAGAACCCTGCGCAGGGCCCGGGGCACGCGGGCAGCGATTTCGTCGGCAAAAACCCCGCGCGGGCCGATCTGGCGGCCAGCCAGGCGAGCAGCCAGTCCGTGCAGGTAGACCCCGCAGCAGGCGGCCCGCTGGCAATCCAGCCCCTGGGCCAGCAGGCCGGTGATCAGGCCGGCCAGCACGTCCCCCGTCCCCCCCTGGCTCAGCACGTTTGTACCGGTGGGATTCACCCAGAATTGGCCCTGGTCGGCGATCACCGTCGGGGCCCCCTTGAAGACCACCACGCACTGATAGCGCCGGGCGCACTCCAGGGCGCTTTCGATCCGGTCCGCCTCCAGCTCGGCTACGGGACGTTCGAGCAGGCTCGCCATTTCGCCCGGATGCGGGGTGAGCACGCGCCCCTCACCCAGCGGACCGTGACCGGCGACCACGCGCAAGGCCCCGGCGTCCAGTACCAGAGGCTGCCAGCTTCGGGCCAGCTCGCGCACGAGTTCTTCGGCCCCAGGCTCGAGATCGAGCCCACAGCCGATCAGGTAGGCTGACACCTTCTGAGCCAGCAAGGTCTCGCGGTCCTCGGGATGAAGGCGGGGGCCCGAGAGGGGCAGCGACAGGGGCGAGGAGAGCCTGGAGGCAAGCTCGGCACGCACTCCGGGGGCGGTGGCCAGGGTGACCAGGCCGGCACCCGCACGCAGAGCGCCCTCGGTGGCCAGGAAAGCAGCCCCGGGATAGCGGTCCGAGCCGGCCACGAGCAGGGCGTGTCCGCAGCTGCCTTTGTGCGAGGTTGGTCCTCGGGCGGGAAGCCAGGAGCGAATCTGGGCTCGCTCCAGCTGCTCTCCCTGGCCTGCCTGGCTCAGCAGGGCCGGGGGGAAACCGATCTCGGCCACAACGAGCCGGCCCGTATGGGCGGCGCCCGGGTGGAGCAGAAGACCGCGCTTGGGCAGGCCCATGGTGACTGTCAGCTGGGCTTGCACGGCCGCTCCCAGGACCTGGCCGGTGCGCGAGCAGATGCCCGAGGGGATGTCGACGGCCAGGACCGGCCTCCCCTGGCAGGCCTCCACCGCCTGGCGGGCCACGCCCTCGAGCGGTCTGGTCAGGCCGGTCCCGAACAGCGCGTCCACCAAGACCTCGCCCTCCGCCAACCAGCTCGGGTCGGTCAGGGTTTCGACCGGACAACCAAACTTCCAGAGCAGCTCGTAATGCGCCAGCGCGTCCCCGGTCAGGCGCTCCGGATCGCCGAGCAGGGCGACGCGCGGGAGCAGTCCGTTCTGCATCAAGGTGCGGGCCAGCACGAAGCCATCGCCGCCGTTGTTGCCCGGACCACAAAGGATGCTGAAGGTTCGGGCTTGAGGCCACTCGCGCCGGGCGGCTCGGTAGACCGCTCGCCCCGCGTTCTCCATCAATACCAGGCCTGGCAGGCCCAGCTCGGTGATGGTGTGACGATCGATCTGGGCCATCTCCTGGCCGGTGACCACGCGCATGGCCGGGCCTTCGCGACCAAAGAAAAACGGCCCTTTTGCAGGGCCGTTTCGCGTCCTCAGCCTAACGCTTGGTCCACTGGAAGCCGCGCCGGGCGCGCTTTCTTCCGTACTTCTTGCGCTCTTTCTCGCGTGGGTCACGGGTAAGGAAGCCACCCTGGCGAAGGTTTGGCTTCAGGTTCTCGTCGAACACGACCAGGGCGCGCGAGATGCCGTGCCGCAGGGCGCCGGCTTGACCGGAGACGCCGCCGCCGTGCACGCGAGCCAGGATGTTGAACTTGGTCAACGTCTGGGTGCTCTCCAGGGGCTGACGGATCAGCATCAACTGGGTGGCGCGGGTGAAGTAATCCTCCACCGTGCGCTCGTTGACGATGATGCGGCCGTCGCCGGGGACAAGGCGTACCCGGGCTACCGCACGCTTGCGCCGCCCGGTGGCAGCATAGACGATCGAACCGATCGAGAACTTCTGGTTGGCCACGATTACTTCCTAACCTTTCGAATACTCGAGAGCCTTGGGCTGCTGCGACTTGTGCGGGTGCTCGGCTCCGGGGTAAATCTTCAACTTGTTCATGCGCGGGGTGCGCAGCTTGTTCTTGGGGAGCATCCCCTTGACCGCGTGCTCGAGCACGCGAGTGGGGAACTTGCGGTGCATCTCGTCAGCTTGAACTTCGAACAGGCTGCCCGGGCGACCGTTGGTGTGGCGGCGATAGAGCTTCTGGCTCCACTTGCGGCCGGTGAAACGAACTTTCTCGGCATTGATGACTACCACGAAGTCGCCCACGTCGGCGTGGGTCGAAAACTCGGGCTTGTGCTTTCCGATCAGCACTTCGGCGATGCGGGTGGCCAGGCGCCCCACGGTCTGACCGTCGGCGTCCACAATGAACCAATCTTTCTTCACCGATTCTGTCTTTACGGTGTAGGTATCCATCGAGTTCCTCCTGGGAATCGACCGGGGGCAAGAGAAAAGACCTGCCCTGGTCAAAAGCCTGCCCATTCTAGCAAAGGCCCCCCGGGCTGTCAACAGCGCACCAGGAAGGCTTTGACATTCGGAGAAGGCCCATCTTATGCGCCTTCCGGTGCTCTTGATCGGGTTGCTGGTGGCCTGCGTCTTCCTGCGCACCCTCAGCACCCCCCTGGATTACGATCTCTGGTTCGATCTGCGCATGGGCCGGGAGATCGCCAGCACCGGAACGATCCCTCATCAGGAAACCTTTCTGGCCAGTTCCAGCCTCTTTGAGGCGCCCCACTGGCTCAACGACGAGTGGGGCTTTGCCTGGGCCTCCTGGCAGATCTATCAACACTTTGGCTTGCCAGGCCTGGCGGTGGCGAAAGCTTTGTTGCTGGCTCTCCTGGCTCTGGTGCTCTGCCTTGGCTGTCGCCTGGCGGGCCTGGCCCCCTGGGCGACGGTTCTTCTGGTGGCCCTGGAGCTCTGGATGGTGCAAGGGCGGTTCATGTTGCGCCCCCACCTGGTTTCCGACCTTTTGCTGGCTCTGCAAACCTGGCTCGTGCTGCGTCAGGAACGCAGTGAGCGTGTCTTTCTCCCCGCCCTGATGTTCTGCGTTTACGCATTTTGGACCAACGTCCACGCGGGTTTGGCGGCAGGACTGGCGGTGCTGGGGGCCATCTGGGTGGGCTCGAGGTTTCGTCGCCTGTATTTTTATGCCCTGGTGGCCGCGGCTCTGGGCGCGATGGTCCGCCCCGGCGGCTGGGAAATCTATGTCTATGTTCATAAGACCTTCGCGCGCAAAGCCATGATGGAGAACAATATCGAGTGGCTTCCCATTCCGCTGGAATCCTGGCTCGGTCCCCCGGGCCTCTTCGTCCTGGTCATGCTGGGGGGGTTTGTGGTGGCCTGGAAACAGGGGCGGTTTCGTCCGGGTCACCTCATCGCCTGCCTCGGGATGCTCTTTACGGCTTCGCGTCATGGTCGCGCCCTGGGCGAGTTTGGAGCTGCCACCACGGGTCTGGTCGCCTACGCCTGGGGCCCGTCTGTGCCAGATCGCAAGTCTCTCAACCTGGTGGTGCTCATCGCTCTGCTCGGGGTCTTGCTGCTCGGGCCCGGCGAGGGAGACTGGAATCGCCGGGACATTCCTCGGCGAGTCTACCCGGAAGGTGCCCTGGAATTCCTGCGCGCCCACCAGGTGCCGGGCACCGTCTTCAACAGCTACCACCTGGGTGGCTATCTGGTGTTTCGCGAGGCCCCGGTCATGATTCACGGCATGACGAGCACCTTCCCCGACAGTTTGATGCACGACTACCTGGATGCGCTGCAAGACCCGGTCCGTCAGGAGGAGGTGGCCAGAAAGTACTCGATCGGTGCCTACCTCCTGCACTACACCGACCCATCCGAGGCCCACTCCTGGTTGGCCGGCCGCCTGGCCAGAGACCCGCGCTGGTCGCTCGTCTACTTCGACGACGTGGCTGTTCTCTACGTGCCCAGCTCGCTGGGGCTGCCAGCTTACCGGGCAGTGAATCCTGCCCTGGCGGACCCCTTCCCTCGGGGAACCCTGGCTGCCCGGTCGGAAGTGGAAGCGAAGCTGGGTGACGATCCGGGCTCGCCCCTGACCTGGTGGCTGATGGGACAGCTGGAGGGGCGCGAGAAGCGTTGGCAACCGGCGTTGGAGGCCTATACGCGTGCACTTGAGCTGGACCGCAACGATTTTGGAGCTTACCTGGGTCGCGGCCAGGCGCGCCTGGGCCTGGGCGATGCAGGAGGGGCTCTGTCGGACTTGAAGCAAGCCGTGGCGCTGCGGCCCGACTCGGCGGTAGCCCACTACAACCTGGCGGTCGTGTATCTCAACTTGAATAAGCCAACCGATGCCCGGCGCGAAGCCGAGAAGGCTGCCCGCCTGAGGTTCGAGCCAGCCCAGAGACTGTTGGAGCGCCTCTAGACCGTGTGCGGCATCTGCGGCTGGTACAGTCACCACCCTCCCCAGAGCGACCTGTTGGGCCGCATGGCCGCCCGCATTCACCATCGTGGGCCGGACGAGCAGGGCCTGTTTACCGAAGGTCCGGTAGCCCTGGCCATCCAGCGGCTCAGCATCATCGACGTGGCCGGAGGCCATCAGCCCTATCGCAACGAGACAGGCGACCTGGTCTGCGTCTTCAATGGGGAAATCTACAACTTCCAGGAGTTGCGCGCCGGACTGCAAGAGCGGGGTCATCGCTTCGCCACCCACGCCGATGGCGAGGTCATCGTGCACCTCTACGAAGAGCGCGGGGTGGAGTGCCTCGAGGCCCTCAACGGGATGTTCGCTCTGGCCCTGTGGGATCGGAAAAGGGAGCGACTCTTTCTGGCTCGTGACCGGCTGGGCATCAAGCCCCTCTACACGGCCGAGATCCCCGGGGGGGTCGCCTTTGCCAGCGAGCTGAAGGCCCTGCTCGAGCTGCCCACGATCGCCAGGAGACTTAACCCGGTGGCGCTGGACCAGTACCTGACCTTCGAGTACGTGCCCGCCCCCGAAAGCATCCTGGAGGGCATCTCCAAGCTACCTCCGGCGCACATTCTAGTGCGCGACCCGGCCACCAACCTGGTCCAGTGTTACTGGGAGCTGAAGCTGCGCGAGCAAGATCGCAGCCTCTCGCCGCGCGATTGGCAACGGCTGCTGCGCCAGAGTCTCAAGCAATCCGTGCAGCGCATGTTGATCAGCGAAGTTCCCCTGGGCGTCTTCCTCAGCGGCGGAATCGACTCCTCAGCGGTGGCTGCCCTGGCCCGCGAGACCACCGGACGGGTGAAGACTTTCTCCATCGGTTTTCAGGACCGCACCTACGACGAGTCCTCCCACGCCCGCCTGGTCGCCAGAGAGCTGGGAACCGAGCACCATGAGGAGCTGCTCGACCCGCGCGCCTCGCTGGAAGTGCTCGATCCTGTCGTGGACCAGCTCGACGAGCCGCTCGGGGATGCCGCCATCCTGCCCACCTACCTCCTGAGCCGCTACGCGCGTCAATCGGTAACCGTGGTGCTGACGGGGGAGGGGGCTGACGAGTTGCTGGCCGGCTACCCCACCTATCCGGCCCACGCCGTAGCCGCCTGGCTGCCCCGCCCTCTGAGCCGGGTGGCCGCCTGGACGGTCAATCGGATGCCAGTCTCCACCAGCTACCTGAGCCTCGACTTCAAGCTCAAGCGCTTCTTTCGGCATGCCAGTGAGCCCGTCATGCCGCGCCACTTCCACTGGATGGGCTCATTTACGGCCGAGGACAAGCGCCTTCTCTACACCTCGTCCTTTCAGGCCAGCCTGCCTCACGAGGCCACCTGGCGCCCCCTCGAGGAGCATCGGGCCGAGCTGGCCGGGCTCGACCTGATCGCCGGCATCCAGCATCTGGACCTCCACTTCTATCTGCCCGACGACCTGCTGGTGAAGCTCGATCGGGCCACCATGGCAGTCTCCCTGGAGGGGCGCGTGCCCTACCTGGATCACACTCTCGTCGAGCTGTTGGCCCGCGTACCCATGCCGCTCAAGCTGCGCGGGATGAATGGCAAATGGCTTCTCAAGCAGGCCATGAAGGACAGCTTGCCCGCCAGTATTCTCAAGCGGCCCAAGAAGGGCTTCGGCATTCCCGTGGCCCAGTGGCTCAAGACCGACCTCAAGCCCTTGCTCGACCGCTGTCTGGAGCCCGAGCGGCTGCGTCGGCAGGGATTGTTCGACCCCGCCTTCCTGGGGCGCATGGTGCAGCAACACCTGGCCGGTAAGGTGGATCATCGCAAGCCCCTGTGGACCATGCTGATGTTTCAGTTGTGGCACGAACGCTGGATGGAGTAGCCAGATGGAAGCGATTGCCTATGATCGGATCTGGGAGATCGAGCAGGACATGTGGTGGTATCGTGGCCGCCGGACCGTCTGCTTCGAGCTCTTGCGCCGTCACGCCCCCCGAGGACGGGTGCTGGATGTGGGTTGTGGCACGGGCTACAATCTCATGCTCTTGGAAGAGTTCGGCGAAACGTACGGGGTGGATCCCTTTCCCGAGGCTCTGGACTACTGTCGCAAGC
The DNA here is from genome assembly GCA_045863235.1 of Candidatus Xenobia bacterium. GTDB lineage: Bacteria > Vulcanimicrobiota > Xenobia > Xenobiales > QWHO01 > QWHO01. The sequence continues at coordinate 306,089 of BTUM01000001.1, read as the reverse complement.
GGGGCGCCCAACGGGTTCAGGAGGCGAGTGCCGAGAAGCTTCCCTTCCCCGACCGCCACTTTGGCCTGGTGACAGCCTTTGACGTGATCGAGCACATTGCCGACGACGAGGGAGCGCTGCGCGAGTGGAACCGGGTGCTGGCCCCCTCGGGCGCGCTGCTGATCTACACGCCTGCCCTGCCCTGGCTGTATGGCGAGCACGACCGCATCGTGCAGCACCAGCGACGTTACTATCGGGGTCAGCTGGTAGAGCGCATCCAGAGGGCGGGTTTCCGTTTGCTGCACGCCTCCTATGTCAATATGCTGGTGCTGCCGATAGTGATCGGGGTGCGCCTCGCGGTGGCCCTCCTGCCGCGCCGGCCGCATGTCGAGATGAGCATCCCCTCTCGACCCGTCAATTGGGCTCTTACGCAGCTTTGTTACGCCGAGGTGCCGGTAGTGCTCGGTCCGGGGCTGCCCATCGGTCTTTCGCTGGTGGCCCTGGCGGTGAAGCCCTAGCATCCTGCGCTCAACAGATTGTCGAGCAGGGGGTCCGGCTGCGCTCCTAGCCTGGAAGACGGGCCGTCAACCCCCCTGCTGGGTGGCTTCTACCCTCGCCTCCGCCCCTGACAGATGTTGTTCCATGAGCCGGGGATCAAGGAATGAGGTGTACCAGGAGAGCTTTCTGAGCGTGCAGTCGGTTCTCAGCCTCCTCGAACACCACCGAGTTCTCGCTTTCGAAGACCTCTTCGGTCACTTCCAGTTCCCTCTTGGCGGGCAGGCAGTGCATGAACAGGCACTTGGGATGCGCCAGTTTCATGGCCCCTTTGTTGACCTGATAGGGCATGAATTTGGCCTTGCGCTCTTCTTCGCTGCCCTGCTGGCCCGGGCTGAGCCAGACATCGGTGTAGATGACGTCGGCATCCTGGAAGGCCTCCCTGGGATCGCGTACGAGCTTGACCTCCGAGCCCCAGGCCCGGGCGTACTCGCGGCAGCGCTCCACCACGGCCGGATCGGGATCATGCCCTTCGGGGCTGGCGCTATAGACGTTCATGCCCACTTTGGCGCAGCTGATCAGGGCAGTGTGGCACACGTTGTTGCCGTCGCCCAGGTAAGCAAACTTGAGCCCTTCGAGCTTGCCCCTCTTCTCCCAGATGGTGAAGATGTCAGCCAGCGCCTGGCAGGGGTGATACATGTCCGTCATGGCATTGATGACCGGCACGCTGGAGTAGGCGGCCAGCGTTTCCAGGTTGGCCTGGCTGAAGATGCGCGCCATGATGGCGTCGAGCATGCGCGAAAGCACGCGCGAGGTATCCGAGATCGGCTCGCCCTTGGCCAGCTTGAGGTCGTTGGCCGACAAAAAGAGCGCGTGCCCGCCCAACTGGCGCATGCCCACCTCGAAGCTCACTCGCGTGCGGGTGGAGGTCTGCTCGAAGATCATGCCCAGTGTGCGGTTGGCCAGCAGGGGTTGGAATCGACGCATGCGGGTCTCGGCCTTGAGCAGCTCGGCGGTTTTGAAAAGCTGCATGATCTGATCGAAGCTCAACTCGTCGAAGCTGAGAAAGTGGCGGCCGAATAAGGTCTTCATGGCGTTCCTCCGGTTGGGTTGGAGGGCGGTTCAAGCCGCCTTCCCCCTTTCCTCCAGAGGCCGGCATGGAACAGGGCGGCCATCACCAGACTCTGCAACGAGGTAAGGCCCACGATGGCCCACCAGATGCTGTTCAGCCCCAGCCCGTTGGTGAGGGCCAGCCAGCGGGCCAGCGGGACGCGCAGCAGAGCTGAGGTGGTGGCCACGATGGTGGGCGGCACGGTCACGCCCGCCCCCGAGAACGCGCCCTGCAGCACCATGGCCACCCCCATGGGCAGTTGGGCGAAGGCCATGATGCGAAGATAAGGAACTCCCACGGCCAGCACTTCGGGGTCGCTCGAGAACAGGCTCACCCACAGGGGCGCGCCCACCAGGTAAAGGGTGGTCGTCCCCAGACTGGCCAGCATGACGATGCGTACCGCCACCCAAGCGGCCCGGCGAGCCCGCTCCAACTCTCCGGCGCCGATGTTCTGCCCCACCAGCGTGATGGCGGCCAGCGAGAGGCCGTGGCAGACAAGATAAGACAGGCTTTCGCAGCGATGACCGATACCCAGCGCGGCCAGGGCCGCGGGACCGAACGCCCCGACGATGGGGGCGATCAGCATGTAGACCAGGCAGAAGGTCACGAACGCTATGGAGGGGGGGATACCGATGCGCAAGATCTCATAGAGCCAGTGGCGGCTGAACACCTTGCGCAGGTCCTCTCCGGGACGGCGCCCGAGTTGGAAGGGGAGGTCCTTGAGCCGGGTAACGTAGAGGACCGTGACCAGAGTGAAGGATAGATTCGTGGCCAGGGCTGCGCCCACCACTTCCAGTCGCGGAAATGGTCCCAGTCCGAAGATCAGCAGGGGATCGAGTACGAAGTTGACCGCAAAGCCGAACGCGTAAACTCGCAGCGGGGTGCGCGTGTCGCCGGCGGCCCGGAAGATGGCCGACAGGGTATCGTTGAGGCAGTGGATGGGAGCCCAGAGGAAGATCAGACCGAGATAGCCCGTGCCGATGCGCACCGCCTCGCGGCCCTCCGGGGTGTTCCCCGCCATCCAGCCCAGCAAGTCGTCGGAGAAGAGGAGCACGGGAAAAGCCACCACGACGCCCAGGCAAAAGGAGGTGAGGATGCCCACGTGGGCGGCCCGCCGCGCCTGCACCGGATCGCCAGCTCCGATGCGCTGAGCCACCACCGAATTGGTGCCGGTGGTGACGATGGCCGCCAGGGCAAACAGGAGCCAGACCGTGAAGCTGGCCAGGTTGACGGCGGCGAAAGCCAGCGTGCCCAACTTGCCGACCCAGAAGGCATTGAGCAGATTGAACAGGGTCTCGAGCAACATCGCTCCCATGATCGGGAGCGAAAGGCGCAGCAGAGCCCGCTGAAGCGGTTCGCGGGTGAGGTCCAGGAGCTACATCTGGAAGTTGATTTCCAGCTCCTCGTAGCTATCGCGGTTGATGGTCATGGCCTTGTTCATCTTGGTGTTGCCGTCTTTGCAGAGGTTGAACCCGTCCTCGAGGTGCTGGGGGTTCTGGTCGTCGAGGTAACGGCGAATTTCGGTCATGCCCTCCTCGTAGAGATCCATGGCGGCGTAGGCCTGCTCGGCTTCGGCCGGTGCCGAGGCGGCGTAGCCGCTTTCCTCGAGCCATTCGCGGTTGGCGCGGCCCTTCTCGAGCAGAGCTTCGTGGGTGGTGTTCAAAAAGTCGCGGAAGGCTTCCGGGCTCATTTCGCCCGAGAGCACCTGGTCGATGGCCTGGCGGATCTGGTTCAGCCGAGAAGCGATGTTGTACAGGGCTGCGGGCTCCTTTATCCTGGTTGGGGTGAACTTCCACCCGGCCCGCCCATGCTTCCTTCTTGGGAGGGACGGTAGACCTGAAGTCGCTGGGCGATCTTTTGCTCGTAGCCAAGCGGGCCGGGCTGGTAGAACTGACGGCCCGCGAGCTTGTCGGGCAGGTACTGCTGGGCCGTCCAGTGGCCTGGAAAGTCGTGCGGGTAGCGGTAGCCCTTGCCGTGTCCGAGTCGGGCGGCACCCTTGTAGTGAGCATCGCGCAGGTGGACCGGCACGGGAGCGTCGGGGTGCTCGAGGGCGGCGGCCTCAGCGGCGAAGTAACCTGTCATGCTGTTGGATTTGGGGGCGGCCGCCAGGTAGACGGTGGCCATGGCCAGGTGATACCGGGCTTCGGGCAACCCGCACCACTCCAGGGCCCGAGCGCAGGAGGCCACGATCACGACCCCCTGGGGGTCCGCCAGACCGACATCCTCGCCGGCCAGGATGAAGAGACGCCGCATGATGAAACGGGGATCCTCGCCCGCTTCCAGCATTCGGGCCAGGTAGAAGAGCGAAGCGTCCACATCCGAGCCGCGCACAGACTTGATGAAGGCCGAGACGGTGTCGTAGTGCAGATCACCGCTGGCGTCATAGCGCAGGGCCTTGCGTTGCAGGGCCTCCTGGGCTCGCTCCAGCGTGACTGGCTCGCCCGGGGCCGATTCCACAGCCAGCTCCAGCGCGTTCAGGGCGGTGCGGGCGTCGCCCCCGGCCATCTCGGCCAGAAACTTGAGCGCTTCGTCCTGAGCCTCCACGCCGCGACCGCCGTAGCCGCGCTCGTCGGTCAGGGCGCGGCGCAGCATGTGCTCCAGGTCGGACTCGGTCAAAGCCTGCAGACGAAAGATGCGGCTGCGGCTCACCAGGGCTCCGATCACCTCGAAGAACGGGTTCTCGGTGGTGGCGCCGATCAGCAGGATGGTTCCATCCTCCACATGCGGCAGCAACGCGTCCTGCTGGGCCTTGTTGAAGCGGTGGATCTCATCCACCAGCAGGATGCTGCGCCGCCCCGACTGCTTGAGCTCGGCCGCCCGGGCCACCTCGCGGCGAAGGTCGGCCACACCCGAGAGGACCGCGCTCAAGGTGAAGAACTCGGCCCGGGTGTGCAGGGAGATGACCCGGGCCAGACTCGTCTTGCCCGTGCCGGGAGGGCCATACAGGATCATCGAACTGTGCAGGTTGTCTTGCTCGATGGCCCGGCGCAGCATTTTGCCCGGCCCCAGCAGGTGCTGCTGGCCTACATACTCGTCCAGGTTGCGAGGTCGCATGCGGGCGGCCAGCGGTGCTTTGGGGTCGAAGCTCGAGTCGAACAAAGAGGGCTCTTGCGAGGTCAGCGGTCGGCGCGGGGGCATGGGCGGGGAGTTTAGCGCCCGAAGGGGCTACGCCTGCTCGAGCGGAGAAATTGTCGACCGCTTCTGGTCGTCGCTGAAGCTGTCGGAGCCGGGGCGCCTGCTAATGTGCAAAACCAGGGTGTGAGCACACTACAGTCCCGCGCATTGACTGTGCGATGAATTCTCAAGAGGTAGAACTTCGTCGCCTCGCCCGTGCCACAACACTTTGGAAGCGGTTCGAAACAAGTTTCTCACCGCACGTTTCGTGGCACGGTCAAGGCGACGAAGTTTCAGCGACGCACCCGCACCCGGTTGCGCACCTGCTCGGGACGCTCTGCCACACTGACCTTCAGGGTGACCTGCCTCCCGTCGCGCAGCACGTTGAGATCGGCCGTTGAGCCCACCGGGGTGGCCGCGATCTGGTTGAGCAGGTCGCGATCCGAATCCACCGCGCGCCCATTGATGCCGGTCACCACGTCCTGCACCTGGGCTCCGGCTTGCTCGGCCGGTCCGCCCGGGATGACACTGGCCACCAGGGCGCCTCGCTGGTCGGGCGCCAGGCTGAGCTTCTCGCGCACCTCAGCCGTGATAGGGGCGATGCCGATGCCCACAAAGCCGCGCACCACCTTGCCCTGCTGCTTGAGCTGCTCGACGACCTCCCGGGCCAGATTGATGGGCACGGCAAAGCCGATGCCCTGGCCGGCGGGCAGGATGGCCGTATTGATCCCAACCACTTCGCCGGCGGTGTTGAAGAGCGGCCCGCCCGAGTTGCCCGGATTGATGGCTGCGTCGGTCTGTAGAAAGTCGTCGTAGGGGCTGGCCCCGATGGTGCGGCCCGTGCCGCTCAGCACTCCCACGGTCACGGTAGCCTCCAGGCCAAAGGGGTTGCCGATGGCCATGACCCAGTCACCTACCTCCATGGCTTTTGAGTCGCCCAGACGAGCGGCCGGCAGAGGCCTGTCCGCGCTCAACTTGAGCAGAGCCAGATCGGTGTTGGGATCGGTGCCCACCAGGGTGGCTTTCAGCTCGGTGTCGTCCATCAAGGTCACGCGCACTTCGCCGCGCTCTGCCACCACGTGGTTATTGGTCAGCACGTAGCCATCAGGGCTGATGATCACGCCGCTTCCCTGACCGGAGCTGGGCTCCGCGTCCAGGAATGGGTTTTCCAGCGCAAATCGACGCTGTTTGACGACCGAGATGTTGACCACCGAAGGCTTGAGCTGTTTGGCCAGCCGGGCAAAGGTACCCAGCTCGCGCTGCACCTGGGCCTGGGTCTCATCTTTTGGCTGGGCGACGGCATAGCGTGCTCCCAGTTGAAAGGCCCCCAGCATAAGCCCCACAATCAGGACAAGACTGAGTGTCGAGGCCACCAGGCGGCCTCTTTGAATTGGATTCAAGAGTAATCCACCTCCGGTTTCAGAAGTTCGTTTTCAAAGACGTCCGAGCGACCGGGTTAGTTCCCGTTGCGCAGGGCCTTCCAGCGCTCGATCAGCTCAAGCTCCTCGCTGGAGAGGTCGCCGGGCACGTCGAGCTTGACGCGGGCGTAGAGGTCGCCGGCCGGCTCGCCTTTCATGCGAGGCAGCCCCTGGCCGGTCAGGCGAAACTGCCGGCCGGCCTGAGTACGGGGTGGGATCTTCAGGTCGACCTGGCCGCGAGGGGTGCGGAAGTTTACCTTGCCGCCCAGTACGGCCGTGTAGACCGGCACCGGCACCTCGCGGTGCAGGTCGTGACCCTTCACCTCGTAGACCGGGTCGGGCTTGAGACGCATGACCAGCACCAGGCTGTGCTCGCGCAGGCGAATTTTGGAGCCGTCCTTGACGCCGGCTGGAATCTTGACCTCGAGGGTCTGGGGGCGGCGCAGTTGGCCCTGGCCACGACAGGTGGGGCAGATCCCCTGGTCGGTCAGGCCCGAGCCGTGGCACTGGGGACAGGCCTCGCGCTGGTCCAGGGTCAGCGTGCGCGTGCTGCCCTGGATGGCTTCCTCCAAAGAGACCTCGATCTCGGCCTCGCTTTCGGGGGGCTTTTGCGGACCCCGGCCGCGCCCTCGACCACCGCCACCGCCCCCCATCTGGCCGCCAAAGAAGTGCTCGAAAAAGCTCGAGAAGCCTGAGCCGCCGCCGGCTCCGCCGAAGAGGTCGCCGAGATCCTGGAAATCGAACCCCTGGGCGCCCGACCACTGGCCACCCCCGCGCGGTCCGCCCTGGGGCTGGTTCCAGTACATTCCGAGCTGGTCGTACTTCTGACGCTTCTCGGCGTCGGAGAGCACTTCGTAGGCTTCGTTGATCTCGCGGAACTTGACCTCGGCGTCCCGGTCGCCTTTCTTGACATCGGGATGGTTCTCGCGAGCAAGCTTGCGGTAGGCTTGCTTGATCTCTTTTTCGCTGGCTGTCTTGGAAACGCCCAGCGTCTTATAGTAGTCCTTGAACTCCATCGAGGAGTCGGCTCAGTCCTTTACCTCGTATTCGGCATCCACCACGTCACCTTCGCTGGCGCCGTTCTCGGATGCCTGAGCGCCGTTGGGGCCACCCGGTCCACCGTGCGGACCAGGCTCGCCCTGTTGACCGTAGAGCATTTTGGAAACCTCGTAGATGGCGTTGGTCAGCTCCTCCAGGCCGGATTTGACCTGGGCCTGATCGATGCTGGAAGCCTCCACTGCGTTCTTGAGCTTCTCGCGTGCGGTTTCCACCTTGGCCCTCAGGTCGGGCGTCACCTTGTCGCCTGCGTCCTTGAGGGTTTTCTCCGAGCTGTAGATGAGGCTGTCAGCCTGGTTCTTCAGCTCGATCTCCTCGCGTCGACGTTTGTCTTCCTGAGCGTTGGTGTCGGCCTCGCGGACCATGCGATCGACGTCATCCTTGGAGAGGTTGGTGCTGGCCGTGATGGTGATCTTCTGCGACTTGCCCGTGGCCTTGTCCTTGGCGGTCACGTTCAAGATGCCGTTGGAGTCGATGTCGAAAGTCACCTCGACCTGGGGCACTCCGCGCGGGGCCGGTGGGATGTCCGTGAGCTTGAAGGTCCCCAGCGATTTATTGTCCCGGGCCAGCTCGCGCTCGCCCTGGAGCACGTTCACCTCGACACTGGTCTGCATGTCGGCTGCGGTGGTGAAGGTCTCGGCCTTGGAGGTCGGGATGGCGGTATTTCGCGGGATCAGTTTGGTCATCACGCCGCCCAGCGTCTCGATGCCGAGGGTGAGCGGGGTGACGTCGACCAGCACCACGTCCTTGACCTCACCCGAGAGCACGGCGCCTTGCACTGCAGCGCCCAGAGCCACGCATTCGTCGGGGTTGATGTCCTTGGAAGGCTCCTTGCCGAAGCGGCGCTTGACGAACTCGGTGATCATCGGCATGCGGGTCGAGCCGCCCACCAGCAGCACACGGTCGATGGCAGCAATCTCGATTTTGGCATCGTCCAGGGCGCGCTTACAGGGAGCGGCGCAGCGGTCGAGCAGATCGTGGGTCAGCTCTTCGAACTTGGAGCGGCTGAGGGTGACATCCAGGTGTTTGGGCCCGGACGCGTCGGCCGTGATGAAGGGCAGATTGATGTTGGTCTGGGACACCTGGCTGAGCTCGATCTTGGCCTTCTCGGCGGCGTCGCGCAGGCGCTGGGCGGCCATCTTGTCGGCCAGCAGGTCGATGCCGTTCTCCTTTTGGAACTGCTCGGCCACATACTCCATGACCCGGTGGTCCCAGTCGTCGCCTCCCAGATGGGTGTCGCCGGCGGTGGCTTTCACCTCGAAGACGCCTTCTGAGATCTCCAGCACGGAGACGTCGAAGGTGCCTCCGCCCAGGTCGAACACGACCACGGTCAACGATTCGTTCTGCTTGTCCAGGCCGTAAGCCAGGGCGGCCGCGGTGGGCTCGTTGATGATCCGCAGCACGTCCAGACCGGCGATGGTGCCGGCGTTCTTGGTGGCCTGGCGCTGGGAGTCATTGAAGTAGGCTGGAACCGTGATGACCGCCTGCTTGACCTGCTCGCCCAGATACTGCTCGGCGTCATGCTTGAGCTTCTGCAGGATCATCGCCGAGATTTCCTCGGGCGAGTAATTCTTCTCGTCGATTTCGACTCGGAAGTCGGTGCCCATGTGGCGCTTGATCGACCGGATGGTGCGGTCGGGGTTGCTGACGGCCTGGCGCTTGGCCAGCTCGCCAACCAACCGTTCGCCCGACTTGCTGAATCCCACCACCGAGGGCGTCGTGCGGCTTCCCTCGGCATTGGCGATGACGGTGGGCTTGCCACCCTCCATGATGGCCACCACCGAGTTGGTGGTGCCCAGGTCGATTCCTACCACTTTAGCCATTGGGTCAAGCCTCCGTTGTTGCTTGGGGTTGATTGTTGCTGGCCACCTTGACCAGGCTTGGCCGCAGCACGCGGTCAGCCATGCGATAACCGCGCTGTAACTCGGCCACGATCGCCTGATCGGGCACGTCATCGCGTTCCTCGAGCATCATGGCCTCATGCAAGTTGGGGTCAAACAGCACGCCTTCGGTTTGGATCGGCTCCACGCCGTGATTTTGCAGGAGCTTGTGATACTCGCGGGTCACCATCTCCATACCCTGGGTCAGGCTTTCGATGGAGGGACTGGCCTGAGCGGCCGCCAGACCGCGCTCGAAGCTGTCCAGGATGGTGAGCAGCTGGCGGAAGAGGTCTTCCTTGAGGTGCTGCAATCGGCGCTTCTGCTCTTCTTCCTGGCGACGGCGGAAGTTCTCAAAGTCCGCTGCCACGCGTCGCACCTGCTCTTTGAGCTCTACGATCTCGGCGTCACGGGTGCGCAGCAACTCGGACAACTCGGCCACTCCCGAGTTGGAATCGGCTTCCTCGACGGCTTCGGGTTCTTCGAGCTGGACTTCTTCCTGACTCAAGTCCGCTGGCACCTCGTCTTCTCTGCTGTTGAGCGTCATGTGATGAAGGTCTTGCTCTCTTCAGGGACGCCTCCCCACGGGTCTGTCGACGCGGATCCCTGCAAAACCTTCACGACTGCACTCTAAAATGGCGTAGCACGGCCACCTGGTAGCTTAGCGGCGGGCGCGTGTGAGTTGAGTTTGCGAACTGTTAGAAAAGTGTTAGACACGCACCGATGAGACGGTTAAGCCTTTGCGCGTCGCTTTAGAGCTTGCGCCATCTGCAGATGGTATAGCATGCCAGTAACCTTGGCAGGATGCGGTTCAGCAGCGATTCGAGTTGCATGGCCGGGCCGGCATAGTACTTCTTGAGGCCCACAGGAAGCCGCAGAACCATGGAGTTGAGCACCACGATGTAGGCCACATTGCCCACGTAACGCTCGATTTCGAAGTCGAATCGGTGCTGATTGGCCCTCTTGAGCTGGCTGACGTCGATGGCTGCCTCGTTTTCCTCGAAAAGCGGGTCGAAGCGGTACCAGAGCTGGCGTAAGATGTCCGGCAGCGAGCCTGAATGGGGCTCGGTAAAGCAGAAGTAGCCCCCCGGACGCAGCAGGCGGTGTACCTCGTCGATTGCAGCGAGCACGTTGGGGTGCAGGTGGTGCAGCCCGCCGACCACGGCGACCAGGTCAAAACTGGCATCGGGTAGGCCGCTCTCGAGCATGGAGCCGCACACTGCCTGGCAATCGGGCAGCTTTTCTTGATACATGGCAATCTGGGTCGGCGAGATGTCCAGCCCTGTGACCCGAGCGCCCTTGCGTTGAAGATAGTCAGAAAGCGAGCCACTGCCGCTCATCGCATCCAGGGCCCGCATTCCGGTCAGGTTCAGTCCCGCGAAAAGAGGCGCGTGCAGGAACCGGTCACGGTACTCGCGGCTGGTGGGGTCGGAGTAGTGTACTTCATAGGCTGCGCCGATCTGTTCGTAGTGTGCCCTCTGGGCAGCTTCGTGGCTCACTCTCAGGGCTTCGCAGGGCAAATGAAAAACCCTCGGTCAAAAGACCGAGGGTCAGGTGGCAGGAAGGCCCCTTGGGGAGCTGGGGCATACCACCCTCCCCGCCGAATCCATCCGGGCCTGCTCTTGTTCAGCCTTGCAGGCCTTCGGGTGGCCGGTTGCTCCCGGGCTCAACCTCGATGTCTGCATGCTACCGCGGGGGGAGGCTGGAAACATTTCAGCGGTGTTACACTCCCGCGCGTTCACCTGTTCAGTATCAGGGGAATGCGTAGTCGCGACCTGTTGCCAGTTGCTTCCTGAAAGCCCAACGCGCGGCGCCTTACCGAGTCGACAGAATCTTGACGCGCTCGATCACCATCTGGCCGTTCTCCCAGCGCACCACGCCGGTGTAAGGCTGGCCGTGGGGGTCGAAGAGATCTTTCTCGCTGACCGGCTTGCCGGGGTCGGTGTAGAGGATGCGCCCGGCCGCGATCAGGTGCTTGAGGCTGTCTTTCACCCGATCGGCGCTCTCGGCTTCCTGGAACATGGAGGCGCTCTTGTCCACCAGGTTGTCCACCACGGCCCCATCGAACTGCCGGAACTCGGGTCCCTGGAGCAGGACGCGCTGGGGACGGGTGCTCTCTTCTTCGCTCTGGTAGACGCGGGCATCGGCCTGGGCAAAGGAGGGAGTCTCGGCATCCTCTCGTCCGTTCAGGATCCGGCGGTCGGTGAAGACCCGGGTGATCAACTCGGAGCGGGCGCCGTTGTTGTACTGACGGTCGGCCGCCACCAGGGCCCGGGCCATGTCTCGATAGGTGTGGTCGCCCCGAGGAGCGGTCTTCATCAGGCCACCGTAGAGCTTGAGGGCCTCGGTGGAGGCCGCCCGGATGGCCTGGAACGGCTCCATCCCCTGCTCGCGGTTGGAGTTGACCATGCCCTTGAGGACATCGTAGAACGACCCGGTCCAGAGGCGAGAGTAGCTGTGCACCGCCCTTCCGAGCTGGTCCGGGCCGCCCTTCTCGGGTAGCGTGCTGGGGTCTTGCCAGACGAAACTGTTGATGGCCGTGCGGGTGTAGTTGCCCCCGGTCACGTTCTTGCCAGTGGTGTTGTTGATGGCCGTGCCCAGCTCTTCGCCCAGGTGGGAGGCCATGTTGGGGATGGACAGGTCACCGCCCGTCTGCTCCACCACCCGTTGCAGGCAGCGGTCGTCTTGCAGGCAGACCAGCATGGCCAGCACGTCGCCGAACGACTCGTGGAAGCCGCCCGGGTCGGGCGACCAGGCTCCCAGGTAGCCGGGACGCAAGCCATCCAGGATGGCGTGTCCGGCTTCGTGGGCGGCGACTTCGCCCGATCCGCCCGAGTAGACCACCTGGCGCGTGACCGGGTCGGTCTCATGGAAGAAGTTCAGGCTCTTTCCCTGGCGGCTGTAGAAGGCGTTCAGGTCGCGGCCCGCGTCCGCGTTGATGCGTAACTGGGTGCCGTTGAAGGCCCAACGGATGGGCTCACCCAGAGCCTCTTCGAAGATCTTGATGGTCCTGGCCACGCTCGAGAATGCCAGGGCGCCCACGAAGCCCTGCTCTCCGGGGGCGAAGACATACTTGCCGTCCTTGGCTGGATTGGCGCCGTTGAGCTTGGCCTTCTCCACCGTGGGCCCGGCTCCCACCCCGCCGATGACCACGGTGCCTGCGTCCAGAACGCTGCGATCCTGCGGGTTGTAGCTGAACTCGACGTCACCGGAGGGCGGCGGCGGAGCCGGCGGGTCGGGCTTGGGCCAGGGCCAGAATTTGCAGAGGGTCTGATTGGTGGAGCAGGCGGTGGTGGTCATCGGCTACCTCCCGGAAGTGCTGGGGTGTCCAGGGAGCATCATGATCCGAGCGGTGTTACCGATGGGTGAACTCAGGATGAACTTTTCGTTCGAAGGAGTACCCCCGAGGCTTGTGAAATTTTACTTTCCAGGTTCAGGTTGGCCGCCAGCCAGTTTGCCGGGAAAGCTTGGGCAAGCCCGTGGCGCGGTTCGCCAGCTGTGGGGACTACAATTCTTGAGGCTCGGCCTGTTCGGCCGGGCCCCTTTGTCGGAGAGGAGGGAGTCCATTCAGTAAGACCGTTCGCGATCTACTGATCGGTGGTGTGTTCGTGTTGTTGATGCTGGGCGCCTTTACGGGCAGCCTGGCCTATCTCGAGCGACGGGCTGAACGCACCGACTCACTCCCTATTCTCCACTACGAGCAGCCCGTCTGGTCGGAGGACGAGTCGCGCCTGGCTTACTTCCGGCTTCTGATGCCTCCCGGCGGGGGCGCCTACACCTGTCGCCAGCTCTGGTGGGCCGATCGGATCGGCAGCGAGCGCCGGCTGGTAGCCGAATTTCCCCCCGGCGAGCTGCGCATCGCAGCCTGGATCGAGAACGACAGCAGCATCTTGCTGCAACCTCCCCAGCAACCGGGCCAGCCCCCCGTCCTCATCCAGGTGGCCACCGACGGCAGCTTCCGCCGCACGGTACGCTTCGAGCAGGTCGATCTGCAGCTGATCGGCGTGCGGGGCGGCGAGGTCTTCTTTCAGCGCAGCCTGAAAGGTGCGGTGACGCTGCTCTCATGGTCTCCGGGGGAGAGGATCTTTCGCCCCGTGGCCCGCTTCCCCTCGACCAGCGCCGAGCAGCTCAACCTGGAAGAGGTCTCGCCCTCCCCCGATGGCAACAAGCTGGCCGTGGTGGTGGCCAGCGGCTCGACCCGGGGCGTCTGGATCTACGACCGGGCCAGTCGGACCCTTCGCTACAGCTTCATCTCCACCGAGGGCAGATCCCTGCGCACCACCTGGTCGTCCGACTCGCGCGGCCTGGCGGCCGCGGCCGAGTTGGGCACGCGCTGTGAGCTTTACATGCTGACCGACGTGGAGGAAGGCCAGTTCACCCGGCTGTCCACCCCTTCCAGCAGCGCCTGCCTGCCCTTCTGGCCGCGCGACTCGGACCGTCTGTTGCTGCTTCAGAACAACACCGTGCTGGCGTTTCACCCCTTCAGCCTGGTGGCCGAGCGGATTCTCGACCGGGTGCGGGCAGGGCGGCTGGTGCAGGATCTGGCGGTTTCCTCCAGGGGCAACTGGGCGGCTTATCATTCCCGGCAGGGAGTGGACGACGACATTTACGTCGTCAGCCTGAAGACCAGCCAGAGTCGCACCCTGCTTCCCCCGGGCACGCGTCGCGAGTTGCAGCAAACGTTGCTTTACCAGATCGGCTCGGGAACGCAGTACGCCGTCAATCATTGGACTGGAGGCGGTGAGCAGTAATGGTCAAAGCGCTGTTCTTCGACGTGGGCAACGTGCTGTTGACCAACGGATGGGATCGGGCCGGGCGGATGAAGGCCTGCGAGCAGTTTCAACTCGATGGCGCGGAGGTTGACGAGCGCCATCGGATGACCTTCGACACCTACGAGGAGGGCAAGCTTAGCCTGGATGAGTATCTCGCCCGCACCGTCTTCTACAAGCCGCGAGACTTCACGCCGGCTGATTTCAAGCAGTTCATGCTGGAGCAGTCCAAACCGTTCCCCGAGATGCTCGAGCTCTTGCGTCGTCTGCGCCAGACCTATGGGCTGCGGGTCACGGTGGTCTCCAACGAAGGTCGCGAGCTGACCCTGCATCGAGTGCAGACCTTCCGGCTGGGCGAGCTGGTGGACACTTTTGTCTCCTCGTGTTTCGTGGGCATGCGCAAGCCTGACCCGGGTATCTGGAAGCTGGCCCTGGACATCTCTCAGGTCGCCCCCGAGGAGGTCATCTACGTGGACGACCGGTCGCTCTTCATCGAGGTGGCCGGCGGGCTGGGGATTCGCGGCGTGCATCACACGGGCTACGAGTCGACCCGCGCTCGCCTGGCCGAGCTGGGCCTGGGCGTGTGAGCGAGGCGCTCCTCAGCTCTTGAGGTGAAGCTTCAGGAACTCCAGCATGTCGCGCCAGGCGAGCTCGGTCTCGGTGCGCTCCTCGGGCTCGACGCCGCTCTTGAGGAAAGGCACGTAAACCAGAAAGCCGTGCAGGCAGTTGGGATAGATCTTCATGGTCACCTTCTTGCCGTGCTTCTCCATCTCGGCTTTCATCTTGCGGGCCTGGTCGGGCGGCACGATGTCGTCCTTGGCGCCCTGCAAGATCAAGATCGGCGCTTTCAGGCGCGGGACCCGCGTCAGGGCCTGGCGGGCGGCGAAGTTCTGGGGCTTATCTTGAGGGCCGTCGCCGTAGGTCTTGCGGGTGAGCGCGTCCCCGCCCAGCTTGCCGGCCTTCTTGAGGTAGTCATACCAGCTATAGATGTCCATCACCCCGTAGGCAGCCACGACCGCGTCCACGCCGGGATGGTCGGCCGCCGCCAGCACGCTGATGAGGGCGCCGTGGGAGGCGCCCACGAAAGCCAGACGCTCGGCATCGATCCCCTTCACCTGGGCCAGCAGCGGCACCACGTTGAGAACATCCTGCACCTCGCCGGCGGCGATCTCAATCTCGCCCTGTGAGCCGTCTTCTCCCCGATAAGAGGGCGAGAAGACGGCATAACCGGCTTTGGCCAGCCGGGCGCTGGCCAGCTTGTGCTCGCGGGAGATGCCCGAAGTGCCGTCGTGGTTGAAGATGACCAGCGGCAGCGGCGTCTTGGAGGCGGGCAGGAATAGCAGTCCGCGGACCTTGAGGCCACCGCTGGGGTAAACCCACTGGTAGACCGGTATGCCCCCGATCGGCTTGAGCTTCTTCTGGATGACCCCTTTGGGCTGAGACCAGGCGGGCAGGGCCAGGGTCAGGGCCAGGCAGAGAGCGAGAAAGATGCGCATCACAGGCCCTTCTCGCCGGAGGACATCCAGCCCTGGCGGGGAATGCAAGCTCGCTTACCGCCCCCCAAACTTTTCCGAGGAGTCTCTTGTCTTGAGCGAACAGAACGTCATCATCGCCGGATCGGGCTGCGCCGGCCACACCGCAGCCATTTACGCGGCTCGCGCCGACCTCGCTCCGCTGGTGTTCGAGGGAGATGAGCCGGGCGGCCAGCTCTCGCTCACATCCGAGGTAGAGAACTTCCCCGGATTTCCCGACGGGGTAGGCGGCTTCGAGCTCATCGAGCGCATGAAGAAGCAGGCCCAGAAGTTTGGCGCGACCTACCAGTACGGTCGCATTCGCGAGGTCCAAAAGGAGGGCTCCCACTTCGTCGTGCACATGGAGGATGGTCAGGTGCTCAAGACCCGCACCCTGATCGTGGCCACCGGGGCCCGGGCCAGAAAGCTCGAGGTGCCGGGCGAGGCTGAGCTGTTCGGCCAGGGTGTGTCGAGCTGCGCCACCTGCGACGGTGCCTTCTACCGCGAGCGCGAGGTTGTTGTGGTGGGTGGTGGCGATTCGGCCATGGAGGAGGCGCTCTTCCTGACCCGCTTTGCCAACAAGGTGACCGTCATTCACCGCCGTGACGCGCTCCGGGCCAGCAAGATCATGCAGGACCGGGCCCTCAAGCACCCCAAGATCGCTTTCCTGTGGAACAGCTGGGTGTCCGAGGTCAAGGGAACCCCCGAGGAAGGCGTGACCGGCGTCATGGTCTCGAGCAAGGACAAGCCCCCCGAGCTCTTCAAAACCGATGGCCTCTTCCTGGGCATCGGCCACGTGCCCAACTCCGATTTCGTCAAGGACCTGGTGGACCGAGACGAGGACGGCTACATCCGCACCGTCCCGGGCCACACTCCTACCGAGATTGTCAAGACCCGCACTCCGGGCCTGTTTGCCTGCGGGGATGTGGTTGACCGGCGCTTCCGCCAGGCCATCTCCGCCGCTGGGATGGGCTGCATGGCCGCCATGGAAGCCGAGGAGTTCCTGGCCAGCCACGCTCCCGCCAGCGTGGGGACCTGAGGGTTTGCGCCAACCATGGGTTGATCGGCACAGCCCTCGGGTCTACTGTGGGCGGCCCTCCTGGCTGGCCAAGCTCTTGCGCCGCACGGAGATACCGCCCAGCACGACCCGGCCAGACGTCTCCTCGACCCCCTGAGCCCCCGGCACGTCCCCTTGCAGGGCGCGTTCAAGCGCGTCGCAGAGCTTCTGGCTGGTCAGGCCGTGGCGGGTCAGGCGCTGGAGGAGCTGCCCACAGCCATCCTGGTCGAGCTTCTGGCTGGCGATCTGTCCGCGCAGCGATTCGAAGAAGCCCTTGCGATCGTCCGGCTGAGCGTGACGCATCATCTGGACCAGGAATTTCTGCTGATCGGGAGTGAGCTGAGGGTGGGCCACCAGCCAGCGGATCAACTTGTGCAGAGCGGGGTCATCCACCGCCTCATAGCGTGATTCCTTGCCCAGCCAGAGGGCCAGGCTGTCGAGGTCACGCTCCAGTGGAGTCCGGCCGGCCTCGCCCAGAAAGCCGCCCAGGGCGGCTCCCAGGATGCCGGCGGTCGCCGCCCCCAGAGCCACGGGCCAGCCGGGGCCCACCGTGGTGAAAGCCAGCAAGGCCCCGGTGCCCACCCCCATCAGGGTCCCGGTGGCCAGCGGGACCAGAGCGCCGATTCCTCGCTGGTACCCCTCCTCGCCACCTTTGGTGAGACCCAACACTCCGGCGGCTGGAACGGTCAGGCAGGCGAAGGGTCCGCCAATCGCTCCGCAGGGAGCCAGTAGAGCTCCGCCGAGCAACCCACCCAGGATCCTGCCAGCCTGGCGCGAGGCCTGCGAGGGCCGGTCGTTGAGCCACCGGTCCACCACCTCGCCACGGTCCAGAGGGCCGCTCTGGGAGGGTCTCCATCCCGGGGTGAAGACCTGATCGCAGTACTGGTCGAGCGCCTTCTCGTCGCGCGACTTGATCGGCAGGCACGCCAGCGAGACGGCTCCGATCGGCAAGGCGAGCGCGCCCGCAAACAGGCCAAACATGCCGCTGAGCATGGCCAGTCCCTCGACTGTCTCGGCTCCGGCCCCGAGAGCCTGGGCCAGCAGCGAGACCCCTCCTCCCAGCCCGGATGCACCCGCCATGGCGCCGGCCGCCAACAGGGTCAATCCAGCCGCTCCCAGGGCGGCGTCGTGAATGAGAGAATCGCCCGTCTCGTTCATGCTCTTTTCGGCGGCTCTGGTGTAGAGCGCGTCGAAGCGCTGCAGCTCTTGCTCGGACTCGAGGCTGACCAGGTGCTCGCGGGTGTGCTGGGCCTTCTCCCAGAGCTTCGGCGGCAGACCGCCATGGGTGGCGCGACCGAGAAGGTTCTTGCCGCTCAGGTTGGGATTGGCCGTGGCGACTTGCATGGTATGCTGAGGGTATCCCGGCCGGCTCAAATCGGCCTGAAAGGGCCGACATGATCCAGGTCATTTCGTTCTTGCTCGACTCTGCTACACTGGGAGAGTCAAGGAAAGGAGACTGTTCCGCTGGATCCGTGCGCCCCCAGCTGTCATCTTTGCCATCGTGAGGGCAAGGGCATTCTCTGCGGCGCGACCAGCGCCGTGGTGGATGCGTTCGACTCGGGCAAGAGCTCGACTCGCTACAAGCGGGGGACGTTGGTGTTCCGACAGGGCGAGTTGGGGCGCGGTCTCTACTGCATCAGCTCGGGTCGGGTCAAGCTTTACCGCGCCAATCCGGCCGGACAGGTGCAGGTGGTCAGCCTGGCCGGGCCAGGGGACTTTCTGGGGCACCGCGAGCTGTTGACCGGCCAGCCCCAGGCCAACACGGCCGAAGTGGTGCAAGAGGCCCTGATTTGCCTGGTGGAGCGCGACGTGTTGCTGGCTTCCCTGCAAGAGGACCGTCAGGTGGCCCAGAACGTGATGACGTCCATGGCTCACGCGTTGGAGCGGGCCGAGGCTCGGATGCTGGAGCTGGCCCGCCTGAGCGCCTCGGGACGCATCGCAAGCCTGCTGCTCGAGTGCGAAGACCAGGGCCAGGTGGCTCCCCTGACCCGGGAAGAGCTGGCTCAGATCGCCGGCACGACCATCGAGTCGGTCTCGCGCACCCTGCGCAGTCTGGGTCGCAAGGGAGTGTTGGGGCTGAAGGGCCGACGCATCCGCATCATCGATCGCGGCGCCCTGGAGGAGCTTACTCTCGGCCGCGCTCCCCGCGATCTTCCGTGTTGAAGATCCAGGCCACCAGCTCGCCCGGGTTGATGACCCCCCCGCGCTCTTGCCAGAAGTGGCGGTCGCGCACGTAGCGACTTGAGCTGTCCGAGGAGGGGATCGAATCCACCTCGGTCAGGATGCTCTGGATGCGCCGCTTCCAGTGGGCCATGTTGGCCACCCTCAGGTCGATCCAGCCCGCGCCTGCCCACTCTTCGATCTCCCGCTCGCCGGCGCTCACCAGGGCGCTGCCGTGTTGGGGCGGGGTCTTGATGAGCCGACCGCGCACCAGCCGCAGTCCACCCTCCTGCTCGAACAAGATGGGAATGCCCAGGGTAACGGGCGTAGCCAGCAGCTCGGGGTCGGCCCGCAGGATGGCCAGGCAGGCCGAGGACAGCTCCTCGGGGTCGGAGGTAGCCACCCGCTCGAGCGTGCCGCAGTGGCGTCGCAGCAGGTGAGCTTCGAAGAGCAGCTTGCTCAGTCGGGGCGGCCCCAGGATCTCGAAGGCCACCGAGTCGGTCTGGTGGGTCTTCTCCAGCTCGCGCAGCTTGGCGATGGCCCGCTCGCGCTGGAAGCCGGCCCGGTAGGTGGGTCCCATGCAGGTCACGTTGAGGGCGTTGATCACGTCCTTGCCGGTGTTGACCCCCCGGATCTCGTCAGCGATGTTGCGCGCGATCTCCTCGGGGGTCACGAAACCCATCTGCCCCGGGGAGGTGATGGCCACGAACTCCTCGGTGCTGAACATGCCGTTCTCGCCCGTGTCCACGTAGACCGTGCGCAGGTTCTTGCCCAGCAGCCGGGCCTCGCGAGCCGGGTCGTCGAGCAGCAGCTGGTCGCCCGGCCGCAGGCTGCTGGCCTCTTCCAGGCGCACGTCTTCCAGCGCCACCGGCTTGCCCTTGCGGCGGATGTCGCCATAACCGATCTCGCGCCAGCCGATCATGGCTGCCGGCTTGATCTCCTTGGTGGCTGGCGGGCGTTTGAGGTGGATCAGCTCGGCGTCTTCGGGATCGAAGGTGGGCACGGCCGGAGTGCGGGCGAGCAGGAACAAGAGCAGGGTCTGGGCCCCCGCCACCGCGCTCTTGGACAGGAGCAGCAGCGAGGGGCGCTCCTCCCCGTGGGTGTACGGAATGTTCCAACCCATGCCCCCCGTGCCCGAGGTGCCCACCTTGATGTAGGCCTTGGTGTCCACCTTGACCATGGAGCGATACAGGATCTCCACGTGGCGGATCAGCTGGGGGATGTAGGAGGCGCACATCAATTGCTCGACCGACTCGCGGCTGGGAGGGCCATCGGAGGCCTTGAGCTGGCCCCAAACCTTGCGCGCCTGCGCGAAGACATCGCTGTAGGCGATGCCGGTGGCGGTGTTGACCGCGTCCACGATGATGTCGGGGCGGTTGCGGGTGATGATCTGATAAAGCGTCATGCGCTCGAGCGTGCTCTGCTGGAGGGGGACGAAGGTATCCTCGATCAGGGCGGCGCGCCCTTCGGGCTGGGCCAGGATGTCGTTGAAGTGGCAGTGGCTGTAAGTGTCGCGCACGAACAGGTTGCCCCATTCACCGCGCAGCTCGACTTCCGGTAGCCCGGGATTGAAGCGGCGCAGGTGGGCGAACTCCTCCTCCAGGGTGGTCAGCGCGGCTCGGGTCTCGTGCTCGGAGAAGGAGGCCAGCACGATGCAGCGGGGGGCCTGGTCGAGCAGCTCGCGGCAGACGGCGCGCCCGACCATTCCGCCTCCGCCCAGAACGAGTACGGTGGTTCCTCGGATGTCCATGGTTGGCCCCGCGTTCGCGCCCCCGCAAAGCCTTCCTTTTTGTGCTACCCTGATCCTATGATGGCTATGTTGGTTCTGGCGGCTCTGGGCGCGGTTGCCCTGTTCTTCCTCTTCAGCCTGGCCGGCGGAGGCGGGGGAGGGGCGAGCGACCACGGCATCGAGCCTGATAGCGGTGACTACGGTGGCGACTCCGGCGGAGGGGGCGACTAAACTTCGTCGCATCGACCGTGCCACGAAACGTGCGGTGAGAAACTTCAGATCTTGGGTTAAAAGTTGAGGATCCTGGCCTTTTAGGCTGAGCGGGAATACCTCACCACGCGTTTGTAGGCCGCGAGCATGTTCTCTCGGCGCAACGCTATCTCAAGTAAACACGGCTGCTTGTCCCCAGCGGTGCCGTCTCGTGCCGTGGGCGCTTGATGCGCGGTTCCCTTAAGTTCAGCAGTTCCGCTGCCTATCTGCCGAGACCGCCCAGCCATTTCAGGCTTTATGTCTGCTTCTCTTTCACCCATCGAACGCTCCGCGCTGGTTCGTTCACAATGTTCGGTCCTTCACCGCCGTGCGCTGCGGCTACTATGACCTCTGCTGACCCCTGCCCGGTTGGACCCGGCCTTTCGGCTCGGGCTCGCACAAGGCACCGTGCAGGTCTCCCAGGGTAAGGCACGTGACCTTCGCTCCATCTACCTGTCGCATCTACGCCCGCTGATTCCCGGATGGTCTTGGGTTCGGGTAGCACCTGTCCCCTTGCCCATCAACGACCGCCTCATATGCGCTTCGTGTCCCTCAGGCCAGAGCTTTGCCTACGGCTTCCTTCCCACCCCGCCTCGCGGCGACGCAGCTGCCGATCAGCTAGGGGTACCCACCATCAGGGCCCCCAGAGGACTTTCACCTCCAAGTCACTTCCTGGTTCGCTTTCGCTCGCCAGTTATCGAGTTTCAGGTTCCCCTGGAACCTCGTGCCATGCCTGGCACACAAGTGCAAGGCCGGCGCAGCCGGCCAACCAGCCTCCGCCACGAGAACCCCCGGGGCTCTGTCCACCCCTTCACGGGACCCTCTATCGCCGCGCAGATCCAGCGGCCATCATGGTTTCCGCTTCGGCTGTGGCCGCGCAGAAGGCCCCTGGAAGCCTCCGTTCTCGCCCGGGGGGCCTGGGAGACCCGGTCGGGCCCGGCGGCCGAATTCGGCCCTCTATCCGCCTCTTGCCTGGCGGTTCGCCAGAGCCCCCCCGGTGATCCAGGGGCCGGAGACGGACTGCCCCGGCCCGCTCCTTGCCCGGTCGGACGCCCTCGCCCCGCTCTCTTCCCAGCGCAAGACGCGGGGCCCCGTCAAGACGCGAAGTGCTGGCGAAGGCGTCTTGACGGGGATCCGTGGCTTGCGCTACCTCCCGGCGGGCGAGGGCGGCCGGCATGTAGGCTACAGGCGTATTACCAGCGGATCGATCTCTTGATCCTGGACGAGTTCGGATTCGTGCCCTTCCCGCGTGACGGAGCCGAGCTTCTCTTTAACCTGGTGGCGTCCCGGTATGAGCGCCGGTCCACTCTCCTGACCACTAACCTCGAATTCGGCCGGTGGACAGAGGTTCTGGGGGACGAGATGATGACGGGTGCGCTCGTGGACAGGCTCACCCATCAGTCTCACATCTTGCCAATCGAAGGGGAGTCCTACCGATTCCGGCAGAGGCTCAAGAACAGCAAGCGGGAGAAGAAAAAGGAAGGTTAGATTGCTCAGAGGGTGGGGGCTTTTTCAGCCCGCACGGTGGGGGCATTTTCAGTTGACACGGACACCGGCAAGAGCGGTTGGGCAGTACGGTCTCCGGCCCCCACCCGGCCGAGGCGGCCCCTGCGCCCAACTCCTGCCCGGTGGCGCAGGGGTCGTCGAAGCCGGGTGCCCTGGCGACGAGAAAGGCCCGGCCACGCCCGGGCCGGGGCGCCTCAGCGCGCCAGGCGGGCCACCGAGGCGGCCACCAACTCGCGACTGGGATGGGTATAGATCTCGGTGGTGGACAGGCGCGCATGCCCAAGCACCAAGCACCGCCTGGCAGAGCGCCGGTGATGCGGACGAAACCTCCGCCTCGAGAACCCAAGGGCCCCGCAGGGGCCCCACCCGGCCAGGGTAACCAACAAGCCGCGTCGCCGTGTCGTCAACGGTGTCCTGACGACGCGGCTTGCGAGTGAAGGCCGCCCCTCGACGAGACCCCAAAGAGCCTCCGCGTCCGGTCTACCGCCTACGGCTGAGGTTCCGATGAGCGTGAGTCGCACATTGGGCCAATGGGCGACGACCGCGACGGTGAGGCTACGGCCATCCTTGCCGCAGCGTGATGCTCCGAATACCGGGAGAACCATCTGGCATGACAATGACATAGCAGCTAACGTAAATATCGCCCTTGTGGTAAGCCCACGTTTCGCCGTCCAATTGCCTATACACTGAGGCCCGACTTCCAAACAGACTCTTGACTTTTTCAGGTCCGTCCTTATTGGAGAGGATCACCTGACCATTCACGGATAGCGAGGTACCTGTGACCAGTCTTACCTTGCCATGCACAAACTCGATGAAAGATGGGCTGCCTGCGCTGTGCATCCAAATCTGGCTATTTGGTGCTTTTCCTCGCTCGCCCCCGTAGTCAGCCTTACGCTTTAGTTTCCAAACGGCTGGCTCTGTTGCACCGAGTTGGACCGAATCGACGGACATCAACTCCCAGTCCAAATCCCCGGCTGTTCCAGGCCAAAACCGGCTGCAAAGGACGAAAAGCAGGAGGCAAACAACGGTCGCAACGAGGACCCAGGTGACTCCAGAACCAGCTTGACTCGCTCTTCTCCAGGTCGCGGGATTCATGCTATGGACCGGTATTCAACCGACTACACAGTGAGGTTATCCAACTCCGGCGATAACACTTCATTTTCTCCGGGTCACCCTTGTCCAGGTCATTGTGAAACCTGAGCAGGTCTCCAAAGATCGCGCCTTGCGTGGTGACATTCATATCGCCGATATTGCCTTGTGGTAGATCCAGGAGTGTACCTAAGCCTTCGGCCACGCGATCACCGTGCTTGTAGCCAGCGATGATGAAAGCTACCAAGTGGTGGGTCTGGTCTTGATGGGGCTCAACATCATCCTGGTAATTGTGATTCCAATCCCTTCGACCTGGAGCATAGGCTCTCCGCGGCCCCTGCATTTGACTTTCGCTCAGTGTTGTCATGGAAGTCTGGTTCAGAGTGAGCGTCTCGACGAACTGGTTAATCGTGCCTACGCTAGAGTTGTTCACAAAGAGCGCCTGCAGGAGCTGAAGAAAGTCTTCGTTGGATGTGACGGAGTCGGAGATTTCGTGGAGCATACGGCACAAACTCCACAGCCCGCCACCTCGGTTGCGAACCAGATAATCTCCCGACGCAGTGTAATCATTGCGCCAGCGGTCGTAGAGTCGACGGTAGGTCTGTCTCAGTTCAGGGCTTTCAGGGAAACGCCCGTTGGGGTCGATATACTGCGTAGGTGCGTTGTGGCAATAGACGTAACGATTCGGGGACTTGATTACGTCCCTGCTCAGGAAACACTGAAGCCCTGCCGCATCGAGCCAGCGGTTTCTGCAGTAGTGCAGCCCGGTCGCGCTGTCATACCGGACCCCCAGCGCGCCCACGAACAAGTAGGGTATCGTGAAGCCGCTCGGGTCCGAGGCCGACATAGTCTCGCCCCAAGCCCCGTAGCTGTAACTCCCAACGACAGCCCCAGTGTTATCCGTGATGGCCCGGACCGAGCCCAATGCGTCATGGGGCCAGTGCCATTGAGGATTCTTCAGTAGAGGTCGGGCACGAGCGCTCACGTCTTCGATTACACCTTAGATCCGCTCGAGCCGCTCGCGCCAGTAACCGGGTTTCCGGCTCATGTGGGCCACAGCTATGATGGTTAGCTGATCGGGCGCCGCCCTGTAAATCACCTTGAAGGGAAACCGGTGTAGGAACGCCTTTCGGGTTCGGTGGCGTTCCTTCGGGAAGAAGTCCGGAGTGCTCTGGATGCGTCCGAGCGTGGCCCGGAGCTCGGCTACGAAGTCGACGGCCAGATCGGGGTCTTCTTCGAAATAGCGAAGGCGAGCTTCTTCGGCCTCGTCGTAGGCCTCGAGAAAGACTTCAAAGGTCAACGAGCGGCCTGTTTGTTGGCTGCTTCGAGCTTGCTCAGAGCCTCGGAAACCGGCATGGTTTGCGCTGTCCCGGCTTCCAACGCCTCAACTCGACGACCGATCTCGGCGTCCCAGGCGGCGTCGGCATCCTCGTCCACAGCTTCATCGATGCTGGCCAGCAACTGGGAGATCACCTCGTTGCGCTCCCTGAAGTCCAGCTCAAGAACCATTTCCACGATCTGTCGGGCTTTGTCGGTCACGTCGCCTCCTCGGATACGCTCACAGTCTAGCACGATTTCGATTCTCGGTTAAGGGAGAGAGGCCTGTGCACCTTGTGCGCCCGCCGCAAACACAGCACCGTGAGCTTTCCGGGAAGCCCGGCCCGCTCGCCGCACTGCCGGGTCACGGCCAGCACCCGGTGATGGCACAGCCGGCCGCCGCGCTTGTTCACGAATAGCGCCGCCTGGGAGGTTCAGGCGCCAGGTCGGGGCGAGACCTCCAGCAGTACAGCCCCAGCAACTCCTGGAGGCGTGCGGTCAGGCCGTAGGGCCGCGCGGGGAGGCCGCCGCCCTGGCGCGCCAGCACCAGGCGCTCGGCCAGGCACAGGTCGGCCAGGTCGAGCCCGCAGAGCTCCTGGCTGCTCATTCCCGTCACGTACACCAGCTCGAGAATGCAGCGGTCCCTTAGTCCGAGCGGGCCGCTCAGATCGGGCTGGCCCAGGACCCGCTCCACCTCCTCCGGGGTCAGCACACGCGAGCTGGGCTGCACCGGTCGCCCCAGCACCAGGTGCCCCGCCGGGTCACGCGGGAGAATTCCCTGGCCGTGGGCCCAGCGCAGGAAGGTCCGCACCGTCCGGAGCGCCTGGTCCACGGTGTTGGCCGCATACAGCCGGCCGCGTGGGCCGGGCTGCCACGGCAGCTCCAGCTCATAGGCCCGCACGTGCTCGGCCTGGCGCCGCTGGCACAGCGCGATGAAGCGTGGCACCCAGATGGCCACCGCCATGCGCGTGGCAGTCCCAAGACGAGTTCCCTCCAGGTGTTGGAGATAGGCGGTCCAGAGCGCTTCCCAGGTCATCAGGCCTCCTTGCTGCGCCGGGCGCGCGGGTGGGTGCGCCGGTGCTCGTGCTCGAGAGCGATCGGGCGGAGCTGCGTGTAGATCTGGGTGGAGTCGAGACAGTCGTGGCCCAGCAACTCCTGGACGGCGCGAAGGTCGGCGCCGCGCTCGAGGAGATGGGTCGCGCAGAACTCCTATAAGGAAATGGTGGCCGGGAAAAGGATCATCCCGGGCACCCTGGTATCTCGTGGCTTCCTACAGTCAAGAGAACGGAGCGACCGGGATGAACTTTGCAAAACTGAACCAGAAGAAGCAGATGGTAAAGAACAAGCTGGCGATTGGGCTCGACCTGGCCAAGAGCACCCATCTGGTTTCCTTTATGCTACCCGATGGGATGCTGCTCGGCAAGCCCTTCAAAATGGGCCAGGACCGGGCTTCCTTCGACAAGCTCTGGGCTGATGCGAGCGCCGGCGGCGAGGCCGCAAGGTGGCCGAAGCGCTGGTCGAGGCGGCGCGGGATTCCATCGGAGTCCGCGAGGGCCTCCTGTCCGCACGCGCGGAGCTGCTGGAGTCGGTCGAGCAGTGCCGGATGCTCAACGACCAACTGGCTCGCATCGAGAGTCAGCTGCTTGCGCTGGTGTGCCAGACCGGCTATGCCGAGCTGATCGCCAGCATTCCCGGCGTCAGCGAGTTGGGCGCGGCCTGTCTGCTTGGCGAAATCGGCGATCCGGCGCAGTATCGAAACGCCAAAGAGCTCGTCAAGCTGGCCGGCCTCAACCTGGTCGAGCGACATCCGGCGGGAAACCCGGGGCGAAGCGGGAGAGCGTAAAGCGGATCTCCCGGATGGGCAGGCCGTTGCTTCGCCACCTGCTCTACCAGATGGCTGTAACCACTCTGCGTCACAACGAGACGCTGATGACATCATATCTGTCGCTGCGCTTAGAGAGCAAAGCCACCGTGAAGGCGCTGGTCGCCAACATGTGCCGGTTGCTCCGGATCGTCCTGACGATCTGCAAGAGTCGGAGCCAGTTCCGCCACCGCGACAGAGCCGCTGACGACGTCGTGAGCCTCAAAGCACGCCTGACGGACAGGAGGAGCAAAGCGGCATAGAGTTTGGGGTTGAGACTGCGGAGCCCGGCGGCACACGAAGGCGAGCGCCGTCGAAGGCGACTCCGAAGCGTAGACGTGGCCCGCGGTCAGAACCCCTCTAAGTTGAGTCAAGTCAGGTTTTTGTTCTCTGGTGGCAGAGGATTCTGGCGGCACACGAAGGCGAGCGCCCTCCAAGGCGACTCCGAAGCGAAGAAGTGAACCTCCGCCTCCCGAGCACCCAGGATGAAGGAAGTTGGAGCCCGCGAGTCTCTCGCGGTGACTCAGGATACCAAGTGAGGACTCGGAAACCAGGGGCGGTCCACTCCGCCACGGGAGGCCAAAACCTGAAAGACTTGTGGACAGCACCAGGAAACCTGGCGACGTCCGCTGGCCGACAAGGCCTGTGGAAAGTGACGCCCCGATGGAAAACTCTTCGAGTTTCCCACAGGGCTTGGACAGCAAAGCTGCCCACACTTCCCACAGGCACGACGACGCGACCTTTTGTAAATCTGCTTTTGGAAGGAGGAGTTCACGATCTGATACCAGGCGTGGCGCAGCATGTGCATCCCGAAGGGTTCCAGACCCGCCCGCAAGGCATACCGGTGCACCATCCGGCTGAGGTATCCGTAAGAGAGCCGCCCCCCATGCTCGGGACGGCCCCAGAGGTGCGCGCCGCTCACCCAGAGCGCGGTCTCCCCCAGCCGCGGCAAACAAAGTTTGTGACCTCTCGGCATGCGCTCGGTTAAACGGAAGGCGATAGGGTGCCACGGTCGATTGAGACCAGACCGACAAAATGGGACCATCAAAAAATGCCCTCCGTCGACGACGGGGGCTTAAGAACCGGACGCCGAGCAGCCATAGCGGCTTCAGGCTAGCGGGACCGGGATAGCACCTCGCTCAAGTTTGAGGGGGGAATGCCCGGATACTGGCGCGCCGCGGCGATGGCTCCCGTGCGGGTAACAACGAAGAGATTGGGATTGGGGCAGACGCCCACGATATACTCCCCGGCATAGCTCAGGACTACCCGCCCATCCAGGTCGAGCAGCACGATGGCACCCGGAACCTGGCCTGCAATCTGCTGTGCGCGAACCTGGTCGGCACCGACCACCGGGACGATCACCAGCTGGGCCCCGTGCTGCGAGGCCAACTGGTGCAGAGCTGCCGCCTGGGCCATGTCATCGGAGGTCACGGCCGTAAACCAGAGCAACACCGGTCCATTGGGGAGCAAGGCGTGCAGTTGAACCTGCCCACCGCCCAGTGACGGCAGGTTGACGGCCGGAGCCGCATCTCCGACCCCGGCGGCCCGCGCAGGGAGCCAGAGCCAGCCAGCCACAGCCAGAACCAGGAACAATCGTTTCACTGTCACACCAGTATAACATTCAAGACAAGGTGTTTGTTTCGCCGCGTCTAATCATGCCATATCCCATGGAGATTCGAGGCCCAAACTTCCAGGGTTACGATGCTGCCCACATCGGGGCCGTCCAGCGCGAGCTCGCCCGCAGCGTCAAGCCCAACGTCCTGCGCCAGCTCGAGACGCTCGACGACGAGCAGAAGCTGCACTATCTGCTCACCACCGACACCCTCGATCTCTCTCCCGATGCCCGCGAGTATCTCTACAAACTGCGCAAGAGGATGCGCGACGAGGGCAAGAGCAAAGGCTTTGCCTACTCGAGCAAACAAGACTTCGAGGCCTTGCTCTCGGGTCTGGAGAGCTACCGCGAGGACCTTCAGCGCGAGGAGTACGAGGGGCAGCAGGAAGAGCTGCCCTCCGAGCCGGTCTTCCCCTCCATCATCCAGCTCTCGAGCTACGTCCCGCGCCAGCCGGGGGCCCCAACTACGGCCGGCTCCGAATCAGGGTCCAGCTCCAGCCCGACCGCCGAAGTGCTGCAGAAGATGATCCGCCACGCCCCCTCGGGCGAAGCGCGCAACAAGATCGTCCGCGAGCTCGAGCCCATGGGCCTGACCATCGTGCAGAAGATGAAACAGTGGGGTCTGAACGTCATCGTCCTGGAAAAACAGATGGCCCTGACCGACCTGACCATCAAGGGGATGAAGGTGGTGGCTCCGGGCGAGCGCACCTTCGACGGACGCCCCTGGAGCGTTGTGCGCGGCCTGTATGACCAGAGCCGCAGGCTTCTGGTGGTGGGAGAAGAGCTTCTGGGTAATCAGGGGCGCTCGGCGGCGCGGCATGAATTCGCCCACGCCTACGACCACTACGTGCAGGACAAGGAGTCGCGCACCCACCCCCTGTCGGTCCAGCTCTACAACCGCTTCGCCAGGGAACGTTCCGGGAAGGTCAGCCAGTATGCCGAGGTCAACCCGCAGGAATGGTTCGCCGAGTCGGTGGAAGCCTTCTTCGAAGCGGGAGCGCGTGACATCTTGCGCCACAAGGATCCCCTGATGTTCGACTACCTCACCCAGCTCTTCGCCAGCTGATTGCCCTGCAAAAGTCCGAATTGAAAAACCTCTTCCGATTCCACCACCGCTTGTGGCTGGATTCTGGTGCGACTGAGTTTGCGGGCCCGAATGGCGGTTCTGAAATTTCCACAACACCTTCGTTGTCTCCCCTCGACAGGGAAACAATCGGCTCGGCGTTGGCCTCCAGAACCTTTGTCTCATATCATTCCAAGCAGGAGTCCAGGGCGATCACCTTGAACGCAATTCATAATGTCTGGCTGGCTGCGCCCGGGACGTATCCTTGTCTTCCTGGCCCTGATGGGGGCTTGCGCAGCTGGATTTCGAGGGGGAGAAGCACGGCCTGAAGCCCCACCAGGCTTCGTCCAGGGGGCCCCGATCGTTCTCTGCGGCCCGCACAGCGCATGGCCGGCTCTGGGCGTGCTCGAGCCGTTCAACCCCGAGCTGGTCGCCTGGGCCCGCAGAGCCCTGGTGGACGTTCCCCCGAGCTCTCGAGTCGCCGTCGTGCTCCTCCCCGGCTCGCCCTGGAACGGCGCCGACTCTTGCCGAGCCCAGCTGGAGGCGGCCGTGGATGCCCTCGAGGAACAGGTGGCCGAAACCGGGGCCTACCCCGAAAGCCTGCCAGCTCAACCCGGGGGGTGCTGCAACCTGACCTACCGTTGCCAGGGAGAGGACTTCGAGCTCACCTGCTCGAGCGGGCTTCGTTACAACTCCCTGGAAGGGCTGCAGGGCCCGACCTGCCGTACCGCCGTTCTGATCGGCTCGGGACCCGCACCCGAAGTGCGAGGCCTGGATCGCAAGACCCGCTCGCAGCATGAAGAGCTGCTCGCGGCCGTCTGGCGCGAGACCTGTCAGACTCAGGCCCTGCGTTTTCACCTCGAAGGTCCTGCCCTCGAGCAATGGCCCTACGCCTCGGTGGAAGGGACCTGCCTGTCCGACCGACTGGAGCTCGAGTTGAAAGCGAAGCAACCTCATCCATTGCCGGAGCCGTCACGAGAAGCCATCCTGGAAGCCCTGGGCCGTCTGAGCAGCGAGGCTAACTGTGCTCTGGCCGTGCAACCGGGCTTGATCGAGCTGCCGGCGGGGCTTCGTTTCACTGGCCTCAGCCAGGCCGAGGAGCGCCACCTGGCGGAGAGCCTGGCCCGGCTCACCCGGGGCGCGCTGGCTGTCAGCTCGGACTGGCTCCTGGAGGGACCCGCGGCCTGGAACCTGCTCAAGGCGGGGCGCACGACCTTGCAGGCCAGCATCCTGGTCGACGAGAGAACCGGGAACGAGTTCCTGGCCGGCTCGCCGGTGCTGCACCGCCGGGTAGGCCTGCAGAAAATGGGGCAGGCTCGTCTGCAGGAGGGTCGATTGGACCTGGCCCTGGGCACTGAGCTGCCGGGCGATTCACGACAGGCTGGAGAAGAGCTTTTGCCGGCGCAGCTTCCCGGTCAACCCGGTGCCGCCGGCTGGCTGAAGCTACGCCGCGGACAGCGTCTCCAGTCCCTGCGCTGGGCGGCGGGCCCGAGCCAGGGAGGTCTCTGGGTGGTGGCCGAGCTGAGTCCGAGCCAGCCTGACAGTTCGCCCGAGCCTCCCACTCTGACGGCCGGCGAGTTGGACCCGGAGGCAGAGAACGACGGCATCGCGTGGGATGCGGAGCTGCCCGAGAATTTCAGCGCTGCAGCTGAATCCAACGCTGGCGAGTGATCTCCATCCAGATCTTTCGGCAGCCCGGCCCGCCTTCCGGATCGAGCTGACCCTGCTCGCCGCAACGCACGAATCCACTTTTCTCGAAGCAACGCTGCGCGCGCTCGTTGAAATCGGCGGTGTCCAGCTCGATGACATCCATCCCTGAATCAAACAGGTGGTGGAGCAGGGCGGTCATGGCCTCGGTCCCCAGACCCAGATTCCAGTAGCGGCGATTGCCGATCAAGATGCCTACGCGGGCGGTGCGCCCGCGTGCGGCGTTGCGCAGGCTGAAGCGCACGAAACCGACCACTCCCCCGGTCGACACATCGATAGCCAGACTGTTCTTGCGACCCAACTTGATCTCGCGACAATACTCCCGAACCAGCTTGTCGAGCACCTCGCCGGTCGCCTGAGTGCCAAAGGCCAGGCGGGTCACCTCGGGGTCATTGAGCCACTGCCGAATCAAAGCGATGTGGGCAGGCAAGAGCGGGCGCAAGATGACCCGTCCTCCCGGACTGGGCAGAGCAAGCGGGTCCCGCCGGATCAGGCGCAGCATAAACTATACTATAGCACGCGTCAGGACGGACGGCGCGGAGGCATCCCGGGCATCCCTGGCGGCAAGCCGCCCGAGGGGGGAGGGGCTCCGGGGGGGCGCATCGCGGGAGCGGGAGCGGGAGCGGCACCGGCCGGGCGAATCGGACTGGCGCTCGGGGGCAGACTGCGCGGGATGGGCGCCTGGCCCATGGCCAGGCGACTGGGCACGGCCTCCATCTCGGCTGGCCCCTCGCCGGCGGAGTCCTGCTCTTCGTCCTCGTAGCCCGCCTCTTCCCCACCCGATTCCTCGGCTGGCTGCATCAAGTCCTCGAAGAAGGTGGCCACCTCGAAATCCTCTCCCACGGGCTCGGCTTCTCCCTGACCCTCGGAAAAGCCGGGGATCTCAGGGACGGCTTCGGGCGAGAAATCCTCCATGTACTCCTGAGCAGGCTGGACAGCCGGAGCAGCAGGGGTGCTGCGAGGCGCCGGCTCGGGCTCGGCGGTATCAAACATGTCGGCTCCGAAACTGGTGGCGGCCGGAGGAACGACTTCCTCAGCCGGAGCCAGCGCTTCGGCGCGAGGGGCCATTTTCTCGATCACCAGCTCTTCGATCTTGACCGGAGTCATCTCGGAGATCGGGGCAAGAACGTCCTTGAGATAGGCCCGCTGCTTCTCCAGAAATACCGTCTGGACGGTCTCCTCGAGCTCGTTAAGCGAGTCGATGAAGTTGAACGAAACGTCAGCATTCGTCTGGCTGAGATGGTGCTTCATCAAGCGAGAGATCTTCTGGTTGGAGATGACCAGCACATGGGACAGGCCGTAGGCGGCTACCTGAGCGCTGATCAGATAGGAGTCATCCAGAGTCAGCTTGTTATTGGTGAGCACGACCAGGAAGTTCTGGTGATTGAGGCTCAAGAACAGCTGGATCGGGGCATTGGGCTGTTGGCAGACCTGCACGTCCTCGTTGCTGAATCCCAGGCTCTTCAGGGCGCCGAGCAAGATGACCAACAGCCACTGGTCGTTCTCCAGCAAGCCTCGACAGAAGGGTGTGCAGCTGAGCACCTCATCCACTTCCATGTCAGACACGGACTTGCCGCTGACGAACCAGTTGAAGCCCTTCTGCGAGTATTCCTCGATGGTCTCGCGGCTGGCCACCCGCAAGATCTGCTGGCCGCTCTCGGGATCGAGGACGGCGTAATCTTTACGAACCAGATCGAGCTCTTCCAGGGTGCTGAGCAGAGCCGCGGCATCTTTGCGGTTGCCCTCCTCCAGCTGCTTGAACAGCATCGATTCCCCTCGGGCCAGCAGCTCGAGAAGCGCTTTCGAGCGCTCGTTCATGATCTCGCGCGAGGCTTCCATTTCTTTCTGGGAAACATTGATGTCGGCCGGGCGGGCCTCCTCGACCTGCAACTCGCCAGCTCCGCCAACAGCCTGCCACTCCCCGGCCGAGCCGTGCACTTCCAGCACGGCCTCCTTGACCTCGCTGAAAAAATGGCCAAAATCGGCGTCGCGCTGCCGGGAGATGGCGCCGGCCTCGAAAGCTTCACCCTGGCGCGGATACTTGATGTAGAAGATGGTACCTGGCTCGGGCATGAACAGCTCACCGGCAGCCAGGCTCGACCCCTGAGGTGGACCCGACATCCCCGCCGGCTCGGACGAAAGACCCAGGCGACGCAGGTACTCAAGCCGCACACCGGCCAACAAGCTGTTGAAGCGCGCCTGCAGGCTCTGCTGGACCTGATAGGCCTCCTCAGGACGCAGCTGCACCGGAAGTCGGCGTTGAAGAATCTTGAGCATCGTTTGGGGACGTCCGCCTTTTTAGGTCTCCGAGGGCCCACTGGATTGCGAAAAATGAGCCCTCGGGAGCAATGGTTCAGGGTTTTCTCGCTTGTGCGAGAACCTCCTTCCCCCGAACAACTGGCCGCCTCCACGGCGCCGAAGGAGCGGCCTCTCGCGGCCTGTTCCGAACGAACAGGGGTTGTCCCGGCCTGACAGGAGTCCCCCTGGAACCGTGGAACACCCAGGCCTGAACCTCGGCGAGGGGGCCTGCGGCCTCAAATCACGCCGGTCAGACGGGACGGAGGACGGGTGACGTGAAGGCGGTGGTGATGGCGGGCGGCCAGGGTGCCCGGCTGCGACCCCTGACGTGCAATCGGCCCAAGCCGCTGGTCCCCATCTGCAACCGCCCCATGATGGAATACGTGGTCGACCTGCTCAAGCGGCACGGCGTGACCAACCTGATCGTCACCCTGCACTATCTGGCCGACGAGGTGATGACATACTTCGGTGATGGCACCGACTGGGGCGTGCAGATCACCTACTCCATCGAGGCCGACCCGCTCGGCACCGCGGGCAGCATCAAGAAGGTGCAACCCTATCTCGACTCCACCTTCCTGGTCTTGAGCGGGGACGCCTTTACCGACATCGACCTGACCAGGGTCATCGAGTTCCATCGCGCCAAGCAGGCAGTGGCGACGATCGCTCTGGCGCGAGTCGAGAGCCCGCTCGAATTCGGCGTGGTCATCACCGACGACACCGGCCGGGTGGAGCGCTTCCTGGAGAAACCGACCTGGTCGGAGGTCTTCTCGGATACCGTCAACACGGGCATCTACGTGCTCGAGCCCGAGTTGCTCGACCAGATGGAGAATGATCGTCCCTACGACTTCTCGCAAGACCTGTTTCCGGCCGCCATGGATCGGGGCAAGGCGATCTACGGCTGCGTGGTGGATGGCTACTGGTGCGACGTGGGCAACCTTCAGCAGTACCGCCAGGCCCAACTCGACCTGCTCGAGGGCCGGGTCCAGCACCAGCCTCCGGGCGAGTTCGTCTCAGACAAGATCTGGATGGGGCAGGGCTGTCAGATTCATCCTTCAGCCTACATCGAGGGCCCCGTGGTGGTAGGAAAGAACTGCCGCATACGCGAGAACGCCCGCCTCTCGTCCTTCACCGTCCTGGGCGACGACTGCGTCATCGAGGAAGGGGCTCAACTCCAGCGCGACGTGCTCTGGAGCGACGTCTATGTCGGCAAGAACACCCGTCTGGCGGGCAGCATCGTGGGGCGTCACACCACTTTGAAGAACAACGTCTCGGTGGGCGACGGGGTGGTTCTGGGCGATGCCGTCTTCGTTGGCACCGGCGCCATTTTGCAGCCCAAGGTCAAGGTCTGGCCGGACAAGAACATCGAGGCGGGAGCCAACGTTTCCCTCAGCCTGATCTGGGGCAAGCGCTGGCCGGGCTCGCTCTTTGGGCTGGAGGGCATCGCGGGCCTGGGCAACATCGAGATCACGCCCGAATTCGCCTTGAAGCTCGGAGCCGCCTTTGGCGCCTCGCTGGAGAAGGGCTCCGTGATCACCAGCTCGCGTGACTCTCACCCCGCCGCCCGAATGACCAATCGTGCCCTGATGTGCGGCCTGATATCGGTCGGATGTAACGTGCGCGACCTGCGCATTACCCCCGCGCCCATCAGCCGAACGGTGCTCAAGAACAGCACCGCGGCCGGGGGCATTCATACCCGCGTCTCTCCCGAGGACCCGCGTTCGCTGCAGATCGAGTTCTACGACGAGCGGGGCATCAACATCGATAAGGGCATGGAGCGCCGCATCGAGAACCGTTTCTTTCGAGAAGACTTCCGTCGCACCACCATGGATGAGGTGGGCCACATCGACTTTCCGGCCCGCACCCTGGAGCGTTACCTGGAGGGCTTCGCGGCCAGCATGGACGTCGATCAGGTGCGCAAGGCCGGCTTTCGGGTGGTCATCGACTACTGCTACGGGAAGGCCTCGGTGGCCCTGCCGAGCATCCTGGGTCAGCTCGGCTGCGAGACCGTGAGCTTGAACGCTTACCTCGACCCCCAGAAGGCCACCGAAGTGCAGCCTCGCCGGTCGTTGGAAGCGCTCTCCAACATCGTGATGACCCTCAAGGCCGACATGGGCGTGCTGATGGACACTGACGTCGAGAAGCTGGTGGTGGTGGACGAAACCGGCCGCATCCTCTCGGGCAGCGAGCTTCTGGCCGCCTTCTCCATGATGGTCTTCCGGCACACGCCCGGGAGCCTGGTGGCGGCTCCCATCCAGGCCACCTCGGTGCTGGAGAAACTGGCCCGTGACTACGACGGGCGGGTGATCCGCACCCGCACGGATACCCGGTCGCTGATGCATACCGCCAGCGTCGGCCAACGCCGGATCCAACTGGCCGGCACCCCCACCGGGGGCTTCATTTTCCCCGGATTCTCGCCCGGATTTGACGCCATGTTCGCCTTCGCCCGCCTGCTCGAGCTGCTGGCGGGTGAGCAGGTGCCACTTTCCGAGGTGGTGGCCCAGGTACCCTCCGTGCACGTGCTGGAGGAGTCGGTGCCCTGCACCTGGCAACAGAAGGGCCGGGTCATGCGGCTCTTGATCGAGGAGAATCGAGAAGCCGAGTTGCAGATGCTGGAAGGCGTCAAGATCATCCGGGGCGACTCCTGGGCCCTGGTCTTGCCCGACCCCACCCAGCCCCAGCTTCAGCTCTGGGCGGAAGGGCCGACCCCCGAGTTGAGCCGGGAGCTCTTGACCAGCTACCACGACGCGGTCGTGCGGCTGCAGTCGAGCATCAGCGGCGAGGTGGATGCCAACGAGCGCCCCTCGCCGGTGGATCTGGCCATGGAGCCTCCCCTGGACGATTCGCTGCTGCCCGAAGATCGCGCCTTTCACTTCTGGACCCCGGGTCGTTACCTGGGAGTCCGAGCCCGCAGCTATCGGGAGTTTGTGGACACCCTGCTCTACATCGAGCCCGGCTCGCTGGCCTACCACCTCGAGCGGGGGGATTTCTCCAACTGGGTGGAAAACGAACTGAAAGACACGGGTCTGGCGGAGCGGATCAGAGCATTGGACGCTCAGTCCAGCGGGGAAGACCTGCGTTCCGAGTTGTTGCGCCTTTTCCCCTTCGCCGAGGCCCGCTCGTAAGGTCTGGAGGTAACGCTGTGCAAACCGGCGCGCAAAATGCGCTGTCCCTGGCCGAGCGCCTCAGTTTGCCCGAGCTGGGCTTGCTGGGAGCGGTCCGCGCCGCCAGCCAGATTTCCCATCTCACCCACCGCTGCGAATTCGCATTGGGTGTCCTTGAGTCGGCTCTGGACGCCAGCCGTTCGGCGTCTGACCGCCTGGCTCTGCACTTGATGTTCCGGCAAGCCTGCCAGGAGCTTGGTTTCCAGGTGCAACGAACGCTTGAGCCTCTGGAGACGATGATCCAGCAGGTCGAAGTCCGCGTCAAAGGGTCCCGTCAATCAGGGGAGGGGGCCCGCGACCACCAGGGCCAACATCAAGAGGAGCGAGCCCGACAAGAAGACCTGTGGAGCGCGCACCTGAAGGAGCTGGGGGCCTCCGAGGTGGTGGCCAGCCAGCTGGCGACTTCGCTTGCGGAGCTGCAGCACCAGGGTCGCTTGCTCTCCGAGCTGGTGGCCGCGCTGCACCTTTTACCCGCCTCCCCGCGCGACGAACAGCTCGATTCCCTGATGACCAGACTGCTCGAGCTGCAGCGATTGCTCGACGTCAGCCTGCGGCCGCTGGTCCTGGAAGACCCGCTCCCCGACACGTTGCCATCTTTCACCCCCGGGATTCCCACCTGGTCGGCGCGACTTCTGGCTGAAGCCAGTCGAGCCAGCACCAGATCCCCCGAACCCGAGCCACCGGCCCCCGACGAGCCTGCGCCGGTAACCCTTCAGGAGCAAACGTGACCGATAAACGACACGCTCGGCGCCGGCGTAACAACAGCCGGCGAATTCTTCGCATCGGGGTGGTGCTGATCGGACTGATCCTGCTGGCCACCCTGGCCCTTTCCTTGACCCGGCTGGCCACGCCGTTCAATCAGGCCGAGCGTCTGGGCTACAACCAGTTCTGGACCGAAGCCCAGGAGAGCCTTTACAGGCGTGCCTGGGTGGACGGCCAGATCTTCTACCTGGAGCGCCAGGCAGGAGGGATCGTGCGGGTGGAGGTTCCCGACCCCGCACTGGCGCTGACCCTGCTGACCAAGAAGGAGGTGGAGATCCAGGCCTGGCGGCCCCAACCCGCCTCAGGACTGACTCCGGCCGTTTTGCTGGCGCTGTGCGTGCCCTACCTTTTCCTGGGTTCGGTGCTGCTCTCGATGATCGGGGCCGCCGCTCAAGCCCCCACCATAGGCGAGACGGAAGACCCCGAATCGGATGCGAGCGCCCTGGACTGCCCCTCCTGCGGGCGGAACATCACCCAGCCCCAGGATTACTGTCCTTTCTGCGGACACCGGCTGACCCCCGGCGAAGTGCTGCTCGATGAACCCGCCGGTGAGCCTTCGCTGGAGAAGGTTCCCTGAAGCCACTGGGCCACCACCTCCTGGCTGTGAGCCCCCAGAGCCGGCGGGGAAGCCAGACGGACCCGCTCCACCCCGCTGAAAACGAGACTGCGCAAGCCACGCAGGGGACCATCCTCCAGAAGGAGGGCCTGCGCGGCCGGGCTCTCCAGGGCCTGGCGCACGTTCTGCACTCGGCCGGCCGGCACCTGAGCGGCGAGAAGTCGCTCCAACAGAAGCTGGGTGGAGAGGCTCGAGCAGGCCGCTTCCAACTCCGACCGCAGCTCCTCGCGCTTTTCGACCCGCAAACGGTTGGTGGCATAGAGCCGCGTCAGGTCGGAGCGATCCAGGGCGGTACACAGGGCGCTGAACTGGCGGTCGGTCCCGATCGCCAACAGAACCGCCCCATCCGAGCATGGCAGCAGGGTGCCGTAAGGAAACAGATTGGCGTGCTCGCTCCCCAACCTGCAGGGCTCCCAGCCAGCCATCAGAACGTTGGTGGCCACGTTGGCCAGCGAGGCCAGAGCCGTCTCCCAGAGGGAGACCTGCACCAGCGCTCCCTGTCCGGTCTTCTCCCGCCCCAAAAGTGCCAGCAGTAAACCCTCCTTCAGCTGGTGAGCGGCCAGCAGATCGAGCAAGGCCACCGGCAGCTTGCAGGCCGGCCCGCCGGGGGGACCGGTCAGTTCCATGAAGCCGGACTCGGCCTGAATCAGGGCGTCAAAGCCCGGACGAGGATCGGCAGGGCCGTATCCGGTCACCGAGCCAACCACCAGGCGCGGATAGTCCCTGGCCAGTCCGGCCGGGTCGATCCCGCTGCCGGGCCGGAAGTTCACCAGCGCCACGTCGGCCCGCTCCAGCAAACGGTCGAGCAACGGGCGCTGGTTGGTGAAATCGAGCGCCAGCGAGCGTTTACCCCAATTGACCGAGCAGAAGTAGGCGCTGAGCCCCTCGGGGCTTGTCTCTCCTGCCAACCTCCAGCCTCGCGTGGGGTCGCCCCCGGTGGCCGGATTCTCGACCTTGACCACGTCCGCCCCCAGTTCGGCGAAAAACGAGCCCACCGCCGGGCCAGCCAGGATTCCGGCCAGCTCCAGCACTCGCAACCCTTCCAGAGGACCCATCTGAACCGCTTCCCGGGTAGACCAGGGATCCCTGGCGGGGGTGCGAAGAATGGGGCATGCCGAGGATTCTGCTGGCCATCATGGCGGCCCTGGTACTGGTGGGCTGCGCAGCCCCGGCCACCCCACCTCCCTCCACCATCGAGCCCATCGATAAGGCCACCCTGACCGCCGTCAACGTCGCTTTGAAGCAGGACCCGATCCTGGCGGGCTGCGTGCTGACCGCCGAAGCAAAGCACGATCAGGTGGTGATCAAGGGCGAGGTTCCCGACGAAGCCTCCAAGAAGAAGGCCGAGCAACTGGCGCGAGGCGTCCACGGGGTGGCCAAAGTGGACAATCAGATCGTGATTAACGACACTTTAAAAGGAAAGGGCGGCCCGCTCCCGTGATCGCCAACGACATCGTGGTCGAGATCAACTACACTCTGCGCGACCAGGAAGGCAAGATCTTGGACCAGACGCGCGAGGAGCCGCTGGCTTATCTCCATGGCCACCAGAACTTGATTCCGGGCTTCGAGAAGCAAATGACCGGCATGCAGCCGGGCGAGAAGAAGAGCTTCACGGTCGAGCCCAAGGATGGCTATGGCGAAGTCCGGGCCGACCTGCGCTTCGGAATGAAGAAGGCCGATTTCGGCGGCCATCCTATCAAGGAGGGCGCCATGGTCGGCCTGCAGGGCCCCGGCGGCGAGACGATCCGAGCCCGTATCATCGAGATCAAAGGCGAAGAAGTGCTGCTCGACGCCAACCACCCGCTGGCAGGACAGAAGCTCTTCTTCGAGGTAGAGGTGGTCAAGCTCCGCCCAGGCTCGCCGGAAGAGATCGCCCATGGCCACGTGCACGGGCCGGGCGGCCATCACCACCATCACTGAAAGGACCCAGCCCGTGAGATCAAGCTTCTTTGGCCTGGTTCTCGGCCTGCTGCTGTTCCTACCAGCCCGGGCCGACATCGAGATCGAGCAGTTGCTGGTTCGGATGAAGGGGGAGGACGTCAACATCCGGGTCACCGTCCGCAACCCCGGCACCCATCGCCAGGCCGGCCCGGTGGTGATCGACCTCTACGTCCGCGACGATGCCTCCGCCCCCTGGGAGAAGATCCGCACCTGGAACGACATCGCCTTCGTGCAGCCGGGCTACCGGGTCTCGCGGGACTTTTTCGAGGAGAACAACGCCAAGCTCCGGGCCCTGGCCGCCGACCACGAATTCGAGGCCAAAGCGGTGGTGAGAGTGCCCGGCGGGGTCAAGGACGTGGAGGCCGTGCGGGCTTACCAGCACGAGTAACCTCGTTTCCCGGGCCGCGGGTGCTCAGGGCTCGTTGGCCCGCACGTACTTCTGGGCCACCTTGACGATGCGCTCGGCCAGCTCGTCGGTCGACTGGGCGGCCAGCTCTTCCTCCAACCCGCCGAACCCCTCCCCGTCATCAGGGTGCTGGGTCACGTCGCTGCGAAACAGTGCCACCGGCCCGTCGATCAGAGCGGTCTGTTTGGCCACGTCCACCACCTGCAGATGCCCCAGCCCACCCACGGTCACCACGTAACGGTAGGGATTGCTCATCTGGACTCCGGCCGGATTGGACTGGTTGGGATTGAGATCACCGACGCCGCTGACCAGTTTGCTCTCCTTTTCGAAATGGACGCTGACCCAGACCACCAGAGGCGCCTTGAACCTCTGCCCGATGGCGGCCACCTGGTCGGGATCCATCGAAAAGCTGAGGTCGATCCCCGAAAGTCGCGGGTCCTTGGGGTCCACCCAGACCATGTCCGCCCTGGGAGCGAGCTTCTCCACATTCTCCTCGAGCAGCTTCTGAAAGCGATCCGCCTGAACCGGACGGTAATCGCCCTGGATCTGCACGGGCAGAGCCACCACCTGAACTTTCTGGTCGTCGGTCTGAGCCAGGACGCCCAGGGACAGGGCCGAGGCCAGCACGGCCCCAAACAGGGAAGCTTTCATGGGGATGGCTCCTTCACAGCGTGATCAACTCGAGCACAGCTTCATGACCCGAGGTCAGGGATTCCTGCCTAGCTAGAAGTCCGGCCGCAAACCCCCCGTGGTGTCGGAGGGAACCTCCGCCACCACAAGATACTGTAGGCGGCCGAACTTCTAGCACAACATGTTGGGCGTCACGCAGCCGGAAAACCGTGTCAAGGGGGTTTCCGGCTGCGCTCCTAGAAGTCCGGACGCAAACCCCCCTGTGGCCGGCCGCGCTCCTAGATGGGGATATCGCGCGAGGCTTTGATCCCCTGCCGGTCGCGATAGTCCTGAATGAGAGCCTGCATCTGGCCCACTCCCTCGGTCTTCAAAGCCTGCTGCAGATAGGGCTTGGCCTCGGCCACCGGGTCGAGCTCATAGAACCAGTAAAGCTGCTGCAGCGGGCTGACCCAGATGGGCGTGGTCTCGGCCTTGACGGTGATGGGGGCGTGCCCGAACACTCCTCGCATGGCGGCGGCGATGGAGCTGGCCATGTTGGAATGCCAGACGCGATCCATCCGCTCGTGGATGTACTCCAGGGCCGACAAGAACCGTTCGCCCGGCTCCGAGCCCCGCACCAGCGCCGAGACTCCCAGCAAGGCTCCACGCTGCCTCTCCAGGGCAGCCATGTGCTCGAGCGCATCGTAGTGACGCACGGAATGACCGGTGCCCTCCGTGCCAAAAGCGGTCAGCGCGAAGTAACGGCGCAGATCGCGTTGGGCGTAAGCGGCGATCAGCGAGATGGCATCCAACGTGGGGGTGCCCTCGTCGTGCTCATCGCCGAAGAACAGGGAATCCACGCCGCCGTCCACGATGACGATGGCGTTCAAGCCAAGCTGCTCGGTCAGGTACTCAAAGTGCTCCTTGAGCTCCAGCACGCCCACCCGGCGGTAGGCCCAAACGGGCTTCTCCTCTTGGAAAGTTCGATCCCACCACTTGCTCAGGAAACCCTCGGGAAAGTAGCCGTTGGGAGGCGGCTCACAGCCCGAGTGAATCGAGTAGAGGCCCGGGCGCGGCTGCTCCACCCCCCCGACCCGGGTGAGCTCGGTGAAGCCGTAGCTGGCCAGGTGGACGGTGTGACCGAGACGACGCAGCTCGAGCGCGATGGGCAGGGCGCAAACCACGTCGTAGCCGCCGCCGCAGCCTGCCACCAGGACCCGAGAGCCCTCCTCCAGGTCATAGGGCACGGGAAA
Source organism: Candidatus Xenobia bacterium (assembly GCA_045863235.1). GTDB lineage: Bacteria > Vulcanimicrobiota > Xenobia > Xenobiales > QWHO01 > QWHO01. Next base: position 264,363 of record BTUM01000001.1, on the reverse strand, counting down.
CGGCTTCATCGAGCCACCCCGATGCCCAGGAACAGGATGGCCATCACCAGGCCCAGGTGCGCGGCCGGCAGCCAGAGAGGGCGGGCACGCGGCCAGCCGCGCCAGGTCAGCGCCAGAGCTGCCAGCACAGTGAGAGGATAGGTCCAGACCGAGGCCACCAGGGCCAAGGAACGAAGGGTCGGCATCTGGAGCAGGACGGGCGTGGCCGCTATGGCCAGTGCTGCGGGGACCAGCGTGGCCAACCAGAACAAACCCAGCAGGGCAGCCGCCACCTTCATCCGGCCAGATTCCCGACCGAGGATGTAACATCCTGGATCTGGCAAGCCGGACAGGACCAGCCTAGTATCCTGTCCATGCGCATTCAAGCCATGGGAGGGGTCGCCGGCCGGGGGCCTGTCCCGGAGGGCGCTCTGGCCACCGACGACTCCGAGGCTCCCACAGCGGGGCGCTCGGATGGTTTCCGCATGGTCAGCCTGGGCGACGGGTTCACCAGCGGCGCCCAGGACGGCGTCACCGTCGAAGCCCGCCAGCAGAAAGTCTACGTCAAGCAGTTGGCCGACCACGCCGGCATCCGATTCAACATGCCCTACCTGAGCGGTCAGGGCATCCCCTTCGGGCCGTTTCAGGGCGAGGACGCCGATTCGGGCCAGAGCCAGCGCCAACTGCTCAAGCTGGGGGTGGCGGTGGCCCCCCTGGCTCTCTACACCCACTTCGTGGGCTCGCCCAACTGGGTGGTACCGGTCTGGGAGGCGGTGCCTGACTTCGGCAAGCGCACCCTCGAGTCCAGGGACACTCCCGAGAACCCCCAGTCGAACTTCGCCATGGCCGGGCACGAGTTGCGCCATCTGCAGGATACCCACACCATGAACGACTACCTGCGCGAAGTCCACCAGGGCCTGGAGGGTCTGCCTTCCTTGACCCAGGAGGTGCCGCTCATCCGGGCCACCCTGGGCAACGGCAAGACCGCGGGCAACGGCTCTCAGGCCGAGCAGGCCATTGCCAAGGACCCCCACCTGGCGGTCATCTGGGCCGGCAACAGCGACGCCCTGGCGGGCATCCTCTCGGGCCGCATCGACGACGCCGTGCTCACCCCGACCGAGGATCGCCAGTGGGTCTACCAGGTGGCCAATCCGATTACGGGCCAGACCCACACCCGAGTGGACGAGGGGCCGCGAGAGGGCTTCCGCTCGCAGCTCCTGGGTCCTTATGGGCTGGTAGGCCGCATGCTGCGGGATACCCGGGCCGAGATCATGCTGCTCAACATTCCCGACGTCCACGTGGTGCCGCTTCTGCGCGAGGTGGGCAAGCCGGTGGGCGACCTGCCCTTCCGGGTGGTGCTCAAGAACGGGGAGGACGTGACCGAAGAGCTGGAAACCATGGTCATCCCCGACCAGGTGGCCGGTACGGGGGCGGGAGGGCGCACCCAGTTCCCCCCCGGGACGCGGGTCAATCTGGCCGTGCTGGTACAGAAGCTCACCAGCACGGGAGCTCCGCGCAGTCGAGAAGACCTGGCCGCCCGCATCGCCTCGCAGGACGCGCTGCTGGGTGAGGACGACGTGCTCGACCCGGACGAGTTGGGGACCATCAGCTCGCGCATCGCGTCCTACAACGCCGCCATCGAGGAAGCCGCCAGCCTGGACGGGCGAGTCCACGTGGTGGACGTGCACTCGGCCTTCAACCAGGCACGCCAGGAAGGCCGAGCGCTGCGTGGCCAGGGTGAGGACCTGACGGTTGGCACCGGGATGACCGGCGCCCTCGACGAGCAGGGCCGCGACGGGCTCTTCAGCTACGACGGAGTCCACCCCAGCGATACCGGCCATGCGGTCGTGGCCAACCTCGTGCTGGACAAGATCAAGTCCGACCTGGCCGCTCGCCCCGAGTTCAGCGCCTTCCAGAATCTGCCGCCCATCGACGAGAAGGCGGTCTACCAGGCCGACCCCCATACCAGCGAGCAGGCGGTGGTGGTGCTGGATGAAGCCAGTATCGACCTGTGGGCTCGGGGAGGGCGGATCTGATGCGCATCGGAGCTCATCTCCCGCTCACTCAGCCGAGGCCGGCCGTGGCCGCCCCATCGGCAACAACCACGACCCCGCTCCCCGAACCGGTTGATCAGGCCCTGCTCGATGCCGGTCGGGAGGTGGCCCTTCTCCCCATCCTCGACCCGGCCGTGTGCGCCACCGTAATGATGGCCAGCGTCATCGGCGGCATGGGAGGAGGGGCCGGCCTGGCTGCCGCGGCGCCCACCCTCAAGGCGGTGCTGGACGGCCGCGTGGCCCAGGTCAACTACGACTTCGACCGGCAGGGAATGGACGCCCGCGGCACCGTGGACGAGCGCACCGTGGCCGAGACCGTGCGGCCGGTCGGCTCCGACCGGGTACGGCTGTTCGGACGTTTTGGGGCGGTTCAAGAGAACATCCTGGTCAAACTGACTGACCACGGGCTGCGCCTGACCGGCAAGGCCAATGGGCTGGAGATTGACCTTCAGTATTCCCTGGGCTGGCAGAACCGCCAGGTGGATCAGAATCCCCTGCCTGGCCAGGCCCAGACCTGGTGCGACGTCCGGGGAACGGTCGGCGGCCTGCCTTACAAAGCTCAGGCCAGCCTGGCCCCGAGCCTGGAGCGTGGAGACGGTCTGGCCCAGGTTCTGGTGGAAGGGCAACTGGGCGACCAGAAAATCAACAAGAGCTACGCTCTGCGCACCGATCCCGAAATCGAGCGTGTGGTGATGGAAGGATCCGGACAGGTGGCCGGCGCAGAGCAGAGCCTTCGGGTGGAACTCGGTCTTGCGGCCGTGGGGATGGAAGCTTTTCTGGCCGGATAGTCGGCTTCCCAGGAGGAACAGGAGCCTCCGGGAGCGCAAAGAATCATGGAAGCGGTCACCCCTCCCGGGCTGAAGCCCAAATCACCATACTTTTGGGAAAGCGAGACGTATTCAGGTTGGCTCACAAGCGGGACTACTATTTGGTACTATCGATTCCCCCCATCTCGCCCCCTGACGAGATCAAGAAAGCCTACCGGAACCTTTCCAAAAAGTACCACCCTGACCTCAATCCGGACATGAAAACGGTCTCCGACGAGAAGATGAAAGAGCTCGTCGAGGCCTATAACACGCTCAACGATAACGCCAAGCGCAAGGCTTACGACGCCCAGCCGCAGTTCCAGATGCGCCGTTTCTCCAAGAACTCGGCACGCAGCAAGGCCATGGACAAAGCCTCTTTGTTCAAGAAGCCTGAGAAGAAGCAAAAGTCCCTGCTCGAGCAACTGCTCTCCCCCTTCATGAAGAAGAAGGATGACGGGGCCAACAAGCCTGATCCCAAGCAGGCCGACGTGCACTTCATGCTCGGGCTCTCCATGTCCGAGAACGAGAGCTTTCTCGATCAGGCCAAGAGCGAGTTCCAACTCGCGCTCAAGTACGATTCGACGCACAAAGAGGCCCACTACAACCTGGCCCTGATGTGCTACAAGCTGGGCGATTTCGAAGAGGCCCGGGTGCAGTTCCAGAAGGTCCTGCAGGTCGAGCCCAACGACCAGTATGCCCGCAAGATGATCCAGTTGCTGCAAGACGAGATGATGTAGAACGCGTCCCCGATGGAACGCTCAACGGATCAGAGCAGGCCAGGCGTGCAAGCCTGGCCTCTTCATTCCTGCATCGGCACCCGCACGCCCCGCTCGCGAGCCACCTCCAGAGCGCGCTCGTAGCCAGCGTCGGCGTGGCGCAAGACCCCCATCGCGGGATCGGAGTTGAGCACCATTCTCAGTCGCTGCTCGGCCTCCGCGCTGCCATCCGCCACCACCACCATCCCGGCGTGCAGCGAGTAGCCGATCCCCACGCCGCCTCCGTGGTGCACGCTCACCCAGTGAGCTCCGCACACCGAGTTGATCAGGGCGTTCAGAATGGGCCAGTCGCCGATAGCGTCGGAGCCGTCCTGCATGGCCTCGGTCTCGCGGTTGGGAGAGGCCACCGAGCCTGAATCGAGGTGGTCGCGCCCGATCACGATGGGTGCTTTGACCTGGCCGGTGCGCACCAGCTCGTTGAAGACCAGCCCCATCTTCTCGCGCTCGCGGTAGCCCAGCCAGCAGATCCGGGCTGGCAGGCCCTGGAACTGGACCTTTTCCCGGGCTTTCTCAATCCAGCGTCGCAGGGCCGTGTCCTCGGGAAAGGTCTCCAGCACGGCCCGATCGGTCACGTAGATATCCTCCGGATCGCCCGAGAGAGCCACCCACCGGAAAGGACCCTTCCCCTCGCAGAACAGAGGCCGGATATAAGCCGGTACGAAACCGGGAAAGTCGAAGGCGTCGGTCACGCCCGCCTTCTGGGCCTGGGCGCGAAGGTTGTTGCCGTAGTCGAAGACGACCGAGCCGGCCTTCTGCAAGTCGAGCATGGCCCGCACGTGAAGAGCCGCTGACGCGAAGGAGCGGCGCTCGTACTCGGCCGGATCAAAGCGGCGCAGCTCCAGTGCCTCGCCCAGCGAGATCCCGTGAGGAACGTAGCCCTGCAGCATGTCGTGGGCGCTGGTCTGGTCGGTGACCACATCAGGCTTCACCCCGCGGCGATGCACCTCGGGGAACACCTCGGCCGCGTTGCCCACCAGCCCCACCGAGAGCGCCTCGCCCTGCTCGCGAGCTTGAGCCACCCAGGCCAGCGCCTCGTCCAGCGAGTGGGTCAGCCGGTCGCAGTAGCCCGTCTCCACGCGGCGCTGAGCCCGCTGAGGATCGACCTCGGCCACCAGGGCGACCCCCTCGTTGAAGGTCACGGCCAGGGGCTGGGCTCCACCCATCCCTCCCAGGCCAGCGGTCAGCACCAGGCGGCCTTTCAGACTTCCCCCGAAGTGGCGCCGGGCCAACTCGGCCAGGGTCTCGTAGGTTCCCTGCAGGATGCCCTGGGTTCCGATGTAGATCCAGGAGCCGGCCGTCATCTGGCCGTACATGGTCAGCCCGGCCCGCTCCAGCTCACGGAACTTCTCCCAGGTGGCCCAGGCCGGAACCAGCATGGAGTTCACCAGCAGCACGCGGGGAGCCAGCGGGTGGCTCGGCAGGACCCCCACCGGCTTACCCGACTGCACCAGCAGGGTCTCGTTCGATTTGAGGCTCTTGAGGCAGCGCACGATGGCCTCGAAGCTCTCCCAGTTCCGGGCCGCCTTGCCGGTGCCGCCATAGACGATCAGGTTCTCGGGGTCTTCGGCGACTTCCGGGTCGAGGTTGTTCATCAGCATCCGCAGAGCGGCTTCCTGTGGCCAGGCCTGGCAGGAGAGGTCGATTCCACGGGCAGCGCGCACAATGGTTCTGTTCATGGCTCTGGCTTTCTAAGGCCCCGGGGGGAAGCCCTCTCAGCTCGAGCGGTCGTGGAGGTCCTGGTCGTCGGGAAGACCGAACTCGGGCTCGGGCAGGGGCTCTCGCTTGGGCCGACGAGCCCTAATCGAGAACAACAGGCCCAGCATGATCATCGTGATCCAGAGCGAGCTGCCGCCATAGCTCAAGAGCGGCAGAGGGACCCCGGTGACCGGCATCAGACCGATCACCATGCCGATGTTCACCACCACGTGAAATCCGAGCACCGTCACGATACCGAGAGCCAGCAAGCTTCCGTAGCGGTCCCGGGCCACCCGGGCGGTGACCAGGCCCGAGCTGAGCACGTAGAGGTAGAGCAGCAGCACCGAGACGCTTCCCACCAGACCCAGCTCCTCGGCGATGACGGTGAAGATGAAGTCGGTGTGGTGCTCGGGCACGAAGTTGAACTGGTTTTGCGTGCCCTGAAACAGGCCTTTGCCCCAGATCTCGCCCGATCCCACGGCGATCTGGGACTGGATCAGGTTCCAGCCGGCGCCGGTGGGATCGCGCTCGGGGTGCATGAACGTGAGCAGACGCTCGCGCTGGTAGTCGTGCAGCACCAGCGGCCCGGCCAGCAAGCCGGCCAGGGCGATGGCGCCCAGCCAGAGAGGGCTCACGCCCTGAGCGTAGAGCAGCACCAGCAACACGGCCACGACCACCAGGGCGGTGCCCAGGTCGGGCTGGAGGAAGATCAGCAGAATCGGCACTCCGGCCAGCAGCAATGCCTGGCCCCAGGGGAGCCGGCGCCCTGGCTCGACGGCCAGCACGCGAGCCAGGCTGTTGAGCACGGCCAGCTTGGCCAGTTCGGAGGGCTGAAAGGCGATCGGGCCCAGCGACAGCCAGCGTTGTGATCCGCGGGCGGTGTGCCCGGCCACGTCCACCGCGATCAGAAAGCCGACCGCCAGCAAGTAGAGCAGCCAGTGCAGCCTTCCCCAAGTCTCGTAATCGCTCCAGGCGCAGAGCACGAATAAAACCAGGCCCAGCAGGGCGAACTGCAGCTGGCGACGGAACTCGCCTTCAGGGGACAGATCCTGACCCGTGGCGCTGTAGATGGCCATCAATCCGAGGCCGGCAAGCACCAGGATGACCAGGGCCAGTGGCAGGTCGAACCGTTGCACGGACGACTCAGCGCTCTCCTGCGGGAATCGGCATGGGCGTCAGTATACGCGCAGGTTTGCGCCGACGCAAGGCGAACTGCAAGCGCAGCGAGCTTGCGAGCGTAGTCCAAACATATAAGCGAAGCGCGCAGCGAGCTTGCGAGCGTAGCCCAAACCTATAGGTGAACCGCGCAGCGAAGGAGATTGACGGGCATGCGTCGTCAGGGTGCCATTCCCTCCCAGATCATCCAGGAATTCCTCGATAACGGCAGCATCACATCCGAGCTGAGCGTGCCCGCCAAGAACCTCCAACCCGCCAGCCTGGACCTGCGCCTGGGCACTCGCGGGCATCGAGTGCGAGCTGCCTTTCTGCCCAAGGCTGGCGAAACCATCGAGGAAGCGCTCAAAGCCACCGCCGAGGAGAGCTTCGACCTCACCTCCAGCACCGTGCTCAAGCTCAATCACACCTATGTGCTGGAGCTGATGGAGTCGTTCTCTTTACCCGAGTCGGTGCACGCCTACACGAACAACAAGAGCTCCACCGGTCGCACCAACATCTGGGTGCGCACGCTGGTCGACCGGCTGCCCCGCTTCGACAAGATCCCGCCCGGCTACCGGGGCAAGGCCTATGTCATGATCACGCCGCGCTCCTGGCCCATCCGGGTCTCCACCGGGGTGTGCCTGAACCAGGCCCGGTTCCTGCTCGGCGACAACCGGCTCTCCGATCTCGAGCTGGAGATGGCCCACCAGAAAATCGGCCTGGTCTACGACCGCGAGGGACGCAAGCTCAATCCCGAGTTCGACAAGGGCCTGCTGCTCAGCGTCGACCTGGACCAGCCCGTGGTGGGCTATGAAGCCATCGCCTCCATGCAGGTGGTCGACCTGACCTCGCCCGAGGCCCACCCGGCCGAGGAGTTCTTTCGCCCCCTGGAGCCCAGCGGTCACCAGGAGGTGTTGCTGCGCCGGGACCACTTCTACATCATGTGCACCCGCGAGTTTCTCCGCGTCCCGCCCATGCACGCCGTCGAGATGGTGGCCTACGACATCCACAGCGGGGAGTTCCGCTCGCACTACGCCGGTTTCTTCGACCCGGGCTTTGGCTACGGCCAGGAGGGCGAAGTGCTGGGAACTCCCGCCGTGCTCGAAGTGGCCCCCCACGAAGACGTGCTGTTCCGTCACGGTCAGCCCATCTGCAAGATGGTCTACGAGTCGCTGCTCAAGGAGCCCGACAAGATCTACGGAGTGGACATCAAGAGCCACTACATGCACCAGCGCGGCCCGCAGTTGGGGCGCTACTTCACTTACCCGGCCGCCCTGACCTGCTAGGCACAAGAGCACCTCTTTGCGTCAATGCTCTCGAACTGGGCAAAGACATTCCACCGGAGGCCCTCAAGCTGATAGTACCTCCAGGACGATGAGAAAAATCTTCTTGTTGCGAATCGACTCTCTACTTATCGGCGAACTCGAGCATGACCCCCAACGACCTCGCCGCAAACCGTATGAGAAGCCGAGAAAATCCACCTCGTAGATAGCATTCAGCACCTCCACCCTCCACCACAGCCCTCTGGGCGGTCTTGTCCTCGAGAGACGCGACTCCCAGCGGCCGTTGCCGGCCGTCTGCCTTGGGGATGTATGCCCTCCGAGTTGGCTTCGCTCAACACGCTCCGCGATGCAACTGTGAGAGGAGTCCGTCCGTCCTTTTCGAATCATATCGGTCAACTTCGCACCTGGAGCATCTTTGTTCACTCTTCCTGCTCGCCTGTTTCTCTGTCTGATTCTCCTTTCTCTGAGCCTCACTGCCTGCAGCGGGTCCGACCCTGCCGCGGGGGGGGCGCTGGACGATGTCGCCCCGGCCCTTCCAGGCCGGGTCCTGACAGGACGGATCGAGCTCGAGCCCGGTCAAGTCGTGACTTCGGTCGTTTTCCTGGCTCCCGATGGAGCCGTCCTCGAGACGCCAGAGGTGACAGTGGATGACGACGGTTTCTTTCAGTTCCAGGGCGCCTTGCCGGACTCGTTCCAGATCGTGGCCACCACCCGGACCTCGAGCGGAGTGACGGAGATCATGCGCAGCCAGGTGGTGGGCTGGGACGGGGCTCTGGTCTCCACCAATCCCCTGACGGACCTGATCGCGGCCTACCACGATGCCCATCCCGACGTCGACCTGGTTGAGTCCGCTCGAAGGGTGGGCAGTTTCCTGGAATTACCCCCCTCGTTCAATCCCCATGCCGACGTCGATTGGGAGGGAGACGAGTTCTCCTCCCTGACCTACCGGCAGTTCGTCCGCGCTCACGGCGGGTTCTCCTCGGTTTCCGGAACGCCCGGGGAGGGCGTGACGGACTTCGTGGCCTTTATCGACGAGGGCATGACCCTGAATCTTGCTGGCGACGGCCCGGGTGATGGCCCGCAGGCCCGGGCCGGAATCACTCCCCGCACGACGGCCGAATCGATTCAAGCAGAGAAAGAAATCGCCGAAATCTTGAAAACCAGTAAAGACAACCTGGTTATCTCAAAAGAGATCCGAACGGAAGCCAGGGGCATCAACAAGACCCTGACCAGCCACACCGCCATTCTCAATGAGATCGATGCCCACGCGAAGGTCCTGCGCTTTGAGGGTGCTGAGGGCCAGAAGTACCTCAAAGAGCTGAGGGCCTGGGACTGCAAAGCGTGGGTTTTCAACGCATTCGATATTCTGGCCGGGGCGGCTGCCATCTACAGCCTCGCGGCCTCGCTCTACACTCACACAGGCGACCATATCCACACAATCCTCAAGGACGTGGAGGCTCTGGTCAAACAGCAGCAACTGGAGAGCCGGCTCGCAGGCGGCTCGCTGACCCTGCAGCAGTATGGGAACCGCATCGATAGCATCCAGGCCGCTCTCAAGACGCTTCGCCAGGGCGGCAAGGTGGAGGGCGTCTTCGGAGACCAGGTCACCCTGCGGACCATGCACAAGGATTACTTCGACATCCTGGTCGGAGTGTCAGGCGATGGCGTTCTGACCACCTACTACAAGCTCCTGAATGGGGATGAAACGGTTTACTCCTGGCCGATTCAGGAATCTCTGAATGCCTTCGCCGAGTTCCATGCCCTCCGGCTCTTCAACCTGGGCGACGTCCTGCTCGAGCTGGCCACGGCCGACACGACGCAACCGGTTCAGGTGCAGCTCGTGGCCCTGCTCGATGAGATGGACGCTCAGCTCAACGAGATCGACGCCATGATCCCCGAGTTACCCGGTCCCAACCTGGTCTACGACAAGAGCCAGAACCTGCTCTACTACACCCAGGTGCAGGGCCCGATGACCTTCGACCAGGCCACCTCGTTCGCCACCAACTTCCGTTACTCCGGCGTGTACGCCTGGAGACTTGCCCGCATCAAGGACCTGAAGGCAACCTTCGGCTCGCTCGACCGCAGGGACTGGCAGTCTCGCCACAACTTCGATTTTGAGGGCGGCTACGTGGCCACCGAGGATGACGACAATACGGTCGTGGCCGGAGAGCCCACCCGTCTGGCGCGCTACTATGCGTTCTTTCCCGTCAGCTACAAAAGCAACTTCGACAATCGTACTCGCACCTACAGCCCGGGAGAGTTCCCGGGGGCCTACGATTCGAGAGACCGCGCGAACAAGTGGAAGGTCAGCGGGCGCTCCGAGCCCTTCATGCTGGTGGCGGAAGTGCCCAAGAACTTCGTTCCGTCGGTGCAGTTGTTGGCCCGCAAGAGCGGCGGCTCAATGCAGATCTTGCCCAACAACGCCGACAAGGCCAGCGGGCTCTCGGGAGTGAAGGCGGTGGCCCTGGTCGGACAGCAGTATGTCGATGTCTCCCATCTGGTCCGCTGGAACTCCTCGACCGAGCTGGTCGGGGTCAGCCACTCGCGAAGAACCGCCATGCAGGGAAATCCGGGGCAATCCGAGCCGTTGCTGCGGTCCGGGACCATCCTGCGTCGCTCGACCGGGCAGGGACAGCCCACCCCCAAGCTCGGCGCCACCCTGCGGCCAACCTTGATTCACCCCGATGGAGCGACCCTGACGGCCGATTTCACTCCGGGTGACAAGGCGAGCAAGGTAAGTCTTGACTGGCTCTGGGCTGACAGCGAGCCTCATGTGTCCGGGCTGCAGATCTATCCTCGCAGAATCGTCGTCAAGAAGAGCCAGGGGACCAGCCTCTTCGTGCAGGTAGCCCGCCGGCACAGAATTTCGATGCGGGCCAAAGGGGGCGATCCGGCTGTCTCCACGGACGCCAATTTCGAAGACTTGAACGTCGATGTGCCCGCGAGAAATGCCGCCGAGACCATCCCCCTGGCCAACGCGAGCGCCAGCGATGATGTCCGCTGGTTCCCCAGCGACAATGCCATCCGCGTCGTGCCGCTCGGGAACGGGGAGTTCAGCGTGACCGCCACTTCGCTGCTGTCCGGGGGCGCGACCCAAGGAACGCTGACCGCGGTGATCACGACCAACCTGGACGGGGTCCAGATGGTCTATCGAGATACCATCGACGTGGTCCTGGATGCGTCCGTGACCGACCCGCCCATTGCCGGAGGGGGGCCGCCTGCCCCTCCGAGAGCCACCCTTCCGAAGTTTCTCAATGGCGTGGACATCCAGATCCTTCGCCCCTATGGCGGCAAGATCTATGGTCCGGGCCCGGCCAACGCCCGCCAAACGGCCCGGCTCGAGCTCGAGCTCTGCGCCGTGCACGTCAACTCGTTCAACTTGTCAGGCTCGCGAAGGCCCCCCCTGTTCAGTTATCACAACCTCGCGCTCGATCCGGCCGCCCAGCCTTTCATCACCTGGAAACTGTCCCCGGTGAACGACGTGGCCAGACAGGATACCTCGGTCAGCATCAGCCGCACCGGGGTCGTGACCGCGGAGTCGGATCCACCGGGAGGACAGGTCGCCATCTTCGAGGTGCAGGCCAGCTACTCCGATGGCCAGTCGGGTGGCCTGGTTACGACAAAAATCACCCACCTGCCGCTCCCGAAATAAGGCTCTGGGAGATAATAGCCCGGGCGGCTCCTACTTCCTCCGCGGCAACCGCGGCCGGGTGCGCAGCGGACGCGGGGGGTCACCTGGATGGGCGGGAGGCTGCCGCTCCAGAGCCTGCAGGATCAGCTCCAGAGCTTTGTCCAGCTGAGGATCGCGCCCCCGGGCCCAGTCCTGGGGGGTCAGCTCCACCTCCACATCGGGGTCGGTGCCGTAGTTCTCCAGCGCCCAGCCCACATCTTCGAACCAGAAGGCGAACTCGGGCTGGGTGGTGATGGTGCCGTCCACCAGGCGATGGCGAGGCCAGATGCCGATGACGCCTCCCCAGGTGCGCTTACCCACCAGCGGGCCCAGCTTGAGCAGCTTGAAGCAGTGGCTGAAGATGTCTCCGTCCGAGCCAGCCAGCTCGTTGGTGATGGCCACCAGCGGCCCTCCGGGTGAATCGGCCGGGTAGGGAGCCGGTTGGCCCCAGCGCTGGAAGTCGTAGCCAATGCGGCGCCGGCTCAGCTTCTCGAGCAGCATCTGCGAGACGTTGCCGCCCCCGTTGTAGCGCACATCCACCACCAGCCCCTCGCGGTCGACCTCGCTGAAATAGCTGCGGTGAAATTCGGAGAACCCCCAGGGGCCCATGTTGGGGATATGGATGTAACCCACCCGCCCGCCGCTGGCCTGGTGGACCTTGTTCCGATTGGTCTCCACCCATTCGCGGTAGCGGGCCAGAGTCTCGTCGCGCAGCGTCTTGACGAAGACCCGGCGGGGCTTGGAGCGGCCCCGGCGCAGGGTGAGCTGCACCTCCATGCCGGCCTGGTTGACCAGCAGCTGCTCGGGGGTCAGCTGGCGCGTGAGCGGCACTCCGTCGATGGCCAGCAGGAAGTCGCCTTTGCGAATGTCCAGCCCCACCCGATTGAGCGGGGAGTCCTGCGTCGGGTCCCACGAGTCGCCCCGCAAGACGTGGTCGACGCGATAGGCCTGGCGCTTGTCATCCCAGCGAAGGTCGGCTCCGAGGTGGCCGATGTGATAGCCGGGCTCGCTGGGATAGTCGCCGCCCATCTCGTAGGCGTGGGAGGTGCCCAGCTCGCCCTGCATCTCCCAGAGCAGATCGCTCAGCTCGCTGCGGGTGCTGATCCGCTTGAGCAGAGGCAGATACTCCTGGTAGACGCCGTCCCAGTCCACGCCCGACAGGTCGGCCGTCCAGAAGTGCTCGCGCATCAAGCGCCAGGCTTCGCGGAACATCTGGCGCCACTCCAGCACCGGGTTCACCGAGACGCGCACCCGGCTGAGGGCCAGCCAGCCCGTCTTGCGGCTGGGAGTGGTGTCGGTGCTTTCGGCCTTCTTGCCGGCCTGCAACACCCGCAGGCGCCAGCCCGAGCGGTAGGCCAGGGTCTTGCGATCGCGCGAGAGCTTGAAGTCGGTGACCTTGGTGGCCAGCTCCTTGGTTTCCTGGCTCTTGAACTCGTACGACCAGAGGGTGCCCCGGGCGGCGGGCTCGCGCGAGTTGGACCAGTGGCTGCCCAGGCTGCCCTCCACCGGGAAGGAGGTGAACAGGATCTGATCCGACAGGCCCACCACCCGGCCATAGATGCCTTCGGTAACCGGCAAAGCGATCACCCGGTCTTGAATGCCCTCCAGGTCGACCGGGAGCGGCTCGGGCTCGTCCTTCTTTCGCTTCTTCTTGTCCTCGCCGTTCTCGTCCTTGGACTTGCCGGACTTGCCGTTCTCGCCCGGAGCCCGGGGCTCGGCCAGAAAGGGCGAGGGAAGGTCGGCGCGCATGGTGATGCAGTAAGGGCGCATCCCCTTGGGGAAGCCGGCGTCGAAGTAGTGGTTGTCGTAGACGGGATCAAACTCCCGGTATGACAGGAAGTACAGGTAACGCCCTTCGGGATCGAAGTTGGGGGCCACGTCGCGAAACTGGGGGCGGGTCAGCTCGTACCAGCGGTCCTCGTTCAAAAGGTAGAGCCGGAGCTGGCTCACATGCAGGCTGGTGGTGAAGCTGTAAGCGATGGACAGCCCACTGGGAGACCAGCAAGCGCCGTGGATCCGGTCATAGGGTGACCGGTCCAGAACGCGCACGGTCTTCTCCTTCAGGTCGGCCAGCAACAGCTCGTGACGATGGTTGGTGAGGAAAGCCTGATCGCGGGTGGGCGAGATCTCCATCGTGAGGGCCCGGCCCAGATCAAAGTCAGGCGCGAGGGCCTCGGGCGGTTTGCGCCCGTCCAACCAGTGCAGCTCGAGGTGCTCCTCGCCGCCCCGATCCGAGATGGTGAGGATGCGCTCGCAGTCGTTGAGCCAGCGGGACAGGCGATAGCGAACGCCGTCCCGCTCGCCGAGTTGGATGACGCCTTCCTCCCAGTGGGCGAAGGCAAAAGGCCGACCGCGCACCACCGCGAGAATGCCGGTGCCCTTCGGGTGCAGCTCGGAATCCTCCAGGTAGGTGTAAGGGTTGACGAAGCGCCGCTGGCGATGGGGACGGGGGCTGCGGTACTCGATCGGGATCTTGCGGCTCTTGTCGCTCGCCGGGTCGTAAAGATGAAGGTCGGCCCCGGCCTGGTACACGATGCGCCGCCCGTCCGTGGCCGGATGGCGCAGGTAGTAGGACTCGAGATCGGTGTGACGGCGAAGATCGCGCCCGTTGGGGCGGCAGCTGTAGAGGTTGCAAACCCCCTCGTGGTCAGAGCCAAAGTAGACGCGCTCCCCCACCCAGACCGGTCGGGTGACGTTGCCGTCGAGCTGGATCAGGCTGCGAAAGGGAGCCTCTTCCGCATCGGCGATCCAGAGTTGCCCTACGGTGCCACCGCGGTAGCGCTTCCAGCGGGCCGGGTCCCAGGTGTGTCGGCCCACCACCACCTGCCCCCGGGGTCCGAAGGCCACCGCGTTGGCGGGGCCCCAGGGCATGATCTCGGGCAGTCCTCCATGAATGTGAACCCGCCCGAGCGCGTACATGCGGCGAAACGGCAGAGCCCGATTGGTGGCGAAGTAGACGTGCTCCCCGCTCCAGCCCACCACGACCGTATCGGCCCCCAGGTAGGTGAGTCGGCGGCTCTCCCCCCCGCGCGCATCCATCAGGTGCACCTCGGGATGGCCCTCATCGCGATTGGTGAAGGCCAGGTAAGCGCCGTCGGGCGAGAAATGCGGCTCGGAGGAACGCCCCGGGTTGGCGGTCAGGCGGCGGGCCACGCCTCCCTTGATCGGAACCGACCAGAGGTCATCTTCAGAAACGAAGACGACGCTGTCTTCGTGCAGAGTTGGTTTTTGATAGTATCCGGAGGACATTCAGCTACGCGGCACCGTGAGAAGCACGGGATTCTCGCTGCCTTTTCGCGGCTCCTCCCGAGGAATCCGACGCGACCGGGCAGAAATGGCCGCAGCGCCAGGAGCCCGGCACAAAATGTCGGGGCGTCGCGCAGCCGGAAAACCGTGTCAGGGGGGGTTCCGGCTCCGCTCCTGAAGGAGGAAGACTTGTTACGTCATCGCCGCCCGGACCGATTCACCAGCCGTTTCGGGGTGCTGCCCACCCCCCTGCGCGAGCATGCCGACCCCGACCTGACCGGCAAGGGAGTCACCATCGCCTTCCTGGACACGGGTTTCTCCAGCCATCCCGATCTCACTCGAGCCCGCAACCGCATTCTGAGCTACGTGGACCTGACCGGAGAGAACGCCCCCCTGGATCCCCGGGGCTCGGATCAGTGGCACGGCACCATGACGACCGTCGTGGCGGCCGGCAATGGCTACCTGTCAGGGGGCATCTACCGTTCCATCGCCCCGGAAGCCGAGCTGGTGCTGATCAAAGTGGACGTGGCGGAAGACGACATCCTGCGAGGCCTGGAGTGGGTTCTGGCCAACCGCGAGCGTTACAACATCAGGGTCCTGAACATCTCGCTCGGAGACGGAGATGACGTTGCCTACCAGCATGATCCGGTCGAGCAGGCTGCCGAGGAGTGCTTCCGGCAAGGGATCGCGGTGGTGGCTGCAGCTGGCAATGCCTTCGAGCCCGACAGCCACAGCAACGTGCCTCCTTGCAACAGCCCCGGCGTGCTTACCGTAGGAGGATATAGCGACCTGGGCCAGCCCGACGAGGAAGGGATCGAGATCTACGCCCACCACTACGGCATCGACGCCGATGGTTTCATCAAGCCGGAGGTCATCGGCCCGGCCGCCTACGTGGCCGCGCCGATTCTGCCGGGCATGCCGGTCGATCGGCGCTCGGACGCGGTCTTTCGGTTAGCCCGGGCCAACGACCAGAGCTTGCCGCGACTGGTGGAGAACCTGCGCCAACAGGCCGAGCTCCCGTCCTGGCTCAGCGGCCTGTCCCCCCGAGAGATTCGGGCCGCCCTCGAGCAACTGGCCGAGCAGGAGAAGTTCGTCAACCCCCATTATCGGCACGTGGACGGGACCTCGTTCGCGGCCCCCATCGTCAGCTCGATCATCGCCCAGATGCTCCAGGTCAATCCCAGCCTCTCTCCGGCAGCGATCCGGCACATTCTGATCTCCACCGCCGATCGGATCGCCGGGACGCCCAACCTGATGCAGGGCTTCGGGGTCGTCAACGCACGCCGGGCGGTAACCCTGGCGCGCCACGCCCACCAGCCCGAGGCACCCGCCCACCAGGCTCCCCGGGTGGAAGGGCGAGAGCTGGTCTTCACCTACCAGAACCCGCAGGCGCGAGAAGTGTTCCTGGCCGGTGAGTTCAACGACTGGCAGTATACCCGCAACCCCTACGCAAAGATCGCCGAGGATATCTGGCGCTGCCGGATTCAGTTCGCGGGCAAGGGCCCCTTCCGCTACAAGCTGGTCGTGGATGGGAGATGGCTGCCAGACCCGGCCAACTTGCGCAGAGAGCCGGACGCATTCGGGAACTTGAACTCGGTGCTCGACCTCAGTTGAGAGCGGCCCCTTTGGGCCCCCCACAACTTCCGGTGCCTGTCAACCAGTGATCGCGGTGGGCCCAGGGGGGCGAGACGGGCTCCTGCTCGGGCGGGGTTCTTTGAGCCAGGAACTGAGTCAGGGCGGCGCGCCCTCCCACCCCGGTATTGATGAACTCCACTCCAACCGTGTTGACCGTGCCGTTCTGCTCGCGCCACACCGCCCGGGCGGTCAAAGTGACGCTGGCATGGTCAGCCAGGTTCAAAGTCACCTGAATCTCCTCGTCGGGCTCCACCTCGCCATAGACGATCAGGCGTGCCCCTGTAAGGCTGAGGTCGCAAGTATGACTGCGGCCTGAGGCCTGCTTTCCCTGAAAAAAGAGAGGGACCGAAGATTCGACCCGCGGGTGGCGCCGTCGGCGCGGCTTTCGATCAGAGAATTCGTGCATCAAAGCCTCCTGCATGGTCATGTTACCGCGCTCCTGGCCCGAGTCCCGGTGCTCCAGGTTAAAGCTTTGTAACAGGATTATTGCCAGGATGTTAATCCATGAAACAGAACTCATCGCCTGCCGCCGGGTGTATACTGATCCTGGCCATGTCGCAGCCTGCCGAGGTCACCACCACCTACCTGGAGATGCTGGCGCCGCCGCGCTCGAGCCCGCGCGAGGCGCCGCCAGCGACGCTCGTCATGCGCTGCGAGCAGCCGACAGCTGCCTTCTATCGCTACCTCTACCAGGGAGTCGGCGGGGCGTGGCAATGGCACGACCGGCGCAAGCTGGCCGATCCCGAGCTTCTGGCCGCGATTCGGTCGCCGGGCGTGGAGATCTACGTGCTCTACAGCAGGGGCACGCCGGCCGGCTACAGCGAGCTGAACTTCAGCCAGCGCGGTCAGGCCAAGTTGGAGTACTTTGGACTTTTCCCCGAGTTCATCGGCCACGGCCTGGGAATCTGGTTCCTGGACTGGACCGTGCGCCAGGCCTGGCGGCCCGGACTGAGGCGACTGTGGGTCCACACCTGCAGCCTCGACCACCCCAGCGCCCTGCCCGTCTACCAGAAAGTGGGCTTTCAGATCTACAACCGGGTGGTGGCTCCCAACCCCTACCTGTGAAGGGATTCACCCTGAAGACCAGAACAGCACCCGCGCTATGGCAGAGCCTCACGCCCCCCCCGTCCTGGCAACCAACGAGCTCACCTACCAGGATTATCTCCGCATTCCCGAGCTGCTCGAGCTGCAGACTCCCCGGGCCGACCCGCCGGCCCACGACGAGTTGCTCTTCATCATTATCCACCAGGCCTTCGAGCTCTGGTTCAAGCAGCTCTTGCACGAGATGGAATCGGCCATTCGAGCCATGGATGTGGATCGCGTGTTGCGCGCCCAGCACCACCTGGCCCGGGTCGGCAAGATCATGCGCCTGCTCGTGCAGCAGATCGGCATCATCGAGACCATGGCCACGGCCGAGTTCCTGCTCTTTCGCGACCGGCTCAACCCGGCCAGCGGCTTTCAATCCATCCAATTTCGAGAGATCGAATCCATGGCCGGCTTGAAAGACCCCCAGTACCTCGAGGTCTTCAAGAACCGCCCCGAGTTTCGTGAGATCCTCGAGCGTCGCATGGAGCAGCGCGACCTCAACCAGGCCTTCCAGGACCTGCTCATGCGCTCCCTGGCGCAAGACGGCGAAGGTTTGCAGGAAGCCCTGGTGCGACTCTACGAACACCCTGACGGCAACCTGAGGATGTACCTTCTCAGCGAAGCGATGATGGACTTCGACGAGGCCCTGGCCCAGTGGCGCCACACCCACGTCCTGATGGTGGAGCGGGTGATCGGCTTTCGACGGGGCACCGGAGGCTCGGCCGGGGTTCGCTACCTGGAGACGACCCTCTCCAAACGCTGCTTCCCGTATCTCTGGGAAGTGCGCACCCACCTGCAGAAACGAGGATCCTGAGTGGCTCGCAACATCACCCCCCGCGCCAAGGACTACCCTGAATGGTATCTCGACGTCATCAAGGCGGCTGAGCTGGCCGACTATTCTCCCGTGCGAGGCTGCATGGTGATCCGCCCCAACGGCTACGCGCTCTGGGAGGCCATCCAGCGCGACCTCGACTTCCGCTTCAAGGAGACGGGCCACGTCAACGCTTACTTCCCGGTGCTGATTCCCGTGAGCTTCCTGCAAAAGGAGGCCGACCACGTCGAGGGCTTCGCCATGGAGTGCGCCGTGGTCACCCATGGAGGGCTTCAAAAGGGGGACAACGGGCTCGAGCCCACCGGAGCCCTGCCCGAGCCGCTGATCATCCGGCCCACCTCCGAGACCCTATTTGGCCACATGTACGCCCAGTGGATCCAGAGCTACCGCGACCTGCCCATGCTGCTCAACCAGTGGGCCAACGTGATGCGCTGGGAGATGCGCACCCGATTGTTCCTGCGCACGGCAGAATTTCTCTGGCAGGAAGGGCACACCGCCCATGAGACGGCTCAGGAGGCCGAGGAAGAGACGCTCCGGATGCTGGACGTCTACTCCGACTTCGCCCACGAATTCCTGGCCATCCCCGTCATCAAGGGCCGCAAGACCGAATCGGAGAAGTTTCCGGGGGCGGTCACCACCTACTGCGTGGAAGCCCTGATGCAAGACAACAAGGCCCTGCAGGCGGGCACCTCCCATAACCTGGGCCAGAACTTCTCCAAGGCCTTCGAGATGAAGTACCTCGGGCGCGACAACCAGCTCTCCTACTGCTGGACCACTTCCTGGGGCATGAGCACCCGGCTCATCGGAGCGCTCATCATGACGCACTCGGATGACGAAGGGTTGATCCTGCCTCCCCGGGTGGCCCCCACTCTGGGCGCGGTGGTGCCCATCTACAAGAACGACGAAGAGAAGGAGAAGGTGGTCGCCTTCTGCCACCAGCTGATCGCCCGGGTGTGCGGCCAGGAGCGCCTGGACGCGGCCCTCAAGCGCGATCACGGTCGCGAGCTGGTCTCGGTGTTCTGCGACGAGCGGGCCCAGCAGAAGGTGGTGCTCGACCTGCGCGACATGCGGGCGGTGGAGAAGCACTTCCACTGGGAGCAGCGGGGCGTTCCCTTCCGCTTCGAGATCGGTCCCCGGGACGTGGACAAGAGCTCGTTCGTGCTCAAGACCCGCTTTGACGGGGCCAAGAATTTCTTCGACCTGAATCAGGCCACGGCCGCCTGGCTTCAGGGCGAAGTGACCCGGGTGCAGCAGGCCATGCTCGACCGGGCCCTGGCCCACCGCGAGCAGAACACCGTCGAGGCC
Organism: Candidatus Xenobia bacterium; assembly: GCA_045863235.1. GTDB lineage: Bacteria > Vulcanimicrobiota > Xenobia > Xenobiales > QWHO01 > QWHO01. The sequence goes on along the minus strand of BTUM01000001.1, from coordinate 244,841 downwards.
GCCAGCTACGACGAACTGAAGGCCGCCCTGCAAGAGCGCAAGGGCTTCGTGCGCTGCTGGTTCAAGGAGAGCCGCGAGGTGGAGGCCCGCATCAAGGAAGAGACCAAGGGCACCGTACGGGTCATCCCCTTCGCCCAGTCGGGCAGCGGCAAATGCGTGGTGACCGGGGAGGAGACCAGCGAGCAGGTGCTGTTCTCGGTGGCTTACTAAACTTCGTCGCCGGGCCACGAAACGTGCGGTGAGAAACTCGTTTCGAACCGCTTCCAAGTGTTGTGGCACGGGCGATGCGACGAAGTTCAACCTGTTGAGAATTCATCCCACAGTCGATGCGAGGGAGTAGAACAGCTACAGTCTATCCAGGACCGCCCGGACGGTCTCCTCGAGGCTCGGGTGCATGGTCAGCCCGGCCTGGTGGGCGTGATAGCGGATGTGTCCCCCTGAGAGCGTTCCCGCAGGCATCCCAACGACGATGCGGTGGGGTGCCCGGGCGATTTCGCGCGAGACCTCGGCGCGAGTGGTGAAGCCCGGGAGCGAATCCTCCATGCTGAAGGGCATCCAGAACAGCACCCGCGTGGAGCTCTCGATCCCGGTGGTTTCCCAGCGCAAGATGTTGTAGCTCACTGTGCGCATGCCGGGGACCGAGCTCTCCCCCGGGCCGAAGACGACCGGAGCAGCCTCCTCGAAGAATCGGTCCTGGAACTCCGGCAGCACCACAATCCCCTCGAAACCAGCCCGCTCGAAAAGACGCAGCGCCTCTCGGCGCCAGGGTGTACGCCCGCCGCGGGAGGTCGGTCCCGCCAGAAAAACGGACTTCGGCCCTGCCTGGAGGCGCTGCTCGAGCTCCTGACAGTCGTAGTAGAGCGGAGTAACTATTGGTAGTAGCTCATCGAGAAGGTGCGGGTGCCGTCCGGGTTGTCCTTCAGGCTCTCGATCGTGCTCATGTAGCGGTCGTTGAGATAGACAGGCCTGTCCATGATGACCTCCTGGCCCTGGATGGCCAGCGTGGTGGGCGCGTAGTTGGCCTGGTGGGCCGCGTCGGAGTTCTCGCCGGTCACCTGCAGGTCGCCGTCCGGGGTCCGCAAGCCGGTCACCGTGGTCGTGGTGCGCTCGAGCAACTCGGGGGCGGGCGCGTTCTTCAGTCGGACATACCCCTCGCGAGGATCGACGTCGAACTCACCGTTGTCAGAGCGCTGGAAGAAGTCGGCCGTGCGCTCAGCCGTCTGGTGCATCGCTTCGGCGCGCTGGTAGGAAACGCTGGCGCTCCAATCCTCTTTGGGCGGGACCTGGCCCGGTCGGTAGGTGTAGCTTTCGCTGAAATTCATCGTGTTCATGGCGCCCACTATAGTCAGGGGACCCGGGGGGGTCTGGGGTACGTTTGTTAACTGTCCACCAACTGAGGAGTCGCTGGATTGGCTTCCCTGAACGCCCAGCGTCGGGCTAGAGGATATTACGCAGCATAAGGACGCTCCTGTTCGGGTCCGGAACGCTGGTGTTTCAATTGGCAACACTCGGAAACAATAAGTTCATCCAGTTCACGGAAAAGTGCATAGCATTGGTCCATGCCCAGACCGGATAATCAAGGCATCCAAAGCGAACGCGAGGAGGCCTGCACAAATGCTCGGACCCAGCCAACTGGCCCAGTTCCTTCCCATCACCAACGTCGACCACAAGGTGGCGGGCGAGGGGGTCCAGGCCCCTCCGGTGCAGTCGGGTGTCACCCAGGCCATCCCCAACGCGACTTACGCCAATGTTGCCGGCCAGAACAAGCAGGGCTACGCGCTCGACTTCAACAACAACGGGACCTTCGATAGAAATGACGGGGTGCTGGCCTTCGACATGAACAAGGACGGCAAGATGACCGGCAAGGAGATCGAAGAGTCCCGGGCCATGCTCAAGGTGTTCTCGGGCGACAACGATCTCAACGGAGACGGCAAGGTGGCCGGGCTCGAGGGAATGGTGGCCCAGAAGATGCGCGAGAAGTTCGGCGAAAAGTATGACCTGGACGGCAATGGCCAGCTGGGCCAGAACGAGCTGATGCAGGGGGGCGCGCGGGTCCTTTCCGACACCAACGGGGACGGGCGCTTTTCCCAGAACGAAGTCTACACCGCCAATAACATCCAGGTGAACACCCCGTTCGGTCCCAATCGGGCGGCCCTGACCGGGATCGGCAGCAACGGTCAGGTCGGACTGTCAACCGGCCCCGTCATCGGGGCGGCGGGAGCCTACGCGGCCCAACAGCCCGCTCAGGCCTTCTGAGGGCGTAGACCCGAGCAACCCGCGCAGCGCGGGGCGGCAAAGAAGTTTTCCCGCTGGCAGGTGGGACAGGTCCAGTTCACGGGGGCATCGCTCGGACCTGGAACACGCTGGAGCATCAGCTGCAGAGCGGCCATCAGGTCAGCTTCCTGGCCGGTTTGCAGAAATTCACCAAAAGCGTCATCAATGGCCTGGCACCGTTCCAGACACAGTCGCAGATAAGCCCGCGGCAGGCGTCCGGCCAGCACAGCCGCAGCCAGCTCCCAGAGCTGGCCAGCCTGAGTCCCGGGCTCGGGGTTCTTGAGGCGAGCCGACTGCATCGCCTCATACAGCTCGGACAGTTCCCGCAGCAGAGGCAGCGGGTCCTGTTGGCCGAGCAGGCACCGCTCAAGCGAGTCGAGCAGCATCTCGAATCGGTAAGGCAGCTCCACGCCCAGCTCGGGCGGCAAGACCAGCTCGGCGCGCAGATCCTCCCACTCTTGACGCAGGCGAGGGAGGGCCTCCCCGGCCAGGTAGGCGTACGAAGCGGGAGCGCTCTGGAGAGCCATCTCGAACTCGTCCCCCAGGGGAAATCGATAGCTTTGATAGCCCGACAGCACCTGGCGCTCAACCTTTCGCTCGCAGGCGTAGAGGTGCTGCAAGAGCTCGGTTCCCTCCTGAAGACGGCCGAGCAGCGACTCGAGCTGGTCCGAGGGCTGCAACAGGGCAGCATAAGAACGATCCGCCTGGCTCCACCCTATCTCCAGCGCTCGCCCCACCTCGGGCGGGAGATGGGGACGATAGCGCTCCAGGCGCCGGGCGGCCTCATCCAGGTAAGCGCGGACAGCCGGCATGCGTCGCTGCACGGCGGCGGGGGCCGCCCGACGTCGCAAAAAGGCCCAGCCGGCCTGCAAGAACTCGTTGACAGCCGGATGGGGACTGAGTGCCCGGGCCTCTCGTCGCAGGCGCAGCTTGCGAGCGCGGTCATAGAGCTCGACCGCGCGGTCGGTGAAACCCTCGGTGGTGGAGGCGTGCTGGACCTCGTCCAGGATGACCGCGAGGTTGGCAAACTCGACCTCCTCGGCTTCGTCGAGGGAGAAGTCACCCTGCTCGCCGAGCCAGGCTCGCAACCGCTCGAGCTCGTGAGTGCAGGCTTCGAGCTCACAAGCCTCCAGGGGGATCCCGTCTTCGAGCGCGTCCACCACCAGGCACACGGCTCGAGGCATCAACAGCATCGAGGCGATGATTCGGTCGACCGACCCACCTTCCCCTGTCAGGGGTGGTCGAGTAAACTGAGGCGTGCTGTACCTACTGTTTCTGCTCCTGTTACCCCGGCCCGACGGCTCCGAGCTGCATTACCGCCTTGACCGCCCGGATGCGCGGCCCTACCCGCTGGTTCTGCTGCTGCAGGGCTCGGAGTGCGCCTCGGTGCAACGACCACCCTACGACGACTATGCCCGCAGCCTGACCGTGCAGGGCATCGCCGTGCTGCGCATCGAGAAACGCGGATTGACGCCCTCGGCCACCGGCTGCCCCGAGGAGTACCTGCGCGAAAACACCGTGCCCAATCGGGTCCTGGACTGCCTGCAGGTGCTGGCCCATCTGCGCCGATGCGAGAGCGACTGGGACAGACGGCTGGTGGTCGTCGGGGGCTCGGAGGGCGGCCTGGTAGCCGCCCTGGTAGCTCCGCTGGTGGAGGAGACGCGTGCCGTGGTGCTGATCGCCAGCGGTGGCGCCTGGCCCTTCGAGCGCGAGCTGCTGGCCGAGATGGCCAAGCAGGGAGCCCCTCTGGAACAGATCCGGGCCGAGTTGGAGACCATGAAGAAGAACCCCACCTGGCAGCTGGAGTGGGGCTCGGACGGACAGCTGGCTCGAAACACTTACCGCTGGTGGGCCAGCGCCCTGCCGCTCTCGCCCGGGCCCAGCCTGGTCAGCCTGGGCCCCGACATCCCGGTTTTGCTCGTGCAAGGTGAGGACGACCCGCAGTGCTCTCCGGTCAGCGTGGCCGAGTTGCAGGCGGCGATGGGATCGAACCTGCAGGTACGGCGTATCCCGGGGCTGGGGCACGACTTTCGCAATCCCCTGGGCCGACAGGCTCTGGAGGAGACCTTCGCGTGGATTGTAGAGCGCCTCGAGCCAGTGACGAAACCGTAGAGCTCAGGCCGAGACGGCCAGAGCGGCGGCGTCCTGGCGGCGCAGGTGGGGGCAGAGAGCGGGCACGTTCTTACGATACTCGGCATACTCGCGATGAGCCGCCATCAGGTCGCGCTCCTCCCAGCCGATGGCCATCAGGATGTAAGCCGTGGTGACCAGCGAGAAAAAGAGGTGGGTCACGGTCATCGTGGGGGTCCCCCAGAAGGCGAAGAGCCAGCCCACGTAGAGGGGATGCCGCACGTAGCGGTAAGGGCCGACCAGCTTGAAGCTGAGCTGGGTGTAAGGTCGGTCGAGAAGATAAAGCCACACCTGGCGCAGGCCGAACAGGTCGAAGTGGTTGATCAGGAAGGTCGAGGTCAGCACCAGGGCCCAGCCCAGCAGGCCGAGGCCGGCCAGGAGCGCACCGAGAGGGCCCTCGAAGCTCCACAGCGCGCCGCCCAGCGGCTGCCACAGGACGAACAAAGCGATCAGGGCCAGGCTGGAGAAGAGGACGTAGGTGCTGCGCTCGAGCTCCACAGGCACGTAGCGGGTCCACCATTTCTTGAAGGCAGGGCGAGCCATGCCGCTGTGCTGCACCGCGAAAAGCGCCAGCAAGAGGGCATCCACCAGCAGCGCCTCCCAGAGCGGACCGGGGCGGGGGGAGTCGATCGACTTGGGCACTCCCACGTTGCTGACAAAGCCCGCCGCGTAGAGGAAGGTGAGGAAGAAGACCAGATAGCTGGCCACACCGTAGAGAAAACCCGGGATTCGGTTGATCATCGGAAGCCTCCTTAAGCCGTTTGAGTCAGGGCCGTCAGGCCCATCCAGCCCATGCACACGAGCTGGAGCAAGAAGAACGAGAAGCGCAGGGCCACCGCCCGGTTGGTCTCGGGCAGCAGGATGTGGGTCAGGCTCTGGAACACGCGCGCCACCAGGAACGTCACAGCCAGGGCGTCGAGCCAGGGACTCGAGAGCCCGGTGGCGGTGAGGACCACCACGATGGCGGCGTAGACCGGCAGGCTCTCCAGGCAATTGGCGTGGGCGCGCATGGCCCGTCGATACAGGTCGCTGCCGTGGGGCACGTCGGGGCGGAAGTCGGTGAGCTGGGCCCGTCCGGTCAGGATGCGGCTCCAGCGGTAGGTTCCGATGAAGCCCAGCAGCACCGCCAGCGTCCAGCCGGCGAAGGCGAGCAGCACCAGAAGGGGTATGGACATCGTCGCTGTCTCCTTTGGGGGGTGGTCGTCCACCCACAAGAGCAGCTTAGAGGATCAACCGTTCGCGAAGCGTTCCGAGAGCGTTCCGGCGCGTTGATCCAGAATCAGGGCGGCGGCATGATGGGGTGGGCCACGAAAACCCGGGTGGCCGGAATTCCCGCCGTCTCATAGGCTTCCCGAACGCTGTCCACGTCCGTCCCGGCAAACTGGCAGATGGTCAGCCTTCCATCCGCCGAAATGAAGCTTCCGAGCCACTGCAGCGACCGGGCTGCAAGACAAGCATCCAGCCGAGGGAAAACTTCCTGCTTGCGGGCCTCATCCAGGGGCGGATCGTGCCGCACCTCGGCCAGGATGATCGGTTCGGACTGCATCGGCTCCTCCCATCAACTCTCTGGTCTGATGGCTCAGTTCCACGCCAGCCGGCAAGATGGCCTGCTCTCCGGCCAGGAGCTGGGCCCGAACGGTCAGGTCGGCGTCTCCCACGGCCGCCGCGTGGCCCAGAGCCTGACGGGCCCAGGTCCGCCCACGCTCGGGAGCGGGCTCGTCTCGGGCGGCCACCAGCAGGAGCTGAGCCAGAGAACGCCGCGAGCCCAGACTGCGCATCAGCTCCAGAGCTTGCTCCAGCTCGCTCGGGTCGTCGGGCCGGGCCAGGTAGGCGACCAGGGCCTGCACCGCCTCAGCTCCCGCCTCGTCGGCCGCGTCCTCCCGCTGGCGGGCCAGCCGGCTCAGCTCTCGGGCGTGCTCGCAGGCCTGATCTCCCTGCCCGGCCTCCAGGGCAAGCCAGGCCAGCCGGGCCAGGCAAAAGGAGGCGCGAGCCGCGTCGCTGGCCTGACGACAACGCTCCAGAGCCCGGCCCAGGTGCTGGGCGCTGTCAGCGAGTTGTCCGCGGTGCCACGAGACCAGACCCAGCCCGATGTCCACCTCATAGAGCGAAGGCTCCAGGTCCTGAGCCTGATAGAGCAGAGCTTCCGCCCGGGAAACCTCGCGACCGATCGCGGCCAGGCAGTAACCGGTGCGGGCCAGTCCCTGGGCGCGCGAGCGCGGGCTGGCCGACTGCACCAGCTCGGCCACCCGGCGCGAGCTCTCCTGCACCTGCGCCAGGGCATCCTCGTCGAACTGCACCAGCACCAGCAAACCGAGCACGGCCGCCTGCTCCTCGCGCCGCCCCAGCTCGGTCGCCAGGCGCAGCAGATCGCGCAGGTGGCCTTCCACCTCGGACGCCTCCTCCGGGCTGGGACCGGTCGTGATCCATGCCTGCAAAAGGCTGAGCCGCAGCTCCAGGCTCTCGACCGGGGAGAGCCGGCTCACCTCCTCCCAGCCCAGGCGAGCCTGACGGCGCGCGTCACGAAAGGCCAGAAGGCGCATGGAAAGGTGAGCGGCCTCCAGGTAGGCCTGAGCGGCCCAGGCCGACTCGCCAGCCAGCGAGGCGTGGCGGGCCACCTCGCTGGGCCCGGTCAGGGCCCGGGCGATGTGCAGATGCAGCAAGCGGCGCCGGGGCGGCGTCAGGCTCTGGTAGGCGATCTCGCGCACCAGGTCGTGGGCGAAGTCGTACCCCACCGCTCCCGGGCGCAGCAGGCCGGCTGCCTCCAGGCTCTCGGCCGCCTGGGCGAGCTCCGGCAGGGAAAGCCCGGCAATGGGGCTGAGAACGGCCAGGTCGGCTCCTGTTCCCAGCGCTGACAGCCAGCACACCAGCTCGCGCTCGCGCTTACCCAGGTCATCGAGGCGGGCCCGAACCAGGTTGGTCAGCCCCTCCAGGCCGGGCTGGCGGGCCAACTCGGTGGCATACAGGGGATTGCCCCCACACCGCTGCCAGAAGGCCTCCGGGTCCTCGGGCCGAGCGCCCACGGTCTGGGCCAGCTCGGCGGACGCCTGAGGGCTCAGGGGACCAACTTCCAGCCGCTCCAGGCGACCCTCGCGCACCAGGCTGGTGAGCATCGACGGCTCCTCCCCCGAGCGCACGGCCCAGGCCATGACCACCGGGGCCTGGGTCAGCAGGCGAGAGGCGTAGTGCAGCACCGACAAAGAGGCCTCGTCGGCCCACTGCAGGTCGTCGAACAGCAGCAGGACGGGCGCATCGGGCCTTCCAGGGCGGACCAGGTGGGCCACCAGGTCGTCCAGGCGAGGGCCCTGGCTCGAATCAAGCCAGGCTTCGGTCCCCCGCAGCGCATCCACGATCAAGCCGTAAGGACGACTGCGCTCGGCCGCGTAGGCCCGGGCCGAGAGCACGGAGCTGCCGCGCTCTTGAGCCCAGGATTGCAGCTCGGCCAGCAGACGGCTCTTGCCGATGCCTGACTCTCCCACCAGCAACAAGACCCGCGGCGAGTTCCACCAACTTTGAATCTGGCGCCACTCGGCGGCCCGCCCCACGAGGGGAGAGAGGCGGGGGGGATGGGCTCGCGGCGCGACAGCCGGGGTGGCCAGGTCCGGCTCCACGCCCAGCTCCTGGCGAAAGACCCGCTGGCACTCTTGCAGGGCGGCCTGGGCAGCCGCCTGCTCGCCGAGCCGCTGGCACAGACGGATCACGGCCCGATAGCCGGACTCGCGCAGCCGATCGTGACGCACCAGCCGGCGGGCGGCACTGAGGGCCTGACGCGGCTGTCGACCCTCATAGAGTGCGATCAAGCGCTCGAGCGCTTCGGTCACCGCATCCTGGAGGCGCTCTCGCTCGTCCAGGGCCCACTCCTCAAAGCACCCGGGCAACAGCTCTCCTCCGTAGGCCTGCAGAGCTTGCTCCAGAGCCGCGGCCTCCTCGTCGGGGTCGACTGCCTGGCGAGAGCGCTCCAGGGCCTGCAGGTGCTCGTGCAGGTCGACCTCTGCCCCACCCGCCCACTCGACCGTGCGCGCGGTCATGCGCAGCAGGGCCCCGACCTGGGGGAGGCTGTGGCGCAGGTGGTGCAGCTCGCGGCGCAGGTTGGTGCGGGCCTGCGACTCTTCGGATTCGGGCCAGAAGCGGGCCGCCAAGTCGGCCCGGGAGTGGCTCCGTGGGAAGAGCAGCAGATAGGCGAGCAAGGTGCAGCAGCGAGGAGCCGCCCCGGTGTCCAGCGGGCGACCGTCGCTGGTGACCTCAAAGCCACCCAGCATACGAATGCGCAGGCCCATGGGGCTTGCGCATTCGCGGGCCGACCTGAAGACCCCTTACTTTCCCACGATGAAGCAGCGGGTGCGAACCGTCTCGGTGTTGTCCCCGGCAGTGCTGGTGACCGCCAGCTCGCACATGTTGGGGCTGAGGTAGGTGAAAGCCAGAGCCACCGTGGCTCCGGGGCGAGCGCTGGAGATCACCTCGATCTCCGGCGGGTCAGGGGGAACCTTGTCGTGCGAGCTCACCTCGCGAACGACGTCCAGGCCATTGACCCGGTAAGTGATGTTGCGAAAGTTGGCCGGAGCCTCAGGGTTCCAGCCGCCGCTGAGGGGCAGGTAGTACTGAGGGTGAGGCTCAGTGAACTCGAGCACGGCTGAGTTCAGTGTCGTTTCGTTGGGCATCAGCAGCGCCGTGGGTCCGGTGCCGGCACCCAGACGCAGGTAGCCATCGGTGGCATCGCGCCAGGGAATCCCCTGCCGCAGCTCGTCTTGCATGACCCCGAGCACGAACCGGGCCTGCTGAGCGACCCGCATCCGGCCCGACACCGAGGTCCACTGGCGCAACGCCAGTTGGAGCGAAGCGAGCACCATCAAACCAAACAGTCCGAACAAGAAGATGGCCGTCAAGAGCTCGGCCAGACTGATTGCCGATTGTCGTCTCATGATGATGCCCCTTCCTCACTGATAGATCAGGCTGACAAGCTCGACCCGCATGGGTCGATTCTGCTCGATCCAGGTGACCTCGACCAGAACACGCTGCGTGTTGGCATTGAGGCCGGCCGAGGTGGACCAGCGGACGAAGGCGGTAGAAGCGACCTCGGGAGCGGGCGCGCTGCCGGTATCGCCCTCGGTGTTTCGTTGCAGGCACCCCTCCATGGCCTGCGTGGCCGTGTAGAGGGCCCGGGTATAGGAACTCGAGGTGGTGCTCTGGCGTGCAGCGCCGGGCACCAGGCCGAGCAGCGCGAGCACGACCACGATCATCACCAGAAAGGCGAGCTGAACTTCCAGGACAGACAGACCTCTTGCGTACCTCATAACGATCCTACAGCCCCCTGATCTCGCAGACTGACGATGTAGACATTGGGCGTGGTGGGGAAGTTGAGTGGGGGGCGAAAGACGAGCTTGTCGTCATAGATGTAATCCTTGGCGTACCCGGTAGCGATGGTGGAGGCCGAGCCGGTGCCGACCGCTCCGCGCACCCTCTGAATGATCCCTCCATACAGGTGGAGGATACCCCGAGGGGAGCCCTGGTTGTATTTGTCCACGTAGAACGAGCCGTTGAGAGCCATCATGGTGGCGTGAATGGAACGGTCGCGAACCACGTTGATTCGGCTCTCGAGAATGATGCTCTGGTTGGCCACGATACCGAGCACGTCGCTGGCCCGCTCACGGTAGACCAGGTTGTCGATGATTCCGGTGTCATAGCGGACGCCGATGGTGGTTCGTCCGCTGACCGTGCCCTCCAGCAAACAGGTCCCGTTCACGTAGAGAGTCTGGGCGGTCGTGTCGATCACCGTCGGGGCGCTGGGGTTGGCGGAGTAATCCTGGGCGGCCACATTCCATGCCCGGAAGCTGGAGGTATTGGGGTCCCACTTGTAGACCTCGGCACCGGTTACCGTGGCATCAGCCCGGAAGGTAAGCTTGAAGACAGGGGGAGCATTCTGAGCCGTGATGGCGCTGCCATCGCGAGTGTAACTGGTCATGCGGCCGGTGTTCTCGTCATACTCGGCCCGGTAGACGACACTGTCGGGCGCCACCGAGTAGTGCTGAGCGCCCGGATTGGCGGGAAGCGGAGCGCTGATCAGCTGGCCGGTCTCCTGAGCCACCGAGTAAATGGCCTGGTTGTCGATGGGCAGGGGCACGATCTGTTGGCCTCCGGCCATCGAAAACTGAGTGCTGCCAGCCAGGGCCACCGGTCCGTTGACCGTGTTGGAGCCGTTGTTCTCGCAGTGGTAAAAGAGGGCCGGGTCGGTGGTGACAGCATTTCCCGGGCTATTGTAGTGAGCCGGCTGCGGGTTCGGAGGGTCGGTTGGGGGAGTATAGTAGGGATCATAGCCCTGGAGCAGGCCGTTGGAGTCATAGGGCAGAGCCCGATTGGCCGAGCGGACGGTTTCCGAGAAGCGCGGGTGACCGGCGAAGGTGTAAAAGCCATTGGTATGGACCGGGCCGGTAATGGCATCGTTGGAGACGAAGCGGATCACCTGACCGCCCTGTCCCAGCTCCACGTCGGTGAAATAGGCATAGCGGGAAAAGGGCTCCTGCTGAACAAAAGCCTGCAGGGTGCGCTGGACCTGAGCCGGGGGAGAGCCGACCAGCCCGGTGCTGGTCACCATCCAGGCCAGCTGGCTGCGCAACGGGGGAGTGGTGTTGTTCGGATGGGGCACCATGTTCACGCGGAAAGAAAGCCCGGGAGACAGCTCCATGGTGACCTCAGGATTCCCCCAGTCAGGGTCGCGCAGGCCGGTCAGATTGGACATGGCCATCGACAGGCCGGCCCTGGCCGCATAGAGCGCCCGAGCCCCCTGGACATCTTGCCTCACCGCGCGCGATTCCAGGTTGGCCACGTTGACAGCCATGAAGACGACGATGGTTACGATGGCCACGATGATCAGGGCCACCGCCAGTGCAAAACCTCTCGTGTATCGACTCACAACAACACCGTCCTTTGCGGTGGATTTCCTCGAGGCCATGCTAGTCCGCCGGAGGGGGGACAGATATGACGAAAATCAGTCCGGCTGACTGAGCAGGATCATTCTCCCCGGCTGGCTTATCAGAGTAAGCTGCAGCCATGCAAATCAAGCGACTGATGTGTCCCCTGGATGGCTCGGAGCTCTCCGAGCGCGCCCTGCCCACGGCCGAGCGACTGGCCCGCCGATTCGGGGCCGAGCTCTTGCTGCTGCGGGTGGTGGAGCCCTACATGCCGGCCCCGGCCGGGGTCATGCCCATGCTGGCCTTCCGGCTGGCCGAGACCTCTCATCAGGCCGCTCTCCCCTATCTGGAGCGCTGGCAGACGGAGCTGGCGGCCAGAGGGCTTACGGTGCGAGCCCTGCTCAAGGAAGGCGGGGCCCGAAGCGAGCTCATCGAGACCGTGACCGAGCAGGCGGTCGACCTGATCGTCATGAGCAGCCACGGACGCACCGGCGGCGGGCGCTTTCTGCTCGGCAGCGTGGCCGAGGGGGTGATGCGTCACGCCTCCTGCCCGGTCTTGCTGGTGCGCGGTGAAGAGACCGCCTGGCAGCGGCTCCTGGTCCCCCTGGACGGCTCTCCCAACTCGCTCCAGGCGATCCCCGTTGCCTCTGCCCTGGCCGAGCCGGGTAGCCAGGTCGAGCTCTTGCGCTGCGCCGAGCTCGAGGGCATCCCCCTCTCCCTGCAAGAGCGCGAGACGATCATGCAGGCCATCGGGGCCGAGTTAGAAGCGATCACCGTGCCGGGAACCCAGACCACCCGGCGAGTGGTCGAGGGCCAGGCGACCGGCTCCATTCTGGCCGAACGCGCCGATCTGATCGTGATCACCTCTCACGGACGCACCGGTCTCAAGCGCTGGTTGCTGGGCAGCGTGGCCGAGCAAGTCGCCCGTTACGCCGAGAGCTCGGTGCTGGTCGTTCCCATCCGGGAGCAGAGATGATCAAGCTCATTGGCCCTGACCGTGAAAGCGATAGGCTTGAGCCATGACCAGGACGCCGGAAGAGCAATGGGCCGACTGCCAGCGGCTCGCCAAAGAAACGGGCCTGCCTTGCCGCCACATCGCCTATGAGGACCTCAACTCCGAGCTCATGACCCTGCTCCCGATGGAGGTGCTGCGCAACTACCGCATCCTGCCCCTGGACCGCCACGAAGACAAGATCACCCTGGCCATGGCCGACCCCCTGGACGTGATGGCGGAGGACGCCGTCCGATTCAAAACCGGATGCCACGTGGAGCGGGTCATCGCCCCCCCGGGCGAAATCGAGGATGCCTTGCAGGGGCGCCTGGGGCCGGTCGATACGCTGATCAGCAACATCTTGCACCGCATTCCCGAGTCTTCCGAGCTCGAGCTGCTGCACGAGCCCGAGGAGGAAGAGGAGAAGCAAGAGGACATCACCCCCAGCGCCCCCATCATCCAGCTGGTGAACTCGCTGATCTCCGACGCCATCCGCATGCGCGCCTCGGACATCCACGTCGAGCCCATGGAAGAGAACCTCCGGGTGCGCTATCGCATCGACGGCTACCTGCGCACGGTGGTTGCCCTCCCCAAACGCATCCAAGGGCCCACCATCTCGCGTCTCAAGCTGATTTCAGGGATAGACATCTCCGAATCGCGCAAACCGCAGGACGGTCGCACCCGCGTGCGCCTGGAGGGGCGCGAGGTGGACCTGCGGGTGAGCGCGCTGCCGACCCACCACGGCGAGAAGATCGTGCTGCGCATTCTGGACCCGGAAAAGGTCGTGGTCGATCTCGATGCCCTGGGTCTGGTGCCCGAAGACTTTTCCCGCCTGCAGTCAGTGCTGGGGGCCGGGCAGGGAATGGTACTGGCCACCGGCCCCACCGGCTCGGGCAAGACCTCGACTCTCTACGGGGCCCTGCGCTATCTAAACGTGGAAGCCGACAACCTGGTGACCGTGGAGGACCCGATCGAGTACCGCCTGGAGGGGATCAACCAGGTGCAGATGAACCCGCGCGCGGGGCTGACCTTCGCCTCGTCCCTGCGCTCCATTCTGCGCCAGGATCCAGACACCATCATGGTGGGGGAGATTCGAGACCTGGAGACGGCCGAGATCGCCGTCCAGGCGGCCCAGACCGGTCACCTGGTGCTCTCCACCCTGCACACCAATGATGCCGTCTCCACCGTCACCCGGCTCATCCTCATGGGCATTCCGCCCTACATGGTCGCCTCCAGTCTGCTGGCCGTGGTGGCCCAGCGCCTGGTTCGACGGCTCTGTCAGGCCTGCCGCTGGGAGCGCCCGGTGACGCCCGCTGCCGCCCGGCTGCTCTCGCTGGCCGGACAGCCGGTACCCAGGAGCGATTTCGTGGCCAACGGCTGCCCGGCCTGCGACTTCGTCGGCTACAAGGGCCGCATCGGTCTGTTCGAGCTGATTCTGGTCAGCGACCGCATCCGCGAGATCCTGCTCTCCGACCCGCGGGAAATCCTGATCAGCCAGGCCGCCCGCGAAGAGGGCACCCGCACTTTGCTCGAGGACGGACTGGCCAAGGTGAGCCAGGGCCTGACCAGCCTCAGCGAAGTCCTGCGGGCCATCACGGTGCGCTCCCCGGGTGGCCGCTCCTGTCCCCACTGCCATCGGCCGGTGCCCACCCAGCTCGGGGTCTGCGTCTTCTGCGGTGCAGATCTGCAGCTGCACTGCCCGATGTGTCACCAGGAGGTGGAGGCCGACTGGTTGATCTGCCCGCACTGTCGCTCGCCGCGACCCGGTCCGCCGGACAACCGCCGGCGCATCATGCTGCTCAGCCAGGATGGACCGCTGGTGGAGCAGGTGAGCGGAGTGGTCGGAAGTCAGAACTGGCAGTTGCTGGTCAGCTCGGATCCCCGGGAAGCGTTGGCCCTGATCTGGAGTCAGAAACCCGATGTGATCCTGGCCGATCTTGCGCTCAAGAGCCTGGACCTCCAAGAGCTGGGCCGCAGCCTTGGCTCCAGCCTGGGCATGGCCAGCACCCGTCTGGTTTTCCTCAGCGACCGGGCCGAGCGTCATGACCCGCTGGCCGATACCTACCTGAGCAAGCCGGTCGACTCGGCCCAGTTGCTGGCCCGGATCAAGCCATGAGCCTGACTCCCGGCACCCGGCTGGGGCGCTGGAGGGTAGAGCGGCTGCTGGCTCGCAAACCCCACGGGGTGATCTATCAGGTGGTGGGAGACCAGGGCGAGCGCGGGCGGGCCGAGGAGATCGAGCTGCCCCCCGGCTTCTCGCCCAAGGACGAGGCCGAACTGCGCGACGCCGTGCGGGCTTTGCAGACTCTGCAACATCCGTCGCTGGCACCCATCCTGCAACTCGAGTTGACCGAGTCGCACGCGTATCTCTTCTGGCTGGAGACCCCCGGGTTCTGGCTCCAGACCCGGGTGCGCTGGAGCGACAAGCCGCCCACGCAGCAGGAGGTCCATCAGTGGGCCGGTCAGGCCCTGACGATTGCCGAGCTCCTCTGGAAGTCCGGCCATCCGCTGGCCTCCGATAGCCTCCAACCTGAGGCCTGGATTTTGCGGGAAGACGGCGTGCTGGTTCTGGTCGACCCGGGCCTGGACCGGCTGATCTGGAGGGAAAACGTTCCCCCCAACCTGCTGGCCTCATTCCAGGCTTACGGGAGATTGCTGGAAAGCTGGACACGGAACTCGCAGCCCGCAGCCACGGCCTTCTCCTGGGTCATCGGGCGCTGCCTGTCGGAGCGGTCCGACCAGAACTACACCGACTTTGCCGGCTTGCGTCAGTCGCTGGAGGAGCGGGGCCGGGTGCTGATGGCGGAGCGGAGGGTCGGCCACACTCCTCCCCTGGAAGGATTTCGCATCCCCTGGCTGGACGCGCGCCGCCAGCGGGTTACCCCCATCGTGCTCACGACGGCGGGCTTGTTCATGATCGCGATTCTGGCCGTTTGGAGCTGGCTCAGCCGTCCCCTCCCCCCCCGCCAATCGGCCGCCCTGGCCGTGGCGGCGGGTTCGCGCTTGTTGGTGCTCGACCTGGACAACGGCCAGCGTCTGCGCGACCTCTCCTTTGCCTCCCCCCTCACCAACCTGACCGGAGGCGGTGGGTATCTCTACCTGGCCCGCGAGCAGGCAGCCCAGCTGGAGGTCCTGGACGACAGTACCTTTCGGGCCCGACGCCTGACCACCGACGGCAGCCCCGATCAGTTGGAGCTGAGCCCGGACGGGAAGTGGCTCTTCGTCCTGCAAAAAGAGCGGCGCAGCCTGCTGGCCGTGCACTGCCCCGACCAGGCCACCTATCTCCTTCCCGTCAGTCGCTACGTCAACCATGCCCTGCCTGTGCAAAGATCGGAGAACCTGCTGGCTCTGCTATCCGAGCCTCAGATGGGGGTCCTGAGCCTCATCCTGATGAAGGAGGACCAGCTGGTGCTCCAGAGCCTGCTCCCTCTGTCGGGACCCATCCAGGCGGCAGGGGAAAGAGGCTGGTGGGTGGCCCAGGGAACAGAGTTGGTCCGGGTGGATGCAAGCCTGGCTCCCGTGGAGCGCCTGAAGACCGGTGGAATGGTTCGCACGCTCAGCCCGGGCCTGGCCCTGCTGGAGGACCGGGTGCTGGCTCTGGAGTTGCCCGAGCACCCCTCCTCGGCGGCTCTTGCGGGCACCCCCACCTGTGCCGCCCGCGATGGGCAGGGGGGATTCTGGATCGGGTTGAAAGACCCGCACCTGCTCGTTCACCTCTCCCCTGACCTGACGGAAGTCACCCACCGGATCGAGTTGCCCGAGCCCCCCGTGGGGGTCGTCTGGCTGGCGGCGAGGAAGAACTGATTCAGGTCATTTTCGAGCCCTGGGGGAGCGACTAAGGTAGAGCTATGAAAGACCTTCGAATTCGCGATGTCATGGAACGAGACGTCTTCTGCGTGACGCCCGACATGGATGTCAAGCAGTTCGTGGCCGAGTGCGTTCGGCGCAAGATCACGGGAGCCCCCGTGATCGACTCGGACCAGTTGCTGGTCGGTTTGATCTCCCTCTCGGACGTGGCCGCCTCCCTGGCTTTCCCGCGCCCTGAGGACGATGGGCGGGTGCAAACCATCATGACCCGACACGTGCATACGGTCGAAGCCGGAATGCGCGTGAAGGTCGCCGTGGACCTGTTCCGCCAGCACCGCATCCACCGGCTGGTGGTCACCTACCACAACCAGGTGCTGGGTCTGGTCAGCCCCATCGACCTGCTGGGCCTGACTCCGAGCGAGCACGAATCGGTCAAGTTTTAGGAGGAGCGCATGAGGAGAATCCTGGTTCCCCTGGACGGCTCGCCTCTGGCGGAAGCCGCCCTGCCCCACGCCATCGGCCTGGCCAGCCGCTCGGGAGCCGAGCTGGTGTTAGCCTCGGTACGCGAGGATCTGGCCTCGGCCGTGCCCGCTCACCTGCTGGCCGAGGTCGAGAGCAGCTGGCCCGAGCTCTACCGAGCCTATCTGAGCACTCTGAGCGAGAAGGTCGGTGGGCGCCTGGAGATGACCCCCGGGCAACCGGCCCAGGAGATCGTCAACTGGACCGAGTCGCTGCGACCGGACCTGGTGGTCATGGGAACCCACGGACGCCGGGGCCTGAGCCGCTGGTTGGTGGGCAGCGTGGCCGACAAAGTGATGCGCCACTCCCACTGCCCGGTGCTGCTGGTGCGCTCTCCCGAGATCAGCGCCGCCCAGGCCCGCGAGCAGGTGGAGCAGGCCGTGGCCGGCCAGTGGCCTCGCTACCCGAGAATCCTGGTGCCTCTGGACGGCACGGCACGCTCCGAGCAGAGCCTGGGAGGCTCCTGCTGGCTGGCCCGGCAGGATCAGAGCGAGCTGACCTTGATGCGCGTGCTCGACTTCCCCAACCCGACCTTCGCCAGCACCGAGATCCCCAGCACCTGGGCTGACATGGTTCGGGCCGATCTGGATGAGTCGCACCAGCGCTATCTCGATGAGAAGGCCAGGGACCTGGAAATCCAGGGCTACAAGGTCAAGACCACGTATCGCCACGGCTCACCCGCTGACCGGATTCTGGAGCAAAACCAGGACTTGATCGTCATGGCCAGCCAGGGGGGCGGCTTCTTCGGCAGCGTGGCCGAGCGCGTTGTGCACCGGGCCGAGTGCCCGGTGTTGCTGGTGCGCGGTCAAGGTGCGCTGCTGGAAGCGAACAGCCAGCTGACCGATCAGGCGGTGTCCTCATGAAGAAACTTCTGATTCTGGCTCTCCTGCTCGCGTCCCCGACGTGGGCCAATCCCCAGCTCTCGGGTGGCAACCCCGACCGCGGGCTGCCGCTCTACTCGGCTTACTGCGCCGGCTGCCACGGCTTCGACGGCCAGGGCGATGGCCCCATGGCCGCTCGTCTGGTCAGCGACTCGGGGGTTCGTCCCATGGATCTGTCCGATCCCCAGTTCCAGGACCGGCACACCGACGCCCAGCTCGCCGATCTGATCCGCTCCGGCGGCAAGACCCACAGCACCGGCTACATGCCGGCCTGGGGACTGACCCTCTCGACGGCCCAGATGACCGATCTGGTGGCCTACCTGCGCGAGCTGCGCAACCCCGACCGCAAGGCCAGCGCCCGTGCGTTCAACATTCAAGACGTGCTCGACCGGGGGCGGGTGCTCTACGGCTTGCGCTGTCTGGCCTGTCACGGCCCCGAAGGGCACGGCGACGGGCCCTTCATGCAGCATGTGCAGGCCAAGGCCGCCAACCTCGCCTCGGGGATGCTGCGCGACTTCAGCGATACTCGCATCATGGAGGTCATCACTAAAGGCCTGGCCCACACCGGCCTGCAGGCCCGGCCTGAGGCTGCCTGGTGGGAGCGTCCGCTGGACGCCGTCGAGATGCAAGCCCTGGTGTTCTACCTGCGCACCCTGCCCATTCAGGACTCCAAGTCCTTCCCGTGAGACTGCTCGGCGCGCGCTGACCTGACGCGGTGAACACGGGTCGCGCTCGCGCGTGCCCAGCTTTGAAGGAAGGCCCCTCGCCAGGCACAAAGGCGCCCTGATGGCTCTGCTCGAGGTAAAGAACGTGAGCAAGGTCTACCAGATGGGGGAGGTGCAGGTTCCCGCCCTGCAGGACGCCGATCTGGAAGTCCGCGAAGGGGAGTTCCTGGTCATCCTGGGGCCGTCCGGCTCGGGAAAGAGCACGCTACTCAACCTGCTGGGCGGGATGGACCGACCTTCAGGAGGCAGCATTCGCTTCCAGGATCAGGACCTGACCCGAGCCTCCGACTCGCAGCTGACCAGCTTTCGGCGCCACAACGTGGGCTTCGTGTTCCAGTTCTTCAACCTGGTGCCCACGCTGACGGCCCTGGAGAACGTGCAGGTGGCCACCCAGATCGCCCGCGATCCGATGGATCCTCTCCAGGCTCTGCGAATGGTCGGCCTGGACAAGCGCGCCGAGCACTTCCCCTCCCAGCTCAGCGGTGGCGAGCAGCAGCGGGTAGCCATCGCTCGAGCCCTGGCCTCCAACCCGCGCCTGCTCTTGTGCGACGAGCCCACCGGCAACCTCGATTCCACGACCGGCCGGGCGGTGCTGCGGCTTCTGTGGGATGTCAACCGCAAGCTCAACATGACCGTCATCATCATCACTCACAGCCAGCCCGTGGCCCGCATGGGCCACCGCGCGGCCAGCCTCCGCGATGGCCGCATCGTGAGCCTGACCGAGAACGCCGTGCCCATTCCGCCCGAGGAGATCGAGTGGTAAGCCCCCTGACCCTCAAGCTCCTGCGTGACCTGCGCGGCCGGCTCGGCTCGCTGGCGGCCCTGGTGCTCATCGGAGCGCTGGGGGTCGCGTCCTTCGTGGGCTTCGACTCGGTCTACCGCGACCTGGAGGTGGCCCGCAATCGGTTCTACTCAGACTATCGGCTGGCGGACTTCTCGATCAGCCTCAAGCGCGCCCCCGAGCAGGTGCTGTCCGAGCTGGCCCGGCTCGAGCCGGTGGCGGCCGTCGAGGGGAGAGTCCGCATTCCGGCCCGACTGGAGTTGACCGGCGTGGACGAGCCGGTGCAGGCCACCGCCATCTCGCTGCCCTCGCCCCCACGGCCGGTCTTCAACGACGTCTTCCTGGTGAAAGGAGGCTGGTTCGAGGACTCCTCCGGTCGTCAGGCCCTGATCAACGACGCCTTCGCCCGGGCCCACAAGCTGCGCCCCGGCGACCGCTTCCGAGCCGTGATCATGGGCGAGCAGCACGAGCTGGTGGTCGCCGGCACGGTCATGGCTCCCGAGTTCGTCTACGTGTTGCCCCCGGCCGGGGGCATCGTGCCCGACCCCTCGCGCACGGCGGTGATCTTTCTGCCCCACCGGGCCCTGCAGCAGTGGGCCGACCTGGACGGCGCCTGCAACGAGATCCTGGGCCGGGTGCACGACCCGCGCAAAGCCCCTCTCAAGGCCACCCTGAGCCTGCTGGAGGACAGGCTCGACCCTTACGGGGTGGTGATCTCCATCCCCATGAGCGACGCCCCCTCGGTACAGTTCCTGGAGAACGAGCTGCAGGAGCTGCAGCGCAGCGCCACCATCCTGCCGGTCATCTGCCTGGCGGTGGTGGCCTTCGTGCTGCACGTGGTGCTGGGGCGCATCGTGGCTTCGCAGAGGACCTTCATCGGAACCGTTCGAGCTCTGGGCTACAGCCGCTGGCAGGTCATGGGGCACTATCTCGGCTATGCGCTGGCGGTGGGGATGGCCACCGTGATCGTCGGGCTTTCGTTCGGCTACTGGATTCAGGGGGCCATGATCGGGATGTACCGCAACTTCTATGAGCTGCCCGGCCTGACCCCTCATCCCTACCCGCAGGTGATGCTCAAGAGCGCCCTGGCCGGAGTACTGGCCCCGCTGCTGGGCACGCTGCGCGAGGCCTGGACGGCCTCCAGCCTGGCCCCCGCCTCGGCCATGCGTCCCCCGCCTCCCGAGCGGGGCGGCCGGGTCTTCCTCGAGTGGCTGATCCCCGGAATCTGGAAACACTTTCCCTTCTCGATCAAGCTGATCTTGCGGGCTGTGCTGCGCAACCCGTACCGCTCGCTGGTCACCTTCGCCACCACCTTCGTGGCCACCGCGCTGATGGTGGAGTCGCTTTGCATGCTGCGGGCGGTGGATGCCATGATCGCGCACGAGTTCTCCATCTCCTCGCGCCAGGACGTGAGCGTGGGCCTGCGCGAGCCGGCCGGCCGGGGCATTCTGCAAGAGATCGTCAGCCTGCCCCAGGTGGCCCGAGTCGAGCCCCAGCTGGGGGTCAGCTGCACGCTCTCCAACGGGCCCTACGAAAAACGTGTCGGGGTCACGGGGATGACGGCCGGGCACGTGCTCTACCGACCGGTGGACAGCCGGGGAGAGGAGGTGCCCCTGCCCGAAGAAGGCCTGGTGCTCTCGCGCAAACTGGCCGAGGTGCTGCACGTTCAGCCCGGTGATCGCGTGCGGATGCGACCCCTGATCGGTCGCCGCCAGGAGGTGGAGGCTCCCGTGGCCGCACTGGCCGATACCTACGTGGGCCTGGCGGCCTACGCCCGCATCGAGTACCTCAGCCGCCTGCTGGGCGAGGAGTGGGTGGCCAACTCGGTGCTGCTCTCCACCTATCACCGCGACCCGGGCGCTTCCCTGTTGCAGGAGCTGAACCGGCGCCCCTACGTGCTGGGCGCCGAACGCCGGGTGCGCGCCCTGACCCTCCTGCAGGACACCATCGGTCGCAACCTGGGCGTCTTCTTCGGCATTCTGGTGCTGTTCACCGGGGGTCTGGCTTTCGGCGGCGTGCTCAACACCGCCCTGGTCTCGTTGGCCGAGCGCGAGCGCGAGATCGGAACCTTCCGCGTGCTGGGCTACACCAAGACCGAGATCATGGGGATCTTCGCCGGCGAGAGCTACCTGATCAACACGCTCGGAGTGCTTTTTGGCATCTGGGGCGGGGTGGTCTTCACCCGCTCGGTGGTGAACCTCTACTCCACCGAGCTCTTTCGCCTGCCCGAGCTGATCGAGCCCCACGTGTTGATCCGCTCGGGCCTGCTCATGATGGTGTTCATCAGCCTGGCCATGCTGGTGGTCTACGGTGTGCTGGCCCGAACCCGCTGGCTGGAGGTCTTCAAGACGCGCGAATGAGACGCTTTGTGTGGTTGCTCTTGCTCCTGGTGGCCTGCGCCCCGCCCCGCGAGGTGGAGGTGCTCTCGCCGCGGCGCGGCGAGCTGGTGGAGTCGTTTGCAGAAGAGGCCCGCACTCGGCTGGGTCGCACCTATCCGGTGCGCATGCCGCTCGGCGGTCGCATCGGGCGCATCGATCTCGAGCCCGGCGACCGCGTGCGACGGGGACAGGTGCTGGTGAGCTTCGACCGCATTCCCGGACAGGCCGACGTGGAGCAGGCGATGGCTCGCCTGCGCCAGGCCGAGGCGCGACTGGCCGCCGGACAGGACGTGGGGGTGGAGCAG
The DNA here is from genome assembly GCA_045863235.1 of Candidatus Xenobia bacterium. Taxonomy (GTDB): domain Bacteria; phylum Vulcanimicrobiota; class Xenobia; order Xenobiales; family QWHO01; genus QWHO01. The sequence continues at coordinate 223,148 of BTUM01000001.1, read as the reverse complement.
GCCAGCCTGGAGCAGGCCCGCGCCCGGCTGGCCTCTCAGCGCCAGGGGCTGGCCAGTATCGAGGCCGAGCTGGCCTCGCTGCGCTCGCGGGCCGAGCAGGCCCGGCGCGAGGCCCGGCGCAACCAGCAGCTCTTCGAGCAGGGCTGGATCTCGAGCCAGGACGCCGAGCGAACCCGGCTGGAGGCGAGCACGGCCGAGCAGTCGGTACGTCAGGTCCAGGCCCGCCTGGCCCAGGCCCGGCGCGAGCTGGACACGGCCGCTCAGGCCATCCGAGTGGAGGAAGAGACCCTCTCGCGACGGACTCAGGATGCCCCCGCCCTGGCGGCCGAGGTGGCCGGCGCCCGGGCCGAGCTGGAGAAAGCCCGCCACGAGAGCGGCCAGCAGCAGGTGGTCTCGCCCATCGACGGCGTGGTGCTCGAGCGCAACGAGCAGGGCCCGGCCCAGCTGAGCGGCGGCACCCAGCTGCTCTTGCTGGGCAACCTCAAAGACCTGGAGGCGGTCTCGGAGGTGTTGACCGAGGACTCCCTGCGCCTCAAGAGCGGTACCCTGGTCGAGCTGGAAAGTGCGCCCGGAAAGAGCCTGCGCGGCAAGGTGGACCACATCGAGCCGGCCGGATTCACCAAGCTCTCTTCGCTGGGAGTGGAGCAGCAGCGCGTGAACGTCATCTTGCGCTTCACCGAGCCGGCCGGCCACCTGGGGGCGGGCTATCGGCTGCGGGCACGCTTCTTGATCGCCCGCCAGGAGAAGGCCCTGACCGTGCCCCGCTACACGGTGCTGCAGCACGCCGATGGCAGCTACGCGGTGCTCAAAGTGGTGGGGGATGTCTTGCGCTGGCAGAAGGTGAAGCTGGGCATGCGCGGCGAGACCGAGTTGGAGGTGCTGGAGGGGGTGAGCGAGGGGGACGTGCTGGTGGCTCTGCCGGAAGCCACCCTGCCCGAGGGGGAGAAGGTCAAGACTCTGCCTTATCAGGGGCGTTGAAAGGGCCGCGAAGGCTACTGTGAAGCTGAACGAGCCTCTTTTCAGGGAAGGGTGTATCCCAGTGCTGCATCCAGGTGTGCGGCTGCTCTCGGGCTTTCGCCCCAAGACGCGTGAGAGCCAGGTAAAAGCGCCGCGCTACGCGGGCTGGAGACCCGGTAACCTGAAACAGTAGCTCGCCCGCTTCAGGGATCGTGGGCGGCTGGTGCCACTGGTCGCTGTGTGTGCAGACAGTCAGGCCTTCCGAGTGGAAATGAAGACCGAGCCAGACAGGCTCCAGAAACATCCAGGCCACTTGCGGCGGGCCAAGCGCAAGCAAGCGGATCAGTGCCTCGACCAGCTGGCAGGGGAAATCCTGCCCGACGCAGGAGGCATGCTCGCTGAACTCGTTGCTCCCCTGGCGCAGAGTCAGACGCATCCAGCCGTGGTGGGGGAGCTCAAGCTCGACGAAAAGTCGATCCTCCATCAGCCGGGAGGACGCAGGCTCAACACCAGGTCTCGCTGCTCGTCGGTGTCGGGCACCGAGCAGCCGCGAGCCTGCTCGATCAGCTCCAGGGCCCGGCGTGGCGCAACCCCCTCCAGGATGAGCACCGCCGCGGCCACCACGGCGGAGCGGCCGATGCCGGCCCGACAGTGGATCCCCACCGGGGCTTCCCGAGCCAGGATCTGTCCGGCCAGCTCCAGCAATGCCTGCCGTGAGGGGAGTCCACGATCCGCAATCGGAAGCTCGAGATAGCCGATCCCGGCCGACTCGCACCAGGACCGCTCCGAGAGAAGGCCAAGCTCCTCGCGCTCCTCCCGAGTGAGTAAGCAAACCAGAGTACGTACCCCCATCTCCGCCACGTCCTCTCGCTGGCGTGGCCGGGAGACAATGGCCAGCCGCGCGTCGATGGGCCAGGTTCGCGGGCCCACGCTACTCGCCTCGCTTGCGCACCACCACGCCGCCCACCCGCACCGAATCGGAGGTCTCCAGCATCACCTGGCCGGTGGTCCTGACCGTGGCGGGGTCGGGCAGCTGCAGCAGCTCGGCCCGGTTGGAGTGGGTGACCAGCACGCGCCCCTCCTGGTCGAGCCAGGGGGTGCTGCGGCCGCGGGGCACCTCGGCCCACAGGATGGCCTGGCCGGTGTCCGGGTGCAGCTGGGCCAGCCGGTAAGGGCCGGGGGATGCAGGATCGGTCAGGGCCATCAGGCCGCGCGGGGTGACCTTCAGGCTGGTCAGGCCCTCGTGGGAGGCATCCCAACGCCGCTCGCCCCGGGGGCTGATGCAGGTGACCTTGCTCCGCCCGCTGACCACCAGGTCGCCCTGCTCGGTCACCATAACCGAATACTGGTGATGCTCGCCTTCCACGGGCTGCTGCCAGAGCTCGCGACCGGTGGCCGGGTCGAGCCCGAGGATCTTGTCTTTGGCGCTCACGTAAAGCACCGAAAAGTCTTGCGGGGCCTTGAGGGTGCACAGGGCCGCCTCCACCGGCTGGCTCCAGCCCTCCTGCAGCTTGCCGTCCTGCACCCGCACCTGGCGCACCTCCTGGGCGTCCAGGAACCAGACCTGGTCGCCCTGGCCGATCAGGTCGCGGCCGTAACCACGAAAGCGCTGGCGGTCGCGCACCTGGCCCGTGCCCGGATCGACGCAGAGCAGGTCGTTGCTGGCTTTGAGTAACTTGAGGCCGTTGCCGACCGGAATGGGCAGCTCGTAGTTGGCTCCCGGCTGGCGCCACAGCACCTCGCCCGTCCCCGGCGCCAGGGCGACGTGGAAGACCTGGTGGTCGGGCTGCTTTTCCAGCGTCAGGGTGGTGACCTCGCCGCCTCCCGGCACCATGTTGAACACCGGTTGGGAAACCTGGAAGTTCCAGCAGTCCTGACCGTCGGGACCGATCCCCCTCACCTCGCCGTCGCGGAAGGCGACCACGGTGACCCCGCCGTCGGCAGTGACAGCGAGGCCCGGCTCTTCTTGCGTCTGGCGCTCCCAGTCGCGCTCTCCGGTGCTCAAGTTGACCCGCGTCAGGGTGCCCTGTCCGTAAGGCAACAGGCCGTCTCGACCGATACACTTGATGCCCAGCTCGGGCGTATCCAGGTCCCAGCAGCGGTCGGGCTCGACCCGGTCTTTGTTGCCGAACAGGGCGATTCGAGCTTCCTCGCTCGAAATCGCGGCGGTAGGGGGCAGGCGCAGGTGGGGTCCGATTTGCATGGCCATGACAGCATGCCCTGGACGGCTGAAAAATCTCTGCTAAAGTAGGTCTATGATCGCGCCCCTGTCCCCCGGCCAGCCCGGCTTCTCCGCCCCCCTGCGCTCGAGCGGCTCCCCGTCTGAGTCCGAGCAAGATGGCTTCAAGCCCCGGGGGGACGAGGAGTTGACCCGCGACCTCCAGGCACGCATCCTGCTCGCCCACATCAACTTCGAGATGCAGCGAGGCTCGGGCCAGCTTCCCCCTCTGGTCGAGGAGGCTTCCGAGGCGTCCGTGCCCCAGCGCGGTCATAGCTCGACCGGCATGCTGCAGGATGCGCGCCTGGACATGAAAGCCGGCGAGATGGAGGGCCCTCTGACGAGCGCCGAGCTCTGGGGCGGCTACCTGATCCCCAAGCACAATCCCTGGCGCTGATCTCGATCATCCGCTTTCCGGTTCTCGGGGTTACAATAGGGGCATGGCTTATCGACGCATTCTCATCATGGGCGCCGCAGGGCGCGACTTCCACAACTTCAACGTCGCCTACCGCGACAAGAGCGAGTTCGAGGTGGTGGCCTTCACGGCCACCCAGATCCCCGACATCGCCGGCCGGCGCTACCCGGCCGAGCTGGCCGGCAAGCTCTATCCTCAGGGCATCGACATCTTCCCCGAGGAAGAGTTGGAGTCGGTTATCGCCAGGCTCAAGGTCGAGGAGGTCGTGTTCGCCTACTCGGACGTGAGCTACCCCTACGTGATGGGGCGGGCCAGTCGGGCCCTGGCGGCAGGGGCCGACTTCACCCTGCTCGGGCCCGAGCGCACCATGCTGCGCTCAGCAAAGCCGGTGCTGGCAGTGTGCGCGGTGCGCACCGGGGTGGGCAAGAGCCAGACCACCCGCTATCTGGCCTCGGCCCTGCGCTCTCGCGGCAGGAAAGTTGCCATCCTGCGCCACCCGATGCCCTACGGCGACCTGGCCGCTCAGGCCGTGCAGCGTTTCGAGCAAGCGACCGACCTGGATCGCCACGGTTGCACCCTGGAAGAGCGTGAAGAATACGCTCCCCACCTGGAGGAGGGCCACCTGGTCTTCGCCGGGGTGGACTACGCCCGCATCCTGGAGGCAGCCGAGCGCGAGGCGGACGTGATCTTGTGGGACGGCGGCAACAACGACCTGCCCTTCCTGGTGAGCGACCTGCACATCACCCTGGTCGACCCGCTTCGGGCCGGTCACGAAACCGGCTACTACCCGGGCGAGGTCAACCTGCGCCGCTGCCACGCGGTCATCGTCAACAAGGTGGACACGGCCACCCCGGAGCAGCTGGCCAGCGTGCGGGAGGCCATCGCGCGGGTGAACCCGGCCGCCACCGTGGTGGAGGCCGCCTCGCCCCCGCGCCTGGACGAGCCCGAAGCGGTGCGCGGCAAACGCGTGCTGGTGGTGGAGGATGGGCCCACCCTGACCCACGGAGAGATGGCCTTCGGGGCGGGCTGGCTGGCAGCTCGAGCGGGCGGTGCCAGCGAGATACTCGATCCGCGTCCCTATGCGGTGGGATCGCTCAAGCCCGTCTACCAGGCCTGGCCCAATCTCGGCCAGGTGCTGCCGGCCATGGGCTACAGCCCGGCCCAGCGCGAGGAGCTGCGCCAGACCATTCTGGCCTCGCCGGCCGAGGTGGTCGTGGTAGGTACGCCCATCGACCTGGGTGCGGTGCTCAAGCTCGAGCGGCCCTCGGTACGGGTGCGCTACAACCTCGAGCCTCGCGAGCCTGAGGCCCTGGCGGGGCTGCTGGAGCGGCTCGGGGCGGGTTCGGCCCGGGCGCGTTGAACCAGGGCTGAGGCGCGGATCTGGCGAACTCCCGGGCTCATGCGGGGGATTCTTGCCTTTCTGCTCCTGTTGTCGGTCACGACTTTCGGCTGCTCCGGGACGAGCGAGCAGCAGAAGGAGCTGGCTCAGCTCACGCAACAGGTCGCTTTCCTGGAGAAAACCATCGAGGCGTCCAAGCGAGAGATCCAGGACCTGCCCCGCCTGACCGAGGAGTTGCAGGCGCTCGAGCGCGAGCTCGTCATCCTCCAGCAAGAGCTCGAGGACCTGAAGGCGGGCAAATGAGAGAAGCGACTCTCCTGTTGCTGCTGCTCGTACTTGGCCCGGGCTGCGCCAGCCCCCGGGTAGAGCAAGAGATTGAGCAGACGCGCCAGCAAGTCGTTCAACTCGAGAGCCAGCTGAAGGAGCTCGAGGCCGTCCTGCCGGTCATCGAAGAGCGGCACGCCCGTGTCAAGAGGCTCAAGGAGCAGCGGGCTGAATTGCTGGACGAGATCAATGCCCTGCGCAAGAAAAAGGGGCTTCCGCCGCGTTCTTGAGGTCTGTTTCAGCTCTCGGGTTTATCCTCTCAAGCATGCAGATCCGTCCACTGGCCTGTGCTGTCACTCCCCCCGCGCGCTCGGTCGAGCGCGCTGAAGAGCTACGCGACGAAGTCGAGCTCTCCCGCCGTCCCGGCCGGGCCGAATCGGGCCTGAGCCAGGTCCTGCCGGTCGTGCAGAAGCATTACTTGAAGGCTCTGGGGGTGGGCGCACTGTTGATGGGGGCAAACCTCATCCACCCGTCCCCCTGGCTCCTGATCGGCGGCGTGACGGCCTTGCTCGCTCCGGTGGTGGCCATCCCGGTGGTCATGGTGACCAGGGCCCTCTCGGATTCCCTGAGCCAGCGACGCGAGGCCCGCCGCGAGACGCTCGAGAACGAGCTGGACGCGGTGCGGGTGGCCACGGGGCTCGAAACCGGCTCGACCAGGGCGGTGCAGGAAGACGAGCAACGCGTAGTGCTGGGCGGCGTGGCGGTCAAACGCCGCTCGTGAGGCTGGCCGATCTGCAGGAGCGGCTGGCCCGGGCGCTGGTCTCGGCCGAGCCCGAGCGCGAGTTGAGCGATCTTGGCCTGGACCCCCAGGGCTTGCGACTTGCCGCCACCATCATCCTCAAGCTCCGCTTCGACCGGGTCATGCGGGCCGAAGCCCGCTACCGCGAGCTCTACGACCGAGACCCGGACGGCTTCACGCGCGACTTCCTGGCTTACCACCGGGAAGTGCCCCCGCAGGCCTACTTTCCGGCCGAGGAAGCGGCTCTATGGGAGAGCTTTCTGCGCCACCGCCAGGCGGATTCGCTCTAGCTCCTGGCGCAGCAGCGGCACGTCCTGGGGCTCGATGGTCCCCTCGATGCGCTCCAGGGTCACGCCCCGCACCGCGGGGCAGCGGGGCAACACCTCGTCGAGCAGCTCCCAGACCGGCTCGGGCACCGGGCCGTCATGCGAATCGAGTCGCAGCACGGGACCGTCCAACCAGGAGGGGTCGCTCTCGCTGCCCCCGCTCAGGTGCAGCTCGAGCACGTTGGCAAGGTCGATCTTGCCCACGAAGGCCAGCGGGTCCAGGCCGAAGTTCCGGCAGTGGGCATAGACGTTGTGCAGATCGAGCAGCAGGCGGGCGCCCGTTTCTCGGCAGAGGCGGTTGTAGAAGCTCGCCTCCTGCATCGGGTCCTCCAGGGTGAAGTAGAAGACCGTGTTCTCGAAGCCCACCAGGGGCACGATGCGGCGGAGCCGCTCCAATCGCTCCTTCACCGCCTGAACGGCTTCGTCCGTGTGGGGCAAGGGCAGGTGCAGGCCGGTGACCAGTCCCCCGGCGGTGTGGGAGCTGCCCAGGTGGTCGGTGTACCACTCCAGCTCGAGCCGCTCGTGCAGGCGGGCGATCTGGCTCAGCCAGCGCTCGGTGCGCGATACCTCCTCGGGAGTGGACAGGGGGGTGCCCAGTGACAGGCCCAGCCCGTGAGCCACGAACGGCTTGCCGGTTTCGTCCTTGAGCTGCTCATAGAGCTCGACCCGTGAGCTGAGCTCGGTCTGACTGTTCCAAAGCTGCTCGGGACAGACCTCAAGGAAGTCGACCAGCTCGGCCAGCGGCCTGAGCAGCTCGACGTGGCTGGGATGGCCCGACAGGGCCAACCCCACGCCGGGACAGCCCGGTTTCACGGCTTGGAAGGTTTCTCTTGTTGGATCTTCTGGGTGCGCTCAATGAAGTCTTGATCGCGATGGACCCGCACAGCCATGCCGCAGGCCGGGCAGTTGTCAGGCTCGGGCGCGATCTGCACCGGCGAGGGCACCGGGGTGTGCGAGGCGGTGGCCGACGGAGTCGGGCTGGGGCTGTGGGTGCTGGCCGCCAGCGGCTCGGGCGAGCCACGCATGAGCAGGCCCACCGAAACGGCTGCGATGGTGGCGCCTCCCAGGTAGAGGATGTCGGTGAGACGTCGGCGTTGTTGCTGGTCCATGGAGAGGGATTCGGGTCCCGGCTGGGCTCACCTGTCGGCCGCCTCGGACTGGGCATAGCTGTTGCGGGGAGTCGGAAGACCCGATCGTGAGCGCATCAGCCTGTTGGCAGCCGGCGGGAGATCGACCGTTGATAATCCGTTGAACGAGGCAGCGTAGAATGGGGACTGACCTGGCGCAACTGCAGTCGCACCTGTCGTCAACAGGACAGCAGTTGCGTCGGGTCCTTCTATTGAGCGAAGAAAGCGGGTTCGACTGCGTGCGTAACAACGTTCTGCGGTCTTAGCCCCGCGCTAAAGACCGACCAGACTATCACGGAGGAGTTCCAAACGGGGCACTATCGGGAGCGGCGCGGTAGCGGGCCGCCCCCTGAGGCTGGCAGTCCGGGATGAAGCGCTCCGGGAACATGGACTACAAATACGAAAGCCCGCTCTGGAGCGGGCTTATCGTTGGTGCCGAGGGCCAGAATTGAACTGGCGACACTGCGATTTTCAGTCGCTCAACCAAGAACAGGAACACCATATTCTGTATAGAACTTAACCTCAGACTCTTTTGGCGGTGGCACTTCCAGGGGCAGTTAGCCCAGAAGTCGCCAGGAGAAGACGATAGTTCCCGGAGGCCAATTTGGCACGACCAGGCGGTAAGGATCGCGGGCTCTATGAGCACCCAAAGGGCAGCGCTATCTGGTGGGTCTGCTGGTTTGACAAAGATGGCAAGCGGAACCGGCAGAAGGCTGGAACGAAGGCGAATGCCAGACTCCTCTATGCCAAACGCCAAGCCGAAAAGCTTGAAGGAAAGATTCTGCCGGAGCGCAACCGGAGAGAGAAGCTCGCCCCCACGATCCGCGAGGCCTACCATGAATTTGAAGCTGAGCTGAAGGCGAAACGCACCTGGAAACGGGATGAAGAGCACGTGCGCTGCTGGGAGGCTGCGCTCCCCGGGGCGCGGCTCGATCAGATCCAGCCTCGCGACCTCGAGCGCTGGAAGCTCGAGGCAGCCAGGAGCTACGCCCCCGCCACCTGCAACCGGCACCTGGCCTTTCTGCGGCGCCTGTTCTCACTGGCTCTACGCGATGGGCTGCTCGAGAGCTCCCCGTTCACCAGGGGGAAAGTCAAGCTCCTGGTGGAGAACAACGCTCGCTGCCGTTACCTGGACGATAAAGAGTTGGCCTCCCTGCGCGAGAAGATGGACCCGAAGGCCTGGCTGCTGGTGGAATTGGCCATCCTGACCGGCCTGCGCCAGGAAGAGCAGTTCACGCTGCGCTGGGCCAGCGTGAACTTTACCACGCGCTTCCTAACCATCCCGCGTTCGAAGCACGGGCTGAAGCGCAACGTGCCACTGAACGATCGGGCCGTGGAGATTTTGCGCGACCTGAAGGAAGACGCCGCTGGGTCACAGTGGGTCTTCCCGTCCAAGAATCATGGGCGCTTCGGCCCCGATGGCAAGTCGCTGCCCGAGACGCACCTGGCAGCCAACAACTTCTGCCGGCGGCGCTTCAAGCCAGCGCTCGACCAGGCAGGCATCGAGGACTTCCACTGGCACGACCTGCGGCATTGCTTCGCCTCGAAGCTGGCGATGGCCGGGGTGGACCTACTCACGTTGAAGGAACTGCTCGGGCACCGAACCCTCACGATGGTGATGCGGTACGCCCATCTTCAGCCCCAGCACCAGCACGCGGCGGTGGCGAAGTTGCTTTAGCGTGAGATAAGTCTTCCAGCGTTCGAACTAATTCGGTCTTACGGCTCCGACGGGGAGCCAACTCCCAAAAGCGGCGACTTATCGGGAGCCAATCATGCTTGGCCTGGTCGTCCTCCCGGCATGCGACGGTAGTGAGCGTGGAGTTTGGCATATCCAGGCTTTGCCCCAGCCCATACTCAGCGCAGAGGATGGCCAGCGGCCCTTGAATGCGGCAGATGCTGTGCTTTCCCTGTCTATAGAGCCGAAGTTGCTCGTCAGAGACGCCGAGTCTGCCCGCGATCTGGCTCAATGTAAGATTGGGGTAACGGTTCGGATACCTCATAGCTTGCCAGCGCAAGGCGTTGAGGATTTCCTCTAGTCGATTACTCGGTTCCATTCACCCTCCAAGAACCCAAGGAAACTTGGGATTCACTTTCTTCTTCTGTTCTATATTCTCGAAGAGAGGTTGAATCCCCCTCAACAGAGCAGCCGAAGGGAGTTAACGACGTGGTAGATACCGTGATTCGGTGGGCCCGCCAAGAGCGAGGGATACAGATGGCAGCTTTGGCTCGCGCGGCCAACCTGACGGACAGCAACCTATCCCGCCTCGAAACCGGAAAGAACAAGGCAGGCCCTTCAGTGCGGGCAAGGCTTGCTGCAGCGCTCGCAATTCCCGAGGGCGAGCTCTTTGACAATAGCGGATGGCCACGGGAGGTCCGCAATGTCTGAGCGCCGCTGGCTTAACACAGCTGAGGCCGCCCACTACGCGAACTGCCATCCCGAGACAATCCGCGAGGCTGCTCGCATCCGAGAGCTGGCCCACGCCCGCCGTGGCCCTCGTGGCCACCTGCGCTTTACGACCGAGGCCATAGACCGCTGGCTGCGCGTTGTTCCAGCCCGCCGATCCTCTGGCGACTGAACCCCCACAAAAAAACAAGCCCGCTGGGGCGGGCCTGAAAGGAACAAGCTATGACTGACATTTTTTGCGCACGCCGCGCAAAAACCTCTGCTGCAATGAGGATGCAGGCCCCCCTCGATGACGAAGGCCGAGTATTGCTTGACACCAGGACCTGGGATGGCTCTCACGTCCGTGTCGTGGCGCCGCTCGATGACCGCAACCAGTACCTGCGCCTCACCGTGTCGCGGGGCGACACCACCCCGCTCACTGTGCAGCTCCACGCGCTGGAGCTGCAGCGGACGATACTGCCTGCGCTGGCCGCCGAGGCCACCAACAAGCTCCAATCTGGACGCGTAGTCTTTTGAGCGCGGGGCCCCTGGCCGCGTGGGCCCTGACCCACCTTCATCGGGCTCGACCCGACGCCGAGGGCCCCTGGCTCAGCGCCATTTGCCCGATGCACCGGGACAGCCGCCCAAGCTTAAGGGTCAACTTCGAGACTGGTGGCTGTCGGTGCATGGCCGGGTGCGCCCCCACCACCGTCTGGGGCCTGGCCGACCTGGCCGGGCTCCCGGCGCCACCCGACCGGCCTGGCCATGAGCGCCACCAGCGCACCGAGCCCGAGGCGACCTACGTTTACCGCGACGCGGCCGGTGAGCCCTACCATCGGGTGACCCGGCGGCCCGGGAAGCAGTTCTTCCAGGCTCGCTGGGCTGGGCTCGAATGGGAGCACCGGGCTCCCGCCACAACCCTGCCCTACCGCTTGCCCGAGCTGCTGGCTGCTGACCCGACCGCCCCGATCGTGTGGTGCGAGGGCGAGAAAGACGCCGACCGGGCCGCCCGGCTCGGGCTGGTGGCCACGACCTCCCCCGGAGGCTCGGGTACCGCCGGCAAGCTGGGCCAGGATGCCCTGGAGCTACTCCGGGGCCGACAGGTCGTCATCATCCCCGACCACGACGACCCGGGCCGCAAGTATGCCTCGACCATCGCCACCCGGCTCAGGCAGGCCGGAGCCACCGTCCGCCTCCTCGACCTGGCCGAGCATTGGCCGCCGGGCTCGAGCCCTGGCAAGGGCGCGGACCTGTCAGACTGGCTCGATGCCGGGGGGCAACGAGAGCGACTCCTCGCCCTGGCCGCCGGGGCTCCCGAGCCCGAGCTGGCCGCCATCGAGCCCGAGCCTGAAGCTGCTCGAGCGCCCTGGTCACCCATGCCGGACGTGCTCGGCGAGCTGGCCGAACGGTACCGCCAGGGGCGCCAAAGGGAAGGCTACGTCAGCACCGGCCTGCGCCGCGTTGACGCCCTGACCCAGGGGCTCGGGCCCGGTCAACTGGTGCTGCTCGGTGGACGCCCCGGCGAAGGCAAGAGCGCCTTCGGCTTGCAGGTGGCCGCCAATGTCAGCCGGGCCCATGGCCCCGTGCTGCTCATCACGCTCGAGATGAGCGCCTTGGAGGTAGCCGGGCGCCTGGTGCAACAGCATTTGCAGATCGGCCACGACGAAGTGACCGCCGACCGCATCGAGCGAGTCCGGGGCGAGTACCCCCGGCTGTATCTGTGCGACACGGGCGCCGCCCTGGAGGAAGTGCAAGGCCTGGCCGATACCTTCCGGCGTCAGCACCCTGACGCCGCCCTGGTGGTGCTCGACTATCTTGGCCTGGTGCGCCCCCGAGGCAGCATAAGCTCGAGCTACGAGCGAGTGTCGCTGGTGGCGAGGGAACTGAAAATCCTGGCTCAGCGGCTCGAACTGCCGCTGCTGGCCCTGGTGCAGCTCAAGCGGCCCGCCCGGCCCGACGACCCGCCCGGGCTGACGGACCTGCGAGACTCTGGCGAGCTGGAGCAAGCGGCCAACAAGGTGGTGTTGTTGCACCGGCGCCCCGGCACCGTGACCGAGGGCGAGGCCCCGCGCACCGTCGTGATCACCCTGGCCAAGAACCGCGAGGGCGCAACGGGCAGCATAGAGCTGCACTGGCAGCCAGCGACCCTCAGTTTGCACACCATCGAACCCCGCGAGCCCGAGCCCCGGCGATACGAGGAGCTGCTCCCGTGAGGCGGCAGGGCTTCGCTCGGGTGCCCAACCATATCACCGACGCAATTGCCCGGGCCGACCTCACCGCCCGCGAACTGCGAGTCTGGCTCGCCCTGGTGCAGCGCAGAATCCTGGGCTGGCGAGACCGCCGCAAGAGCTGCCGGGTCTCGGTCGGCCTGGCCGAACTGGCTGAAGCTACCGGCCTGGCCAAGACCCATGTCAGTCTGGCCATCCGGGGGCTCGAAGAGAGGGGCATTATCAGCCGGGTCACCCCCCCAAATGCTCAAAAATGTACCGCCACCGAGTACTTTTTTGAACCCCGGCCAGAGCGCTGGAATGGCGACCCGAAGCCAGAACCGACGGGTGACCCCGTTACCGAATCGGTAACCCCCCCCCGTTACCGAATCGGTACCCGTTACCAAATCGGTAACCCCCCCGTTACCGAATCGGTAACCCCTACGGCCCTGGGAGCAAGCAACCATGCGGCTTCCAGCGCCCCTAAAGAAAGATTAAAGAAAGGAACGTCTCTGACGATCCGTTCCGGTGCTGGCAGCCCCCCTGTCGGGGGCTACCAGACGGAGGAGGAATTCGAGGCCGAGCTGGCCGACCTGGCCGCCCAAAACCCCGGGCTCTTTACCCCTGCCTACCTGGAGGCCGAGCGCGAGAAACGCCGCGCTGCCCTGAACGGTAGGCCCGCCCGTGGCTGACGGGGAGGAGCCCTTGCGCTCGAGCCTTGTCAGCCATGCCCCGACCTTGTTAGCCACGCCCCGACCCAAGAAAAGGAGGATAACCCCATGTGCCCCGATTGCCCGCCAAACCCAAACCTCTACGACGAGGAACTCTTCCCCTACCGAAACATCGGTCGCGAACACTGGTGTTACTGCGAGCGCCACGGAACTTGCTGGTGTATCGGCGAGAACTGCTATTCGTCCTGGCACTACGAAACGCCAGAGGATTGGGAGAGGAACCGGCGGTTCTTGGCCGGATTCAGAGTCCAGCCCTGCCGAGCGGATTCTCCCCAAACCCGCCCGCCTTTGCCGGCCCCGCGCCATCCCCGCCGGTCTCGCCGGCGAGCCTGGAGAGAACTCTACCGGGCCCTGGCCGAATGAACCTCGACCGGCGAGCGAGCCGAGCGCGCGCCAGGATCGGATGGGGGCCCCTCCCCGGGGGGGTGGGGGGTCGCCCCGGTGCGCGCGCGGGGCGCCAGCCACCGTCCTTACCGGACGGTCTCTCTGAAATACAATCCCCCCCGGGGGGGCGGCAGGGCCAGAAGCCTGTTCCAGAGCCATTGTTGCCCGAGCCGCAGTCGGTTGGGTCTCAAGCCGCTATGCGCACTCTAAGCAATTGCACACCATGAGCAATAGCGCGCAGATTAACGACTAGAGGAACAGCCTACCTCTGGAAGAATCTCCCCCTGGCTCGACATAAAATCGGATCCGCACACGGACGACAGACATCTGAGGCCTAAAAGGGGTTCAACCCCCAAGGAACAAACTGGCAGGTGTCATGGAGCAACTAACTCCGGAGGAAATCCAGGTGGACCTGGACATGACCTCCTTCAACATAACTGTCGTTGGACGGTTTAATCGCCACATCCTAGAGCCCGAGTGGGCCCGAAAGCGCTCTATTATCTCTCCGGAACCCTGTCTCGCCTTTCTTCCTATTGGGGGAGTCCAGCCCATATTCAGAACAAGCAGCGGACTCTGTTGGCTGCTCCAAGACGATAAACTGCTTATCTTCGGCAACCGGAGCGAGGCGCCGGTCTTTCTGAAGAGTGTACTAACAGAACTCCCGCATACTCCGGTGACGGCGATTGGCGTGAACTTTCAGTCTAGTAAGAACGTGAAAGCAAAGCTGGACGTTCGTGCCAAGACGCTTTCGAAAGCTCTAGAAAAGCCACTGCTCCAAGCAAGTGAGGGGCGAACCTATCAGCTCTCCGATGGTGTCAAACTGAACTTGAAGGTCACCTGGTCGGCCGGGCAAAGAACTTTAGATACAAACTTTCATAGGGATACAATCGATCCCGTGGTAGTGTGTAAGCACGCTCAGAACCTAGACGAGTTTGAGCAGATGGCGAAGGAGTTAGAGGATAAGCTATGATGCCAGTGACGTGTGAGACATCTGGCTCCAGTACCGCTCCAACTGGGGGAATCCCGGCTAGACCTGCAATAATTAGAGACGTGAACGCCCTAAGCACCTATAGCACTGGTTACGGTGGTGGTAGTTCTACCTCCGTTGCAGCCAACCCCACAGTAGGCTATTTGCTTCTTCTTCGTCGCCCCACAGCGCCGCAGCCCACGACTCTGAAAGTCGAAAGCGTGAGCGACCTCCTGGAGCGCCATCCTTCTTTGGTCCAGGGAATACAAGAAGCCAAGGAAACCCTCGTAACCAAGTTCAACGCACTAAATCTCGTGTTTAGAGAGGAACTGCTGTGGTCCGATGACTCGGCAGAGCCCATCGTTGTACTAACAGCATTGCCCGAAGGAGATGCCATCGCGAACTGGGAGCTATATCGCCAGTTTGTAACCGACTGGTGGCTGAACCAGAACGCGTTGGTTCGCGCCTTCCTCCACGTCCGTTGTGAAACAGTCGAAGTTTAGTTTTGACGAGTTCCTAGATCAGGCAAAGACCCTCGCACAGGGCGGCACGGAATGTGGACTCCGGTCTGCCATCAGTCGAGCGTACTATGCAATCTACCACAAAGCCCGCGACTATGCCTATGGACGAGGCAAAAGCATTCTGAATCCCACCGTCAATAAGAGGAACGTCAACCATTCGCCGCTATGGCAGTTATATAAGGATGTTAAGGTCGTCAAAAAGGCCTTTGCGAAACAGTACTGGGAAATCGGCATGGGGGGCTTTGATTTCTTCCTTACGAGGGGCCAAGCCGACTATGAGCTTGCGGTGAGTTTCAACTGGCTAAGCCGATGGAAAAATGAGTTGAAGCGAGCTGAGGACCTCATTAAGTGGATTGACGCCCTGCCGGACGGTCCCTAACAGTTTCCGTTTTGTCAACGAGACGCACATTCGTTGACAGAGGACAGAGTCCAGAGAGAGCGGCCAGGGCTTGCTTCTGGGCCATCAGCGAGACGAAAGACGAAAGACGAGAAGTCGAAAGTCGCTCGATTCCCGATTCCCGCCCAAAGCCCGAGGCAAGGTGCCCCCGGGCAAACCGCTCAGCTCGCCGCGCGGGCCAGCTTTAGCCAAAAGGTAAATAGACATCGCAGAAGTAATTCGGCAGTAATCTCAAGCGGCAGGTTGGAGGGAATGTGAAACGTGACTGGCTTTTGCTCGTGCTGGTTGTAGCCATGCTGGCTTTAAGCCTTTGGCAATCCATACAAGTTTCAGCACTACGCTCTACAACGGAGCGTCAGGCCAATCAGATGGCAGAGCTCCAGAAGACAGTCGAGCACGGGTTCTCTTCCGCAGAAGCCTCGAGAGCGGTTTCTATTCGGATGGTCGGTGATCTTAGGAACGAGATCAAGGGAGAACTCTCGGCCGTGAAGTTCCTGATTGGAAGGCTGGTACGTTTTGAACCTCAACACTAACCTTCCAGCTGACATAGGTCAATGGCTGCTTGGCTGGCTACTGTTTACTGGTGCTGCCAACAGGCGCTCGAGCCGGGCTTGGCCGACCGCTTGCACTGGGTACCCTTCTTAGTGGTCGCCTGGCAGCGCTGTACGGTCTGCCCGGGCTGCCTGGTCGGCTGAGCGCGAGGCTTGGACGGCGCACAGACCCCACAGGTTCCCCCGGCTTTGCAGTGAGCGCAACTGCTACACGTGCTGCAAGCGTTGCAAGGACCGGAGCCAGTGCACCTGCCCGCCAGCGCGGGCAGCCAGCAGAGCATAAAGGCGAGAACGAGCGCGATGGCTTTCACGGTTCACCCCCACGTTGTCAGGGCAACTTCGACGGAACGGTTTCCGCCCCTGGCCAGAGGCAAAACCCTGCTGAACTGCTGGCAGTTTCAGTGGCAGTTACTTCCCTGAATTTGCCTGTTTAGGACTGTGTTTGACAGTCCTATCAGCTGCCCGACAAACACGAAAGCCCGCTCTGGAGCGGGCTTATCGTTGGTGCCGAGGGCCAGAATTGAACTGGCGACACTGCGATTTTCAGTGGGATGGTCACAGCCCGACAGAATGGCTCAGGATCTAGTTGTCCGAGAATGTTCGATCGGCCGGGTGGTCATTTCGTGGTAATCCCACCGGGGGCACTTGAACGAGTGCCGGCCCGACTGTTGAAAGCGCTTCTGCAGCCTTCCGCAGGTGAGCTTCGCTCAACTGAGCATAGCGCTGGGTCGTCTTGGGGTGCTTGTGCCCCAGCAGCTTCTGCACGGTGTAAAGGTCGTAGCCCGCCAGCTCGATCAGCCGCTGGGCCGTCGTGTGACGGAGGTCGTGCCAACGGAACCCCTCGATGCCCGCCGCCTTCAGAGCCGGCTTCCAGACGCGGTTGTGCAGATTGGCCGGGTTGATGGGCGTGCCGGCTGACGTCGCCCAGACCAGCTCGTCCCGGCAGGACTCCTCATCCTCACGCTCCCCCATCTGCTCGAGCAGCGCGGCCAGGGCCTGGTCGGACAAGTGGACCCAGAAGTGCTTCCCGTCCTTCGTCCGGGGCAGCCTGGCCATCTTGCGCTCCCGATCGACGTCGCCGCGCCGGAGCCGCAGCAAGTTCCCCTGGCGGACCCCGGTCAGCACCGCCACCACCACCAGGAGCCAGCACCACCTCGGCAGGTGATCCCGGAGCCGCTCCTGCTGCTCCGGCGTCAGGAAGGACTCCCGGTGCGTGTCCTCCCGCAGCATCTTCACCCGGGCCATCGGGTTCTGCCAGTCGGCGGGCAGGTTCCTGGCAGCCTCCCGGTACACGCCCTTCAGGAAGGCGAGCTGGCGGTTGACCGTCGCCGGCGACACCCCCGCCTCGAGCCGCCCCCGAACGAAGGCCTCCACCAGGCGGGGGGTCAGCTGGTCCAGTCTCAGTCCCCCGTAAAGCTCATTGAAGAGCCGGCCGTTGCCCCGGTAACCAGCCAGCGACGACTCGCTGCCCCGGGCCCGGCGAATCTCCAGGAACTCCTCGACCGCTGCCTCCACCGTCGGGAGCTCGAGCTCGGGCTCTGGCTCCACCCAGTCGCCCCGAGCCCGCTCACGATTCTGCTGCTGGCACCACGTGTAGTAGGCGCGGGCCTGGTCCTTCGTGCCAACCTTGCGCTTATGTCGGCTGCCACCCAGGACGCACAGCACGCCCCAGGTTCCGTCAGGATACTGGATGAGGCCTCGGTCGCGGTTGTTGGCTTTGGCCATGGGTCACCTCACGACAGGTGCGCGGCCGGGGAGGGGAGAAAACACGGCTGTTGGAGCTTCGGCCTGGTCCCCTCGGGGCCGGGCTGATTCTTTTTCACGTGGTAGATTCGGGGGGAGGGGCAATGCCTTCCTGCGGCGCGGCGAGAGCTTTGACCGCTTCTTGCCGCTTCTTCTCTTCCTCGTGAAGGGCCTTTAAGGCTCGTTGCTTCTCATGATCTGCTTTCTTTTTCTCGGCTTTTTCCAGGTCCTGGTCAATCTGGTGCAACACGTAAGCCGACAGCAGCCCGAGCGTCAGAGTGGACTGGAGGATGGTCAATGCCGTGTAGATCATGAGGAATAGCAATATGCAAGCCAGAATGGGCTCGCGATACAGGAAGCAGCCAGCTAAGCCCGCTGCCATCAAGAAGCACACACTCCAAATTGAGACGACGAACGAGCCAGTGAGCGACTTGAAGACTTTTTCTTTCCGCAAGAAACGGAGTTCTCGAGATCTCAAGTAGCCCAGCACGATCGTGAGGGCGGTGATGAGAAAGCCTAGAACTGAGGCCGCGGTACTTGCCACCGATCCATACACCGTTGGGCCCGTCGAGCTCAGAGTCTGGTCGTCCCAGAGGTGTGCACGCTCGACGTAGCACCACGGTGTCGCAATTAACGCGGACAAGATCAACAGCTTTATCCAGTGCGCGTCAACGATAGTCTCAACGAGCCAACTTACCTTTAGCATATCAGGCGCGTCTTGGGTGGCGGCTGATCCGGACGCACTGCTGGATTGTTTCGTAGTTGTCATGATAGGACCTCAGGAGTGCGGCATACGCTGATGAATCTTCAATCAGGTTGGTGGCGTCAGCGCGCTTACGAACCTCGACTCCGTCAAGCATACTGTCGT
This sequence comes from Candidatus Xenobia bacterium, assembly GCA_045863235.1. Lineage (GTDB taxonomy): Bacteria > Vulcanimicrobiota > Xenobia > Xenobiales > QWHO01 > QWHO01. The sequence continues at coordinate 204,951 of BTUM01000001.1, read as the reverse complement.
CCACCAGGTCAACCCCGAAGCTGTCGAGGTGAGGGCGTCCATTTGCTCGGTTCGGGAGCTGGAGGTTCGTTACGAAGCCCGACAGTTCAGCCGACTCCGTAGCAAACTCATCCCCCAAAATGACCTCTCGGATCTCCTCAACCAGTTCCGTGCTCAGGGAATCTGGCTCAGTCCGGCTGCGAGATCCAGTGTTTAGCGTTATTTCGATGTCTCGAGCGCCCGTACCTTCAAAGAGGACACGGAGTGCCCGCGCAAATTTGTTATTCGCATCTTCCCGACGAGCGCCTGTCGATGGTCTGACCCTCAAGCTAAGCAACTTGATCGCGGCGACTCGCTGACACCGCTCCCAGGCGTCCCGTCTCACGAGGCGGTCGAAGTCCAACAGTGGATGATTGGCCCTGAAGCTGTCTGGAGCGAGGTCCTGAAGGTACGTCAAAATGCGGCCGATTCGTGGACCGTGATGGTTGTATAGTTTAGCGACCGTGTTACCCGCGTCCTGAAAAAACAGAACGTGGCAGATTTCCGCTAAACCCTCGCCAGCGGCCATATCCAGGTCTTCGAGGTTTCCTAGTTGAAACTTGGCCGGTAACCCCGCCATCCTGATCACGGCGAATCTAGCCCTGTAAGGAGGCTCGGTTTGTGCCCGGTCAACCCAGCAGAACGTGTCAGTCGCTTGCCCTGCTACGGCGTAGCGGCGTAAACGCTGCTCCTCTGTAAGTTGGCTGATATGCCCCAGTAGATCGCCGATGGGAAACGGAACCGGTTGTCCATTTCGCTCCCCGGCGTCCATCTGGTAGAACCGAACCTTCCTCGGAACCATGTTGTCGTTTTCCGGCAAACAACCATCCCCCTTACTCTATCAATCAATGTGACAAGTAGTGTCACCGTGTTCTGCCCCGGATCAAATTCTCCGGACCTCCACCACCAACAGCACCACCAACCCCAGCTCCGCCACCCGGTACCCCCAGCTCGCCACGTCGTCGTGGCCCAGCTCGGGGGCGATCAGCGCCAGCAGAACGCCGAGGGTGAAGATGGCCAAGCCGGGGCGGCGAGTCATTCCGGCTCCGGCACCCATATGTCAGTGCCGCGCCGCAGTCATCACAGTGCGTTATAGAGCAGGCTGGCCTGGCAGGGTGGTCTCCAAGCTCGCCACCTGGTCGTGGCTCAGTTGGTCATCGGCCAACCGCCTTATTCTGGACTATACCCTTCCGTCCAGCATATGGTCCATCGAGAATACGGATTGTGCTGGTCTCAAATCCCACTTCCAGGACTTTTATCTTCGTGCCCTTCTCAATTGCAAAGACCTTATCGCGCAAGATTAACTCCCGCACACCATGGTCGTCATTCGCGAGTTTCGCTTTGCGCAATTCACCAAAGCTCGTACTGTCTACTCCAACAAAAGCAGCCGACGCTGTATGTCCGTCCTCACCAGTATACGGTCTGTCAGGAGGGGGACCAGCTTGGAACAAGCCAACGATAAAGAGAATCAGGCCCCCTATCATAAAGAATTTCAAACATCCGGAACAACCAATGCTCTGCTTTGTCCAATGCGGTTTCTCGAATGCGACCACAGTCTTAGAGACCGATACGACTGCGGGCGGAAATACGCCGCCAGCAGCCTCAACGACATTCTTTCCGCAGGACTGGCAGAACTTGGCACCGTTCTGGTTCTCTTTGCCGCACGCTGGACAAAACATTACCCCACCACCCCCTTCCGGATGTTCACCCGCGACGCCGGCTCGACCAGGCCGGCCTCCCGCAGCCTGACCCACACCAGCTCGGGCGTGACCCAGAGCTCGTCCGCCAGTCCGGCGACCTGGTTGCTGCGCTGGCGGCCGGTGCTCTGCTCGATAGCCCGAAGGCGCCGCGACCTGAGCACCAATTGGCGAGGCACCAGGAACACGCGGGCAAAGGCCTCGGCCTCGATCTCCTGGCGCTCCGACCGCACGCCGGCCAGCAGCTCGTGGGTGTGCAGCACGACGTGGCCAATCTCGTGGGCTACCGCCTGGCGGAGCCGGGCCGGGGTGCACCGCCTCGGGTCAGGCGACCAGCGCGGGTTCTGCCGGATAGTCCGAGCCACCACGTCCACCACCGCCCGCAACCCCTCCCCGAGCTCGGGGTCGGTGACCAGCTGGTAGCCGAGCAACTCGACCACCAGGCCGAGCACCCTCGCTGGCGGGAAAGGGTTGACGCAGTGCTGCCGGGCAACCCGCTCGAGCAGCTCGTCCCGAATGTCAGCCCATCGACTGAAGTCCATCGACCGAGTATGCCAGACCCCGTTCAACGGACTCTCAACATTTGCCCCCACCATTTCGACTAGACTCCTCCTCCAGCTCTCCTTCGGGCCCCGAAGGACGGACGCCGGCCTCGCCGCCGATGGCTCTCGAACTTGACCTTGCCGACCGTGTAGCCCTCAGCATAGGCCGAAGACAGGGTCTCGAGCAGCAGACCATTGACCTCGTAGACATCCTTGCCGGCAATGAACAGGCCCGGCACATCCGGCGATTCCGCCCACCAGCCGTCCGGCTCCTCGTGGTAAACCAGTTGAATCTCCGCAAGAGTCATAGCAGACCGAGTGCCTCCTCCTCTGAAAGTCCGATATGGCCGACGAGGATCCTCTTTACCAGGCCGCCCGGAATGTTTGCGTTGCCGTGGAAAGCAAAGAGGAGGTCGGGATAGCCAGCCGCCGATTTCATCAGCATATGTGACCCCTTCTGTCGCTCCACCTCATAGCAGAGCGGCGCTCTCTCCAGCACGGCCAGGAAACTCCGCCCGCGCATCGACTTGAACCGCTTGCTCAAAGCCCCTTAAACGGGTCCGGGTTCTTCTCGACGGCCTCCGCATCCCGCTTCTTATCTCGCGCGGCCCGGCGCAGAGCCGTCTTCCGCTCAGCCTCGGTGACCTCTGGCGCGTCCTGACTCGCCGCCTGCCCGACTGGGAGAGGCGCATATTCTCTTGCTCCACGGTAGAATTCTGGTAAATGTGTCTGTTTTACGGCTCGCTCACAAACAAGCTTCAGTTGCCGATGCGCTTCATCTAAAGCAATTCTTGCCTTATCCACCTGAAGAAGTGCTTCACCGATAGAACCTGGAGAATCTCGCTGCAGAGCGCTACGTCCAACAAGTTCATCCAGAGTAACATTCAGAGCGTCAGCAAGCCTGAGCAAAGATGGAAGCTGCACATTAGTCCGTAAGCCATTCTCCCAGTTAGAGATGACTGAAGGCAGCATGCCGGCAGCTTCTGCCAACTGAGCTCGCTCAAGTCCACGCGCCTTCCTTAGCGCTTCTAGACGCTTTCCGAAGGCCTCGATCAGATCGCTTGACACAGGAATACTCAACCGAGTATACTCGACTCACTTGAATCGAGCGGAGTCGGACGACGTTGCTGAATGCAAGACTGATTCGCGTGTGGTTGGCTGAACAGAATCAAAGCCAGGCCTGGCTGGCGAGAAAAGCCGGCATAGGCCTGGCAACTTTGAGCCGTGCCATGCAAGGCAGTGCTCGTCCTCGCCTGGCAACCATTCGCATGCTGAGCCATATAACCGGAATAGCAGAGGAAGCTCTGATGTCCGATGCAACTCAAGAAGGAGCGGTGGCCTGAGGTGTTCGAGTTTTCGACTGCAGCCATAAGACTCTCCATTGATTCCGGTTGACCTTCGACCCGACCCCCGTACCCGTCCCGTCCAAAGAAATTCAACCAAGAGGAGGCTCTGTGGCGATAGCTTTTGCCTGCAATATAGGCCACCCTTCACACGGCAATTACGTGTATATCGGACTGCTCGCCGAGGTTGAACTGAAAATTCCGGATATCACAGTCGAACGGCTGCGGGCGCAACTGGAACTCGCCCGCGAGGTCGCCAACGACCTGGAATGGGCGCTCTCCCGGCTGGAACAGAGGCGCAGAACGCGCAGAACAGTGTTCATGCGTCGAAAGGTGCTTGAGGTCAGAGAGCGACTGAGGGCCTTCCGGGAAGGTGCAGCGTGAGAACGCCATTCTGGGTCATCGCGGTAAGCCTGGGGGTGCTATGTGGCCTGGAGGTTGCTCCTGCGACCGTGGCCCGGTCTATGCCCGCCGTCACCGGACAGAGCATGGAAAGATTACTCAGCCTTCACCCGCATTCTCGGTGGACCCCCCCCACGCCGCGAGAGCCCACTCGGGGGCTGAAGTCGGAAAGGGAAATGTCAGTGATCGGAACCCAGCAGGCGAGCAATGGCCTCGTCGTCCTCGAGCAGGTACCAGATGCGCTGCGCCAGTTCCTCGGCCTGAAGCCGGTAGCGGGGCTTTTCCACCGGGTCCTCGCCCATCGCTCGGCAGTACCGCCAGGCAAAGGGCAGGACCGCCCGCCAGTCGTCCTGGACCTGGTCGATGATGAGGTCGATCTTGCGCTCGATGCGTCGGAGACGCTCGTCAACCGAATCGACGAGGACTTCACCCGGCAGAATGGCCCTGGCCTTCTGGACGAAACTGAAGCTGTCCAGGTCCTGCACGGTCGTGCCAAGCGCCCGGGCGACGTTCTCCAGCGTGGAACGAGTAACCTGATTCCCGGCCTCGAGCCGCGTGACCGTGGCTATGCCGACACCCGCAGCATCAGCCAGGTCCTTTTGCGACATGCCCCGCTCCGCGCGGAGCACCCGGACAGCGTGAGCGATCCCCCTGACCGACTTATCATCATATGATAGATTCTCTGACAGGAGGCGATAGCTCCGTGATTAAAATAAACGCACGAGCAATCCGCGTCTGGCTTGCCGAGCACGACAAGACCCAGGAGTGGCTCGCTCAAGCAGCGGGACTCGGGGCAGCCACCGTCAACCGGGCGATGCGAGGTGTCGGCGTCCCGCGCGAGAGCACCGTGAGGCTCATCAGCGAGGTAACCGGCATCCCTGTAGCCACCCTCTGGCACGCAGATACTACGGCGCAGGCTTCGTGATGAGCGTACAGCCCACCCTGCAGAAAGGAATTCAAGCCTGATGCTGTTTCTGGACATCCTGACCGGCCGCCCGCTCTGCGACCAGAAGCCTGAGCCCCTCTGCGTCACCAACCGCTCCCGCCCGACCTGGTGCTCGAGCCTGACAGTCGACCAGGTCGACGCCGTCGACCAGCAACTGGCCAGCGGCGTGCCCCCGGAGATGCTCGAGCTCGCGCTGCGCAAGATGGGGTGGCTGTCGTGACTGACCAGTTGCTCTCCATAACCCAGGTGTGCGCCGAGCTCGGTTACGGGCGGAGCACCGTCAGGACAATGATCCGACGCGGCGAGCTGACCGCCGTCAGGCGCGGGACTCGGGGACGCCTGCGCATCCGACGCTCCGTGGTGGAGCAGTGGAAGCTGGACCACGAGCTCGGTCAGCCACCCGCTCCGCGACCCCGACGACGGTGCCCGAGCTCGCCACTGATTGTCCCACCAACCCCGCAGGAGGTCTACCAGCGCACCCTCGAGCTGAGCCGCGGGCGACGCAAGACCGGCTGATCTAAAGAGTTCACTAAACCATGGGGCCCTGCGGCCCGGCATAAAACCGGGCCAAATTTTCGGGCACCAGGTTGAACGCTGTTCGGTTTTTGTTCGAATAAAATCCCTCAAGTCAGGAGTCAAGCATAATGACAGCAACGATGAGTCATGACACGAACCCGGAACTCGAGACTTACTACCAACGCTGCATCAGCGCCGACTGGGCTTACGACTACAGCGACGATGGCGCGATGTGGCGGCGCGGCAAAGCCGAGGTCGACGGCCTCGAACGCGCGGCTGCCAACGACCCGGTCAAGCACGCCATCTTTCATGGGATGAAGGCCTGGTATTGGAGCAACCCGCGTCCTGAGCGCCCGACACTGCAGGCCCTGGTAGCGCAGGCCAAGCCGGCCGCGTAACCACAATCACCGAGAGCAGGCGCTCCGTCTCCCCACCGACCTGAGCCAGGATCGGGGAGCGCCTGGAAGGCCCCCAGGTCGATGCAACAGCGCCGAGCTGGGCCGGGTCTCAAGTCCCGGCGCCTTACCGGAGAGCCCACACAGACTGGGCTCTGGTCCCTTTGTGCGCCCGCTGAGGGGTGGGCGTTCCAATTCCGATAGGGCAGCGCACGGATCCGATGAGGATCCGTGCGCAACAATCCACGGAAGGTTTGGTGAACGTCGATGAACGCGTTTCCTGATTGGACGCGCGCCGCTGACTTTTGGCGCGCTCCGTTGTTCCCGCAGGTGAATCTGGTTGCTCCCCCCGCGGAGCCCGATCTCCCCAACACCATCGAGGTGGCAGAATGAGCGCGCCGCGCCCGGCCACCCCACCGCCGGCACCTCCGGCGAAGCGCCGTCGCCTCCGTCGCAAGCTGGCAGAAACGCCAGGGCAGGCCGCGCTCCGTCGGCTCAAGCACGGCGCCAGGTCATACCTGACGCTGGCCGAGGAGCGTGCGCGATGACGGCCGAGGAACTCGCGCGCTGGCGCAGCAAGCACCCGGCCTTCTTCGCGACCTTCCTGGACGACTTGGCCTGGAACATCCGGATATGCCGCGCCGCTCCGAGCCTGACGATCCGCGAGATGGGCGCGTACGTGCACGACCTGGACTCGCTGCGGCAGGTAGTCCCGCATGCGCAGGCCCTGGTGGACGAGGCCGCCATCGAGCGGGCCATCATCACCGCGGAGGGCTGCCGCGTATTGGACGTCGCCGTCAGGCACGCCAGGAACATCCTGGCTCTCGCGCTCGAGATCTGGGGACCGCCACGATGAGGCTATCGACCTTTCTCCGCGACAAGCGACGCGAGCGCGGGTGGAGTCAGAAGGAGCTGTGCCGGCGCGCCGGCCTGACGGTATGCCGGGGCAACAACATGGTCTCGGCTATCGAACAAGAGCGCATCTCCGACAACGTCAAGACCACCTTCAGCTTGACTATTCGACGCATCGGCAACGCGCTGGGCTGCCCTCAAGAACTGCTGCTCCTGGCCGGGTTTACCCCGGATGAGCCCGACACGCTCAACCGTCTCGAGCGCAAGCTCGCGCGCTCCATCCGCTCCGCACTTGAGGCTGGCATCGACCAGATGGAGCTGGCTGGAGTGCTCCGAGAGTTCGCCGCGTCATGACGGCGCCGCCACCCGACGTTCGTCTCGAGCAGCTCCGTGCTTCGGAGGAGTCTGCCAGAGTCCAGGTCGTGCTCGCACAGCGCACCCTGGACGAGGCCGTCACTGCCTATCGCAACCGCGTGCTTGAGCGCGCCCAGCATCAATACGGGAGGCCACAGTGAGACATCCTTACATCTCCAAGCGCACTCGCCTCAGCCAGGAGCAGGACAACGGCAAGTCAGGATACCTCACGCAGCCCTGGTGGCGGCCGAAGAGAATCTCTGCCTTCGTCCATTCGACGCAGAATGGGGTCTACAAGCGAGCTCCCACCGACGGCGAGCGTGCAATGCAGCGTCTGGCCGACCAGAGCCTGCAGCCTGACCTCTGCCCGTGCGGCGGGATTGTCTATGCCGAGCCTGAGCTGCTGGTCAACGGCTTGCGCTATGCGGTTCAGCGGTGCACGGGCTGTAGCTTCCGGGCTGAGCTTCGTCCAGAGGTGACGTGTTGAGTGCCAACACGACCATCGCCTGGAGCGAGAAGACCTGGAACCCGGTCACCGGATGCACCGAGGTCAGCCCCGGCTGCGACAACTGCTACGCCAGGACTCTGGCCGAGCGGTTTCGCGGACAGAAGGCCTTCCCAAACGGCTTCGACGTCACGTTGCATCCGGAGCGCCTCGACGACCCGCTGAGGTGGAGCAAGCCACAGCTCGTGTTCGTCAACTCGATGAGCGACCTGTGGCACAAGGAGATCCCGTTCGAGTTCATCCGCGACGTGTTCGAGACGATGGCCACGGGCGCGAAGTTGGTGTGCCGCAAGAAGGGCTGTGAACACGAGGATCTGGATGCCTGCTATCGGGATGTCGCAGTGCACCAGTATCAGGTCTTGACCAAACGTCCCGAGCGTGCGCTGGCATTCTTCCAGTGGCTGGACTCGCAAGAGGCTCTGGGCGAGTGCCTGTCGCTCAATCAGGAAGTTGGCAACTGGCCGATCCGCAACATCTGGCTGGGCGTCAGTGTCGAGGACCAGCGTCGAGCCAGTCGCATCGACAGCCTGGTGCGCGTGCCCGCATACATCAAGTTCATCAGCTTTGAGCCACTGCTGGGCCCAGTCGAAGCAGACCTGACCGGCATCCACTGGGCCATCATTGGCGGCGAGAGTGGGCGAGGCGCACGACCTCTGGAGTTGGACTGGGTGCGCTCGCTCATCGAGCAGTGCCGGCGCCAGGGTGTGGCCGTTTTCGTCAAGCAGCTCGGTTCGGTTTGGGCCAGGCGGAACCGCGCAACCAACCCGAAGGGCGAGGACCCCAGCGAGTGGGCCGAGGACCTGCGCATCCGGGAGTGGCCAGCGAGGTGGGAACGGTGAGCGCCCCCATCACACCCGCTACGCTGGAGGCGCTCGAGCACGCACGCCATGAGCACGCCAGGCGCCACGAGCTCCGCGGCTGCCACTCCTGCACCAAGCTCTGGCCTGACGGGACCTGCCGGGCAGGCGGTCGCCGCACCAAAGACGGCACCTTCCCGATCGCCGACGGGCTCGGCTGCGACAGCTGGGATCCGATCTACGCGCCGGGCAAGGCCAAGTGGGCAAGCCCCATCGTCGAGGCCGACGTGGCCTGGATGGAGACCAGCAAGGAGACACCCGCAGAATGACAGCACCTATCGACTCTCTGGCAGTACTCGAGCAGACCAAAGCCGCGCTTGATCTCATCCGTCGATCCATCGTGCCGCCCGAAATCCTGACCCGACGAAACGAGCTGCACAAGCTCATCGCAACGACCTGCGAGGCGCACGACCAGGACCCCGAGCGCATCGCCCAGGCCGAGACCAAGGTCTGGCAGGCAAAGCAGCAGCTCGAGGACGCCAAGAGCCAGCTCGAGATGGTCGACGCCGAGCTCTACGAGGACGACCTCTATCAAAAAGCCAGCAACGACAGCAAACGCAAGCTGGCCCTAAAAAAGCTGCGCTCTGACTCCCAGCCCTACAAGGAAGCCGACGTTTTGCACCGCCAGGCTAAGGCTGCACTGGAACAGGCCAACATCGATGTGCGCAAAGCCGAGAACGAGATGGGCGTGCGCCGGCGCCGACTCGCGGCCTTGCAAGCCCAGGTTCAGCTCTACTTCGGCGGCCACATCGAGTGAACTGGGCGCCTGAACAGGTCGAGGCATTCGGCCTCCGCCTTAAGGCGCTGCGCGACACCGAGCTGTTCTGTCTTCTCCTGGATCTCCAGGACATCACCAACGACACGGAGGAACCCAATCATGTCTGAAGCTCTCGCCCTGGTCCCCGCCAACGACAGCGCCCTCGCGCGCGCGATGACCGGCTCCGGATTCTTGCCCAGCGATGTCCCAGCCTATCTGCTCGCCGCGGAAGACGAGCAAGGCGACTTGCAGGGCATCGCGCCGGCAATCCCGCTGGTAAAGTTCAACGGCAAGTACGGCACCTACTACCTGAACGCCGTCGAGGAGAAGGACGCCGGCCCCAAGGAGATGACCGGGGTAGCGCTCGCTCGACTCCAGACGGCCGCGCTGTTCCGAGCTACAGACCCGGCTAAGGTCGAGGGCTACAAGCGCATCGGCTTCAACACGCTGCTCCTCGGTGAGCACAAGACGGTGTGTCGAGCCCCCGACACACGCCAACCTGCCCAGCTCAACCCGGCGCTCTCCGACGAGCAGCGAGCGGAGGCCAAGAAGTTGGGCATCCACGGAGCGCTCGGCAAGACCTGTCTGGGCTGTCCGATGGCCCGCTACTCCACCGAGCTGGACGGCTCACCCTGCAAACGCGGCACAGCCATGCTCTGGCTGGACGCCAAGCGCGGAGAGCCGGTCGTGTTCCAACTGATCGCGTTCAAGTCCGTGAAGGCGCTCGAGGACTTCGTGGCCCACATCACACGCAACGGAAAGGTCTCGCTCTACGGCTACGTGTGGCAGCTCGGCCGGGAGGTGGTCACCGACAAAGGCAACGAGTACTTCCGGCTGACCGTAAAGGCTGGCCAGGCCGCCTCTCAAGAAGAGTTCGAAGTCTACCGCAAGCTGCGCGCCGAGCTCATGCCGATGCTCGTGCGCACCAGCGAAGAGACGATCGAGCACGACGAGGATGCACCGGACGTCCAGCGCTACGATGCTGCTGCAGATTCCAGCGGGGGCCGGGTCATCAACGCGGATGGCGGAGACGTCTCCGGCATGGGGTTCGGCGGCGAGGTGCCGTTCTGATGCAGGAGCTCGCGGCCGAGTTCGATGCGGTAGGTGCCCGATGACAAGACAGAAACGCATCTTGGAGTGGGCCGTCCGCACCTTCGGCCCGGTCTTCGGCAAAGCCAACATCCAGTCCAAAGAGGAGCGCGCCCTGCGCTTCCTCGAGGAGGCGCTCGAGACCGCACACGCCAGCGAGCTGGGCTACGTCCAGGCGCTCGCCATGCTCAACCGGGTCTACTCGCGACCGCAGGGCGACCTCGCCCAGGAGATCGGCTCCGCGCTGCTGTGCCTGGAGGCCCTGGCCGAGGCGGCCGGTGTGGACGCCCAGGCTGAGCTTGAGCGCGAGTTCGCCCGGGTCCAGGCGATCTCACCGGAGGAGTTCGCGATCCGACATGCAGCCAAGAAGAGCGCAGGGCTCGCCGTATGAGCAACTGGCTCGAGATGCCGGCCGGGCCGGAACTGGATGCGCTTGCTGCGGAGCGGGCGCTGGAGTGGAACCCTCGCTACGTCCAGCAGCGTACGCACGGATTCGGTACTTCTCCCCTGCCTCTGCTGAGCACTGACCCAGGCCAGACATGGCTCATCGTTGAGGCCATGGAACAGCGTGGCGGCTGGGAGTGGATTCTCACGAAAGAAAATGGACGCTATTCGGCCTCATTTCAGCATCTCGAGCGCAACCTGCGGCCCGAAGCGATATGGGCCGACACTCTTCCGCTCGCGATATGCCGTGCCGCCCTCGCTGCACTGGAGCACGCCCAATGACCGCCCCCTACCACCGCGGCGGCAAGCCAAGCTGGGTCGACGACCGTCCCAAAGTCCCGATCTCGCTCATGGTCAACGCCTTCGCCAAGCAGGAGGACGAGCTCGACTACATCTTTCGAACCGTCCTGGCCGAGGCCATCCCTGGCTACCAGGACCGCCCCCAGCAGCGCGACATGGCCCAGGTCGTGTACCGCTGCATGGAACAGAGCAGACACGGCGTCATCGAGGCCGGCACCGGAACGGGCAAGTCTTTTGCCCTGCTGATCGCTGCCTTCCTGCGCGCGGTCAAGCACGAGAAGCGCATCGTCGTGGCCACCGGCACGCTCGTCCTGCAGCAGCAGTATCAGCGGGACCTCGAGTTCCTGGACAAAGTCCTCGGTCCCTATTTTGAGCAACGTCACGGGCGAGCACAGACCTGGGCCGTGAGCAAGGGACGCAGCAACTTCTTCTGCTTCGAGGGTGAGGAGGCGCCGCAGTGCTCCGAGCTGGACCAGATCAACGAGTGGCTCGAGACCACCGAGACCGGCGACCTGGCCGAGCTGCCCTTCGACCTGACCCAGGACCGGTACCGAGCGCTGCGCCAAGCCATCACCGCCACGGCCGAGGACTGCCCCGGCAAGATGAAGTGTCCGAGCGGCGACTCCTGCTTCTACTATGCCGCCCGGCGCAAAGCCGAGGATGCCGACGTGATCATCGTCAATCACATGATCCTGGCGCTCGACCTGCTGCTCGACGGCCAACTGCTGCCCGAGCATGACGCCGTGCTCATCGACGAGGCGCACAAGCTTCCGAAGTGGGTACGCGACGCCACCGAGGCCAAACTCTCACGCTCTCGGTTGACCTACCTCCGCCGCAAGGCCGATAAGCTCAACCTTTCGACTGACCGCCTCCAGCAGGCAGGCGAGATCTTCTTCGACCAGGCCGAGCGCCTGGTGGTCGAGCGCCTTCCGCGCGAGGACTCGGACGACGAGCCGTCCTGTCGCCTCCAGGGCGAAGACTTCGCCGGCGGTTCGCTCGACGCTCTTGTCCGTGAGCTCGAGCGCCTCGAGGACGTCCTGGCCGGCAAGACCGACAAGCCGCGCGCCGAGTCCCTGGCGAAGAGCCTGAAGCAGTTCCGCCTCGACCTCAGCAGCTTGATCCGTCCCAACCCCGGCAAGGTGCTCTGGGCCAAGCAGGAGCGGGACAAGCACGGTGGACTGATGGCGCCGGCGATGCGCCTGACCATGGTGCGCGTGGCTCCGTTCCTCCGCGAGACGCTGCTCAAGCGCACCTGCGTGTTCGCGAGCGCGACCCTGGCCGCCGGGCCGCACGACTTCAGTTTCTTCAAGACCGAGCTCGGGATCGAAGCTGCGCACGAGATGCAAGTCGCGTCGCCCTTTGACTATCGGCGCAACCTCCAGTTCTACGTGCCCAAGCTCCCGGCCGACCTGCTCGACCGCAAGCGGTTCAACGGTCGTCTCGAGACGCGCTCTGAGCAGAACCGCAGGATCGCAGACGCCTACGAGCCGGTCTATCGTCAGATGCTGACGCTCACCGGGGGCAACGCACTGCTGCTGTTCACCTCGAACGCGATGCTGAACGAGATGTTCCGCCGCCTGTCGCGCGCGGTGCCAGACGGGTCCGGTCGGCTGCGCCAGCCCTGGCCTATGAAGAAGCAGGGCGACGCTCCGAAGGGTGCGCTCCGGGATTGGCTGGCTGGCAAAGAGCTGGACGTAGTTCCAGCCGGTCGCGTGCTCCTGGGCCTCGAGTCCTTCTGGGAGGGCATCGACGTGCCCGGTCCGTCCCTGGTGCTGGTGATGGTCGACAAGTTCCCGTTCACCCCACCCAGCGACGTGGTGGCCAACGCCATCAAAGAGAGCTACGGCATCGACGAGCTGGGTCCAGACGTTGCGCCCGACCGCATCGGCCGGGCCGGGTTCAACGCCTACACGCTGCCCACGGCCCTTATCCTGGTGAAGCAGGCGTGCGGCCGCATCAACCGATGCGACCTGGACCGCGGCGTGTTCTGCTTTATGGACTCGCGGATCTGGCACAAGCAGTACGGCAAGGCCGCGTTCGCCTGTCTGCCTGGCGCTCCCGTGCTGGGGCGTGACAACCTGTCGCCGGAGTCGCTCGGCGTCATTCCGCAGTATCTCAAGAACCGGAGGAAGCCAGCATGAGCGCCAAACCCGGCAAAGAATGGGAGCGCCAGGTCGGCCGAGCCCTGCGCCAGGTCGCCTCGCACGTCTGCAATTCCAACGACCAGAAGCCTGCGTGCGACTGGCGCGCGCTGCTGCCTGGCGGGCTGAGCCTGCTGGTCGAGTGCAAGGAGACCGAGAAGGACGAGCTGCGCTTCGACGTCATCACCGACGCGGAGTACGAGCACCTCACGAACCACGCTGCAGGCGATGGTCTTAGCATCGTGCTGGTCAGTCGGGTCGGACCGAACTGGCGCCGAGCCTGGGCCTGCACCTGGGCGCAGTGGCAGCAGCTCGAGCGCGAGTTGGGGCGTCGCAAGCAGCAGCAGAGACCCTTCCGCCGAGTCTCGAAAGCTTACGGCGGAAAGCTCTCGCTGGACCCGGCGCCGCCGTGCTTCGTCGAGCTCGAGCGGCGGGACGTGCAGGGCATCGAGACCTGGGACCTTGGTCCAGCGCTCGACTACCTTTGTGAGGAGGCAGAGTGAGCGCGCCGATCCCGAAGATCATCCTGGACATCTTTGCCGGAGGTGGCGGCGCCAGCACCGGGATATACTCCGCCCTCGGGGTCGCTCCCGCCGTGGCGCTCAACCACTGCGCGGCCGCGCTGGCCATGCACCGAGCCAACCACCCAACGACCCTGCACGCCGAGTGCGACGTGCTGCAGGCCAACCCGAAGGCTCTCACCGGCGGCCAACCCGTCGGACTGATCTGGTTCAGCCCTGACTGCACCCACCACAGCAGGGCCAAGGGCGGCAAGCCGCTCGACAAGAAGAACCGCGCCCTCGCCGACGTGATCCCCCTCTGGCTCGAGGAGGTCTGGCCCGAGATGGCCATCCTCGAGAACGTGGTCGAGTTCCTGGACTGGTGCGAGCTGCTGCCCAACGGCCGCCCTGACCCTGCTCGAAAGGGTGAGCTGTTCCGAGCCTGGGTGGCCAAGTGCCAGGCCCTCGGCTATCGGGTCGAGTGGCGTGTGCTGTGCGCCGCCGACTACGGATCGCCAACCTGGCGCCGCCGACTGTTCATCATCCTGAAGCGGACGCCCGGCCCGATCGTATGGCCCAAGCCGACGCACGGTCCAGGCCTGCTCCCCTACCGAACGGCCGCTGAGTGCATCGACTGGAGCATTCCGTGTCCGTCGATCTTCAATCGCAAGCGCCCGCTGAAACCTGCCACTCTGAGGCGCATCGCACGCGGCGTGATGAAGTATGTGGTCAACAACCCCAGGCCGTTCATCGTGCCCATCACGCACCACGGGGATGACCGCTGCCATTCGGTAGATGAGCCGCTGCGCACCATCACCTGCGCCTCGCGCGGAGAGTTCGCCCTCGTCAACCCGTTCATAGCGGGCGTGGGTGGGCGTGCTGGCCAGAGCCCCGAGGTTTCCACCGATCGCCCGTTCCCGACGAACACCGCGAAGGCTGACAAAGCCGTCGTGGTCCCCTACCTGGTGCCGCACTATGGGGAAGCACCCGGCCAGGAGCCCCGCTGCAACTCGGTGGAGGAGCCACTGACCACGGTGGTCACGGCCCGGAATCAGGCCCTCGTGGCGCCCTACTTCGTGCCGAGGTATGGCGAGCGCGAAGGCCAGGACCCACGCTGTCAACCTGCTGACGAGCCGCTCTCCACGGTCGTGCCCACACAGAACGGGGCCCAGCTTGTGGCGGCCTTCCTGGCGCAGCACAACGGCGGCGTAACCGGACATCCGGCCGACACCCCGCTGTCCACCCTCACGGGGAAAGGCAGTCAGCAGCAGCTCGTGACGGCCCACCTGATGACCAACACGACGGGCCACTCTGGCGGGCCTGCAGACTCCCCCATTCCAACCATTACGACCGGAGGGCACCACGCTCTCGTGTCCGCCTTCCTGCAGAAGTACTTCGGTCAGGGTGTGGCAGCACCGGTTGACGAGCCGCTCGACACCATCACCAGCAAGGACCGCTTTGGTCTCGTAACCGTGGCAGCTCTACCGGGCTACGTCCTGGCGGACATCGGCATGCGGATGCTCACGCCGCGCGAGCTGGCCAACGCCCAGGGCTTCGGACCTGACTACGTCCTCGCTCCCGAGTTCAACGGCAAACCGCTGACCAAGACGGCCCAGGTGCGCTGCATCGGCAACAGTGTATGCCCGCAGGTCGCCGAGGCCGTCGTGCGAGCCAACGTCCACCTCGGTGACGCCTACGTCATGCCGGACCCGACCGTGATCTGTGCCGAGGCCGAAACGTTCTTCGGTCAGGGGGTGCTGTTTTAATGCGAGTCACCTACTGGTGCCCGGAATGTCCCGAGCCCTGCTCGTGCATAGCTGAGTTCTACATTGAGCAAGACCGCTACCGCGCTTGGTGTAGTCGTAATCCGTCACCCCAACTCGCGCTCCCCGAGCACACGACCGCTTGTCTGCCGAGCGGATTGGCCAAGCCTCACCGGGTAGGCACATGGCGGGCTGGCCCCATCTTGGCTCCGTGGCGAGTCGACGTCGCCTTCCGGGTGGACCCGCCATGAGCACCACCGCCCACCGCTGGCCCGCCCTTATTCCGATCGCCTACGTCCTCCAGGGTCGCACCGATTTCATGGTGCGCAAGACCAAAGCTGGGCGCTGGCAGATCCAGGGCGAGCTCGTCGACCACTGCTGCCCGGTACGCGCAGCCAACATCTTCCTCAAAGAGAAAGGGCCTTGCTCCTGCGGGCCCGAGCCAAAGGAGCCGCAGTCATGAGCGCCCCCATCCTCCCGCCCGAGCTCAACCGCGTGCACCTGTCTGAGACCCGCGCCTTCCTGCGGACCATTCCGGACAGCACAGTCCACGTCGTCGTCACGAGCCCGCCCTACTGGTCCTTGCGCGACTATCAGGCCGAGGGTCAGATCGGACTGGAGCGGACCTGGGATGAACACCTCGCCAACCTGATGGAGGTCTTCGCCGAGGTCTGGCGCGTGCTGCGCCCTGATGGCACGCTCTGGCTGAACTACGGCGATGCCTGGGCCCAGCGCGGCAAGCGACCCCAGCCCATCACGCAGGACGAGCAGGCGGGGAACGACCGGCGTGCGTACGAGCGTAACCACTGGACCCAGGCCTTCGCTGGCCGGCCCGGCTGGGCGCGAGCAACGGGAACGGCCGACGGCACCAGGTGGAAGGCCGGTGACCAGATGCTCCTGCCTTCTCGCCTGGCTATCGCCCTCTGCGACTGGGGCTGGTGGGTGCGCAGCGAAAACTTCTGGGCCAAGCTGAACCCGAGCCCAATGCCGGACCGGGGCCGGCCGACCTACGGCCACGAGCACGTCTACCAGCTCGCCAAGTGCGCGAACCCGTACTATGACATCGAGGCTGTGCGGGTGGCGCACGCGACCCAGGAGAAGCGGCGCGAGCGCATCGTCTACCAGCACCGCATCCGGAGCAAGGCCAAGAGCGAAGAGACGAGCACTTTCCGCCTGCCACATCCTGACGGACGCAACCTCTGGTCCTACTGGCTGATGGCCTGCCGGGCCTGCCCCGAGGTGCACACGGCGACCTTTCCGGAGGAGTTGCCCGAGACGTGCATCATGGCCAGCACCAGCGAGCATGGCGCGTGCGCAGTCTGCGGCGCCCCGTACAAGCGCATCCGCAAGCCCACCGAGGAATACGCCAAGCGTCTCGGCCAGTCGTTCCACGACCACGAGAATGACCTGGTCCACGGCATGCACGGCTGTCCCAGAGCCTTCACCGGGCAAAAGTACGAGACGCTGGGCTGGGAACCGAGCTGTAGCTGCTGGGGTTCACGACCCATCGCTCCGCAACCAGACGATGCCGGCGATTATGCCGTCCCCGAAGTCGAGATCTATGAGGCAAAGCTCGAAGAGTGGCGTTCGCAAGTAGCGGGCGCTCAGCGAGTGCCCTGCCTCGTGCTCGACCCGTTCGGTGGGTCCGGCACGACCGCGGCCGTAGCCGAACGCCTGGGCCGCAGCCACCTGAGCTGCGACATCAACCCCGACTACGTCAAGATGGCCAACGAGTGGGTGCAGGCCACCCGCCTCGGCTCCACCGTGGCCGAGCACCGCCAGTTCGACGGCCTGACCCTCTTCGACTAAGCAACCCCAAGAAAGGAACCCCTGCCATGCATATGACCATCCCGTTGAAGGTGCTTCAAGCCGGCTTGAAGGCTGTTGCACCTGCAACTAAGACCCGGTCGCCTCTTCCGATCCTGAAGCACGTGCTGATCGAGGGTAACGCCCTGACCTGCACCGACATGGATCTCCGGATCGAGCACACCCTGACCGACGTCGAGATGCACCTCGACCACCAGGACAAGGCCTGCACGGTCGACTACAAGACACTGGCCGACTGGGTGAACCTGGCTAAGAGCAACGTCACCCTGCACCTGGTGGGCGATCAGCTCCACGTCAGCGCCGGCAAGTCCCGTACAACCTTCCCGACGTTGCCTGCCGAGGAGTTCCCGGCCAGCACCTTCGACGAGGGCGAGCGCTACGATTTCCCGGACGGTCAGCTCCAGCAAGTTATCCGCAAGGTCGACTTTGCGCGCGCGCAGGCCGAAGAGACTCGCGCGGTGATGACCGGGATGCTCTTCAGCTTCGGCCCGGACGGGCTCACGCTGGTGGGCTGCGACGGGCGCCGTCTGGCCTTCCAGACGATTCCCGGCAAGTACGGCTTGAGCCCCTCGGTGCTGGCCCGGATCGATGTCGTGCTCGGGCTTCAGGGCGACATCTCCCTGTCCATCGCGCGCGGCAGCTGGCTGGCAGAGTCCGGGTCCACGCGAATCGGCGGCCGCATCATGGAAGGCAACTTCCCCAACTGGGCCCAGGTCTCCAAGTTTAAGACCCCGATGTTGGCCACGATCAACCGGACGGAACTGATCGAAGCCCTGCGACGCGTGCTGCTCTTCGCCCAGGATTCGCAGTCGCCGCACCTGGTGAAGCTGGAATTCTCGCCCGGTGCACTCCGCATCACGGCGGAGACAGCAACCGTCGGGTCAGGCAGCGAGGAAATGGCCCTGCCCGCATCCGAGGTGGAGCTTACCATCGCATTCAACGGCAAGTACCTGCTCGAGGGCCTGGTGGTCCTGGACAGCCCGACCATCGACTGGGGCTTTCAGTCGCACGATCGGGCGGCCCACATCCGGGTCGGCGAGTGGAGCTACGTCATAATGCCGGTCCAGCTCAGGCAGGCCGCCCATGCATGAGATCGCCCGCATCGACTGGGATGCCCTCTCAGGCACCGAGAAGCGGGTGCTCTTCGACTTGCACGACCGTGGCGACGACGGCCTCCTCGGCAAGCCGCACTGTGAGAACTGCGCCTGCAACACGGTCGAAGACCTCAAGCCCGACGAGCGCGCGGCCCTGCGCTCGCTGGAGCAGCGTGGCTATGTCTATCACGACGCCATGGGCATTCTGGGGGAGGAAGATACCTGGGGCGTGCTCGAGGACTACGACGCGGACGTCCGCGAGTTCCGCTCCGACGAGGGCATTTACCGCGAGCGTCGCGAGGCGGCCGAGCGCTACGCCAACGAACTCGCCATGACCCCCACCTTTCCTGAGTTCAACCTGGAGGAGGACCAAGACCATGCTCGATGACTGGCTCGACTCTATCGCCAACCGGATGCGCGGCCCACGCATCCCCGCCCGCGTACGCCTGGTGCCGCGCACGGTTCACACCGCCGAGGGTGAGCGGGCTTACGCCCAGTTCAACAGCATCGTGCGCGACCAGATGCTGCGGGCCGAACGCCGCACCATCCTCCGAGAGCAGTGCGAGCTGCTGTCGCAGATCCAGGGCTGGTATCTCGACGCGGACATCATGCAACGCGTCCAGAGGTGCCGCTGGATCAATACCCGACTCTACGAGATCGGCCTACTCCTCGGGGAGGTGCCATCATGAGCAGCCACCCGCGCACCCGACTCCTCCGCCTGGCTACCGCCCTCTCCGAGAACGCCGCCCCGGACTCACCCGAGTTCGCCCTGGCCGAAGCGGCCGTCAACTACCTGCACCGCCCGCTCGAGATGCACTCCGAGCTGCTCCGCATCCGTGACAAGCTGGCTCGGCGCCTCTACTCGCCTGACAACGAGCGGGACGTCAGCGCCCTGCTCGAGCTCCTTACGGACAAGCTGTCGGATCTCGAGACAGAGGCTCGCGCGACGGACTGGAAGCCCAGCACGCCCGACGAGTGGAACCGGACGCACCTCGAGCATGAACTCAAGCGCGTGCAGGTCAACCTCGACCGCTGGCAACCCCTGACTGAGCGCGAGCGCTACGCCCGTGAGGACTTGGTCAAGATGCTGCAGGTCATCCGTCGAGCCGACGCGGTGATCGCAGGTCAGGAGCACGACCTGGGACAGGCTCAGAAGCGGCGAGACGCCGTCGAGGCTGCTCGGCTCGCTACCGAGCGAGAGCTCCAGGATCTACGCGACAAGCGCACGCGTGAGGTGGCGGACGCGATGCGTGTCGGGTGGGATGCTGGACAACGCTCCGTGCTCACCAAACAAGACCTTCGCCTCGCCGACGTCGTCGCCGACCACCTGCGCTCGCTAAAATGAGCGCGCTTCCCGTCTCGCACGAGCTCCATGGATTCCGCTTCTTCAAGTCGGACCCGACCCGCTGGGACGACCGATCCAAGGTACCGTGCGAGTGCGGGAAGGACGCCCCGCTCGACCCGCCCTGCACCATCACCAGTGCGCTGGGCACCAGGGTCGAGCAGCACGCCCGGTGCCAAAACCCCAAATGCCGCCGACGCTGGATCGTCGAGACCAAGCCCATTCTGCCCCTGCCAAATTCAGATCCGAAGGAGGAACTCATGTCAGCCACCATGGACGTTACCTTGATCCAGTGCGCCACGCCGGGATGCACCTGGCCCGCCGCGCAGGACAGCGATAATTGCCACCTGTGCCAAGAGCTGGCCAAGCTTGAGGCTGCTCGACCCGTCGACCCACTCTGCCCTTGCGAGTGCGGGGGGCTGGTGCCACCAGGTCGCAAGTACGCGGCGCGTGGCTGTGCTGGGCGCCACCAAGCCAAGCAGACACGAGCCGAGCGTGAGAAAGCCCATGAGTCAAAAGAATTGACTACTCCGGTCAATTCTGAGTCAATGCCGCAGACGATGGAGTCCGATGCCTGTCCCCAGTGTGGCGGACCAGTCGGCGGCACCCTCCTGACCTATGGGCCCGAAGTGCAAGAAGCGGCGCGCGAGGCACTGCTAAAACTCCGGACTCCCCAGCCACCCGATGTGTACGCCGTGGCAGCCGAGTTGGCCCGCACCCACGACTCGCGCACCCTCCGCGCCGCTGCCAACCTCCGGGACGCTCTCGCCGGAAGTGAGAACCATTGAGCGCCCTCCACGACCGCTGGCCCCACCTCGGCCTCCAGAGCCAGCCACAGATCAAGCCCGAGCACCTCTGCCCCCACTGCGGGGAGGCTATCCTCGAGCAGCTCACAGACGCCCGCGCGCTCGGGGTCTACACGGCTGAGGGCTGGTGGCGCTGCCCGCGCTGCAACCACCAGTGCTCTGACCGCGCCCTCGTGCCTCAGACCAGCCAGGCCGAGATCGACCAGTGCCGCAAAGAGGACGAGCACCGCGGCCAACCTGGTGGAGGCTCATCCAGCGCCAAACGCCGCGCCAAACCGCTGCCCAAGCCGGAGCGTGACCCCATGCAAGAGGCATCCTACGGCGGGCGCGAGCGCATCGCCCGCCCGACCAGCGTCGTCTCCGTACGTCTGGACGACGACGAGACCGCCATCGCCGAGGCCATCGCCCAAGCCTGTCGGGTGTCCCGGAGCGTCGTTATCCGCTGGGCGCTCGAGCACGGCTGGGCCGGCCTGCGGCAGGCTGGCTGGTGCGCGGGATGCCAGGAGCTGTGCCTGACGAAGCGGTGCATCGCCTGCGGGGGTGACCCGGCGCCGTTTGGTGCTACGATCGGGGTGGAGGACACGGAATGAGCGCGACTCCCGACACCTTCACCATGCGGTCTCCCTGCTGCAGTCAAGACCAGGGTTACATCGTCACGAAGTCAGGCCAGGACTGCGTTTATTGCGTGGTTTGCCACAAGCACCAGTACAACGCGCCGAAGCACGAGACCGGCTGCGGTCCACGTAAGGTTTCCAAGCGAGATGCGCTGAAGCCTTCGCAGAGATGGCCTGTCATCGAGCGCGCTCATGGCCGATGCGAGACATGCGGCAAGCGTCCGACCGACGAGGAAGGCCTCGATGTCGGGCATATCTTGCCGGTCGACTGGTGCGAGCGCAATGGCATCCC
The DNA here is from genome assembly GCA_045863235.1 of Candidatus Xenobia bacterium. GTDB lineage: Bacteria > Vulcanimicrobiota > Xenobia > Xenobiales > QWHO01 > QWHO01. The sequence goes on along the minus strand of BTUM01000001.1, from coordinate 183,555 downwards.
TGACGAGCAAAGAGACCATCCCGACAACTTGATCGCGCAGTGTAAGGAATGCAACCTGGGCCAGGGCAAGCGCGCGCTGCCACCCTGGCTCGCTGAAGCCCTTCTGCGAGCGCGGACCGAGGAGACTACCCCATGAGCATCCAACCAGTCGAAACAGAATACAATGGATACCGCTTCCGCTCTCGCCTAGAAGCACGGTGGGCTGTCTTCTTTGATACGCTGGGCATTCGCTACCAGTATGAGCCCGAAGGCTTCGTCATCGATGCCTACGAAGACGAAAAACCGCGCAAATACTTGCCGGACTTCTATATCCCGACCACCAAGACTTGGGTGGAAGTAAAAGGAGAAGAGCAACGACTTGATTATCAGTTGCTCTTCGACCTGGTCGAGTATGGAGGGCATCTCCCGGACGTGGCAGATGGGTATCGCTCGTTGCGGGGTTTACTTGTGCTCGGCCCAATCCCATCTACGAAACCGGAGCGAGGGGGTCAAGAACAGTTACCTATTCATCCTCTGGTCCAGCACCATAAGGGAGTTCTCCACTCCAAAATCTATTTCGTTCAGGGTGGGATGGTACTCCAAAGCGATGGATACCCGTGCGGCGGCGCGCGCGATTTGGCAGTCTATGAGCTTATTGGAGACCAGGAATACTGTGAGGTTCCCATGTCGAGTGCTGTTCGCGACGCCTACAGCAAAGCTCGCAAAGCTCGTTTCGAGCATGGCGAGACGCCCTCATGAGCGCCAATCCCGACCTCCGCTTCCATCAATGGCTCTGGCAGCCCGACGAAGTTAGAGAACTGCGCGCCATAGGCAAGTTCAACAAGAGCGGCTACTTTGACTCGCCCGAAGGCCTGGCCGTTACCGCCTCTCAGCTCTCAGCCGACCCGACCATCCAGGGAGTCTACGTCAGCCTGAACCCGGTCATCCCTGAGCTGCTCGGACGGGCAGCCAGGCGCGTGCAGCAAGCAAAGCGAGGAGAGGCGACCAGGGACGACCAGATCGTCAAGCGCTGCACCATGCTCGTCGACTGCGACCCGGTCCGACCGACCGGTATCAACAGCACAGACGAGCAGCACCTCCTCGCGCTAGAACTCGCCGATACCATCCGGCACGAGCTGGGCGCCCTGAGCTGGCCCGAACCCGCCATGGTGGACACTGGCAACGGCGCTGCCCTCTGGTATGCCATCGACCTGCCCACGCAAGACAGTGAGCTCGTCCACCGGTGTCTGCAGGCCCTGGATCACAGATACAGCAACGACCAGATCAAGATCGACCTGCGGGTTGCGAACGCCTCCAGGATCGCCAGGCTGCCCGGCACCCTCAACCGGAAGGGCGACAACCTGCCCGACCGGCCGCAAAGACGCTGCCACTATAAGTCAGTGCCACCCAAGCGTGTCCCAGTGCCCACCGAGCTCTTGGAGGCCCTGGCTGCCACCCTGCCGGCCCCAGAAACGCCACCTGACCCCGGACAAGGCGGGAAGGACTCCTCGGCTTGGCTGGACCGCTGGGTGGCAAAGCACGGGCAAAAACTCGGGCTTGAGGGACCACAGCTATGGAAGACGAGCGGGCGCTGTTGGGTTATGCCCGTCTGCCCCTGGAACCCGGAGCACACCGATTCAGCCGCGTATCTGGGGCAGCTCAGCGAGGGTGGCCCGATCTGCGCCGGATGCCAGCACAACGGCTGTCACAACAAAGACTGGTATGCCCTCCGTGACGTCGTCGAGCCTGGCTGGCGCGACCGGGGTGACTACGCCCTGACCGAGCTGGGCAACGCTCGCATGCTGATCGACCACCACGGCACCCGCCTTCGGTACCTCCAGAGCACAAAGGAGTGGCTGGTCTACGACGAGGGCGTCTGGACGTACGACACGTGCAAGGCGGGGGACCTGGCCAACAAGATCGCGGAGCATCGCTTGGACTTGGCCGAGGACAAAGAGCAGCGCAAGTGGGCCTACAAAAGCCAGGCCTCCTCCGTGCGCAACGGCACGCTCGCCCAGGCCGCCACCATCGCCGGCGTGGCTATCCAGCCCGTCCAGCTCGACCGCGACCCGTGGCTACTCAACTTTCGGAACGGCACCCTGGACCTCCGGACCGGCCAGCTCCGGGAGCACGACCCGGACGACCTGATCACCCGGTGTCTGGACATGGACTACCGGCCAGACGCCCCGTGCGAGCTTTGGCTGGAGTTCTTGAGAACTATCATGGGCGACGACAACGAGATGGTCGCGTTCATCCAGCGCGCCCTCGGCTACTCGCTGACGGGCTCGACCCAGGAGCAGAAAATCTTCCTCCTGCACGGCCACGGCTCCAACGGTAAGAGCACGCTCATCGAGGTCTGGCTGGACCTTCTGGGAGAGTACGCCCGCAAGGCCGACACCGAGACTTTCCTGCAGGGCAAGAAGAACAGCATCCGCGAGGACCTCCTGGACCTGCAGGGCGCCCGCCTGGTCGCCGTGACCGAGATCAACGAGGGTCGACGGCTCGATGAAGCCCTGGTCAAGGAGTTCTCCGGCGGAGACCGGATCAGCACCCGAGGCCTCTACAAGGAGCGGGTCAACCTTCGCGTAGAGGGCAAGCTCTGGATCGCTGCCAACGACAAGCCCGACATTCGGTCAGGTGGCCACGGTATGTGGCGCCGGATGGTCTACATCCCGTTCAACGTGATCATCCCCGAGGAGAAACGCGACCCGGGCCTGCCCTACAAACTGCTGCTCGAGGGGGCCGGCATCGTGGCCTGGGCGGTCCGGGGCTGCCTGGAGTGGCAGAACAAGAGACTCCAGCCTCCTCAGTCTGTCCTCGATGCCACGAAGGCCTACGAGGGCGAGCAAGACCTGATGTCCGAGTGGATGCAGGATTGTTGCTTGCTGGGACCTGCCTACCAGGCCAGTGCGACGTCGCTCTACGATAGCTTCACTGCCTGGGCTGGCACCGAGGCCTACACCCGCAACATGTTCTCGAGGCGGCTGAGCAAGCAGCCCGGGGTCGAGCGCGACCGGTCCAAGCTCATCCGATTCTGGAAGGGGATCGGCCTCAAGGACAGTCCTGGACGGGTGACGCAGGTGACGTATAGTGACGCATCCGGTGACGCAAAAGAATTTGACAACCGCGCCGAAGTGACGCATGGTGACGTATTTTTCTCTTCTTTAGCATATGAAGACCAAGGACGTGATCGATCGGATCATCATGATGATCTCACATGTAGAGATACTCTTCCCGCGGCGAAAAAAAGCGTCACCAAATTGCCTTCAGAAGCGCAAGAAACCCAACAACCGCAACGCCTAGGGCGGGTGACACATTCCGATGGAGCAAATGCGTCATCACGGGCCAGCTCCCCCGACTGGGGGGCCTGTAAGACATGTGGCTCCCCCCTGTCTAGTCCATCTGGCGGGGTAAATCTGTGCTCCAAGTGTATGCCAAAGGCGAGATAGTTCGTTTGAACTATTCTCAAGTCGGGTGCCAAAATGTATACTACACGCAAGCCCCAGACTGTCCAAATGGACCTGGGGCTTTCGTGTTTCTCGGAACGGCTCTGGGACGGCCGTCCAGAGCCCTGGAGGGGCCTCGCCGGCTGAGCCGGCTGAGCAAGCATTGGGCCATACCCCCAAAAACCACGATGCGCCGCCGTTTCAGCGGCGTCCCACGCCGGCGACCCGGCGGGCTAACCGTGACAGGGGATAACTCGACTTCGAAAATCGAGGTCGCCGGCGTCAACTTTGAAGATCGAGGTCGCGTTGCGGGCTAGTGAGCCCGAGGTTAGACCTTAGCGGGAGTCCTATGGCGCACAAGGACCCGGAGAAGCGGAGAGCCTACCAGCGGGAGTTGATGCGCAAGCGCCGTGCCGAGGCTGGCCTGGCTAAAGTTAGAGGCAAGAAGGTGGCCGTCCCTCTCCAGCCTTCATCCCCGGTGGTTTTGGTGGTGGAGGCTCGGGCGGAACTGGGGACGGAGATAGACCAGGCCCGGCAATTCGTGCAGGGGGCACTCGCGGCTGGCCAGCGCGTGCTCTCGAGTGAGCAGGCGGAGCCAAAAGAGATCATTGCGATCATGCGGCTTGCGAAGGAGCTTTGGCCAATGGCTCAGGCGTTCGCAGTGCAGGCGGATGAACCTGGCCAGGGGTTCCGGGATCTCCGGCTCCCCGAGCGGGCTCTCTCGGACGCGGCGGTGCTGGAACTGATGGCCGAGATGTTGCGGCTCTCGACCGAGTCTGACCAACAGGAGAGCGACGACTGGCCAGACTCGTGAGATTTCCAGCCAACGAGTGGGCTCGCATTTCGCCGGCGCACTTTGCCTGGCATGTGAGCCGGGGCGAGTGGAGGCCATATCGGCATCTTCTCCACCTGCTGACATTTCTGATGCGGGTTGCAGCTGGGATGCCCGGAGCGAAGAAACGCCTAGTTGCGGCTGGCCAGCGCGTGGCCGCGGGGTGGATTATCAGGCGACTGATGATCACGATGCCCCCCCAGCATGGTAAGAGCGTCTTTGCCAGCGTCTACTTTCTGGCCTGGGTGTTGGGAATGTTTCCCGACACCCGAATCATCCTGGTCAGCTACGAGGCTGAATACGCGGCCAGCTACGGGCGGAAGGTCCGTGACATCCTCGAGGAGTGGGGCTGGCTTTTCGGGATTCGAGTGAGCCGACGGAACCGGGCGGCACATGACTGGTCAATTGAGGGCCACCGTGGCGGTATGCGGACTGCCGGGATGGGTGGGTCAATTACCGGTAAGTCGGCTGACTTGCTGGTTATCGACGACCCGGTAAAGAACCAGGAAGAGGCCCTCTCAGAGACGGTCCGGGAAAAGCAGAAAGACTTCTACGGCACGACGCTTCGGACGCGAGTCCAGAAGAACGGCGCAATCATCCTGATCATGACTCGCTGGCATCTTGACGATCTGGCGGGCCACCTGCGTGCGCTCGAGAGACAGGGCGGGGCGATCTGGGAGAAAGTCTCCCTACCGGCCATTGCGCTCGCGGAGGACGAGGTTCCAGACGGCTACGAGGAGGTATTTCCGGACCCAATCGGACGTCAGCCAGGCGAGGCGCTTTGTCCGGAACTCCATCCCGCAGACATCCTGAGCGAGGTCCGGGTCGAGCAGGGAGAGCAGTTCTTTTGGGCGCTGCTGCAAGGATGGCCAGTTGCAGGAAAGGGCGGCATGTTCGACCCTGCCTGGTGGAGCCGCTGGGCCCTATCTGACCTTCCCGTCGCTTATGACCAGGAGGCTGAGGGCTGGGTTTACAGCGGCGAGGTCAGGTTCAACGACCTGATTCAATCGTGGGACTGCTCGGGCGGAGGTCTAAAGAAGGGAACGTCCTGGGTAGTCGGACAGGTCTGGGGCCGGCTTGGACCCAGGCGATTCCTACTCGATCAGATTCGAGAGCGGCTCGACCTCACTGGTACTATCGAGGCCGTGAGGCTGCTATCTAAACGCTGGCCCAAAGCCCGGCCGATATTGGTGGAACAGAAAGCCAATGGCCCAGAGGTCTTACGAGTTCTGAAGTCAGAGCTGTCCGGGTTAACTCCGATCAACCCGCAAGGCAGCTCCAAGGTTTTGCGGGCTTACGCCTGGACGCCTCGAGCCCGAGCTGGCAACATCTTCTTGCCCTCTTCCGATGGTTACCCCTGGGTGCGTGAGTGGATCTCGGAGCATTCGAGTTTCCCGAAGGGAGCGGCTGATGACCAGGTGGACGCCTCGAGTCAGGCCCAGGCTTACTTTGAGGAGCGTGAGCAGGTGGACGTGTCTCTCCTCGTGACCACCATCAAGCCACCGTCCCCGGCGGACACCGAGCCCAACGCGCTCAAGGAGGACCAGCCCGTTGCTAAACCGATTCCGCCAACGCGTGGGCGCCTGGATCGCGGGCTCAACCCTCACCTCCGAGGGCGCGGCCTCGGTCGTCTCGGCCGCCGATAAGAAGTCTGTCCGTCTCGCCCAGGTCCAGCCGATCTACGTTTACGGGCGACCCTATCGCGGCCAGACCGATTGGACCGCAGAGAAGGCTATAGCAGAGGGCCTAAAAAGCAATCCGTGGGTTTACGCTTGTATCCAGGCCTATGTTTGGGCCCTCGGAGTGGTACCGCACAAAGTCCAGCAATGGAACGGCCAGCAGTGGGAAGACATGGCCGACCACCCGGCGGAAGGTCGGTTCTCGCGCCCCAACAAGTTCTTCTCCCGGTCAGACCTGGTGCAACGCAACCTGCAGGACTTGTTCCTGACGGGCAACTTCCTGACGACCATCATTGATTCGACGAATTCAGGGAGGGCCAACACTCTCGAGCTCTGGCCAATAACGCCTGACAAGTGCTACCCTGTGCCGGGCACCCTGGACTTGATTGACCTGTACAAGGTCACTCGGTGGGGGACGGGAATGTCTGTCTTCCCCGGATACGCTGCCACGAATGACCGGAACACTTTCCTCGTGCGGCCGCGAGACCTGGTCCACTGTCAGTTCCACGACCCGGGGAACCCTTACTGGGGGTTCAGTCCGTTGCGAGCTGCGTCACTTGTCGTTGATACGGACGTGGCTGCCATTCAGTGGAATTTCTCGATGCTCGAGAACCGAGGCATCGCTGGCGGTGTGCTTACTACTCCTCAGACGCTCGAGCCAGAGCAACACGCTGAACTGAAGGAACTCCTGGCCAGCGAGATTCACGGGCCGGAATCAGCCTACAATCTGTTACTGCTGAGCTCAGGGACCACTTGGACGGAGACCAGCCGATCCCCGGTGGAGATGGACTACGTCGAGGGTCGCAAACTGACCCGCGAGGAAATCTGCGCGGTCTTCCGAGTCCCGCCCCCGATCGTAGGCATCAGCGAGAATGCCACCCTCGCCAACCTGGCCGAGTATCATAAGAGCTTTTATGAAGACTCGGTCATCCCGCTGGCAGGTATTCTGTCTGATGCTTACAACCGAGCCTGGATCTGGCCCCGCTGGGGCGAGAATTACCGGTTGAGCTTTGACTTCGCGAACGTTCCGGCCCTCCTACCCCAGCTTATTTCCAAGATCGATGCTGGCTACAAGCTGCACATGATGGGCTATCCAATCAACGTCGTGAATCGCTACCTGGGTCTAGGTCTGCCGGCCATCGAGGGCGGTGATGTCAGCTGGGCCCCGAGCAACATGATCCCGCTGGCCAATGAGGGCGCGGCTCTGGTGGACCCGAGTCTCCAGGATGGGAGCAAGCGCCTGATGATCCTGATCCAGCAACTCGAAAAGCGCCTGGGGCGCCTGGAAAGGAGAACCCAGTGAAGTTGCAGACCACACGGAAATCCTTTCCCTTTGTCGGCGTGAAGGCAGACGTAGCACAGCGCACCATCACCGGCTACGCTGCGACCTGGGACCCCGACCAGGTGGGAGACACCATCCGTAAAGGTGCCTTCGCTGAGACCATTGCTCAGCGAGGCCCCAACCAGGTAGATGGACAGCTTCGAAGCAAGATTAAGCTCTTCTACAACCACACGTTCATCATCGGCATTCCCACGGTCATGCGCGAGGACGAGCGTGGGCTGTATATCGAGGCTCGAATCGACGAGACTTCGCTGGGGAATGACGTCCTGGCGATGTGCTCTTCGGGGACACTGGACGCCATGAGCTTCTCTTACGACGTGGAAGAGAGCCAGAGGAGCCCCGACACGGGCCGGCGCGAGCTCATCAAGCTTAAGGTCTACGAATTCGGCCCGGTGGACTTCCCAGCCAACGAACTGGCGGCCATAACCGGCGTAAAAGCGGGGCGCGTGCTGTCGGCCGCGAGTATCACCAAACTTGACCGGGCCATCGGGGCCCTCACCGAGCTGCGCTCCGTAGCCTGCTCGGACGATGAAGAGGAGGATGAAGACGTGGACCTCGATGACGAGAAGGGGCTGACGAACTTGCTGCGCGATATGAAAAGCTTTCGCAAGTCGCTCTCCTCCAAAGACGACGAGAGCCCGATTGACACCGATGAGGATGTCGACGAGGCGGATGAGGGGAGCGATTCGTCGTCCGACGACGAGGAAGTGGACGGCGAAAAGAGCGGTGCTCGAGGCCGGGAAAGGAAGGGAAGTCCCCGCGCGATGGACATCTCTGCGCGACTGCGCGGCGCATCCGACGCCATCTGGCAGGCTCGCTGGTCCTCCGACGCCGACGAGAAGCGGAAGGACCTCGAAGAGGTTGCCGTGATTCTCGAGGAGTGTGTCGTGCAGATCCGCAACATGGCCAGCGAGTCCGACGCCGAGTAGGCATCCCACGAAAAGTCCACAAGCAAGAGTTTTGACCACCGGAAACCGGTGGTCTTTTTGATGCCCGGGCTGGGTAAGAAAGGAGAACAGCAGTGAAGACGAACGACGCACTGGCCCAGCTGGGCAGCGAGTTCAAGTCCGTGCAGACAGCCCTCAAGGAGGAGCTGAAAAAGCAGAACGAGGAGATCAAGAAGCTGGGGGGCACGACCAGCTCGACCAGCAAGTCGATCGCCGCGCTCGAGGAACGCTACAACAAGACCGCCGAGGATATCCAGAGCGAGATCAAAAGGGCCCATGAAACTGCTGTCGAGCAGAAGAGCCGCCTGGATGACATCGAGGCCAAGCTCAACCGCACCGTGGTCCACGGAGACGGCCAGACGAAGTCAATCGGAAAGCGACTCACCGAGTCGGAGACGTACCGCAAGTTCCTGGAGAACAAGTCAGCTGTTTCGATGGAGCCGGTCAAGCTTGGCCGGATCTGGCCCGAAAAGAAGGCGCTCGACCCAGGCGACGCCCGCGACGTCCTTTCGACCATGCTCGACCAGCGCATCTACGCCCCCCCTCGTTTGCGGCAAATGCACTTGCGCGACGTCCTGAATGTCGTGCGGACGACGAAAGCTCAGCTTGAGTTCGTGGTAGAGACGGGCTACACCAACGCGGCAGCCGAGCGTGCTGAGGGAGCCGAGGCCGCACTCTCCGAGATCAGCTTCGACAAGTCTTCGGTGGCCTCGACTCAGGTCAGCCACGGCCTGGTCCTCACCAAGGAGCAGGCCCGCGACATGCCCACCGTGGAGAACTTCACCGAGAACCGCATGGTCAACGGCATCTACCACAAGGAGGACACGCTCCTGATCGCCGGGTCTTCTGCGAGCCTGAAGGGTTTCACCCAGGTCAGCGGGCGACAGACCTACAACCGCCACCAGGCTGGCGACACCAAGATCGACGCGCTGCGCCGCGCCCAGACGATGCTTCATCTGGTGGAACTGCCCACCCTCCCCACCGTCTACATCGTGAATCACGAGGACTGGGAGGAGATGGAGCTCCAGAAGGACAGCCAGGATCGCTACATCTGGGCTCAGGTCCAGGTCAATGGCCAGAAGGTCATGTGGCAAGTTCCTGTGTTTCCCACCAGCGCAATCGACCAGGGCCAGTTCGTGACTGGCGACCTCTACCAGTCCTCAACCTTCTATGACCTGGAAGAGGTGAGCGTGCAGATCTTCAACCAGCACAGCGATTTTGCGCTGTCTGGCAAGTTGCTGTTGTTCGGTGACGAGGGGGTATACATCGCCCACCAGATTCCCGAACTCATCATCACCGGCAGCTACACGGGCTCCGGCTCATAATCGGTCCCCTTTGAACGTGGGGCCTCCAACCGGGGGCCCCATTTTGAGATGGGAATGTTGAGACCATGAGAGCTTTCTGGGACCAGTACGCTGGAGGAGCCAACTTTGGCGACGCCCTTACCAGGGTGCTCCTTTCTCGCATTGCGGGGATCGAGCCAGAATGGGCCGAGGTGCCAGACGCGCACCTGGTGGCTGTGGGGTCGGTGCTGGAGGCGGTCCCTGACGGGTGGGCCGGCACCGTGCTGGGCAGCGGGCTGATGTTCGATGAATCCCGCCGGGACCTGACCTGCTCCCGTGTGCTCGCCCTGCGTGGGAGGCTTACGCTCGAGCGGGTGCGCCTGAGCCCGGAGAATCCTCCACCTGTGCTGGCCGACCCTGGGCTCCTGGCCGGCCTGTTGCTCCACGAGCGGCCCAGGCCGGATGTCGACGTCGGATTCATCCGTCACTACGTCGACCATCGCGGAAACCCTGGGGACTACAAAGTGCGCTCGATCGAGGTCGACCCCGGCCGACGCGAGACCGTGCTTGAGATCGACGTCCTCGCTGGCGTCGACCAGGTGGTGACCGCCGCGGCCCGCTGTCGGCGAATCGTGTCCTCGAGTCTGCACGGGATCATCCTGGCAGATTCACTGGGAATCGAGAACTGGTGGGACCCTCACCCCGGCGTGCTCGGAGACGGGTTCAAGTTTCGAGACTACGCCAGTTCGTTCGGGGAGACTATCCGTCCGGGCTGGCGCTTGGCCGACCAGGCCCAAGTGCGGGCCAAGCAGGAGGCCCTGCTCGAGATCCTGCGAGCCTTCCGGGAGGTCTAATGCGGATTGTTATCCTCTGCCCGCGGCGCGCGGGCATCCCTGAGCGCGACTTGATTTGGGAACGCCTCAAGAAGCGCTGGGCGCTCCTTCACCCGAAGCTCAGGGTCTACGAGGGACACCATGACCGCGGGCCCTTCAACCGCTCAGCTGCGATCAATCGGGCGGCTCGGGCGGCGGACAGGGACGGGCGCTGGCACTTCGCAGTCATCATCGACAGCGACATCTTCATTCCGGTCGGTCAGCTGGAGGCAGCGCTCAAGCGGGCTCGGACGACCGGGCGGGTCACCTGGGCCTTCCGACGCTGGCGGGGGTTGGACCGAGCCTCGACCGATCGCCTGGTGCGCGACCAGGCCGGCTTGCTCGCCCAGGGCCTGGACGGCGCTGACCTTGACCATCTGGTGGAGAAAACGAACCCGCTCAGTTGGAGCTGCTGCTTCGTCGTGCCGCGGCCGGTCTGGGATGACTTGGGCGGCTTCGACGAGCGTTTTCGTGGATGGGGCTGGGAGGACATGGCGTTCCAGTCTGCGGTCTGCGGCCTACACGGACACGAGCGGATCGATGGCGATGTCTTCCACCTGTGGCACCCGCTGACACCGGAGCGCGGAAAGCGGAACGGGCGCTACCAGGTCGATTTCCTCCGCAACTCGATCTTGGGCCGGCGCTACATGGTGGCCCTGCGCCGGGACATGGGTCAGACGGAGCGCGAGGACACCTGGCCGCCCAAGGAAGACCTGGCCAGAGACATCGCCAACCTCGAGCGCGAGAGCACAGCTGCCGAAGCCCAGCTCGGCGGCTCCGAGTGGACGGGCAAGTGGCCCACCCTGCGGGAACTGGTCGACGATTGGAAGGCAGTCAACCGTGGCGTGACAGTAGTGGTGCACACGGATAGGCGACGCGAATACATCGCACGGGCCGTCCCCAGCCTGGTCGAGCAAGTGCGGGGCCCCATCGTGCGCCGCGTGTTCTACGACGATTCGGGAGACGCAGCCTACAAGCAGTGGCTCATGGAGCAATTCGGGAGATTCGGGTTCTACGTGGTCGGCCCGGCCGAGCGGCTCGGCTACACGGGTTCGATGCGAGCGATGTGGAGCTACCTGCGACGGCGCTGCAATTCGGGTTACGTGTTCCAGACCGAGGACGACTTCACGTTTGACGTGCCCATCGATCTCGACCGGATGATCGACATTCTGCAGGACCAGCCACATCTGAGCCAGCTCGCGCTCCTGCGACACCCCTACTATCCTCGCGAGCTGGCTGCCGGCAGCATTATCGCCGAGCATCCTGAGGCCTACACCAAGTGCGAGGTGGACGGTGCGCGCTGGCTGGAACATCGTCTCTACTGGACGTGCAACCCGAGTCTCTTCAGGCGCTCCCTTTGTGAGACGCCCTGGCCTGATGTGAAATCCAGCGAGCGAGGCTACACCGACGTGCTGAACCGCGACCCAGCCAATCGGATGGCCTACTGGGGGCACGGCGAGGAACTGGTCACTCATATCGGGGCGGAGCGAGCCGGAAACAACTACTGATGCTGGATTGCGTGGCTTCCGAGCGGCATTTTCTTGACCACCTGAGGCCGATCTGGAATGCCTTCCCTGTCGAAAGGAAGGGAGTCTTCCTGGTCCCAGGGCACCTGGTCGAGTACGCCAAAAGCAAGGGCATCGAGTCCGTAGCATTTGAGCGATCGAGCGTCGTCGGGAAAGTGCTGACGCCGGCAAGCTCAGTCCTGGTCAGCAGCTTTCGCGACCTCAAGGTGGCTCAGCAGGCCCACCATCCAACCATTTTCTCCGAGCACGGTGCCGGCCAGAGCTACTCGAGTGCACACTCGAGCTACGCCGGCGGCGAGGGGCGTCTGGGGGTCCGACTCTTCCTCGTGCCCGGGGACCACCCGGCCGAGCGTAACAGGCGGGCACATCCGGGGATACCGGTGGCGGTCGTGGGTTGCCCAAAGCTCGACCGCTGGCACCCGGCTCCTCCCTGGAAACGCCCCCAGCGCCCCGTGGTTGCAATGTCCTTTCACTGGGACTGCCGGATCGTGCCGGAAACCAGAAGTGCCTGGGAGCACTTTCGCGGCGCCCTCTCTGATCTGGCGACAGACCCCCGTTGGACACTCATCGGCCATGGCCACCCGCGAATCATTGAGCAGTTGCGGCCGCATTATCAGGCCGCCGGAGTCGAGGTGCTGGCGGATTTTGACGAGGTGCTCGAACGAGCCGACTGCTACATCTGTGACAATTCATCGACATTGTTCGAATTCGCCTCGGCCGGGAGACCGGTAGTGGTGCTGAACAGCCCTCACTACCGACGAAACATTCACCACGGCTTGCGCTTCTGGGAATGCGCTACGGTGGGCGTCCAGGTTGCTAACCCGGACCACTTGGTAGACGGAGTCGCCCTGGCTCTCGAGGACTTTGAAACCCAGCAGGAAGCCAGGAAACGGGCTGTGGCCCGGGTCTACAAGTACACCGACAGACACGCTACCGTGCGGGCTGTGAACGCCATCCTGGAGGTCTTGACTGTGCCTGAACACGAGAAACCGCAGAATCCGGCCTCAGTCCGAATGATCGCAAACCAGACGTTTGTTGCGCCGGAAGGTCGCATTCCAAAGAATGCCGAGTTCTATCCAAACTGTGTACTCTCGCGCGGTGGGTGGAAACGAATCTACACAGGTTATGACTTGCCTCAGCGCGTGAGATGGTTTGAGAATCGCGGGCTGGCGAGGATCGCTCCTCTTGAAACGACCGAAGCGAAAGTGGTGGCTCCGGCCGAGGTCAAGGAAGGCTTTTCCTGTGGGCAGTGTGACAGGCAATTCCCGAGCGCCGCATCACTGCGCGGGCATCTGACTCGCATGCACGGTGGCGCCTGATGGGAGCCGTTGTAGACCGGAGCACGGTAACTCTCGAGACGGTCAAGCTCTACGCAAAGGTAGAATCCAGCGACGAGGACGCGCTCCTCCAGCTACTCTTGGACGCCGCGAAAGAAGACGCCGACGCCTACATGGGCAACGCGTTCCAGAACGCCGACGGGGAAGACCTTCCGATCCCCAATTGGGTCGAGCGTTGGCTACTGCAACAGGTATCCAGAGACTACGAGCACCGGCCGGACGGTCTCCAGATCGAGCAAGTGAACCAGCTCGGATTTGTGAATTGGTCCCAGCGCGATTACTCAGGTCTGACTCGAGGCTGGAAGCCCCGACTGTGAGTGTCTCCTGTGCGGCCCTGGACCAGCGGGTATCTGAGTATGCCCTCACCAGCGTGCGCGTCGCAACGGGGGAAGAGGAGCACTGGGACCTGGTGGGCACCTGGTGGGCGTCGGTCCTGGAGGTGGACGTGAGCGCTCGTGCCGCCTATGGTAAGCAGGACGCCGAGCCTACGCACACGCTGCGCTTCAGGGGCCGGCGAGAGTTCAGATACGACCGCACCCTGTTCGCCTGGGGCGAGAGAATCCTGCGGCCCACGACCGCCACCTACTCCCCAAAGGGGGCCCGTGCGGCTTGGACAATCATCCAGACTCGCGACATCACGGATGACGGCATTCCAATTCCCGAACTCGGAGGCGGCAGTGGCAGTTAAAATCACGAACCACTTCCTGGCTCTGGAGAAGGCGCTCGAGGCGGACGCGAGGGCTAAAGAGGCTGAGGTGGCCTCAGCTATCCTATCCACGGTCAAAGAGGGACTGGATGGTCCACGCTCGGGGCACACCTACAAGATCCCCGGGACAGACCAGACCTACACCGCTTCAGCTCCCGGTGAGTGGCCAGCTCGGCGCACCGGTAAGCTGCAGGAAAGCTTCCGGGTGAAGGCGGGGCAAGGCGAGGTTACTGTGGGCACAGACCACCCGGCTGCTCTGGCCGTGTCTGACGAGCGGCCCTTCCTCGAACAGGCGCTAGCTGAAGTCGAGACCCAGGTGGAGGGGATTCTCCATGCCCCCTGGAGTCAGGTCGACAGGCTCAGGTGAAGATCGTCATCGATGCCTTCGATGCGCTGCTGACAGAGGACGAGCAACTCATCGAGCTGTTTGGGGAGCAGGTCAACCTGTACAGCAAGATGGCTCGACGGAACGCCCCGATGCCCTACATCGTCCATGTGCTGGAATTGCGGGGAGCACCGTTGCTCTCAGGCTCTCATAAGCTGGACATCTGGGATTACTCGCCCAACGCCGACAGGGCCGAGGCGATTTCTGAGCGTGTGAAGGCATTGCTGGCTTATCAGCGACTGATGCTTGCCACCGGGACACCTGCAAACTACTGGTTCACGCGCTCCGCCCAGGTGGCCACCGACGCCCAAAATGTTCACCGGATTGCCCTGGAGTTCTCGGTCGTGGCGTACGACTGGTCGCTGGTGCAATCCGTTCAGGACCGATAGAAAACCGGCCTGGCCGGAGTGGAGTGAGAGGAGATCAGTGAAATGAGTATCGTCACTGGCATCACGGGCTTCCGGGCCGTGTCGCCTCAGAACATGGTGCTGCACGCTGGCGCCGCGTTCGTCAACATCAACCTGGCCGAGCTGCGCAGCCTGGCCGGATTCGACGTCAACGACTGGGCCGACGCCATCGATCCGGACAACACCTGGACCAGCGCCGCCGGCAACCTGGTGGCCCCGCGGGCGTTTGGAGCGACCAGAGAAGGAGCCGAGGCTCGCTTCGAGGCGCCCATCAGTCAGATCGGGCCCATCGACGGCTTGCGGGGCCCTGTGATGGGGCTCGACAAGCGCGACACTGCTCAGGGGATCATCGTGGTGACCGTGCTCGAGGTGCGCGACCCCGATACCCTCCAGATCGCATTGGGCTCGTCCGACAAGGACGAGTGGAGCAGCTACGACGAGATTACCCCGCGCCTGGCCGTGGTAGAGGGCGACTACATCCCGAACATCGCCATCGCCGCCTCGGTCAATGACGGCGACGTGGTGCTGCCGGTGATCGTCGTGCTCGAGAACGCCATCGCCATCAACTCGACCTCGTTCAAAACGCAGGACGGGAACGCCGTGGGGCTCCAGCTCGAGCTCCGAGGTAGCTCGCCCCTGACGGCTCCGCTCGACCAGCCCATCCACTTCTTCCTGCCCAAGAACGCTGGCTCTGGTAGCTGATGCTGACAGTGACTGACGCCCAGGGGCGGAGCCACCGGCTCCGTCGCCTGGGTTATGACGACCTCTACGACCTGGCTGAGATCCTCCAGGAGGCTCTCGGCCGGGGCTCGAGCGAGCTGAACACGCGGCTGCGGGGGGTCGATTCTTCCGTCGAGACCTTCGCGGCCGCGCTCCTCCTGGGATTGCCTGCCACCCGTGAGCTACTGGCGGAGTGGCTCGCTGACGTGCTTCAAGTCCCCGTCCCCGAGTTCCAGGACCCGGAGCTCTTCCCGCTTCCGGTGCAGTTGGAGTGCGGGCGTGCGCTGGCCAGGCACCCGGATGTGCAAGCCTTTTTTTTCGGCCTGCTGGGGGAGGCGAGCGGACGGGGCCTCCTGGCGAGGTTGGGCGAGATGGCCTCTGGCTGGCTCTCGACCTTCTCCAGTCTCGCTACGGGGGCACCCGACAAGACTGGCTGAGGGAGACACCCTACGCCGAGTTGCTTGAGCGCCTGCGTGTCGCACGCCAGCAGGCGCTCGTGGAGGCCCGTCAGGCCAGGCGTCTGTTGGCGTTCGGCGCCTGGATGGAACACTTCGCTCATTGGCGCAAGCCCATCCAGCGCGAGCGTGATTGGCTGCGCACCTGGGGTTTGCTCGACGAGCCCGACGCCGACCTCAATGCCGAGTATCACGCCGCTATGGCCAGCTACCGGCGCCTGTTCGTGAGAGAGAAAGGAGACGGCGATGGCAGTATTCCGGCTTGAAGCCGTCTTCGATGTTCTCACGGGCAAGGCGGTCAGCCAACTCCGAGACATGGAGAAGTCCACCGAGAGCGCCGCCGCGAAGGTCAAGCGCCTTGAGCAGCAGCTCGAGAAGACGCGCGCGGTTGCAGATCGAAAGGCGGCGCAGATTGCCAAGCTTGAGAAGGCCGTGGCCGCCGGTGGTACTGGCGCGGAGAAGGCCGCCGCCAAGCTCGACAAGATGCGCAAGTCGCTCGAGGATACTCAGGCGCGCGCGGGTCAGCTGAGCTCTCAGCTGGGTGCCGCTCGATCCCAGATGAACTCTTTTGGAGGTCAGCTCGAGCGCGTGTCTGCGATGGCTCTGCGGTTCGCCGGGCCAGCCGTCCTGGGCGCGCTGAGCGCCGCTCTGATCAAGTTGGGCGCGGATGCCGTGGTGTTCGGGACCCAGCTCCACGACGCGATGGCTCGATTCCGGTCACAGACCGGAGCCAGCGCGGGCGAGGCAAAGCGGTTCGAGGGCGCTCTCATCTCCCTGCACCGAAATAACACCAACAGCATCGAGGCCCTGGGTGGCGCGTTGCAGGCGATGCGACGCGAGTTCCGTGACATCGGTAACGACCTGGTCCCGGTCACGCAGGCCTTCCTGGACTTTGCCAAGGTCCATCAGACGGACGTCCGAGAGAACATCAACACGACCCGTGACCTGCTCGATGCCTGGGGCCTGAGCACGGAGCAGGTCCAACCCATCCTGGACCGCCTGACCGTGGCAGCTCGGGCCAGTGGTGCCAGCGTGGATCAGCTCGGCACCACTCTGCAGCGCGGCCAGGGGGTATTTGCTGCGGCAGGGCTGTCTTTCGACGAGTCGCTGGCCCTGCTGACCCAGTTCGACGTATCCAATTCCGAGGCCGCCCTGAAGGGCCTCACCAATATGATGGGTGCCCTGCGCGAACCAACCGACAAGCAGGCCTCAGCGCTGAAGCGCCTAGGCGTGGAGCTCGACCAGTTCGGGCGCCCGGTCAATGGGGCCCGCAGCGTGCTGGCGGCGCTATTCCGGACCTTTGGGGAGGGCAAGGGCTCCGCCGCACAGATGGACGCGGCGATGGACCTGCTTAGCAAGAAAGTTGCCAACGACTTCGTCCGCGGCATTCGGCAGGGCAAGGGGGAGTTCGAGGGCCTCTTAGCCACCTTCAGCGATTCCGCCGGGGCCACTAAGCAGGCCGCGGCCGCGTGGGATGAGCAGTTCGGCGAGCGCTGGGAGTTGCTAAAGCGCAAGCATTTCGACCCGAGCATCGCTGGAATGGGCCAGGGGTTCCTCATGCTGAGCACCTGGTTGCTCGACCTGGTGGACAAGGCTCTGACCGCTATCGGGCAGATTGGCCAGGCGCTGGGCCACATGGCCACCGAGCTGGAAGGGACCTTTACGCAGCTCTTCGGCGGAGTCCAGGACCTGTTCGTGGGCCTGGTAGCCGTCATCAAGGGCGCCCTGGCCGACCTGCTTGATTCTCTCGCTGTGGCGATGGACCAGCTTCCGGGCCTGGTAAAGGACCAGCTGGGGACACTGCAGCAGGACACTCAGAAGGTGGCCGGGTTGCTGCGCCAGGGAAATCAGCAGGACCTGGCTCGAGGTGAGCAGGGCGGGAACCGATTCTTCGAGGGCCTGAAGGGGGTTGGCCGGCTCGTCACCGGCAACACCTTCCTGGACGCATTGGTCAAGACAGAGAACGCCAAGACCCCGACGCCCGAAATTGCAGGCCCGAAGAGCGATGCAACGCCGCTCCAGGCTCCGGGCAAGGTTGCGCAAGCGGACGACTCCGACGCCCTGGCCGCACGGCAACGGCAGCGCACTCAGGACGCGCTAAAGGACCTCGAGTTCTTTGTCGCCCGCAAAAGGGCACTGCACGAACTGAGCACCCAGCAGGAGCTGGCGTTGCTCGAGCAGGTGCTCCAGTCTCGCAAGTTTGGCCAGACCCAGCTGGTGCTCGAGAAAGACGAGGAGCGCAAGCTCGAGCTGGACATCGCTCGGCTGAGGGGCCAGCTGCTCAAAGAGGCCGAGGGCGAGCGCAAGAAGCAGGCCGACGAGCGCAAGAAGGCCGCTGACGCCGCTAAGAAGCTCGAGTCCGACCTGGCCATCGAGGTCGTCCGACTCACTCAGGGTGAGACTGCCGCGAAGATCGCCGAGCTGGACCGCCAGAAGGCGGAGTATCTGAAGGTGGCCCAGGACAAGGCGCTGGTGGAAGCCTGGTATCACGGCGAGCGCAAGAAGCTCGAGGACGAAGCGAACAAGGAGCTGCTCGACAAGCGCAAGGACCTGACGAAGCAACTCGAGGACGCCACCCTCCAAGCCGAGGGCAAGGAGCGAGAGATCAAAGTCCGGGCCATCCTCGAGACCGTCCAGAAGGCCCGCGAGGCCGGCGTGGACGAGGAGACCATCGCCCGCTTCGTGGCGGCCGAAAAGAAGAAGCTGCTCGACCAGGAAAAGGCCGACGTGCAGAGCACCGTGGACGCCGAGAAGGCGGCGAGGCGCTCGTTGCTCGGAAGCCGTGAGCAGACCACTGGGGGCGTGTACGACCCTGGTGACGTGGCCGGGGCCTTTGCAAACTTCGGGGCCCCCTCCGACTCCTTCACCGGGTTCGCGTCAAGCAAAAGGGCTGCAACAGGGAAATCCGGCGATTTGACCGACGCCCAGGTATCGGGCGCCCTGGACGGGGCCCTGACCTCAGCCGGTAACTTGACCGCCCCGAAGCTGCCCGTTCCCGACCTCAGCGCCCCGGCCAATGCTGCTGTCGGGGCAGCCGCGAAGGGTGCCAGTTTCTCCCCAATCAACCAGCGCGCTGCCGCTGAGGCCGCCGCCCAGGCAGGCAAGCCGAAGCTCGAGGTGGTTCTGTCGGGTGGAGTGGTCGTGGAGGGTGAGCTCCTGGGCCCCGACGGGGAGAAGGCCACCATCCAGGGATTTCTCGACTCCACCGGGATGCAGGCCCGACTGATGGGCGACGCGCCCGCGATACCGGGACTGGCCTGATGGCCCACTACTTCCGCCGCCAGGACGCGTCCGGGCAAATCGACCTGGTGGGCGTCAGCGCCCCCTTCCCCGAGCCCGAGGTGCAGGTGCCGTTCCTCTCACAGGTAGAGCCGATGGTACCGGTGTGGGACGGGTCGCGCTACTATCCGGGCGAGGAAGTGGAGATTGCCTTCGGGACGCGTATCAGTCACGGGCGGGTCGACGTGGTGCTGCCGGTGGCCTCGCTCGACATGGTCAACGCTCTGAAGGCACTGCGGGACGAAGCCGAGCCTTTTCACTGGTCGCCTGATGACGGCAGCACCACCTGGGTGGTGAGCTACTTGCCGGGCGACTCGCTGGTCTGCACGCCCGGGGCTTATTTGTCCGGGTGGTTCTCGCCAGTCGTGAACCGGCTCAAGGTCCATGACCGCATCGAAGGGAGTGGAAGCTGATGGCCGGGACGATTACTCCCTATCTGACAGACGATTGGGCCGACGACGATGTGAGCCCGCAAGGTGGAGACCCCGACCTGGGCTCGCCGCTCGACGAGGACACTGAGGGCGCATTCATCCCTGACATCCCGACCCCCGACGAGCCCCCCGACCTGGGGCCCTGGCACTACAAGCTGGGTGCCGTGAACACTGGGGACGCCACCCTGAGCAATCTTCGGTTCTGGGTCGCCAACGGCCTCAACAAGCCGGCCGCCCAGGGGACCTGGCAGATCCAGGCGGACGGGCCCTGCACCGATTGGGTGCGGGTGAGCTACAAGCTCGGCGGTGAGTGGACGACCGAGCTGAAGCAGTGCAACGGCACGACAGCCGTGTCTGGCGAGAATCAGATGGACGAGGAATCGCCGGTCCTGATGGAGTGCTGCAACGAGGCCGGGACGGCGTTGCAGAACGCGAGTCGGAACATCCGACTGATTCGGGGCGACCAGCTCGGCTACATCCCGATCGGCAAAACTGGCGCGACTTCTGAGCACCGCCTCGGCCTCGACCCGGCGGTGGATTCCAATCTGGGCACAACCGACAGGCTGACCCCGCCAACGGGTGTGACGTTCTCTGGGGCTTTCAGCCTGGCGACGGCGTTGACCGTTCCCGGCGGAGGGGATCTTGCCGTGAACGAGGCCATCGGGCTCTGGTTCGAGACCACCGGCTACGCTGAGCTGCCCGAGCGAATCGCCTACATGAAGCCCGTGGTGAAATGGAAGGCCTCCTCCTGACGTGGCTGTCTGCGGCGACTTTGGCTTCCGGGTCGGCTACGCGCCTGAGTTCGGCGGCGAGTTCGGTTTCGCTGTGGGCTACGGCGGGCCGGCGGGTGAGTTCGGCTTCCGGGTCGGCTACGACCGCCAGGTCAGCGGTGAGTTCGGCTTCCGGGTCGGCTACCGGGGCGAGGAGCAGCACGCCCTCCAGCGGCTCCTGAGCGAGCCAGCTTTGGTCAGCGTCAGCATCAGCGGTGGACGGACTATCACCAGGACGAACCTGAAGAGCCTGAAGTACGGGATCAAGCTCGAGCTGGTCGAGGGCGGCGCTACCGAGATTCCTTGCACAGAGTTCAGCATCACCGAGCCCACCAACGGCGCCATCTCCTGGTCAGCCACCCTGGGGCCCGATGCATTCCGGCAGTTCATTCCGGTGCCTGAGTCCGGGCCCTTCGCGGGCGGCAAGCACCGGGGCGGCGACGTGAATGACTCGGGCGTGAAGCGGCGCTACCGAGTTGAGATTCGCACCGCCGGCAGAGTCTGGCGGCGAGACTGGCTCATCCGCAACGACTACGCCTGGGATCTGGACAAGGGCCGAATGACCGCCGTCATATCTGGCACCGACCTGAGCGAATGGCTGGTGCTCGTCAAGGACAAGAACTTCGGCGACTTCAAATCCGTCCAGGGCAGCATCCACACCGTGCAGGGCATCATGGCCACCATCCTGACGGCTATGGGAGTGCGCTACCGGTTCGAGTTCGACGATGCGCCCATGGCTCAGTTCACCGCTATCGGTCAGCCGATGAGCCTGCTGCAGCAGCTCATCAACGAGTTCCAGCTCGAGTGGTTCTTCGACGACGACGTGTTCACGGTCCGAGAGCCCAAATACCGGGAAAACGGTCCAGGTCGCTGGCGTGTCACGGACAGGTACCAGGTGCGCCAGGCAAAGTTCCGCGCCACCGGGGCGGGCATTCAGACGGAGAAGGTGGTCGAGAAGCTCGACCGCGCCAGCAACATCATCGCCGAGTTTGACGAGGAGGCCTTCGAGATTCTCGGCTACCACACGGTTCCGTTCGACCCGCCTCGCACCAGCGTGGACGTGGAGGAGATTGAGGTCTTCCACGGCACCATCTCCATCTACCAGTACCTGGACGCGGACGGGAATCCGATCAAGGGCACAAGCGGGACCTACCGCGACTCCCGGCCCACCTACGGGTGCCGATTCCTCTACCTGGAGGACTCCGACACGCCCTGGCCACCGGGCCGCAAGCCACGCGCCCATATCGTCTGGTACGGGGCTGACCCGCTGGGGTTGCCCAGCCAGTTCTCCGAGTACTACACCAAGCGCCACAGGGACGCCGCTGCGGTCGCTGAGTGGGGGACGAGGCGCGAGCCGGTGCAGCAGACCCCGAACATCGCCCACGCCAGCCAGGCGTTCGAGCTCGCCCGGCGATGCGTCGAGAACAGCCTGCGCCTGGCCAACATCCTGAACCTGTACTGCATCCTCTGGCCCTGGGCCGAGCGCGGCGAGACCATCTCGCTCCTGCTCACGGCCGCCGGCTGGACCACCCAAAAATATTGGTACGTCGAGAGCGTGACCAAGACGGTGGGGGCGAGCAAGGCTGAGATGAGTCTGCAGCTGAGCAGAAAGGCGGACCCGGATGAGTGACCTCGGCTTCTTGCGCACCCTCCACCAGGTTGTGGCGGGCCAACTCCGGGCCAGCGCCTCCTTCAAGTCCGCGAGCACCGTTTCCACCGACGAGACCGGGGCCACGGTGCAGCTGACCAACGGAGCACAGGTGAGCGCCGTCCCGATGCCTACCGGCTGGCACGGCGGGGCACCAGCTTTGCTCTGCACACCGGAGGGGAGATGGAGCCTGGCCAGCGTCCTGGGCCGGGCCCCCTACGTAGGAGGGCCCGAGGAGGAGGAGCATTGAGTCAGCCGTCCCCTCACGCACTGCAGCGTGCCATCCAGTCCGCGATGCAGGCCCGCCCGAATGTCAGGGTAGGCACTGCGCGCGTCGGTGAGGACGGCAGGGTGGACGTGGGGTTCGGCGGCGGGGACGGGCCTGGCGACCTGGTGGTGACCGGTGTCCCGGTGGTGTGCGTGGATGCCAGGCGGCGCAGGAGGCGGGGGCGCATTCGGGATGGCCAGACCGTGGTGGTCGGATACGATCAGCGCGATCCTCAGCGGCCGTTCATCCTGGCAGCAGCTCGGATGATCGGTGGCCCGGAGCTGGCGCCCTACTCTCCGGCTATCCTGGTCCTGCTCGACTGGGCGCGACACGGGCGGGACGAGGGGTGCGCCCGATTCGCGGGGTCGGTCACCAGCACCTGGTCGCCCGAGCCCCTCGGGGTCCAGAGCCACACCCACCCGAGCGCTGGCGGTGGGCCTGTGGCGACCCCGCGCATCGTTACTAGTCTGGTCTGGTTCTGGCAGCGTCGGGATGGGGTTTGGTGCCTGGTGGCTGGTCACCACGACCTATCCAATCCGGGCAGCGGGCCGAGCTACACCGTGGCCGCCCAGCTCCTGACCGACCCGTTCGACGACCAGGTCGGGCCGGTCTGTCTGGTGCTCGAGACCGAGCCCAACGGCGACGTGGCCGGGCCCTTTCACGTCTACACGGCCTGGGTGACCGGGGGCGAGAACCCGCTCAGCCAGCTGCCGCTCGAGGTGTACGAGAGCTGGGAGGAGCCGGCTTACCTCAGCAAGACGCTGGTGACAGCCGAGGGCTGGTCGCACGTCTGGGCCTGCGAGTTGCCAGGCATCCCGCTCGGGAGCAGCTTTCTCGCGCACGGTTACCGCTGGCAGGTGGTGGGCACCTGGCACGCCGGGGACGGCGTCTGGGATGACCTGCGGGTCTGCAAGGTCAACGAGGCGACCGGTGAAATCCTGGGCACCAGCGCGCTGCCGCTGGGCACTCCGACGGTTGCCTGGGCGCAGGGCGCTGCGCTCGACGCAGGCTCCTGGGGAATGGGCTCCTCCCCGCTCCCCTGGGCGCTCGAGGGCGGTCAGAGAGGCCAGGACTTCGAGCGGGGCTTTGGCCGGGTCAGACATGGCGGATACCTGCGCGATTTTTCCGTAGTGCGGGAGATCGCCCAGGACGCCAACTCCGGGACGCTCCTGGTCCCGATCTGGAGCTACGCCGAGCAGTTGCCGGTCTGGCGCGTGGGGGAATCAGGCGTCACGGTGGCCCAGGCCAACCAGGGCTGGACTGGCACGGAGTATCGGGTCTACACCTCAGTTCTGACCCAGGCCGGCCGGCTGCTCTACCACTGGGAAGAGCTACGGTTCGGCTCGGTGGAGGCCATCATCCTGGGCACCCTATTGACGCACTTTACGCTGTGGGAGAAGGGGACCAGGTCCGAGGGCATCACGGCTACACCGACCTGGGGGCTTTTGCTCTATCGCGTCTTCACCGCTGACCTCCAGATTTTGGAGGACTTGTTCACCGCGACCCTGGATTACCTGACCGACCTGCCGCAGGACGACCGCTACGAGGTCGTCAGCTCGAGCCGCGTCCCGACTCACCACGTTCACGGATGGGACACTCAGGTTCTGGTGGGCGCAGCGACGGCCGCCAGCTACACCGTGCCCCAGAAGAGTTCGGGAATTTCCTGGCGCGAGCTCCCCCTCACCATCGAGCTGATGGTCGCACCCGAGGTGGGGCCCGGCGAGGACCCGACTGAGATTCTGGCCAGCTACAAGCGTGAGCTCGAGCCCGGCGAGTCGGTGGTCTTTGAGATTGAGTACGTGATTGTGCAGGAGGCCGAGGGCGACCCTGGGCTGTGGAGCTTCTACCACGACACGAACAGTCACTTTCCGACGGTGAACATCCCTGGCACGTCCATTGATTACAATGTCTGCGTCAACGGACCGTTCACCGGTATTCTGCGCCGCCGATTTCGCACCATCCGCATCACGACCCAGACGGGTGGCGACACATTCCACGAGAGCTACACGGTGCCCTGGAGCAGTTGTCACGCTGCCGCCAACGAGTCGGGCCCGGTGTTCGCCCCGAGAGCCTACGCCGGACTCTGGCCGAGCCCCGACGAGAACCCTGCGGACGAGGACCCGGCCAGGCCAGCAGCGCGACCATTCGCGTTCTTCGACTGGACACTGGCCTTGCGCTCCGAGCACGAGGACCCGGCCTGGGAGGAGCAACTCGACGGGACCTACGACGAGGAAACCCTCACCTCGACCGTTTTCGCGCTCGACTCCATCTCTACGCCGGTGCTGCTGGGTGCCGACCAGGCTTTCGTGGCCGCGCGAGGTGTGCTGGTAGTCGAGACCGAGATCCCCCCCGAGAACGAGGAGGACCCGCCGACCTACGACACCACGGAGACGGAGCAGCTGCAGCTCTGGACCCAGCGAGTGGGAGTGGATGCGGAGCACGCCACCATCGACTCCCCCGACATCGAGGGCCTGGGGAGCACATACGCCGACCTGATGGCAGTGGCCAACGTCGAGCTCGGGCGCGCCCTGGTGGTGACGGGGCACGACGACAAGATCCTCAGCCTGGTGATGGGGACGGAGGTGCCTTGACCGTGTGCGACGAGCCCACCTGGCCGGAGCTGCCTCTTGGTGTCGAACGTGACCCCCACCTGCGCACCACGGGCGAGAACGAGATGCTGGCGCAACTGCGCGTGCCTGTCGGGCGACCGCAACTGCCCGCTGTGTCCTCGCGCGCAGCCTTAAATTCAGGGCTCTACCCCGAGGCCGATGGGGGCTGGGCTTACACGCAGGATGGAACCAAGCTCTGGCGGCTTGACGAGCTCGGGTCAATAGACGACGGCGACAAGGGCGACATCACTGTTTCCGATTCAGGCGCGGTCTGGACTATAGACGAAGACGCGGTGACCTACGCCAAGATGCAGAACGTCTCCGCCACCGACCGCCTGCTCGGCCGCTCATCCCCTGACGCCGGGAACGTGGAGGAGATCGCCTGCACGGCAGCCGGCCGAGCCCTGCTCGACGACGCCGACGCGGCCGCCCAGCGCACAACCCTGGGCCTGGTGATCGGGACGCACGTGCAGGCCTACGACGCCGGCCTGACCTCCCTGGCGGCCCTGCCGACCGCGGCTGACCGGGTGGCCTACTCGACCGCAGCCGACACCTGGGCCGAGACTCCGCTCACCTCGTTCGGGCGGTCGCTGATTGACGACGCGGACGCAGCCACGGGGCGCAACACCCTGGGGGCCTCGGGCGGGGTTTGGAGTCTGGCCGTTGGCGGCACTGCTGCCGACCTCTCCGCCACGGGCGGCACCGGGCAGTTCCTGCGGCAGAGCAGCGCGGGCGCGGCCATCACCGTGAGCGCGATTGCCCATGCCGACCTGGGTTCGGGCGGTGGGACCGGCACGAAATACTTGCGCGATGACATGACCTGGCAGACGGTGAGCGCGGGCGTGACCGACCATGGCGCCCTTACTGGGCTCGGGGACGACGACCATACTCAGTATGCGCTGTCGCTCGGACGGAGTGGCGGCCAGGAACTGATTGGCGGGACGGCGAGCGGGAACGACCTGACGCTTCGCAGCACGAGCCATGTCACGCTGGGAAACATCTTCTTTGGAGCTACCGGGACACACACCTTCGACGAGGTAAACGGGCGCTGGGGGTTTGGAGTTGCCGCGCCGGCCCGAACGCTGGAAGTCCGCTCGACCAGCACGCAGCAGCGGTGGAGTTATGATGCCAGCAACTACATGGAAATTGTTGTCGCTTCTTCCGGTGTTACCACATTCGGATCCTCGGTCGCGGCAGGAACTACCAACGCCTTTCTCTTCAACAAATACACGAGCGTAAGTTTTACATCGTCGGTGAATGGCCAGACCGGATTCACGCAATATTTGGCTTGTTCGGGGACGGCACAAAGTGGGCGGGGAATCACTGCGACCGCACAGTCTGTAGCGGCGGGAGCCACCGGCAACAATATGATCGGGGCCTTTATTTCTGCCCAGAATGTCCACGCAACCGGGACGGTTTCGAGCCTTACCGCAATTAAGGGGCAATGGATCTCCAGCACCGGGGGAAACAATGGCACGGCTGCGGCCATTGAGGCATCGGCTCCATCCTGGTCTGGAGCCGCCCCTTGTGGCCCCACGACGAATTACGGAGTCCTGATTGAGAATCAGGGTAACAGCCGCGGAACAAACAGTTACGGGCTCTACATCGCCGCACAATCGGGTTCGTCCACCATCAATGACGCCATCCGCACCAATGGCGGCCGGGTCTACCTCATTTCGGCAGCCACCGACGTGGAGATTCTGCGCGTCGAGTCTGTCTCCACAAACAGCGACCCGAACCTCTACGTGCGGCAGTATCGCACGACCACTACAGACGCGACCGTGACCACCCTGGCCACCATCGCCCTGACAGCAAGCAGGACCTACCACGTCGAGGCTCGGGTGCTGGCCCGGCGCACGGGCGGCACGGCAGGCACGGCCGAGGACGCCGCAAGCTACGTGATCCACGGGACATGGAAGACGGTCGGAGGGGTGACCACTCTGGTGGGAGCCCTCACGGCTGACCACACCGCCGAGGATCAGGCCGGCTGGGACGCCACAATCGACAGCGACGGCGCCGGGAATATCCGTGTGCGCGTGACCGGCGCAGCCAACAACAACATCACATGGCACGCAACCGTGCTACTGCAAGACGTAGGAACGTAGGAGGAACCATGCCCCTGACCCCAGAGCAAATAGACCAGAATCGAGCCCCCGTGCAGTGGGCTGGTAACCAGATGCTGCGGACAGGCGGCGTAGAGTGGCTCTATGCTCGGTTGACGACTGCCGGGGTGAGCGATGCGCGGGTGCTACAGATTCTCCAGGAGTTCCGCGCCGACCGCAAGGCCGAGCGGCTGGCCGAACTGCGCGGGGTGCGGAAAGCGGCTGTGGAAGCTGGTGTCACAAAAGCAGAATGGGAAACGATCCCCGAGGAGGTGACCCCGTGAACGCAAGAAAGCTGAAGGACGACATTCTACAGGAAATGACCGAGGCCATGGAAGCTACTCAGGAAATGACCGAGGCCATGGAAGCTACTCAGGAGAAGGCCCAGGCCGCCGAGCGCGCCCTGCTCGAGCACCTCGCTCGCGAGGGCGTGCTGGCCAGCGAGCGGGACGCTGTTGCCGCCCGGCACGAGCAACTCACTCGCGCCCTGGTGCAAGCCCGCCAGCAGCGGGACGAGCTGGTGAAAGCAGTTGAAGCAGCGGGCGGGGAACTGCCGAGCTGGAAATTCTGACCGGTCGAGGCCAACGGGACTCTCCTGGCATCCACGGAAAGGAGCTGTAGCCGAATGGACTGGAGCATCGCGGGCTACCTGTTGTCCGCCTTAGGCGGTGGCGGGCTTGGGGCCAAGATAGCCGACTGGCTGCGCGAGCGAGACGCTCGGCAGCACCAGGCCGAGCAGGAGGACGACCGGACCGCCCAGGCCATCCTGGCTGAGCGAGTCCAGCGGCTCGAGCAGGAGCTCCGCAGGATGGAAGATCTGCTCCGCACAGCCGAGGAGGAGCGTAATCGGCTTGAGATTCGCCTGCGCCTCCGAATCGCGCGCCTTGCCCACAAGGTGACTGTCCTTGAAGGTGAGCGCGACAGTGCCTATGCGGGATACAAGAGGCTCGAGGCAGAGCTCGCCGAGGAGCGAGCCCGTGTCAAGCGGCTCGAGGCCGAGCTCCAGCTGGTCAGGATCAACGAGGGGCCCGACGAGGGCCCCTCAGTATGTACGGAGGTGCAGCCATGAGGGACCTCATCGTGGGCAAGGCGCTGGGCTGGGTGGACCGGCCCTTCAACCCTGGCCAGTCGGCGCAGTGCGCAGCCTGGGTGTCGGCTGTTCTGCTCTCAGCCGGCTTCAGCTCGCCGCGATGGCGCCCCTCAACCTGGGTGCCGGACTACTCTGGGGTGGACAACGGTCAGCCCATGGGCGACCTGGTCGGAATGAAGGACCTGGAAGCCGGCGACGTCGTCATCTTCGGCCACACTTACCTCGACGCCACCAGCACACACATCGGGCTCTACGTGGGCGAGGGCTGGTTCGTGCACCGACCGACGGCCGACCGCAACGTCGAGAAGGCCTGGTTGCTCAGCGGTTACTGGCGCGATCACTTTGAGATCGGGGTGCGCCTGCTCCCGACTTCAAGCGTTGCCCCGGGGAGGCCGGTCGGCAATGACGGCCGGGGCAACGCCGGCCAAGAGCTGCGCCGAGCCCGCCTCGAGGCGCACAGCGGTAGAGCCTCCCTCCGAATGGACGGTCAGGTCCAGCAGTTTGAGCAGTTCCAAGCCGACCTGAAGGTGCTCGGGGACGGGGCCATGTCCGTCGAGCTGGCTGGCCCTGGTCTCAAGTTCTTCCAGCACGCCGGCGGCCAGACGCTGTTGATCGCCGGGAAGGCCGTCGACCTGGTGGACGTGGACCTCGAGCTCCACGCGGTGCCCGGGAAGCCCCCGGCCATCAAGCTGGACATCGTCTTTCGGTGAGACGGCTCGCCGAGCTGCTCGGCGCCACCTTCCTGATCGGGTTCCTGGTCGGATGGCTGACCCGAGACTTCCTCCCCTGAAAGGAGCCCCCCATGCAGACCATCCTCCACAGCCGCGGTTACACCGTCCAGTCGGACGGGGTCGTGCTCCATGTAGACGCCGGCGAGCTCCCTCCCGACCAGGTCGCCGCCCAGCTCGAGCAGCTCGGGCTGGTGGCCAGCGAGCTGGTGCCTCTCCTCTCGGCACTTGAGGGTGGCGTTGACGCGGACGAGCTCCTCGAGGTCGCCGGCGAGCTGCCGGCTCTGCAGGCCGTCCCGGGTCCCATCCGCCAGGCTGTGCTCGAGCTGGCCACTCAGCTCCGAGCGGCCGCCGCCGACGGACAGGTTACCAGGATGGAGGTGGTCGGCGCCCTCCTGGCCGCCGGCCGACACGCGATAGGGTTCTGACCCGGGCAGGGTCAGGTTGCAGCGCCCCCCGGGCCTTCGGGCTCGGGGGGCTTTTTCTGTTTCAACGGTCATTGCCTGCGTCTACGTCTTGACGAACATGACCTCGGCGTGGCGACCGAAGGCCCTGGCAAGCTTGTCCAGGGTCTCGAGCGTGGCGTTGCAGCGCTCGGGGTCCTCCCACTTCTGGTACGTTCCGAGCGACACGCCGATCCGCCCCGCCGCCGAGGCCATGGTCAGCCCTGCAGCCTTGCGCATCTGGCGGATCTCAATGGCGGTCTCGACTCGGAGCTCGGGATAAACCCATTCCCAGCCGGCCTCGAGCCGGCCGCGAGTGGGAGGATCCGGCTCGGCGCCCTCGTCTACGCGAGACAGCAGGACCTGGGTCACTGCGTCCACCGCGTTCTCTCGGGCTTCCTCCAGCGTCTCGCCCTGAGTCGCTAGGCCGGCGCCCCCGACGTCGGGGATCTGGACTAACCACCAGCCATCCTCCTGGTAAAACCGAGCTCTGTATCGCAGCCTCATTTTCCTCACTCCTCCAGTGCCTTGGTTCCGGGCCCGACCGGGAGCCCGAGGTCAGTCCGGTCGTCGACATGGTGGCCGGCAAGACCGCTTACCTGCTGGACGCCTTCCCGCTGGTCTGGGGTGGCTCCGTCGAGATACCGGAGATCTCCGTAGGAGCTCCAGGTGGCTTCCCACCGCAGGTTGGTCAGGGTCATCACGACTTGTCGGCCTCCTCGTTCACTTTCTCCCAGTCCCGGACGATGCCATCCTTGATCTCGTTGTGGCGCGGCACGGCGAACCGGAAGCTCTTCTTCCCCCAGATCTCGTGCGAGCCACCCTGGCGCACCACCGACCAACCAGCCTGCCTCATTTTGCGGGTGAACTCGGTGCGCTTCATGCTTCTAATTTACGCCTACAGGCTTAATTTGTCAATGCCTTTAGGCGTAAAAGTCCATGGTCTTGTCGCCCCCCAGTGCTTGTCGCCCCCCAGTGCCGGCATGCTGGGGGTGGTAATTTCGTGGTAATAACAACCGCCACCAACCCCCGAAAAGTGGACAAGCCATTCAAGTTCGGACTTTGCCCGACAAATACGAAAGCCCGCTCTGGAGCGGGCTTATCGTTGGTGCCGAGGGCCAGAATTGAACTGGCGACACTGCGATTTTCAGTCGCATGCTCTACCAACTGAGCTACCTCGGCGTCTGGGAGGGGTTGAACCCTCACCTGACGGCAAACCGGGAAACCCTGCGAACCAGAGTTTCCCGGCTTTCCCCCCCTAGCTTGGCGGGAGCGACGGGATTTGAACCCGCGATCTCCGACGTGACAGGCCGGCGCCTTGAACCGCTAGGCCACGCCCCCGTGCTATGTCTTACCGTCTGGTGGGCGGAAGAGGATTTGAACCTCCAACCCCCTGCATGTGACGCAGGTGCTCTGCCGTTGAGCTATCCGCCCGAGGACAGGGATGATTATAGCAGACGGCCCTGCGGTGTCAAGCCTTGTTCACAATGCGGGGAACGCGTCCAAGCATTCGTCCAAACTGGATTCGCTATGCTGAGGGAATGAAGGAAGCAGAACCGATTCAGCTCTGGCAGGCCCACAACGCCAACGCCTCGCTTTCGCCTGCCATCGAAGCGTTGCGCCGGGAGGTGGAAGACGAGCTGAGCGAGCCGCGCAGACAGGTCCGCGCACTGCTCGAGCGACTGATGGGAGGTCGGGCTGACGCCCAACCGCAGCAGGACTTGTGAGATTGGAACAACCGACCCCAGCCCAGGTGCATCTCAGCGCTGATGCTGGGCTTTTCGTCCACCTGGGGCCTCGATTACGCGGAAATTCCCCGGTACCGCCCTCATTCCGGCGTATACCCCGGTAGCAGCCCGGTACCGGGGAATTTCCCGGTACCACCGCACAGTGTGGCAATGAGCGTGAGAGCCAGGTCTGGATGCACCAGCCACGAGGTCCGAAGCTGAGCGAGCGGAAAGGGGCTAAACGCCCGACGGCTCAGCCCTCGCTCTGGGCCAGCGCCCGCAGCAGCAGCCCCCGGGCCTGATCGAGGTGGACCATGGCCTCCTCGAGTTGCTCGCGCTGGCCTTTCTCGAGATAGACGGTGAGCTGATCGAGGCAGTTGCCCAGCGAGTCCAATGCGGTGGGCACCTCGGCCGCGGTCACCGGGCCGGGCTGGCCCAGAATGGTGGGGTCCTCGGTCAGGGCCAGGGCCGACTCCATCCGGTCCAGGCCGTCCTGGATGTGGCTCTCGGCCAGGCTCAAGGCCCCGGCATTCGCTTCCAGGCTGGCCAGGTCGGTGGAGGCGAAGAAGGTCTGGGCCATCAAGCGCATGCCATCGTCGATGCGCTCCTGACCCTCGCGGAAGATCTCCAGCACCTGCTCGAACTCTTCGCCCACAGCCTCGGGATTGGCCTCCCGAAACTGATCCAGGCCCTCGTTGAGCTGCTTGCGGGCGCTCTCGAGAATCTGGCCGACAGCTCCCGCCAGATGTCGGTACAGACCCTCCACCCGCTCCTTGGAGATAGGAGAGCGACGATCAAGCAGCCCGGCGCTGGCATCTCGCAAGAGGCGAATCGGTGCCTGGAAGTCTGGATGGATCGGCTCTTCGACCGGCTGCTCTTCGCTCTCGACCGACACGGACGCGCCTCCTCCTCAAGTGCCCGCCGTAGCCAGCGGGCCCGAGATCAGGCCACGGTGTCGATGGGCTGAGGCGGCAATTCGTTGCCGGGCATGGAGGCGCCTCCTGCATCAGCCAGCATGCCGCCCTGTCCGGGCAGGCCGCCCTCCTGGCCGGGCAGACCCATCTGCTGCTGCTGGAGTTTGGCCATCATCCCGTCCTGACCCTGGGCGCCCTTGCCACCTGGTCCACCAGCTCCCTCGCCTGGTCCGCCGCCTTCATCCTTGGCGATCTTGATGCGCGCGTTGGGCTGGTAGGAGCTGCCCGTCAGGGCGGCCATGGCCCGGCCCTCGACGCCACCTTCGATCTCGACGCCGCGTGCGGCGATATCGGTGTAGGCCGAGGCCAGAGCCTGCTGGCGGCTGGCAAGCTGGGCTTGCTGCTCGGGAGTGAGCTGCTTGCCGCCTTCCTTCTTCTTGTCCTGGCCGGCGTCGGCCATCGCTCCCACGGGAGGCAGTCCGGGCGCTGGGGCCATCGGAACGCCGGGTGTGGCGCCCACATTGGGGGCTCCGGTAGCGCCCAGGGCGGGCGCTGCCGCTGCCAATCCGCCTCCCAGGGTCAGTCCGCCGCCGACACCGCCGCCCCGCCGTCCACCCGTGGAGGTCGGCTGGCCCGGATCGTCGCCCCGCAGAGCGAAAACTTCGTCGGACAGCGAGCGCAGCTGGTCTTCGGCCGCCAGGCGCACCTCGCTGGCTCCACCCTGACCCGACTTGCCCTGGTTGGGGTTGGCCTGCTGCTGCTGGCGGTTGTTGGCGTTGTTGGCCTGGTTCTTGCGCTGCTGCTGGGCCTGCTGATTGCGGCGCTCCTGAGCCTTCTTCTTGTCCTCCTCGGCCTTCTTGTCCTTGTCTCCGGCCTTCTTGTCCTTGTCCTCAGCCTTCTTGTCCTTGTCCTCGGCCTTCTTGTCCTTGTCCTCGGCCTTCTTGTCGCGATCCTCGGCCTTCTTGTCGCGATCCTCGGCCTTCTTGTCGCGATCCTCGGCTCGCTGGCCCTCTCCAGGCTTCTTCTCGCCCTCGCCGGGCTTCTTCTCATCCCCCTGGCCTTGAGCGCGGGTCTCACCCTGCCGCTCGCCAGCCGCCGTGGCAGCGGGCTTGCCATCGCCACCCTCGCCGGCAGCCTTGCCAGCCGTCCCGGCGTTGCCAGTCCCATCGCCGGCAGCCTTGCCCGCCGTCCCGGCGTTGCCGGCATCCTGGTTGCGTCCCTGGTCGGCCACCGGGGCAGCCTCAGCCTGAGGCGCCGGCGCGGGAGCTGCCAGCGAGGCCATCTGGATCTCGGGCGCCGGAGCCGCCGGAACGGCCTGCGGCGCTTCCAGAGTGGGCACCGAAGGCAGCGACGGCACATCAGGCACGCTGACGTTCATATCCACGCTGGGAACATCCACGGCTCCACCGGCATCGCCGCCACCGCCCACCGGGCCGGTGCTCACGTTGCCACCGCGACCACCGCCACCGCCGCCAGCCGTGACGCCGCCACCGCCAGCCGTGATGCCGCCGCCACCGCCGCCGCCGGCAGTCACGCCGCCTCCGCCGCCTCCGCCGCTGAAGCTGACCGGCATAGCCGTCCCGGCTCCGCCGGGCGAGCCGCCCCCGACCTCAGCCCGAGGCGTGGGAGCGCTGAAGAATGCCTGCTGCTGACCGCCACCGCCGAAATTGCCGCCGCCACCACCGCCACCGGTGAAGGCGCCCGAATTGAGCGCGGCCACCGTGCCTGCTGCCACGACACCGGCTCCCACGGCGGGCAGCAAGTTGGCCCCGCGACCCTGATTGGCCACCTGGCCCGGAGCGGCATTGGCTCCCTGCACCATCTGGCCCATCTTCTGCATCTGCTGCATCTGCTGAGCCTGCATGGCGGCCATCATCGCCTGGTTCATGGCCTGGTTCTGCATCTGGTTGCCCTGACCCGCGCCCACCTGGGCCTTGCGGCCGAGCTCGTTGAGCCGCTGTACGATGTTGACCTGATCACTGACGTTGGTCTGCAGGGCTCCCGAAACTTTGGAGCGGGCATCGCCAATCTGCTGCAGGCGGCGCATGCCTTCATCGAGCTTGGCCTTCTCGGCCATCTTCTTGGCCTGCTGAGCCAGCTTGCTGGCCTTCATCTGCTCGGCCTTCTGAGCCATCTGCTGGCCCAGCTGGTCCATCTTCTGGCCCATCTTTTCCATCATCTGGGCGATGCCCTTGAGCATCTTGCCGATGCCGCGCAGCATCATGGCCACGGCCTTCAGGACGGCTGACAGGGCAGGACCAACGAACGGGATGGCGGCCACGGCCTGGGCGGCTGCATCCACCGCCTGGGCGGCCGTCTCCAGGGCCTGGGCGGCCATGTTGAGGGCCTTCCCGACCATCTGCAAGGTCTTGGCAATGCCTTTGAACATGCCTTCCTGGACCTTAAACAGCTTCTCCTTCACGCCGAAAGCCTGCTCGGCCTTGGCAAAGCCCTGCATGGCCTGGTTCGTCTTCTGGTTGAAGTCCACCTGACCCTTATGGTCCTCACCGATGCGCTGCAGCGCCTGCTGCAGCTGACCCTGGTTCCCCTGAGCCCCCGTCAGGGCCCCCATCAAGGAGTCCGCGTCGGTCATCGAAGCGACGTTGCCGATGCCCCCGCCGGTGGGGATGCTGGGCGCCGCGTAGGCCCCGCCTCCGGCAGCCGCGCTGGCGGTGCCGCCCGCCACCGACTTGCCCATGTCGGCCTTCCAGTTGCCCCCACCCTTCATCGCTTGCTGGGCTTCCGGGGTCTTGCTGAACGTATCGTGGGCCCCGCGCTGCTCACCAACGGCCTTGTTGGCAGCCGGCACCGACTGGGCCTTCCCGCCGCGGATGGAATCGAAGTGCTCCTGCTTGATCTTCTTGCGAGCCTTGCGATTCTTCCTCGCCTTCTGCAGCTTGGACTCGGCCTGGTCGAACTGGCCCGAGACCTGCTGGGGCATCTGCACGTTGGGAGCCGGGATCCCTGCATCCATCAGTCAAGCACCTCAATTAAGTCTACCCCACTTTCACGCCGGTTTCCGATCCGGTCAAGAATCTTCGGGAATCGTTTACATGGTTAACACCAAGTTCACAAATCCACCTTGCCTGGCTTGCCTCCGAATCAACCATCCCCTAAAATAGAACATATGGTACAGTCACGAGGCCTGTCCCTGGTCGAGGTACTCCTGGCCGCGGCCCTCCTGGGGCTCGTGGTGCCGTTCCTGTTCCAGCTCTACCCCACGTCTTTGCTGGCCATTCGCCGTGGAGAAAACCAGCTGGAGGCGACAGAGCTGGCCCGGGCGGCCCTGGAGGAGTTTCGGGCCCGACCCTTCGCCGCTCTGGCCGCGGGGGAGACGATTCTTCCATCCGTTTCAGGAGCCGGGCAGGTCGAGTTCAAGCGCAAACTAACCATTCGCCAGGTGTCTTCCCGCCTGGTCGAGCTTCGTTCCATCGTGGAGTGGACAGTACGCCAGAAGACTTACCAAACCGAGCATGCGGTCTATGTCTCCAAAGTGCGACCGTAAGGGCTTTACCCTGGTCGAGATCATGGTGGCCGGTGCCCTCTCCTTGCTGGTCATGGGCCTGGTTTACGCCTTTCTGGTGCCCACCATGCGCGCCCAGCTGCGGGGAAGCACCCGAGCCCAGCTCCAGTTGGAGGCCACCACCGCCCTGGAGGCGATGGCCCGGGACCTCTATCGCAGCGCACCGGGCGCCTGGAGCCTGCGCACCGAGCGGCCGGCGGCTCTGGGCCTGATGCGCCAGGACACCGTGCTGGCCACTGGCCAGCGGGCCTGGGAGAGCTTCGTGATCGTCTATGCCCAGCTCGACGACCGACTGGTTCGTCGCCAGTGGCCGCCCGAGCCCCCTTCGCTCGGAATTCCCCTGCCCGGCGGGGGCGCTCCGCTGAGGCTGGGTGCGGCGGAGCTGGCCCAGGTGGCCAACACGCCTGCTGCCCAGTCGCGCTGGCTGGCTCGGGACGTGGAGACGCTGGCCTTCACCCAGGAGGGCGACTGCCTGATGCTGAGCCTGACTTTGAACCGACGGATCGACCGCGTGACGGTCCATCGCGCAGTGTGGCCTCGAAGTGGTCTGTAGAATGCTCTTGCTGCTCTTGCTCTGGCTGCCGGCGAGAGCCGAGTTGCGCGAGTACTCCCTGTCGTGCCGTCCGCTACCCCGACTGGTC
This sequence comes from Candidatus Xenobia bacterium, assembly GCA_045863235.1. Taxonomy (GTDB): domain Bacteria; phylum Vulcanimicrobiota; class Xenobia; order Xenobiales; family QWHO01; genus QWHO01. Next base: position 147,466 of record BTUM01000001.1, on the reverse strand, counting down.
CAATTGGAGCGAGCCGGTAGCTGGGAGCGAGTGGAGCAACGGGGCGACAAGATGCTGCTCGAGCCAGGACCGGTGCACCTGAGGCTGCGCCGCTTCGGCTATCGCGACCTGGAATGGAGCGGCGTGCTGGGCCCCGGGCTGCGCCTTCCGCCCGAGCCGGGGAGCGTGCTGGAGATGGAGCCCGTGCTGATCCGACTGACCCTGGCCACCTCCCCCCCGGGGGCCAGCGCCGAGCTGGCCGGGCAACCCCTGGGCCTGACTCCCGGGCCCTTCACGGTGCCCCTGGAGCTCTGGCCCAACGCCCAGACCCCGGTCAGCGTCAAGCTCACCCGGCCTGGCTATCGACCGCATGAGTTCACGCTCGCCCCCGGGGTGGAGCGCTGGCCGACCAGCGGCAGCCACGCCCTGACCCCCCGATGGCCCGTGGTCATGCCCATCTACGAGCTGATTCGGGCCTACCCCCTGACCAGTCTGGTGGTGCTCTCCAGCGCCCTGGCGGCCCTCTTCGGTCTGATCCTGCCGGCCCGTCAGCGAGCCTATCACGAGCGCGAGCGGCTCGAGCGGCTGGCCTCCATGGTGGTCAGCCGCGAGGACGACCCCTGGGTGGGCAAGCAGCTGGGGGCCTATTTTCTGGTGGAACGGCTGGGCCGCGGAGGCATGGCCACCGTCTACCTGGGCGTGCCCACTCGCAGCGCCGACCGCAGCCAGGCCCGGGCCATCAAAGTGATCGACCGGGAGGCCCTGGGCCACAGTCAAGAGCTGCGCTTCCGCTTCCTGCGCGAGGTCAAGATCCTGGCCCGCCTGCGCCATCCCGCCATCGTCTTGCTGGAAGCCTATGGCGAGCACGACGGGCTGCTCTACGTAGCCATGGAGTGGATCAAAGGCCCTACCCTGGCCAGTGTCATCAAACCCGGAGGGCTGCCGGCCGAGCAAGCAATGAACTACCTGCGGCCTTTGTTTGAGGCGGTCGGCTACGCCCACTCCCAGGGCATCGTGCACCGCGACCTGAAGCCCGACAACGTCCTGCTGGCCGAGGGCAAGCAGGTGAAGGTGGTCGACTTCGGCCTGGCCCGGGCCCAGGAGTTCCAGACGGTGACCCTGACCGGATCCATCTTCGGAACGCCGGCTTACATCCCACCCGAGCAGGTCAAGGGCATCTCTCAGACCGATCCCCGCAGCGACCAGTACTCGCTCGGAGTGATGACCTTCGAGCTCTTGACCGGCCAGCTGCCCTTCCAGGGCGACGATCCGCTGGCCCTGGTCATGCAGCACCTGCAAGAGCCGCCGCCTCTCCTCACCGACCTGCGGCCGGATCTGAGCCCCGAGGCCGGCCGGGTGGTGGCCCGGATGCTGGCCAAGCAGCCCGAAGACCGCTACCCCGACCTGAAGAGCTGCTTGCGAGCGCTGGAGGCCAGCCTGTGAGGCGCCGGGCCAGCAGCCTGATCACCGTCTTGATCGTCATGGGACTGGCCCTGACGCTGGCCTGGGTTCTGGCCGGCACCGGCATGGCCCATCTGAACGTCTCTCAGCGACTGGAAGCCAGCCAGCTGGCCCTGGAGCACGCCGAAAGCGTCATCGCCCTGGCCATCGACCGGCTGGTGGAGTCGGACGCCAGCTTCGGAGAAGTCAGCGGCTCTCCACCCGTGCAACTCAGCCTGGTGGCAGGGGCCGAAGGGGTTCTGGCCTTCGATGTCGGCCAGGCGGGGCTCTTGAGCATCCCCTGCTCGCTGAACAACTTCCGTTCCGAGTCGGCCCGCCAGAATGGCGAGCGCCTGGTGCCGGCCCACTCCATCCACCTGGTGGGCGTGGGCCGCTGCCGGGGGTCCCAGCGCACCGTGGAGGCCGTGCTGTTCGTGCCTCCCTTCCCCTACGCCATCGCCTCCGAAGGCCCGGTGGCCGGGGAACGGCTGCTGGTGGGGGCGATGAGCGGGGCACCCGAGCAGATCGAGCTCGATCCCGACCAGCTCCAGCCCGGCCACATCACCTCGAACAGCACCCAGGAGCGAGCCATCGATCTGGGCCAGGGCACCACCGTGACCGGCAACGTGCGCTCGCCCGGCGGCATCGTGACGGCCCCCGACGTGGTGGTTCGAGGCCAGCTGCAATCCGGGGCCGAGCTCGCTCCGGTCCCTCACGTGCGACTGGGCGACTATGATCCGCTCGGACGCAGCGACCTGCAGATACTCAGCGGCTCTCGCTCCGATCCGCTGGTCGACCCGGCTCCTCTCAGCGGCTACTTCCGTGCCTCCGAGGACCTGAGCGTGAGCGGAGACCTGGTGCTGGAGCGAGGAGTGGTCTACGTCAATGGAGACCTGACCGTGCGGGGATCGATTCAGGGCACCGGGCTGGTGGTGGCCACCGGCAAGGTCACCGTGAGCGAGGGGGCCGCCCTGGACCCGGGCAATCGAGCCGTGCTGCTGGCCGGGCGGGGGGCCTCGCTCAAGGGCAGTGGCCGTTCCAGCTCGGCTTTCCAGGGAGTGGTCTACACCGAGGGGCCCTTCCAGGCCGAGGAGATGAGCCTGCTGGGAGCCTTCGTGGCCGGACCTGGTGGCTCGCTCGAGCTGGAGGACGCGGCCGGCATCCAGGTGGGCGACTACACCGAAGTGGAGTTCCAGGTGCCAGGCCGCAACGTGGGCAGGAACCGCAGCCTGCAGATCGGATCCTCGCCCATGATGACCCTGGAGGCGCGCTTTGTGGACGGCGTGCCCACCGGGGACGTGCTGGTCTGGCCCTCCGTCTTCTACCTCAATCGTCACCCCGAACTCGAGCCACCGGTCCGCTTCAACTACAAGACCAATCCAGCCGCCTACCTGAGCTTCGTGCAGAGCATCATCCTGGAGTACGAGGCCTACTGGCTGACGCTGGGGCCGGATCCCGGCCCGGGCCTGGGGGTCATCCGCTCCTTCCTGCAGGGCAGCCCCCCCCTCTATGAGGTGATGGCCATGCCCCCTGATCCCCTTCCCGTGGCGGGGGGCTCCAACGGCTGGGTGGATGCCTCCAGCGCCGCCGGAGCGGATACCACGGTGTCCTTCCGTCTCAACGAGTTCTTGAGCCTGGAGGATCGGCTGAGGGTGATTCTCTGGCGCGAGCGCTGAGCCAGGCGCAGCGATGATCGAAGGTCAACGGTCCAGGAAGTTCTTCAGGATCCGCCGCCCCTCGCCGGTCAGAATCGATTCGGGGTGAAACTGCACCCCTTCGAGCGGCAGTCTCGTATGCCGCAGGCCCATGATCTCGCCGTCGGAGGTCCAGGCGGTCACGCGCAGGTCGGCCGGCAGACTTTCCTCGCGCACGATCAGCGAGTGGTAGCGGGTGGCCTCGAACGGGTTGGAAAGCCCCTGGAAGAGATGCAAGCCATCGTGGTAGACGTTCGAGACCTTGCCGTGCAGCTGGTGCTCGGCTCGCACCACCTCGCCCCCGAAGGCCACCGCCAGGGCCTGATGCCCCAGGCAGACCCCCAGGATGGGCAGTTTGAGCTGGCGGATGGCCTCCACCGAGAGGCCGGCATCCTCGGGCCGGCCAGGGCCCGGGGAGATGACCAGATGGGAGGGTCGTTTCTCCTCAATGGTTGCGAGCGAGATCCGGTCGTTGCGGTGCACTTCCACCTCGCAGCCCAGGGTGCCCAGCAGTTGCACCAGGTTGTAAGTGAACGAGTCGTAGTTGTCCAGCACGAGGATCATCGAAGCATACTTCCTTCGGCCATCTCGAGCGCCTTCTTCAGCGCTTCCAGCTTGGCCACCGTCTCCTGGTACTCGGTGGCCGGGTCGGAGTCGGCCACGATGCCAGCCCCGGCCTGCAGATAGACCCGGTCGCCGCGGCGCAGGATGGTGCGAATGGCGATGCAGGTGTCCAGGTTGCCCCAGAATCCGAAGTAGCCCACCGCGCCTGCGTAGATCCCACGCCGGGTGGGCTCGAGCTCGTCGAGGATCTGCATGGCTCGAATCTTCGGGGCCCCACTCACCGTTCCGGCCGGAAACGCGGCCCGTACCAGGTCGAAGCCGTCGCAGTCTGGTCGCAGCTCGCCCTGCACCCGCGAGACGATGTGCATGACATGAGAAAAGCGCTCCACCTCCATGAACTGGGGCACGTGCACGCTCCCGTAGCTGCACACCCGACCGAGATCGTTGCGACCCAGGTCCACCAGCATCACGTGCTCGGCGCGCTCCTTGGGGTCGGCCAGGAGCTCCTGCTCCAGGGCGTGATCGTGCTCCACGTCTCGCCCCCGGGGACGGGTGCCGGCGATGGGGTGGGTCTCGGCGGTGCGTCCGTCCAGCTTGACCAGGGCCTCGGGCGAGGAGCCGATCAGCTGGAACTCGCCGAAGTCGAGAAAGAACATGTAAGGCGAGGGATTGAGGATGCGCAGGGCCCGGTAAAGATTGACCGGATCGGCGCTGCTTCGACGTTCGAGGCGACGCGACAGGACCGCCTGGAAGATGTCGCCCGCGGCGATGTGCTCGCGGATCCGCTCCACCCCCCGCATGTACTCCTCCCGGGTCTGGTTGTGCCGCTCCTCGGTATCCTCAATGGCTCCGTGCTGGGGATGAAACTCCAGCGGACGCGCCAGGCGCGCGCCCAGATCGTTCAGCTCGGCCACGGCCGCCTGGTAATCGCCGCCGGGCTCCACGGCCACCACCGCGTACATCCGCTGGGCCACGTGATCGAACAGAACGGACTGGCGGCAGAGATGGAAGAGGGCCTCGGGCAAGCCCAGGTCGTCGGGTTGACCAGGCCCCACGGGCTCGAAGCGACGGATGGCGTCATAACCCAGAAAACCAACCGCTCCCCCCCAAAAACCGTGCAGCCCGGGCAAGGGGACCGCTTTGAAGCGGCCCATGGCCTGCCGCAAGAGCTCCAGCGGATCGCGCCCGGCCAAAGGTTGCTCGCCCCCCTCAGCCAGCTCCACCCGGTCGCCCTGTAGGCGCAGCAGCAGGCTCAGGTTGGTGCCCAGAAAGGAATAGCGCCCCACCGACTGGCCCTTCTCGACGCTTTCGAGCAAGAAGGCCGGCTCGCCCGGGCGGCGCAGCTTCAGAAAGACCGAGAGCGGGGTCTCGAGATCGGCCGGCAGCTCGCGGTAGACCGGCACCACGAAACCCTGAGCGCTCAGCTCGGCAAACTTCTCTTGAGTGGGTTGTATCATAGCTCTCCCGCCAGCTGGAGCACCAGGGTCAGGGCCACCACGGCGGCCGTCTCCACGCGTAAAATCCTCTCCCCCAACCCGGCCAGCACCAGACCCTGGCGGCTCGCCCCTTCGACCTCCTCGGGAGCAAATCCACCCTCCGGCCCCAACCAGAGCGAAAGCCTCTGGCCGGCTGGAAGCTCTCGCAGAGCCTTCTGACCGGGGCAGAACAAGATCCCCGGACCGCAAGAGGCGAGGGCCTCCTCCAAGCGGAGAACGGGCTCGATGCTGGCAAAGTGGGCCCGCCCGGAAAGGGCCGCCGCCGAGCGAGAGATGCGCTCCCAGCGAGCGATGCGTGTGACTCCGGGCTGTTCGCCCACGGTGCGCCCGGTCAGGAGGGGAGTGATGCTCCTCACCCCCAGTTCGGAAGCCATCTCAACCGCCTGATCGAAGCGCTCCCCCTTGACCAGGGCCAGCTTGAGGTCCAGGGCCACGCTCGGCTCGGGTCGGGCCGGGCGCGACTCGAGCACCTTTGCCTTACCTCCGCGCGTCAGCTCGCACAACCAGTCGCAGCCCTGGTCGATGGCCAGAAAGCGGTCCCCGGGTCGCAAGCGCAGCACCCGCAGGTGGTGGGCGGCGTCCTCCTCCAGGCGAAACTCGGGGGGCGCGACCGGAGCGAACAGGCGCGTCAGCCGCACGGGCGCTGGAAGGCCAGAGCCACCCAGCCCTCCTCCTCACCCCGCCCCACCGCGACGAGACCCGAAAAGGCTTCCAGCACCTCGTCAACGCGGGTATCGATGATGCCACCCACCACCAGTCGGCCCCCGGGGGCCAGGGCCCGGGTCAGCTCGGGAGCCATCTCCACCAGCACCTGGGCGATCAGATTGGCCAGGATCAGGTCGTAACGGGCCCGGGGAACGTTCTCGCCCAACAAGACCCGCGCCCGTTTCGAGAGCCGGTTGTGGCGCAGGTTCTCGCGGGCCACCCGCACGGCCACCGGATCGCAGTCGATGGCGGTGACGCGCTGGCTGCCCATCAGCAGGGCAGCGATGGACAGGATGCCCGACCCGGTACCCATATCCAGCACCCGTTCAGCCGGAGGCTGCTCTTCAAGGAGCTCGAGGCAGAGTCGCGTACTGGCGTGGTAGCCGGTGCCAAAAGCCATACCCGGGTCGAGCTCGATCACCAGGTCGCCCGGCTCGGCCTGAAACTCGGCCCAGCTCGGGCGCAACACCAGCCTCCTGGTCAGGCGGCGGGGATGGTAGAACTCTTTCCAGTTCTCGGCCCAGTCCTCGTCGCGCACCTGGCCGCGCACCTTGATGACCCCGTCGTGCTCGGCGGCGGCCAGGCCCAACGCTCCCAGCCGCTCCTTCCAGCCCGGCTCCTGGGGGACATAGAACACCCAGCGCAGGCCCTCGGTCTCGGGCTCCACCACCCAGCCGCCCAGGTGGCGGCGCTCGAGCAGCAGGGCCAGCGAGCTCTCCTGGTCAGCAGGAGCGGTCAGCTCGACCTCCAGCCAGTCGACCGAGCTCGTCAACCGAAGATGGCGTCGCGAATCTTCTCAAAGAAGCTCTGGGGCTCGGCTTCCTGGGATCCGGCCTCGGCGAACTCTTTGAGCAGCTTCTTCTGCTTGGAGTTGAGCTTGGTGGGCACCATGACCTCCACTTCCACGTGCAGGTCGCCCCGCCCCGAGCGCTGGAAACGAGGCATGCCTTTGCCCTTGAAGCGAAAGACGGTGCCGTTCTGGGTGCCGCCGGGGATCTTGAGGGTCTCCTTCTCGCCTGTCAGCAGGGGCACTTCCACGCTGGCCCCCAGGGCAGCATCGGTAAACGTGATCTTCAGCGAACGCGAGAGGTCGTCCCCCTGACGGCGGAACTCCTCGTGCTCGGCCACTTCCACCACCAGGTAGAGGTCGCCGGGCGGGCCGCCCAGCGTGCCCGGCTCGCCCTCGCCCCGCATGCGGATCTTGTCGCCCGAGTCCATACCGGGGGGGATCTTTACGCTCAGGGTGCGCTTCTGAGGGGTGCGACCGGCCCCGCGACAACCTGGACAGGGCTTGACCAGCTGCCGTCCCTGTCCCCGGCATGCGGCGCAGGGAGCCACCTGGGTCAACCGCCCGAAGGGAGTGTTGATGATCTGCTGCACCTGACCCATCCCGGCGCACTGGGGGCAATTCTGGAAGCCATCGGCCTCCAGGGTCCGTCTCCCCTCGCACTGAGCGCAGGCCACATCGGAGGTCAGCTCGACCTCGCGGCTGGCGCCCTGAAAGGCGTCCACCAGGCTGATGCGGATCCCCATGCGCAGGTCACTGCCCCGCGAGGGGCGGGCCTGGCGCTGGCGTCGGCCACCCCCGCCGAAATCAAACAGAGTATCGAACAGATCGCCGAACGGGAAGCCCCCGAAGCCCCCGAAATCGGCCCCCTCCTGCGCCGCCGAGGGCACACTCCCGTAACGGTCGTAGTAGGCACGCTTCTCGTCGTCGGCGAGCACCGAGTAGGCTTCGTTGATCTGCCCGAACTTGCGCTCGGCCTCGGTCTTGTCCTGGGCGACGTCGGGGTGATACTGGCGAGCCAGTTTCTTGTAAGCCCGCTTGATGTCATCCTTGCTGGCATCGCGGGGAACGCCAAGAATGTCGTAGTAATCAGCCATTGGTCCGGAACGAATGGAAAGCTATTTCTTGAACCAGCTGAAGAGGTCTTCCTCGCTTGGCTCCTCGGAGGCCTCGCCGCCGCCGCCCATCATCCCTTCCGTGTCGATACCGGCTTTACGCGCCGCATCGGCCGCGCGCTCGCCGCCAGTGGTCAGGTAGGCCTCGGTGCCCACGGCGTAGAGGGCATCGGTAAGGACCTTGGTGTCGTCCTTGATCTTCTCGGTGTCGTAAGTCTGCAGAGAGGCGCGCAGGCGCTCGATGCCGTCTCGTAGACGCCGCTGGTGGTCAAAAGACATCTGGTTGCCCATCTCGCGCAGCATGCGCTCGGCCGTGTCAAGCTCGATGTTGGCCTTGTTGCGGGCCTGGGCCTCGCTGCGGCGCTTGGCGTCTTCCTCGGCGTAGATGGCCGCTTCCTTGACCATCTGGTTGATCTCTTCTTGAGTGAGGTTGGTGGGCGACTGGATGACGATCTTCTGCTTGTTGCCCGTGGCCATGTCCTTGGCCGACACGTTCACGATGCCGTTGGCGTCGATGTCAAAGGTGACCTCGATCTGCGGCACGCCGCGGGGGGCAGGGGGGATGTTGCGCAGCTCGAAACGGCCCAGCGACTTGTTGTGCGCCGCCAGCTCGCGCTCGCCCTGGAGGACGTGCACCTCGACCACCGACTGACCATCGGCCGCGGTGGTGAAGACGCGGGTCTTGGAGCACGGGATCTGAGTGTTTCGCTCGATCAGCTTGGTGAACACACCGCCCACGGTCTCGATGCCGAGCGAAAGCGAGGTGACGTCCAGGAGCACCATGTCCTTGACCTCGCCAGCCATCACGGCGCCCTGCACGGCGGCCCCCATGGCCACCACCTTGTCGGGGTCGATCTCCTTGGAGGGCTCGATGCCAAACAGCATACGGACCTTGTCCTGGATGGCTGGCATGCGCGTCGAGCCGCCCACGAGCAAGACCTTGTTGATGTCCATCTTGTTCAGGCCCGAGTCTTCCAGGGCCCGAATGGCCGGACCCACGCAACGGTCGACCAGGTCCACGGTCAGCTCTTGAAACTTGCCGCGGGTGAGCTCCATGTCCAGGTGCTTGGGGCCAGAGGCGTCGGCCGCGATGAACGGGAGCTTGATCTGGGTGGTGGTCTCGGTGGAGAGGCGGATCTTGCCGTTCTCGGCCGCTTCCTTCAAGCGCTGCATGGCCACGCGATCGGTGCGCAGGTCGATACCGGTGGTCTTCTTGAACTCGTCCACCAGCCAGTCCATGATGCGCTGGTCCCAGTCGTCGCCACCCAGGCGGTTATCGCCTGAGGTCGACTTGACCTGGAAGACGCCGCCCCCCAGCTCGAGGATGGTGACGTCGAAGGTGCCGCCACCCAGGTCCCACACCAGCACGGTTTCGGTCTTGTCGAGCTTGTCCAGACCGTAAGCCATGGAGGCAGCGGTGGGCTCGTTGATGATCCGGAGCACTTCCAGACCGGCAATCGCGCCCGCGTCCTTGGTAGCCTGGCGCTCGGAGTCGTTGAAGTAAGCAGGAACGGTGATGATGGCCTGCTCGATGGGGAAACCCAGATAGGCCTCGGCGTCAGCCTTGATCTTCTGCAGGATCATGGCTGAAATTTCCTGAGGCGAGTAAGAGCGATCGTCGATGTTGACGCGATAGTCGGTGCCCATGTGACGCTTGATGGAGATCACCGTGCGCTCAGGGTTGGAGATCGCCTGACGCTTGGCCACCGACCCGACCAGACGCTCACCGCTCTTGGAGAAGCCAACCACCGAGGGGAAGAGGTAGTCCCCCTCGGCACTGGGCAGGACGATCGGCTGGCCACCCTCTACGATCGACACCAGGCTGTTGGTTGTTCCCAGGTCGATCCCAACGATCTTGTTCACGAACTACCGTTCCTCCCTAGCATCCAGAGCAAAATATGACCATTTCTCCCCAGCCCGTGGAATCTTTCGCTAACTCTCCACATTCTCCTCGCCCGAAAGTCCTTCCGCGGGGCCCGGAGACTCTTCCCGGGGAGGTTCGGGAGGCGGCTGCTCGACAGGGGGCTTGGGCGGAGGGGGTGGGGCTCCTCCCTCGGGCGCTTTGGCGATGCGAACCATGGCTGGACGAAGCAGCTTTTCACCCAGGTAGTAGCCTTTGTTCAGCTCATCGAAGATCGTATCCTCGGGCATGTCGCCTGTCACGACCTGACCCATGGCCTCATGACAACGCGGATCAAACATTTGATCCTTGGTGACCACCGGCGACAGACCCTCGGATTCGAGCGCCTCCATCAATATCCGAAACAACATCTCGATGCCGCGCACCACCTCATCGGTATCGGTGGCCGAGCGCACCGTCTCCAGAGCCCGATCAAAGCCATCCACCACCGGCAGAACCTTCTTGATCAAGTTCTCCTTCTCGCGGTGAACCTTCAGGTCGGTGTCAACCTGAACCCGGTTGCGCATGTTCTGAAAGTCTTGCAGCAAACGGTTGCGTTGTTCCTGGGAGGCGTCCACCTGATCTTGCAGACTCTTGATCTCCTTGTGCAGCTTCTCGGTGTCGGCCGGGTCGGCCAGCGGGCGAGACGCGGGCACCTCTTTCTTGCGCGCCTCCTCAAGAGCCGCGCGCTGCTTCTGAAACTCCTTGCGAAACTGATCGAGCATCTTGTTCTTCTCGTTCAGCTCATCCTTGAGAGTGCGAGAGGTGAGCCGGTAAACGCTGACCAGACCGGCCAGATCGGCCCCCTCTTTCGCGAACTTCTCCACTCGAGGACGCAAAAAACTGAGCGACTCGAGCCCGGCCACAACGTCCAACAGCTCTTTGAGCTCGGCGGCCAGGCGGGGATCGTTGCCCTGCTCCAACTTCATCTCCTCGGGCTCGCTGGCTGGCCCGAGAAGCTCGGCTTCCTGGGCGGGAGCCTCTTTGGTTGGGACTTCCTCGACCTTTTGGGACGACTCGACGCTGGGTGGTTCCACCGCCTTTTTCGCCTCAGCCTCGGGGCGCGGAGGAGGGGGGGGAGGGATCTTGGGCTTCTCCTCCTCGGCTCCCTCGGTCAACCGAGCCAACTCGGCCCGCAGCGGATCGTCAGGCGTCGGCTTCTCCGGCTTGAGAAATGAGGTCGAGGGAGGCTTGACTCCCCCTCCCGCGGAGACCACCCGCTCTCCAGGCGGCTTCACCGGTGGGCGGGCGGGCGCTCCGGTGCGAGAGCCGTCCGAGGTCGTCCCGGTGTAAGGGGGGAGTTTCTTGGCCTCGTTTGAATTGTCTCGATTTTCGGTCACTCGGCTCTGCTCACCCTTATGCTCCGCCTTCTTTGGGGCCTATGTTTCCTCCTCGACACCGAAAACGCCTGCAAGGTTATTCAAGTCATCCAGCGAATAGATCATCGTGCCCACATGTCCGTTTCTCAACCGCGAGTGCTTCGCCGAGTGCGCCCTTTACGCCCCGGGCATCCAGGGCTGCTCGTTCGTGGCTCAAACCATGCTCCTGGAAGACATCCACAAGATCTCCGTACTGGCCTACGATCGCTATCTCAAGCCCCCGGGCGCTCCCGCGGCGGGGACCCCTGAAGGCGAATCAGAGCCTCCTCCACCACCCGCCCCACCTGCTCGAGACTGAGCGGCGAGACTTTGTCCAGGGTATCCTCGGGGGTGTGCCAGTAGGACGGAAAGTACTCACCCTGCTCGTCGTGGCCAAACCCGATCAGAACCAGCGAGGCCACCTTGCCTGCCAGAAACGGCAGATGGTCATCCTCAATCCACTCCAGCGGCCCTTCGAAGACCTGGCCCATCCCTTGCTGCCAGGCCACCTCCCAGACCAGGTCCTGGAGCCAGGCCGTCGAGTGCAGGTCGCGGGTGACCCGAAGCTCACGGTCGCCCACGATGTCCAGGATCACCACGGCCAGGAGGTCGGCCAGACGGCGCTCGCTCCACCAGTGGCCGACCAGCTGACGACTCCCGTAGAGACCATCCCCTCGCCCCCAGGCGACCTGAGCTTCCTCGCCGTCAAAGAATGCCAGCACCGTGGGACGCCACAGGTCGAGCTGAGGCACGACCCTCCCCAGCTCCAGCAGACAGGCCACCCCCGACCCGCCGTCGTTCGCCCCTACGAACTCGAAATCAAAAACCTTGGTGTCGGCGTGGGCCCCCAGCAAAATAGCCCCCGGACCGGGCAACTCGCCGGGCGGGTAACGGGCCAACAGGTTGACCATGGCAATCTTGCCATTGGGAGTGACGGCCTCGAAGGGCTGCTCCTCCACCCCCCAGCCCAGTCGAGTGAGATGCTTGCTGACGTAATCGCGCAGGCGCCCCAGGGCAGCCGAGCCGGGCGGACGCGGGCCGAGCTCAACCTGAGCCCGCACATGCTCAAAGGCATTTTGTCCATCAAACAGGGCCATGCGGGCCCAGTTCGAACCCGGCCAGGGAGTTTTCCCGCCGAGCGGGAAACGTCTGAGCGCAATGCCACGCATCCTGATCAGCGGCTATTACGGCTTCGGCAATGCCGGCGACGAGGCGATCCTGCAGGCCATCGTGGAGGATCTCCGTCGCGTGGAAGCCGAGGTGCAGATCTCGGTGCTCACGGCCAATCCCGAGGCGGCCCGCAAGCTGGGCCTGGAGCCGGTTCCCCGCAGCGCGCCCGGGCCCGTGCTCAGAGCGCTGCGCTCCTGTAACCTCCTGCTCTCGGGTGGCGGCGGATTGATCCAGGACAGCACTGGGATCAACAGCGTGATCTACTATCTGGGAGTGTGCCTGCTGGCCCGCCTGGTTCGACGACCGGTGATGCTCTATTGCCAGGGCTTCGGACCGGTCAGAACCGGGCTCGGGCGACATCTGACCCGATTCGCCAACGGCCTGCAGCTCTTGACCTGGCGCGATCAGGAGTCGGCCGACGAGATTCGCGCTTTGGGGGTGAGTCGTCCGCCTTCCCGGGTGACGGCCGACCCGGTGCTGGGCCTGGAACCGTGCCAACCAGCCAGAGTGAACGAGATCCTGGCCCAGGAAGAGCTGACCGCCGACGTCGCCCGCCTGGAGCGACCGGCCGGGCCGGGCTCGGCCGAGGTCGGCCCGCTGGTCGGAGTGGCGGTGCGCCACTGGCCCGGGCTCGACCGGGAGGCCCTGGTGGAAGGCTTGCGGCGTTTTGCCGAGGAGGACAAGGCCCGCTTGCTCTTCCTGCCTTTCCAGCCCTCGCGCGACCGGCCACTGAGCGAGGAGCTGTGCTCTCGATTAACCCCTCACGCCCGCCTGTTGCGAGCTGATTACGAGCCGAAGGAGCTGATGGGCTTGCTTTCCTGCCTCGACCTGGTTCTGGGAATGCGCCTTCACGCGGCCATCATGGCTGCCGCCCGCGGCATCCCTTTCCTTGGACTGGCCTACGACCCCAAAGTGGAGCGTTTCTGCCAGCGCTGCGGAGCCATGTCGCTCTCCCTGGAGGGCTTGAGCTCGGAGGGACTGCACAAGGCCCTGTTTCACCTCTTGCGAGCCCGTGCTCCCGTGCGCCAGGAGTTACAGCGCCGAGTGCCCCCCATGGTCGCCAGCCTGCGAGGCGCCGCTCAAGCAGCCCTGGCCCTGGCCCGAGGCCACGATTCCCGGGCAGCCCTGGCCTGCTTCGAAGCCAACCCGGCCCTGCACGCATAGAAACGTCCGTTCGAAAGGACTCCCGGTTCCTGGAAGGAACTTCAAGAACTGAAGAATTTTCCTCCAGAAAGGGAAAGCGGCCCGTGTTCTCCTGGAAGAACCTGCTCTCGCCCGCGATGAGGCGTCCCAAGGCCGAGTATGAAGACTCCATGGTGGAGCTGCACGGCATCAACCTCGTCTACCCTAACGGCTACCAGGCGCTGCACGAGGTCGAGCTGCTCATCCGCAAAGGTGAGTTCGTCTTCCTGGTGGGCACCACCGGTTCGGGCAAGTCCAGCCTCCTCAAGCTGCTCTATCGCGAGCAGGAGCCCAAGAACGGCTCGGTCTACGTGGACAATCACGACGTGGGCGAGTTACGGCGCTCGGAGATCCCTTATCTGCGTCGCAAGGTGGGGGTCATCTTTCAAGACTTCCGCCTGCTGCGCGAGAAGACCGCCTGGGAGAACGTGGCCTACGCTCTGGAGGTGACCGGGGCCCGGCGTCGCGAGATCCCCCGCAAGGTGGCTCGGGTGCTCGAGCTGGTAGGCCTCTTGAGCAAACGCAAACGGATGCCCGGCCAGCTCTCGGGAGGCGAGCAGCAGCGGGTGGCCATCGCCCGGGCCCTGGTCAACGAGCCGCGCTTGTTGCTCGCCGACGAGCCGACCGGCAACCTCGATCCCGACTCCTCCTGGGACATCATGCAGATCCTCTCGCGCGTCAACGCCGAGGGCACCACCGTTCTGGTGGCCACCCACGATCAGCAGATCGTCGACACCATGCGAAAGCGTGTGATTGTGATGCGTCAGGGCCGCATTGCCGAAGATCTCGAGCGCGGCAACTACACTGTGGCCCAACGCGCCGCTCAGGTGGTCTGAAGTGCAACGCCTCCGGTGTCACACTTTCCCGCGCGCTCGCCTGGTCCGTCAGATGGGAAGGAGAGCACTTTAGCCATGGGACTTGCTCACTATTTTCTGCGTGAGGTTCTGGTCAATGTGCGTCGCAGCCCGTTGATGAGCGTGGCCTCGGTCACAACCGTCATGGTGCTGACCATGATCGTGGGCTTCTTCCTGGTCTTGATGGCCAACCTGAGCAATCTGGCTCGCGATCTGGCCTCCGATCTCAAGGTGGTGGCTTACCTCGAGGCCGACTTCAACCGCGACCAACTCGGTGAGTTGCGGGCACGAGTTCTGAGGCTGCCCGGCGTGGAAGGGGTTTCGTTCGTCTCGCGCGAGCAGGCCTTCGAGCACCTCAAGAAGCGCATGAACAACCGCATCCAGTTGGGCGATCTGACCCACAACCCACTGCCCGACGCGCTCGAGATCCGTGTTCGCCGAGCTGAGGACCTGGAAAAGGTGGGCCACAAGGTCAAGGGCGTGGGCTCCATTGAGAAAGTGCGCTTCGGCGAAGACGTGGCCCGGCGCATGCTGGCCCTCAACCGCATCGTCCGCACAGTGGGCCTGGTCGTTCTGATTCTCCTGCTGGTCTCTACCTTGCTGGTTGTCAGCAACACCATTCGCCTCACCGTCTACGCCCGCCGCCGCGACATCGAGGTCATGCAGTTGGTGGGAGCGGCCGGCTGGTTCATCCGCTGGCCCTTCCTGCTCGAGGGCATTCTGCAAGGGCTGGTGGGCGCGGCTCTGGCCGCCACCGTGGTCAGCGAGTCCTACCGTCTGCTGGTGCCCCAGCTCTTGAGCTCGGTCTCCTTCCTGCCCGTGGCCGCTCCCGAGAGTCTGCTCCCCTGGCTCTGTCCTGCTTTGCTGCTGCTGGGCGCCCTGGTCGGGCTGCTGGGCAGCTGGATCTCGGTCAACCGGTTCTTGAAGGTGTAGCCCGGTGCACCTGAAGGCTTGGCCGCAACCCCGCTTGTGGTGGCGCAAGTATGCTCCGCCAACACAGGATAAGACCTCCGGGGCGTCACGGGGCGCGTCAAGATGGGGTCCCGCCGCGCTCGTGGTGCTGCTGGCCCTGTTGCACCTGCCGGGCTCTGCTCAAGAGGGCTCCCTGGAGCGTAAGCTCAAGGTGACCCGGGCCAACCTGCAAGAGGAACGCGCGCGCCTGCAGGTGATGAATGACAGGGCCAAGGATGTGTCGGTCCAACTGGGCCAAACCCAGGCCCGCCTGGGAACGGTGCAGGCCAAGCTGGAGGAGACCCGCGCCCGTCTGGCCGCGGCTCAAGAGCGTCTGGCCGCCCTCAAGACCCAGATCGAGGCCACCAAGGCTCGCCTGCTCAAGGCCCAGAGAGCCCTGGAAAGGCGTCTGCAGCAGATCTACCTGACCGGGGACGTCAACTACCTCTCTGTGCTGCTCGAAGCCGCCAGCTTCACGGACTTTCTCAACCAGAGCGAATACCTCGAGCGCATCGTGCAGAGCGACCAGAAGCTGATCGGCGAGGTGCGGGCCCGTAAGCTCGAGCTGGAAGTCAAGAAGGCGGCGGCCCAGAAGACGGTGAGCGAGATCGCCGCCACTGAGAAGCTGCAGGCCCGTCAAGCCAAGGAGCTGGCCAGGGTAGAGGCCCGACGAGCCGCGCTGCTGGCCAGGGTGCGCGAGCAGCGCGACCAGGTTCAGGACAAGGTGGTCGAGCTCGAGCATCTGACGGTCGAGATGGAGGCCGAGCTGCAGGCCATGATCCGGGCGCGCCAGGCGGAGAACCCCGGCGGAGGAGGCCCGCTACGGCCCAGCGCCGGAGTGTACGTGATGCCGGTGAACGGCTGGATCACCTCCAACTTCGGTTACCGCATCCACCCCATCCGGGGCACCTCGATCTTCCACGCCGGGCTGGACATCGCGGCCGGCTCAGGCACCCCTATCAAAGCGGCCGACAACGGGCGGGTCATCCACAGCGGCTGGTATGGCGGCTACGGAAACACGATCATCATCGACCACGGGGATGGCTACTCCACCCTGTACGCTCATTGCTCAGCCCTCTACGCCGGCTACGGTCAGGCCGTCAACCAGGGCCAGGTGGTGGCAGCGGTCGGTTCCACCGGCATGTCCACCGGTCCCCACCTGCACTTCGAGGTTCGCTACCAGGGCAACCCGGTTGACCCACGCGGGCGGCTCTGATGCGGCTGGACCTCTTGTTGAGCGTGGAGCAGCCGGAAAACCGTGTCAAGGCGGTTTCCGGCTGCGCTCCTGGCGGATGATGCACGACTCAGCTGTTCAGAATTCGAACGCGCGGGATTAAGCCGCCTCCTCCAATTCGCGCCCGTCGGCATAGGCCGGGCCGGCGCTGACCAGCTCGCCCTGCAGGGTGATCACGATCCGGTGCCAGCAGTCGGCCGTACGGCTGTCCAGGATGGCACGTCCCCTCTCGGGCTCGATGCGCAGCAATTGCCCGACCGTCTTTCCTCCCAACAGATAGCCGAGTGGCTCGGTCTGAGCCAGAGACCAACCACGCCGCATCAGGAGGAAGGGCTTGCGGGCCAGGCTGGCCAGCAGCCGAGGGGTAACCCAGTTGAAATGGCCGCTCAGGCCCAGATCGCTCAAACTGCGAGCAATGGCGATAGGAATCTTGATGGCATCGGATGGAGCTTTCAGCATTGGACACCTCCCGTGAGCTTTGTCTCAGTATCGGGCAGGGCACTTGCCAACGTGTTGCTGACGGCTGCCAGTTATGAACAAATTGTTAACTTCATGTGAACAACTTTACGCGTTGGCAATCGGCGCTCGTGCAAGACCCGGTACTGTCAACTCACTTGACGAGCTGGCGCATCAGCTCCAGTGCCCGGGTGTGGCTCTCGGCGTAAAAGCCGGGCAGGTCGGTCCGCCCCCCGGTGGCTTCCAGCAATGAAAAGTCCTCACCCGAACGGCAGCGCCGCTCCATCTCGTCGAAGTGGGCCAGATTGCGCTCGAGCAGAGCCGGCCCGGTCTCCACGGGAGCGTGGCAATACAACGCGTGGCGCGGCCGCAGGTCACGCATGGCCCGCAACGAGTCCCGCAAGGTCTTGAGACAACCCCGGCCGCCCACCAGCGGGAAAGGCTCCTCGGCTGCGTCCCCGGCCAGCAGCAAGCCGATTTCGGGAAGATAGACCGCGATATGGTCGATGGTGTGCCCGGGAGTGCGGAAGAGCTCCAGGGTAAGATCGCCCCCATCCACGGTCAGACGCTCGTCGAACAGCACATTGGGGGGAGTCAGGCGAACCCCGGCGTAGCGCTCGGGCTCGCGGGCGGCATGCTGGCGCAGGTCCTCCCGAGCTTCCTGGTCCAGAGCTCGCTCGGCCGCCAGGCGATGGGCCAGGATAGGGGCGGCGAAGATCTGGTTGCCCCAAAAATGGTCCCAGTCGGCGTGCGTGTTGACGGCCAGCAACTCGCGACCGGGGCCGGCCTGACGCGCCAGGTCCACCAGCTCCAGGGCGGTCTCCTGGTTGACCATGGTATCCACCAGCACATTGAAGCGGCGGGTGACCACGATGAAGCTCTGCACCAGGTCGTCCAGGCCCACGGCCAAAATTCGCCCATCCCAGCCGCAATTGTCCAGAATACGTAGATTGGGCATGAAAAGCAGGAGTTCGCTGGCGTAAAACTTAAAACCCTCTGCCAGTTGATGTTGAATTTTCGCCTGCAAAAGTGTTTGAAAGCGGGCCTGGCCATGTTGGTGGCCTGGCTCTGGCTGGGCCTTCCCCTGGCTGCTGAGGGCGAGCACCAGGCCCTGTTCAAGGAGAATTGGGGGGGGATCTACTGTCCCGCCGGCGTCACCCGCGTTCCCGACCAGACGCTCACCCGAACCTTGCTGCAAACCCAGGCCGGGCCGGTGACCATCACCAAGAGCGGCTTCGGCTACGTGTTCCAGTTCCCCAAGTGGTCGGCCACGGTGCAAGAGCAGGTGGATGGCTCGCTGAAAATTCGCTTCGGGCCCAACACTTATGTCTTCCAGCGCAGCAAGACGGCCTTTGAGGCCCATCTACCGGACGACAAGGTGGTCTACACGCTGACCTACGGCAGGGTCACCGCCATCCACGGCAAGGCAGGCAGCGTCAACATCCGCACCACCTTCTCCACCAATACCTACACCATCTTCGGGCCCAACGGGAAGACCCGGCTGCAGCTCGAGCCGAGGGGCAAGGCCTACGCCGTGCACCTGCTCGAAGGTGAGCCTTTGGATCAGATCCCCTACCTGGTCCGGGGTTACCGCTTCGAAGATCCGCTCACCGGCGTTGGCATCTACGTCCAGGTACCCGGCGGCAAGCTGACCCAGAGCCTGGCCTGGAGCGCCTCGGCCATCTACAAGGCGCCCGTCCCCAACCCCGTGCCGGTCGAGGAGGCACGCGAGCCCGATCCGCTCCAAGCCGCCCCTCCGCGCAAGGGCAACTCGCTCAAGGCAGTGATCGGATCGCCCCAGGAAATCAAGGCACGCTATCCGGCCGAGGGAGAGGACCATCTGAAGATGCGACCCACCCCTGAGGGAGAGGATCATCTCAAGGCCAACCTGGGCAACCCCGAGGAAGATCCCCTGCAGGTCCGCCAGCACAACAAGCCCGCCGCTCGCTCCAGCGTCAAGGCCGCTCCCGACGGCTTCGACGCGCCCCCCACCGGTTTTGATGAGGCCGAGGAAGACCTGATCCTTCCATCCGGCCAGCCCGTTCCCGTCGAAAAACAGTGATTCGCCTGCTCGTGCTGCTGGCTGTCTGGTTGGCAGGGTGCAGCGCCCCCGCGGCCGCACCCCCGACCGCGTCCGGCTCTCCCAAGACGAGAATTGCGGTGGTGCTGCCGAGCGCCGTGGACGACCTGGCCTGGAGCCAGTCCATGGTGGATTCACTGAACGCGCTCAAGCAGAAGGACCCCAACCTGGAGGTGGCCATCTCCGACAAGATGGTCAGCGTGGCCGACGCCAACGCCGCCCTGCGCGACTACGCCGACGAGGGCTACGATCTGGTGGTGGCCCACGGCACGCAGTATGGCAACGGCCTGTTCGAGGTGGCGGCCGACTTTCCCGAGGTCAGTTTCGCCTACGGAACCGCCACCGACACCCGAGGAGCCCGCAACGTCTTCGCCTACGACGCCGCCGCCGATCAGGCCGGCTACGTGAACGGCGTGCTGGCCGCCGGCCTGAGCCAGAAAGGGGTTCTGGGGGTCGTAGGCCCGGTGGAGGCGGGCGACGCCAAGCTCTACATCGACGGCTTCCAGGCCGGGGCAAAAGCGACCCGTCCAGACGTGAAGGTCCTCGTGGCCTACACGGGCAGCTTCTCGGACACCTCCCAGGCGGCCGAGACGGCCAGCGTCCAGGTGCAGGCCGGAGCAGACGTGCTGACGGGCTCGGCCCAGCAGGTGGCCGGAGCCATCAACGTGGCGCGCGAGAAGAAGCTCCTCTGGGTGGGCACCCAGGCCAACCAGGCCTCGCTGGCACCCGACCAGGTGGTGGTGTGCCAGACCTACGATTGGACCCCGGTGCTGCAGGACATCCTCCAAGAGCGCCGCCAGGGTCGTCCCGGAGGCAAGCAGTACCGGCTCACCTACGGCAATGGCCTGGTGAGCGTCTTCAATCCCCAGGTTCCGGTGAGCGAAAAGGTCCGCGCCTCCTACGACAAGGCCCTGCGCGAGCAGAAGTGAGGCGGCTTGCCCTGGAGGGCATCAACAAGAGCTACGGGTCCACCCGGGCCCTGCAAGACGTCAGCCTGAGCTTTGAAAGCGGGCAGATCCACGCCCTGCTGGGCGAGAACGGGGCCGGCAAGTCGACCCTGCTCAAGGTGCTCAGCGGGCTGGTGCGCCCCGACAGCGGCCGGGTGCTGTCCGAGGGTCGGCCGCTGCTGCTGACCTCGCCCACCCAGGCGCTGCGCCTGGGCATCGCCACGGTGCACCAGCACTTCATGCTGGTGGACGAGCTGACGGTGGCCCAGAATCTGGTTCTGGCCGGCCTGCGCCAGCATCCCCAGCAGCTGGCTGAAGAATATTCCCTGAGCCTTCCCTGGAGCACCCCGGTGGCTGAGCTCTCGGTGGGCGAGCGCCAGAGGGTGGAAATTCTGCGGGCCCTGGCTCAGGAAGCCTGGTTGCTCTTGCTGGACGAGCCCACCGCCGTGCTCACCCCGCTGGAGGTCAAGCCGCTCTTTGTCGTTTTGCGCCGGATGGTGGCCCAGGGCCGAGGAGTGGTGTTCGTGAGCCACAAGCTCGGGGAGGTGATGGAGCTCTGCGACCGGGTCAGCGTGCTGCGTCAGGGGAAGCTGGTCAGTCACATCCCGAGCGTCTCCCAGACCACCCCTGGAGAGCTGGCCCGGCTGATGGTCGACCGCGAGCTCGAGCCGCTGCCGCTCGAGCGCGGTCCGGTTTCCTCCACCCCCCGGTTGCAGCTGAGTCAGCTGGCCGTGCCCCCCAGGCTGAAGGGCGTCGACCTCACGGTGCATCAGGGCGAGATCGTGGGGCTGGCCGGGGTGAGCGGCAACGGTCAGCGCGAACTGGCCGATGCCCTGGCCGGGCTGAGCCCGTTTGAAGGCAGCGCCCGACTCGACGGCCAGGAGCTGGCCGCCATGAGCATCCGCCACAGGCTGGAGGCGGGTCTGGCTTACGTGCCCGAAGACCGCCAGAGGACGGCCAGCATTCTTGACTTCAGCCTGAGCGAGAACCTGATCCTGCGCGACTATCCCCGTCCCCCCCTGGCCAGGCAGGGCGTGCTGCAACCGGGCGCGGTCCAGCAGCGGGCTCGAGCGCTGGTCGAGGAGTACTCTGTCAAGACCTCCTCGGTGGAGGCGCCCGCACGCACCCTCTCGGGCGGCAACCTGCAGAAACTGGTGCTGGCGCGCGAGCTGTCGCGCCAGCCCCGACTGCTGGTCGCGGCCCAACCCACCCGGGGAGTGGACCTGGGAGCCACCCGTGCCATCCACCGCCTGCTGCTCGACGAGAAGGCGCGCGGCACGGCCATCCTGCTGATCTCGGAAGACCTGGATGAGCTGCGCACGCTGTCCGACCGGCTGGCGGTCATGGAGGGGGGGCGCATCGTGGGGATCGTCCCCCCCGACACGCCCCCGGAGGAGCTCGGGCTCCTGTTCGCCGGCCAGGCGCCTACTTCGCGATCGTGCAGCGAATCTTGACCGGATTGGACTGAGCCCCGGCCGCGTCGCGAGCCAACACCGTCAGCTCCAGCACCGACCCGTTGGGGGCCTTCACGGCCACGGGCAGCTGCCAGCCGCCGGTCGGGTCGGTATAGACGCTGTACTTCAAGTTCTGGCTCTTGATGCCGATGACCCCGGGAATGAGCGGCTGGGTGACCGTGCCGGTCAGCTCCACGATGGAGCCGGGCGTGGCCGTGCCGGTCATCACGAAGCTCTCTGGCACTTTCTGGCCGGTGGTGGGAGAGGCGACCTGCAGTTGCAGGCCCACCGGAGCGAGCGACCCACCGACCTGGAAGCTCCAGGTATAGTCCCAGTTCTCTCCGCTGGCTCCACGAGCCGCCACCCGGGCCTGGTGCGTCCCCGGGGTCAGATCAAAGCCAGGCTGGTAGGCGATCTCATAGCTGCTCATCTGGGCGTAGCCGGTGACCTCGCTCGAGTCGAGCCAGAGGCGCAGCGTCACGGTCTGAACCGGCTGGTCGAAGCGGACTCGCAACTCAGGGCGGGCGGTATTCACCTGCGCGCCGTCGGCCGGGCTCACCTGAGGCCGCATCTGGCCGGCCACGGTAAAGTTCCAGGTCTCGTCCACATTGGGGCCGAGCAGGCGGACCGAGTGCCGACCCTGGGCCAGGTCCTTACGAGGCTTGAAGTGGAGCATGTTTTCGGTGATCTTGCTGTAGCCGGTCACCTCGGCACCGTCGAGCCAGAGCCGGTACGCGGCCCCCTCCACCGGGGCAGAGAAGGTTGCCCCCACCAGAGGCCGCGCGTCGAAGACGCGGCTCTTGGGACGCGGCAACAGCTCCACCCGAGCGGCCGGAGGTGGCGCCGCCCCTTCAATGGTAACCGTGCGGCTGGCCTCCTTGAGCACCTCCTGACCGTCCTTGGAGAGCCGACCCACCAGGGCCGCATCCCGCACCACCATGGCGCTGGTCAGCTTCAAGTTGGCCTGGTACCGGCCGCTGGAGACCTCGGGCAGCACCACATCCTGAGCCGCGCCGAGAACCTCGAAGCTGGCCTGTCCGCCGGGAGTGCCGGTCATCAGCACGGTCAGCTCCTCACCCACCTTCATCACCCGGGCGGGACTGACCACCAGGGTGTCGATGACCGGTCGGGCGGCGGCCGGTTGGGGGTTGGGATCGTAACGCTCGAGCACGATGCCGCTGGCGCCCCAGTTCTTGACGTTGTACTGGGTGGCCACCAGCTCAGCTCCGTCGCGCTGAAAGACGATGGTCTCAGACGCCTTCTGACCATTTTTTTGGGTCAGGCTCAGAGTCAACAGCTCCCCGCTGACCTTCCAGGTGCCTTTCTGCACGATGGTCTTGCCGCCGGAGAATTCGGTGGTCAGCTGGGCGTTGCGGTTGCTGCTCAGCACCAGGGTCTGGGTCCGAGTATTGATGGTTTTCTTATAGGTGCCCACCACTTCGTCCTGGCTCAGGACCGCGGCGGATAACATCACAATCAGCATTATCAAGCGTTTGAGCATGCGGGCGTCATTCCCTCAAAGCTTGAAACCGACCTGCAGGGCTCAGGTTTCCTTCTGGCCCAAAATGATCGAGCCGTAGCCACCGTAGAGCAATCCAAAGCCCATGCTGGCCTGGCCGGCCGCAAGACCCGTCATGACCGGTGCTCCCGAGAGCCCGGCCATGCGACCGAAGGTGGTGGTCAGCGCCATGGCGCCCGCCCCTGCCAGGAAGCCGAGGGTGCGGTTGTGAGGCTCAGGAGTGTGCAGGAAGTTAGCCACGTAAAAGCCGCCACCCAGGCCGCCCGCCAGGCAGAGGCCGAGTTGGACGCCCAGGCCCACTCCCGGTCCGCCCAGAGCATAGGCGGCCGTTGTGGCGACGCAGCTGACCGCGCCGATGGCGGCGCTGGCGCCGCCCCAGATGAAGGTGCGCTTCATCAACTCTTCTTCGGGATCTTGCTCGGGCGGAGGCTGAGGCGGCGGATTGGAAGGCGCGGCCGCACGGCGCGCCGGTGCTGGCGTTGTCAAGGTTGTGATCATCATAGCGTTGCCCACTATAGGAGGACCCGGGTGGGCACGATGTTAGCGCAGTGTTACCGGATCGATTCGGGCTCCATGCGCTCGGCCAGCCGCACCCGCACCCAGGGAAGCAGCACCAGGCTCAAGAGCACGACCATCGCCAGCTCCAGGCTCAAGATGGAGAGCGTGCCCAGCGAGAAACCACCGACCAGGGCGGCGTAGAGAGGCGGGACCACAAAGGCCAGATTCAACCCCATCAGGAGAACCAGAAGAACCTGCACCAGGCCGCCCTCGCGTCGACTGGTGCAGGCCAGGCCGAGGCCCAGAAGGGCTCCCAGCGCAATGACAGCAGGGTGCAGAAAGAGCAGCGGCACCAGGCAAGGTTGGACGAAGAGGACCAGCAGGTAGGCGACCAGGCAGACCCTCCACTCACCCGAGACGGCAAAGAACGAGGTAGCGAACTTACCGCCCAGCACCCGCGAGGGCGTCATCCCGGTGACCAGCAGAAGAGGCCAGATGGCGCCCTCGCCCTCGGCCTGCATCGACTTGGAGCCCACCAGCAGCGCCCCCAGGCCGCTCAAAGCGATGCCGATCAGGGTCATGAAGAGACCCAGCGAGAAGAGTCGCTGCAGCTCGGGAACACTGCTAACCAGGCCGAGCAGACCGCAGAAGACCAGACCGGGTGACAGGGCGCTCCCGGGGGCGTCGGTCGCGTCACGGTAAAGACGCAAATAGCCATCACGGTAGGCACGGTAGAAGGGGTCATCGCTCCAGTGCGAGAGCAGCCGGTCGACCAGGTTGGGGGGAGCCGGCTCGAGCCGGGGAGGGGCCTGATGGGGCAAAGCCCCCTCGCGCCGGGGAGCCAGGCCCCGGGCCTCACCGGCCACGCTGGGCGAGGCGGCCTCCAGAGGGGCGTTGTCAGCCAGTCGAAAGGTCAGGTAGGCCAGGGCCAGCAGGCTACCGACCAGCAAAGGCCAGGGGTTCGAATGGACAAGCAGGTACCAGGATGGGAACAGGCCCATGGCGCCGGGCAAGGGGTTGTCCAGAATGGCCGGCAGGAGAGGACTGAACACCAGCCAGGCCAGAGCCGTAGTGGTGGCGCGAACGGGGTTGCGGGTCAGCGAGGCAACCAGGCCGACGGCCCCGACAAAAGTCAGCCAGAGCAAGCCAGTCAGGGCGAGCGAGAGCGAGAAACGACCCCAGCCGACCATCACGAGCTGGCTGAGCCCCCAGCTCACGGCCGGAGACAAGAGAGCCCCTGACAGCCGGCCCACAGCCTCTTGAAAAGGCGTCATGCCGGTGATGCCTGAGACCCAGAGGCTGCCGCGCTGTCGCTCCTCGCCGAAGTGGGGGGCGGTGGCAAAGACGACCAGGAGTGTCAGAGCGAGATAGGTGTAGAAGGCGCCCAACCAGAGTGTCACGCAGAGCAGCAGCGTCTGCACCCAGATCCGGCGTGACCTTTTGAGCTGCCACAGGGCCTTGAGCAGGAAGGGGTTCATAGGGCCCCCGCCAGGTCACGGGTTCGGGCCAGATAGGCCTGCTCAAGCGACAGCCTCACCTCGGCAAAGCTCTCCACCTCGAGCTTCTGCTCCACCAGCTCGCGCAGGAGGTCGCGAGCCAGCCCATCGACCCGGCATAGCTCCACCAGAATGTCGTCGCCATCGAATCGGGCTGCCTGGACCCGGGGATGGCCCGCCAGAAAGTCCAGTGCAGACCCGGGATCGCCGGCCAGGCAGAGGCGGTAGGTGGCGTGAGCGGTGGTCTTCTCCAGGAAGTCATGCATCGGCTCGAGGCAAAGCAAGGACCCTTGCTCGATCACCGCGATGTGACTCGAGGTGTCCTCCAGGTCGCTCAGCACGTGCGAGCTGATCACCACCGTCTTGCCCCGCTGGCGCAGATCCTGCAACAGGCGGCGAAACTCCAGGCGCGAGCGCGGGTCGAGCCCGGCCGCCGGCTCGTCGAGCAAGAGCAGCAGCGGATCGTGCAGCAGGGCCCGGGCCAGGGCGACGCGCTGCAGCTGGCCGCGCGACAGGCCCTCGAGCGGCCGCTCAAGCCAACCCTCCATTCCAGCAAAGCTCACCATCTCTTCGACCCGCTGGCGGCGCCGGGGGCTCGGGAGTTGATAGGCGCGGGCAAAAAACTCCAGGTACTCCTTGACCTGCATCTCGGGGTAAATCCCCAGCACGTCCGGCATGTAGCCGATCAAGCGGCGCACCTCGTAAAAATTCGAGCGACCGACCACCTTGAAGCTGCCCTGGTCCGGCTTGAGCAAAGTGGCCAGAATGCGCAGGGTGGTGGTCTTGCCGGCGCCGTTCGGGCCGAGCAAGGCCAGCGACTCGCCCTCGGCCAACGAGAAGCTGACATCGGTGAGCGCCCTCGTCCCTCCGAAGCTCTTGGTCAGCCCCTGCACCTCGAGCACCATAGGCCCATTATAGCCTTGACAGGCTGAGTTAAGAAGAGGGGGTGAAGCGCCCCGATTTCCTGCCCACCCTGGTGGCCTTGACCGGCTCCTTCGCTCTGGGGGGCCTGCTCCTGGCCGCTCTGGGGGTCAACCCGATGCTGGCCTACGAGGCGATGCTGGCGGGTAGCCTGGGCAGCCTCAAAGGCCTGGCCCAGACCCTCTCCAAGTCGATCCCCCTGGTGCTGGTCGGGTTGGGCATCATCGTCGCCTTCCAGGCCCGCATCTTCAACATCGGCGCCGAGGGCCAGATGATCGTGGGAGCCCTGGCCGGCACCGCCCTGGGCCTGGCAATCCCTTCCCTCCCCGGTCCCGTGCTTCTACCCCTGGTATTGGCCGCCGGGGTCACCGCCGGTGCCCTCTGGGCCGGGCTGGCGGGCTACCTGAAGGCCCGCTTCGGGGTGAACGAGATCCTGAGCACGGTCATGCTCAACCAGGTGGCCCTGCAGCTCATGAACTTCGTGCTCAGCGGACCCATGCTCGACCCGGCTGAGATCGCGGCCGGCACAAGAATTCCCCAGAGCGCCGCCCTGCCCGCTGCTATCTGGCTGCCCCGACTGATCCCCCGCACCACCCTGCACGCGGGCCTGTTGCTCCTGCCGCTCCTGGCGGGAGTGGTCTACTTCCTGCTGCGGCGCACCACGCTCGGCTTCGAGCTGCGGGCCGTGGGGCTGAGTCCGCTGGCAGCCCGCTACGCCGGCATCGGAGTGGGCACACGCCTGGTGCTGGCCATGCTGATCTCCGGGGCCCTGGCTGGCCTGGCCGGGATCGTGGAGGTGACCGGCCTGCACCACCGCTCGCTGGAAGGGATGACCGGAGGGGCCGGCTTTGCGGGCATCGTAGCCGCCCTGCTCGCTCGCCTCGACCCGCGCTGGCTGTTGCCGGCCGGGGCCCTGTTTGCGGCCTTGCTGGTGGGGGCCGACAAAATGCAGCGCTCCATGCAGGTGCCGGCCTCGCTGGCCATCGCTCTGCAGGGCCTGATCCTCTGCCTGCTGGTCAGCGCCGAAGCCTGGGAGCGGAGGCGCCGCAATCGCCGTGTTTGAGAGCTTCCTCTTCTCCACCATCCGGCTGGCCACGCCCTATCTGTATGCCTCCATGGGAGAAACGCTGGGCCAGCGCTCGGGTGTGCTCAATCTGGGACTGGAGGGCACCATGCTAGTGGGAGCCCTGGCCGCCTTCCTGACCGTCGTGCGCACCGGCAGCCTGGGTCTGGGCGTGCTGGCGGCCCTGGCGGCCGGGCTGGCCATGGCCCTGCTCTTGATCCTGGTCAGCGTGGTCTTCAAGGGCGAGCAGGGCATCAGCGGGATCGGTCTTTATCTCTTCGGGCTGGGCCTGGCCGGAATGCTCTACCGGGTGACCTCGGGCGGAGTCCGCACCGTGGATGGCTTCCCCGCCCTCGACCTCCCCTGGCTGGGGCCCGTGCTCTCGGGCCACAACCTGCTGACCTACCTGGCCTTCGCGCTGGTGCCGATCATGGCTCTGGTATTGGACCGCACTCGATTCGGCCTGCAGGTCAAGGCGGTGGGCCAGAACCCTCAGGCAGCCGACGCGCTGGGCATCTCGGTGGCCCGCACCCGGGCCCTGGCGGTAGCCATCGGGGGCATGCTGGGAGGACTGGCCGGCGCTTCGCTCTCCATCGCCAACCTGAATTTGTTCCAGGAAGACATGATCGCTGGCCGGGGCTTCATCGCCGTAGCGTTGGTCTACTTCGGGCGCTGGAATCCCTGGGGAGTGCTGGGGGGGGTGCTCCTCTTCGCCAGCGTGAACTCGCTGCAGCTCTGGATCCAGGTGGCCCGCCTCCCCATCCCCTCGGAGCTGGCGCTCATGCTACCCTACCTTTTGACCATTGCGGTGATGGCCCTCACCCCTCGCCGCCGCAGCGAGCCCGCCGCGCTGGGGGTGGCCTTCGAGCGCTGACTCCACCAGCAGAGTGATGCAAAAGTCCTCGAAGAGGGCTTTTGCATCATCCTGCGCTCAACAGATTGTCTAGCAGGCTGATGCCTACACAATATCTTGTGGTGGCGGAGCTATGCTTCGACACCACAACCGGTTTTGTATCAGCCTGCTAGAAGTCCGGCCGCAAACCCCCTGTGGTGTCGGAGGAAACCTCCGCCACCACAAGATGTTGTAGGCGGCCGGACTTCTAGCACAATATGTTGGGCGTCGCGCAGCCGGAAAACTGTGTCAAGGGGGTTTCCGGCTGCACTCCTAGATGTGTGCTGGCACACAGCGCCCGGAAGTCGGATGGGGTAGACTGAGGCGGGGGCCCGCCAGCCCCAGATTCCAAGACGGGAGGCCTGCCACCGTGTCCGTCGCCCACATCTCTGACAGCCCCACCGAGGAGAACCACCACCTGTCCGAGCGGAATCTCGCTCTGGCGCTGGCCCTGCGCGAGGAAAGGCAGCGCAGCGAAACCCAGATGGCCGCCTACCAGCGCGACCTGTCGGTGTTGTGTCAGGACCTGCAAGAGCTCGAGCAAGAGAGAGGGACGCTGAAGCAGAGCCTGGCCAGGGCCGGCTCGCGGTTGCAGGAGCTGGAGGCGGAGTTGCGCACGGCCCGAGAGCAGGCCAGCCGCAAGAAAGCTCCCCCACCTCCCCCGCCCCCGCTCACACCGGTGGATCGCATGCTGATCAAAGCCATGAAGCGCATCATCCTGGGTCGAGGCGAGGAGGCGCTGGAAATCTTCGCCACTCTGGCCGGCCACAGCCCGTCCTTTGCCCAGTTCTACCAGAAGGTATTCCAGAGCTGGGCCATGGTAGGCAGCAACATGGAAGGCTCCCGCTTTGCCCGCCAACTTGCTTTCTCGCTGCGCGGCAACGCCCACAAGCGGTTCTTGCGCGCCTACTGCGAGGCCCTGGACGAGCTCGCCGGCAAGGCCAATACCTCAACGACCGTGCGCCGCCGCTGGTTGCTCGAGCTGGCCGAGCTGAGCGCCGACCAACCCGCCCGGGCCATCGGTTATCTGCGCAAGGCCCGCCAGGCTTCCTGATCCAGCGCGAAATCGGGTTGTCAGCGTCGCTTGTGGCGAGCAAAGACCAGCGTGCGTCTCGGCGCATGCAGTCGAGTCGCACCCGGAGCCGGATCAGCCAGGGCCAGAGCCAGAGACGCAAGCCAACGCAACCTGGTTGCTCCCGGGCTCAGCGAATGCCCAGCTGAAGCAGCAACTGCTCGGCCTTCTGGGGGTTGCCGTCAGCCAGTGTCCAGGCCGCCTGCAACTTTGCCTCGCTGGCCTGGGGGTAGCGCTGGCGCAGAGCCTGAAGCGGGTCGGCCGAAACCGCGGGAGGGCCGAACTGGACCGGAGCCTGCTGAGTTGGCGCCGGTTGCCCGAAACTGACCGGAGCCTGGGGAGGCGGACCCGGCGGTGCGGGCTGGGGGCGCTGACCGAACAGGCCGTCCAGGCCCAGCTGGTCCATCAATGAGCCCCCTTCCTGATCGTTGCCTCCGAAGCCGAGCTGCTCCATCAATCCCTGATTCTGCGAGGGCGGGGGAGCCGGCGGAAGGGGCGGAGGGGCCTGGACCGGCGCACGCGGGGGAGCCTGCAACCCACCCACCAGGGCCGGGAACAACGTGCCGGGGGGCAGGGCTGACAGGGGCATGAAGGTTCCCGCGTAGCCCTGATTCTTCTGGTGCTGCATGTAGGGTGTGACCACGTCGCCGAACAGCAGACGCACGGCGTTCTTGCTGGCCAGCTGGCCCAGTTTGGGAGGCGTGACGGTCAGCGAGTTATCCGCGTTGCCCTGCACATCGAGGTGGATGTCCTGGTTGTCGGGCCCGTGAACATAGCTCTTCAGACCGCTCATCAACTGCCCGCCGGATTCGACTTGGGCCTGCCCCTGAGTGCGGATGACCCGGTTGGCGGTCAACTGCTGACCGTCCCAGCGCACCTCGGTGTACTCGTTGCGCACCACGCCCGGGGACACATGCTCCATCTCCTCGTTGAAGATGTACTTGCGTACGCCGTTCTGGTCGAGAAGCTCCATCTGCCCGCGATTCCAACCCGCCTGCGTGGGAGTGCAGCCCCCCGAAAGGCCGAAATCGAGATTGCGCGGGTCGAACACCACCGCCGGCGCGCCCGGCTCGAGCTGTACATAAACCCGGCCGTCGCTGCCCACCTGGGTCTCCCTGGCGTCCTGGCCCGTGCGAGCCGCCCAGCTCCCGCCCAGGGTGCCTTCAAGCACCACCGGAATGGGCAACAGCCCTCCCCCGGCCGGCAAGGTGGCCTTGATAGCCACCCCCATCTGATCCTGGCGCACGGTGGCCGAGAGGCCGCTACGCGCCTTGATGGTCTGCTCGGAGGGTGTGAAAACCTCGGCCGGAGGCGCAAAGACAGGGGGCTGGGGGGCGCCGCTGGCTGCCCGGGGGCTGTGAGCGGTGAAGCTTGCGGTCTGAAGGCTGGGGATCATCATGGCTTGATTGTCCCGCCAGGGACTGAAAAGTCCCTGACAACTGTTTCCACCCGATCGGATGCAGGATTTTTAGGCTCCTCTAAAACATATTTAGCCCCATCTAAATTCAGAAAGGACTCAGACCCGTGTGGAAACGCTGGATTCTTGCTCTCTTGCTGCTTGTGGGGCCCCTGGGCGCCCAGGAGGTGGAGCCACAGGCAAGCCCTTCCGAAACGCAGCCGATCATCACGGACCGGCCCGACCAGGCGGAATCGCCCTACACGGTGGGCTCGGGGCGCTTCCAGATCGAGTCGGGTCTTCTCTATGAGCGCTCCCGCGGGGGGGATGAGTTCTTCGCCACTCCCACCCTGCTTCGCATCGGCACCGGACCCAACACCGAGTTGCGCGTCGAAAGCGACTTTCTCACCGCCGCTCAAGGGGTTACAGGACTCTCCGACGCAAGCCTGGGAGCCAAGGTCAATCTCGCCGATGAAGACTGGGGCGCCATCGCCCTGCTCGGGCGCGTCAATTTGCCCAGCGGCACGGGCCCTCTGGCGGGAAATGCCGTGGTGCCCGAGCTGGCTCTGCTGACCACCTTTCCGCTCAACGACCGCATGGCCATCGCAGTCAGCCTGCAGGGAGGGGTGCCGGAGGACGAAGCCGGAGGCGGGCGCTATCTACAGGGATTTTTCGCCACTTCGGTGGGGTACTCGCTGACTGACGAGCTGGGGATGTTCGTCGAGTGCTTTGGCAGCGGACCCGATGGAACGAACGGACCCTTCGAGCTGGCCATGGATGGCGGCTTCACCTATCTTCTCAACGAGGACATGCAGATCGACCTGGCCGTGCTCAAAGGGATGTCGGGATCGGGGCTGGACTGGGGAATGACCGTGGGCATCAGCGCCCGATACTGACGATTCTCTCTGCCCAACCTTTCACTTCACAGCCCGAAGCCGACGGAACTCGAGCCCGGCCGAGCCCGGCTCGACTTCCTTGGAGCGGTGGCGAGCGATCAGGTCGATGATGGCCCGGGCCAGCCGGTCAGAGTCGTGGCGCACCAGCTCGGTCTCGCTGATCAGGTTGGCTCCAATCGGCTCGATGCCCATTTTCTCGATGCGAGCCAGGTCAGCCAGCACCGGGTCAGCGCCCTCGGCTTTGTACTTGGCAGCCAGGCGCGAGGCCGGGAAAGCCAGGTTGACCAGGGCGTAATCCACCAGCGGGCCACCGGCGTGGCGCAGGAGCACGTCGAGATGATCCCCGGCGGTGAAGTTGTCGGTCTCCCCGGGCTGAGTCATCACATTGCAGGCATAGATCTTGGGAGCATTGGAACGCAAAACGGCGTCCACCATCCCCTCCACCAACAGGTTGGGCAGCACGCTGGTATACAGGCTGCCCGGACCGAGCACGATGGCGTCTGCCTCGGCGATCTCGGCCAGCACCCGGTCTGGCGGTACGCATCCTCCGGGCTCGAGGTAGACTCTCTCGATGGGCTGGCGCCTGACCGGGATCTGCGACTCGCCCTGCACCACGCTGCCATCCACGTAACGGGCGCACAGCACCGTGCTGGTGAGAGTGGCCGGAAGCACCCGACCGCGGGTCGCCAGAATCTGGCTGGAGAGCTCCACGGCCAGCTCGAAGTCGCCAGCCACTTCGGTCATGGCGGCCAGGAAAAGATTGCCGAAGGAGTGGCCTTCCAGACCTCCTTCCACGAACCGGTGGTTAAACAGGGCACCGAGCAAAGACTCGTCGTCGGCCAGGGCCACCAGGCAGTTGCGCACGTCGCCGGGGGGCAACACCCCGAGCTCCTTGGAGAGCCGGCCCGAGCTACCCCCGTCGTCGGAGACTGTCACCACCGCAACCAGGTTGCTGCTGTACTGTTTCAAGCCCCGCAAGAGGCTGGCCAGGCCGGTGCCGCCCCCGATCGCCACGATCTTCAGCCCGCGCTGCAGCTGGTGGCGCTCGTAGAGCACCTCCACCATCTGGCGTCGGTCCTTGGGGCCACCCAGTTGATAGATGACCTGGGACCAGCCTCGCATTCCCTGTAGGATGATCCAGATGCCTCCCCCCATCGCCAGGAGACCCAGCAGGCCCGCCTGCGCGGGCGTGAGGATTCGCCAGAGCTGGCTCAGGCTGCCGAAGAGGACCTCCACCAGTAAGATGGACCCGGCCGTGAAGAGCAGCAGGCCCAGCCAGCAGACCAGCAGCCAGCGCTTGACGCGCAGGCCGGGCACCAACCACATGAAAACGTTCTTCATCGTGCCGCCAGGTGCTCCGCCTGGGCCACATCGCGGTGCTGCACGTTGACACTGTAGCCCGAGCGCCGCAGTCGCTCGCCCAGTTGCTCTGACATGGCCGTGGATCGGTGTCGGCCACCGGTGCATCCCACGGCTACGGTCAGGTTCTGCTTGCCTTCCTCGAGAAAGGATGGCAGCACCGATTCCAGGAGGGCTTGAGCCTTGTCCAGGAAGTCCTGGGCCTCGGGCCGCTTGATCACATAGTCGCGTACCGGCTCATCCAGCCCCGACATGGGTGAAAGGTCAGGCACATAGAAGGGATTGGGCAAGAAACGCACATCCAGCACCATGTCGGCGTCCAACGGCAGGCCGTACTTGAAACCAAAGCTCTGCACATGCACCGCGATCCGCATGCTGGCCTCGCGGCTGTCCACGAACTTGCGGCTGGCCCGCATCAGCTGGTTGGGGGAGAGCTTGGAGGTATTGAGGATGTTCTGAGCCATGTCGCGCAACTCGGTCAGAGCCTCGCGCTCCTTCTTGATACCCTCGAGGATGCCCCCACCGGGAGCCAGCGGGTGGCGCCGGCGGCTCTCCGAGTAACGCCGTACCAAGACCCGATCATCGGCCTCCAGAAACAGGATCCGGGGGGCGAAACCCAGCGAGGTAAGCTCTTCCAGCGAGCGACGCAGCTCCGGGAAGAAGCGCCGGCCGCGCACGTCGATCACCAGGGCCATCTGGTTCACGCTGGAGGCGGCGCAGAGCTGGGCGAACTTGGGGATCAGAGCGGGCGGCAAATTGTCCACGCAAAAAAAGCCCAGATCCTCGAAGCACTTCATGGTCAGGCTCTTGCCCGCGCCAGAAAGCCCTGTAATGATAACGAAATCCGCCTCGGCCATGGGAACTGGTTCTCTCTCGAGCGCTCAGGAGCCTGCGCTCACAGCCTCCTCTTCCGGATGCAGGTGGGCATACAAGGTAGCCGCAAGACGCTGGCCGATACCGGTCACCCGGGCCAACTCCTCCACGGGGGCCTCTTGCAGCTTTCTGAGCGAACCAAAATAGCGCAACAAAGCCTCCCGGCGTTCCTTGCCGATGCCCGGGGCGCTCTCCAAGCTGCTGCGCGTGAAGGCCTGGCCGCGGAGCTTGCGATGGTAAGTGATGGCAAATCGATGGGCCTCGTCGCGCAGGTGGGTCACTACAGCCAGGCCATCGGTGCCCCGGGCCAGCACGATGGGGTCGCTCTGGCCGGGCACGAAGAGCCACTCGTTCTCCTTGGCCAGAGCGCAAAGTTGCACCGCTCCCAGCAGCTCCAACCGCTCCAGCACGCCCCGAGCAACTCCCAACTGGCCCTTTCCTCCGTCCACGACCAACAGGTCGGGTAGCTCGCTGAACTTGGGATCGCCGGCCAGGAAAGCGGTAAAGCGGCGAGTGAGCACCTCGCCCATCATCCAGAAGTCGTCAGGCGTGTCCTTGGTCTTGATCTTGAAGCGGCGATAGCGATCGCGACGCGGCACACCGTGCTCGAAAGCGACCAGAGAGCCGACCGCTTGCTTTCCCTGAATGTTGGAGATGTCCACGCACTCGATGCGCCAGGGCAGCTCCTCCAGAGCCAGCGCCTCGCGAAGCTCCTCCAGGCCTTTGCGGCGACGCTCGAAGCGTGAGGGGGTGAGCGCCTCGCGCAGCACCGCCTGACGGCCATTCTCGCTGCAGAGCTCCATCAATCGCTTCTTGTCACCGCGCTGGGGCACTCGCAGCTCGACCGGGCGGCCGCGCAGCTGGCTGAGCCATTCCGCCAGCAGCTCGGGCTCTTCGGGCGGGTGACTGGTGAGAATGCGCCGCGGCAGGTAACCCGCCACCTGGTAGTATTGCTTGAGCACGGCCGCCATCTGAGCCGACTCGTCCTGCTCACCGTGAGTTTCGAGCATCACGTGATGCTGGCCCACCAGTTTGCCCTCGCGCACCTGCATGATCTGCACTCCCACCTCGGAACGGTGGGCCACCAACGCTACGTAGTCCTCGTCCTCGGGCTCGGAGAGCACCACCCGCTGCTTCTCGCTGACCCGCTCCAGGTCGGCCAGCATGTTGCGCAGCCGGGCGGCCTGCTCGAACTGCAGAGCCCGAGCCTGCTCGGCCATCTCCTGGCGCAGGGTCCCCATCAGCCGGTCGGTGTGGCCCTCGAGAAACTCCAGGGCCAGCTCCACCTGCCGGCCATACTCCTCGACCGTCACGAAGCGGGTGCAGGGCGCGGTGCAGAGCTCGATGTAGTAATCCAGACAGGGCCG
Source organism: Candidatus Xenobia bacterium (assembly GCA_045863235.1). Lineage (GTDB taxonomy): Bacteria > Vulcanimicrobiota > Xenobia > Xenobiales > QWHO01 > QWHO01. Next base: position 112,748 of record BTUM01000001.1, on the reverse strand, counting down.
CTCGATCACCCTGGTCATCGGGATCTTACAGGTGCGGATTCGGAAGACGTTCTGCAAGATCTTCATCGTCCGACGCAGGGCACCGGCATCCGGAAAGGGCCCGAAATAGCGATTCTTGCTGTTGCGGCGCGTGCGCACCAGCTTGAGCCGGGGATAAGTCTCGGAGGTGGTTACCTCCAGCAGCGGATAGCGCTTGTCATCGCGGTACTTGACGTTGAAGTAGGGACGGTGCTGCTTGATCAGGTTGCACTCGAGCACCAGCGCTTCCATGGGGCTGGCGACCACGAAGGTCTCCAGGCCGGTCACGCGGCGCACCATGGCCCGAATGCGGGGGGTCAGGTCCTGGCCGGACTGAAAGTAGGAGCGCACCCGGCTCTTGAGCGAGCTGGCCTTGCCCACGTAGAGCACACGCTGTTGCTTGTCGCGCATCACGTAGACCCCGGGGGCGTCGGGGAGGCTGCGCAGGGAGACCTCCAGGGGGCTCATAGCTTGACCAGGCGTTTTTCCAGCTGACGGGTAGCCGCCCGCAGCATGGGATCGTCCTCCCCCGGAGCGATGTCGGAATCTTCCAGCTTGATGTCGGGCGCGATGCCCTTGTGGTGGATGTCGCGCCCCTCGGGCGTGAGGTAGTGGGCCACGGTGAACTTGACCGCACCCCCATCTTCCAGCTCCAACAGCTTCTGCACGCTGGCCTTGCCGTAGCTGGTCTCGCCCATCAAAGTGGCCAGTTGATGGTCCTGCAAGCAGCCGGCGGTGATCTCCGAGGCCGAGGCTGAGAAACGGTTGATCAGCACCACCATCGGCAGCGGCTCCAGGTCACGGCCGTTGGAGGTGTAGCTCTCGTTGCGCGATGTGCGGCTGTTGACCACGCTGACGATCAGCTGGCCCTTGTCGAGAAAGTGCGAGCAGACCGACTCGGCCGCAGTCACGTAACCGCCGCCATTGTTTCGAAGATCCAGGATCAGCGCTTTGGCGCCTTTCTCACGCAACTCATCCAGCTCCTGGGCAAACTCCTGGTCGGTCTCGTCGCCAAACATGCGAAGGCGCAGATAGCCGATGTCCTTGGCCAGCATCTTGGAGTTGACGCTGCTGACGTGGATGGTGGCCCGCTTGAGCCGATGCGTCTGGGGTTTTCCTCCCGGACGCTGCACGGTGACGACGACTTCGGTGCCCTTCGGTCCCCGGATCAGGTTGGCGGCGTCCTCTACGCTCATGCTCTTGGTGGAGCGGTCCCCAATCTTGACGATCAGGTCGCCGGGCCGAAAGCCCGCCTTCTCGGCCGGGCTCCCCTCGATCGGCTCGGTGACGGTGAGCCGATTGTTATGACGCGGATCGGCCTCGATGTAGATGCCGATGCCCCCGAAGTTGCCGCCGGCCATCTCGGACTCGAACTCGGCATTCTCCTTGGGGGTCATCACGTCGCAGTAAGGATCGTCCAGGCTCTCGATCATGCCCCGCAGGGCGGCATAGGTCAGCTCTTCCCGGCTCAGCTTGCCCTGCGAGCGCAGCAGACACTCTTCGAAGATGCCGTCAAAGCTCTTCAAGAGCTCTTCCCGCCGGGTCCCGACCAGCGCCGGGAGATCCTTGAGAGAGACTTTCTCATCCTCCAGAGCGGTTCGCATCCCTTTGACCCCACCCTTGAGCAGGGCCAGCGGGGTCAGGGGCTTGACGTATTCGCCTTCCAGGGCTTCGAGCAGCTGGGCCACGTGACCCTGAGGCCCGGGCGCGGCCGGGTGGAGCCGGTAGTAGGCGGCCTGGAAAAGCCAGGCCGACCCGCCCACCGACAGGATCAGGATCAGCGCGACCCAGCCGGCCCGATAGTGACGCATCCTTACTGACCCAGCATGGTGGAGATGTCGAACAGGATGGTCTTCTCAGCACCAGAGGGGTCCTTCACCCGCACTTCCTCGAGCAGGAAACCGTCCTGATTGCGAACCTTGCGGTCGAGAATCTGGTAGGACTCGAGATAGTGCATCTGCTCGGCCACGCTGGACACCCGGATGGCGTCCGGGAAGACCTTTCCAGCGGTGGAAGCGGTCTCGGGGAGCTCCGAGAGCACGATCTCGACGGCTTTCTTGAATTGCACATCCTCGGGCGTGCCAATCTTATCTCCCTGCATCTCGACCTTGATGTCGGGCTCGACGCCTTTCTTGTGCAGGTCCTTGCCGGCGGGGGTCAGGTAGTGGGCGGTCGTCACCTTGATGGCCGAGCCGTCCGGGAGAGGGTAGATCTTCTGAACGCTGCCTTTGCCAAAAGTCTTCATGCCGACCAGTTTACCGGCCTGAAGGTCCTGGATCGCGCCGGCCGTAATCTCCGAGGCGCTGGCCGAATACTCGTTGACCAGGATGACCAGAGGCACCGTGTTGCGCATGTTGGGACGCGAGTCATAGCGAGTCTCGCCGGCAGCCCGCTCGTTGACGGTGACCACCCGGCTGCCGGTCGGCAGGAATTTGGAACACACATCTACGGCCGTGCCGATGTAGCCACCGCCGTTGTTGCGGATATCGAGCACGAAGGCCTCGGCCCCCTGGGCTTCCAGCTCACGCATGGTCGCCTCGAGCTCCTGGTTGGTCTTCTCGCCGAACAGGCGCAGCTTGACATAACCGACCTTGTGACCCTTCTCCTCGACCAGGTTTCCGCGCACGGTGGCCACCTGGATGATCTCACGCTTGAGCTTGACATCGAACGGGTCGCCCGCGTTCTTGCGTCGGATGGTCAAAATGACCTCCGACCCCGGCTTGCCGCGCAGATGGGACTGGGCCTGATCGACCGTGAACCCTTTGGTGGACTTACCGTCGATCTTGATAATGACGTCGCGAGGCTTGAGGCCGGCCCGGGAAGCGGGCGTGTCCTCGATGGGCTCGACGACGGTGAGCCATTTTTCGTTCTTCTCGTCGAGTTCGATGTAGATCCCCAGGCCCCCAAAGTTGCCTCCGCTCATCTGCTCTTTCAGCTTCTGATACTCAGACGGGCTCAGGAAGACGGTGTAAGGATCGTCGAGCACCTTCAGCATGGAGACAGTGGCCGTGTAGGTGAGCCACTGATCCTTCATCAACTCGGGGTGAAGGGCAGCCATCTGCACGAACTGGTTGGTGAAGGCCGTATAGGCCTCTTCGGTGGAGAGGTTGGCCTCCACGTGCTTGAGCTCGGCGCTGTCGATCTTCTTCTCGTTCAGGGCCGCCTTGAGGCCGTCAATGGTGCTGTTGACCAGCTTGGGCGCGGTCGTCTCGTAGATGAATTCGCGCTGGACCAGGCCCATCAGCTCGGTGACCATGGAGGCGCCGGCTTTGGCCTTGTCGGACGGGCCGGCCGCCAGGGCCGGCACCAGGCTGGCCAGCAACAACACGAGGACCATGGCTGAGCGGAGCCGCGAGGGGATTGTGGTGGTAGCTATCAAGTCGTACTTCACCCTTCTTTCCTGGACTTACCGATCCTTAGACGCAGAAACTTGCTGAATTGTTTCGCCGAAATCCCTGTCGGCTCCCGCTGCGAAACGCTTGTCCGTCCGGGGCCCTCCATGCGGGTCTTGCCTCCACTGCCAGGGAGTCCTCGCGAGCAACCCGAAGGGGCAGCCATGAACGATTTCGAGCGACGCGTGGCCGAATCGCGCGAGATGCGCTTGCTGGACCTGCCCGGCTACGCCGAATGGTCGCGCTCGCACCGCGATGAATATCCCGAGGCGATAGCCTACCTGGACGGTTTGACCGCCCTGATCCATCCCGACGAAGCAGCCGGGCCGCATGACCGTTTGTTTGAAGAGCTCTACCAGGAAGTGCTGACTGACTTTGGCCTGGATGTGGGGGAAGAAGCCTGCTTCGACCTGGACGACCTCGAGTCAGTTTGAAACAACCGACGCCAGGCTCTCGAGATCACAACCATACTGGCTGAGGATCACCTGTCCGATGCCAAAGCGCTCCGTCAACTCGGACAGCCGCTCGCGCACCTGCTCCAGGCTGCCAAAGAGAAAGAGCGGGCTGCGAGCCGCCTGCTCGGGAGTGAAGCCCCGGCCCAGGGCGGCCACCTCCTGGGCCGCCCGCGTGTCAGGACCGACTGCACCGTAGTAAACAGGCAGGCTCAACCGCAGCTGGTGGAAGCGCCCACCGGCCTGCTCGCGCACCCACTCCACCTGCTCGGCCAGACGCTGGTCGGTATACAGGTCAAACTCGGGTCCCAGGCGGGCATTGAAATTGACCCCGTCCGCCTGGCGGGCAGCCAGCGAGAGCAAACGGCGTCCGCCCCCGCCCAACATCAGAAGCGGCGGCGCCACACTGGGAGAGCAGACGAATTCGCTGACCTGGTAGTGCTCTCCCGAGAAACTGAACGTCTGGCCCGACCAGGCTCGTTTGAGCAGGGCCACCGCCTCCTCCAGCCGACTCAAGCGCAAGCCTGGAGGGTCCAGCGCCAGACCCGTAGCCCGATACTCCGACTCCTGCCAGCCAGTGCCCAGGCCGCATACCATGCGCCCTCCCGAGAGGAGCTGGAGAGTGGCCAGCTCGCGAGCCAACAATAGCGGATGACGAAAGTCATTGGCGTAGACGAGACTGCCCAGACGTAGTCGGCTGGAGAGCTGAGCCGCCGTGGCCAGGGTCGGGCCGACGGCCAGCGGCGTGCCCATGAGATGGTCAGGCCAGTAAACGGCCTCGAATCCGGACTGCTCGGCCCACGACAGGGTCGAGCGCAGCTCCTGGAGCGTGCTCACCCGGGAAGCTTGAAGCCCGAACCGCATGAGATCCCCACTTTGCACTCGGTCGAGTTCTTGTCCTTCTGACACTTGACAAATCACCTTATGCTCCTGTAGAGTATAATCATAAAGTGTAAAGGAGACACCCCTTCGATGTATAGCTGGGATGACTCGATGGAAGACTGGGCCCGACCGGGGGCCTACCGTTTCGACTCGGCCCGCGCCGGTGCTCGCGCCCGCGAAGCACATGCAGCCGCCGCCGCCGGACCCCGCACTTACGCAGTCCACCGTCCCGATGAGGCCCTGACCAGCCCGGCCAAGAGCCTGCAATCGACTTCCAAGAATCCGCTGATCGTGGCCGTGGACGTGACCGGCTCGATGGCCCACTGGCCGGCCGAGATCTTCGACCGCCTGCCGTTGCTCTACAACACTCTGTCGCAGTATCGCCCCGATCTCGAGATCTGCTTTGCGGCCATCGGTGACGCCCACTGCGACCGCTGGCCCTTGCAGGTGACCAGCTTCTCGCGCGGCTTCAACCTGGAGACCCAGCTCAAGGCCATCTACGGCGAAGGTGGCGGGGGCGACGAGCCCGAGAGCTACGAGCTCTTCGCCTGGTGGGTCAATCACCACGTCACGCTGGCCCCCACCGAGGAGAAGCCCTTCTTGATCGTGTTCGGAGACGCGCCCATGCACCCCAAGGTCAAGACGGCTCAAGTGCGCGACGTGATCGGAGACCGCCCCGCCCAGGATAGCGATGGGCTGGCCGAGTGGAGAGCCCTGGCCACCCGCTACAACGCCTGGTTCCTGCGCCGGCCAGGCCGTCCGGGCGACCACGTGGACCAACAGTGGAGCCAGGCCGTGGGCGAGCAGCACATTCTCCACATCGACGATGAGAAGCGCGCGGTGGACTATGCGATGGGACTGATCGCCCGTCATTGGGGATGCTACGCCGACTTCCAGACCAACCTGGCCGCCCGCCAGTCGAGCGGCACCGTGGCTCGGGTCGACCGCGGCCTGGAGGTCGCCCTGACCCGTCGCCGGGGGCGCACCACGCGCCGGGCGGGGTGAGCATGATCGGCGCCATCGTGACGGTTCCTCCCTACGCCACCTTCCTCGAGGAGGTGGCCGCCCACCCCCTGGTTCAGGGTTTGCGGCTCAACACTGTGATGCCGGTCCAGGGCGACCTGCGGCCTGTCCTGCGCCGGCTGGCAAGTTGTGGCAAACCGATCTGGGTGGACCTCAAGGCCCGCCAGCTCCGGGTCGTGGGCGCGGCCATCCCCCCCTTCACCGAGGTCCGGGTCAGCCACCGGGTGCAGTTCACCGCTCCGGCCACGGCTTTCTTCTCGGATGGCCGGGAAATGGCCCGGGTGGTGGCTGCCGAAGGCGACCGTCTGATCCTCGAGGATGGCCCTCGTCGGCTGATCGGGCCGGGTGAATCGGTCAACCTGGTGGCCTCCGACCTGACCGTGGAAGGAACCCTGACCCAGACCGACCGCGAGTACCTCGAGGCGATGCGAGAGCTGGGGATGAGCCAGGTCATGCTGAGCTTCACCGAACGACCGGAGGATGTGGCGGAGGTGCACCGTCACCTGCCGGGAGCCGAGGTGGTGTGCAAGATCGAATCCCAGCGCGGACTTGAGTTCGCCCGAAGGCACGGCCCGAGGCACGGCCGCTTGATGGCCGCTCGAGGCGATCTCTACGTCGAGGTCGTCCGCCCCCATCGGGTTCTGGGAGCTCTGCGCCAGGTGCTGCAGGCCGACCCGCGGGCCATCGTAGCCAGTCGGCTGTTCGGCTCGCTCGCTCGCTGCGAGGTGCCCGAAGCGGCCGACCTGGGGGATGCCGCGCATCTCTTGCTGCTGGGCTATCGCACCTTCATGCTGGGAGATGAGGTGTGCCTGCGCAGCCACACCGTGCTCTCGGCCCTGAACCTCCTGCAGGCCGTGAGTGGAGAGGTGCTGGCGGCATGAACATCTGCATGGCGCAAATCGATAGCCGCATCGGGGATCTGGCCGGCAACCTGGAGCGCATCCTGGCGGCCCACCGCCGGGCCGAGCGCCTTCAGGCCGACCTGGTGGTCTATCCCGAGCTGGTCCTGAGCGGCTACCCCCCGCGCGACCTGCTCTTCGAGCCCGACTTTCTGCCCGCCGTAGAGCGCACCCTGGAGCTGCTGACAGCGGCTACCAGTGAGGGGCCGCCGCTGGTGGTGGGAACCCCCCTGCGCTGCGAGCAAGGCCTGTACAACGGTGCCGTCCTCCTTCACCAGGGGCGGCAGATCGGGATGCAGGCCAAGCGCCTCCTGCCCGGCCAGGATGTCTTCCATGAAAATCGCTGGTTCATTCCGGGCCAGCAGGCCGAGGTTCTGAGCCTGCCAGGACTTCCGCCCTTCGAACTGCGCATTTGCGAGGACCTGTGGGGCGATCTGCCCAGCACCGACTCCAGGCTGGTGATCGCACTCAACGCCTCGCCCTATCGAAGGGAAATCTTCCCCCGGCGCCTGCAGGCAGCTCGACGGACGGGCAAAAGCGTCTACTATTGCAACGCAGTGGGGGCCCAGGACGAGCTGATCTTCGACGGCGGCAGCTTTGCCCTGGACCAATCCGGCAACCTGGTGGGCGCCCTGCCGCGATTCGAGGAGGAGGTCGACTTCCCCGTGTCTCCTTTCCAGGAGCTGAGCCCGAGCGAGGAGCTGCGGCGCGCCCTGGTCCTGGGCATCCGGGGGTTCTTTGCCAAGAACGGGGTGCGACAGGCCGTCCTGGGTCTCTCCGGAGGCATCGATTCGGCGCTGGTAGCGTGCCTGGCCGTGGAGGCATTAGGCCCGGATCGGGTCCGAGCCCTGGCGCTCCCGTCGCGCCACACCGACCCTCGTTCCACCGAAAGCGCGACCGAGCTGGCCGCGCAGCTGGGAATCGAGCTCGAGGTGGTCCCCCTGGAGCCCATCTACGAGCCGGCCCGGCATCTGCTGGGAGTGACCGGGACTGCGGCCGAGAACCTGCAGGCCCGCCTGCGCATGGTCGCCCTGATGGCCCGGGTCAATCAGGGCTCCGGGTTGCTGCTCAACACCAGCAACAAGACCGAGCTGACGCTCGGCTACGGCACTCTGTATGGAGACCTTTGCGGCACGCTGGGCCCTCTCAACGACCTGACCAAGCCTCAGGTCTACCAACTGGCCCGACTCTACCCGGAGATCCCCGAGTTCATCCTCTCCCGACCCCCCAGCGCCGAGTTGAGCGAAGGCCAGGTCGACCCCTTTGACTACCCCAGTCTTGCTCCTCAACTCGAAGAGCTGGTGCAGAAGCAGACCTGGTCACCCGAACTGGCGCGCTCGGAACACAAACGCCGCCAGGGGCCCATCGGGTTGAAGGTCAGCGAGAAGGCTTTCGGCACCGGTAGATTCGTACCGGTGACGGCAAGAATGATTTACCCGCCTGAGGATTTTTGCTACCATAAGGGGCGTACGGGGGCTGCTTTGGAAAGGAGCCGAGATGGACAACCAGGGGCCCCCTCCCTGCATTCTGCTGGTGGACGATCAACCGATGAACCGGCGAATGCTTCAGAGCGCCCTGACCGCCCTGGGCTACGCGGTGGTTACAGCCAGCAACGGTCAGGAAGCCGTGGCGGCCTTTCAGGTATCGCGCTATGACGCGGTCCTGATGGACTGCCAGATGCCCATCATGGACGGCCTGGAAGCCACCCTGCTCATTCGAGCTCTCGAGAACGGCTCGCGAAGAACGCCCATCATCGGCTACACCTGCCTGTGCAATCGCGACGAGTGTCTGGCCGCCGGCATGGACTCCCACGTGCAAAAGTCGGCCTCGCTCGACCCGGTCAAGAACGAATTGTTGCGCTGGGCCCCCCTGGGGAGCTGAAGAGGCCCGCGCCCGCTGGTCCTCGAACCTGGCTCCAATGGATTCTGCTGCCGGGGGAGCTCAAGCCCCTCACCGAGCCAGACTTTTGGTGGCCAGCATGCTCTCCACCTTCGCCTTCATCCGGGTGATGATGTGGATCTCGCCCGATGCCGACTTCAACCTGGCCGGCTACAACATCCACCACCTCTACACCGGGCTGCTGCTGGTCGTGAGCGGGGGCGTGCCATTGATTCTCTGGAGCCACCGATCCCGGACCACGGACCTGGCCTGCCTGATCTTCGGCTGCGGATTGTCGCTGGCGCTGGACGAATGGGTCTACCTGATCGTCACGGATGGATCTAACGCCGCCTATCTGCTTCCGATCTCCTTCTGGGGCGGAGCTTTCCTGGTGTCTCTGGCCTGTCTGTATACGGCGACACTGGCGAACCTTCGGTTCGGAGGGTCAGCAAAAGCCGCCTCCGATGGAACCCGAGATCGCCCCTGAGGGGAGTGCCGCCCCGAGCTTGCGAATGCAGCCCCATGCGCAAGGTCGTTCTCTGCCTCTCCCTGACACTGGTCCTGCTGGCGCCCGGGTGGGCCCAGGCCACCTGGGACGAAATGGAGGCCAAGCACTCTCCTCTGGAAGTGAGCGAGATGCTCACCTCTCTGGCCTTCATCAGCCTGAGACTGGGCAGCTTTCAGGCTGCCGACCAGCTGATCGCCGTCAACGAGAAGCGCTTGGCCCGGACTGGCGTCCCCGAAGGGTGGGATCTTCTGCGGGGCGAGCTGGCTCTGGCCCCGCTCATCGAGGCGCTGGGACAGGGTCGATTCGACAGGGTTTTGACCGACGCCCCCAGGGCCATCCAGCGAGCCCGTAAAGCCGGTCGAGCCGACCGCGAGCTCAGCCTGACCTTGATCTTGCTGCAGGCCGCCCGAACCTCAGGCCGACCCGGGGTCCTGCAAGAGCACTTGCCGCGAGCCCTGGAGCTGGCTCGGGCCAACAGCACCGCAACCGGTCGCGTGACCCTCTTTTTGATCGAGACCATGGAGGCCGAACGACGCTTCCGGCTCAAGCTCCCTTCGAGCGCCGAGCTGAACGCCGCCCACGAGCAAGCCTGGAGCAGCATGCGGGGGCTGGTCGTCGACCCGGATTTCTTGCGCAACTCCCTGATCGAGGCGCGAGTGTTGCCTGAGGCAGTCCTTTTCTGGTGGCAGAACGCCCTGGCCGTCAACGGGCTGGAGAGCGCGATCTCCTGGTTCGAGCCCGATCTGGACCAGTTGCAGAAGACGTTCCTGTACGAACAGCCCGACAAGCCGCCGGTGGAGTTCCTGCGAGAGCTGAACCTGCAAGGCCCGGTGGCCGTCATGGAATCGGGCATGAACGGGCTGGAGCTGCTCAGCCGAGCCAGCCCCGAGGCCGGGCCCGAGGTGCGCAAGCAGTATTACCTGTTGGCCGGGCAGATCGACGGGATGTACGACGAGCTGAGCACCATGGAGAACGGCCTGAAGAAGAACCTGCCCCTGCTCTCCGAATTCACCTTCCTCAAGGGTGACCTGGCCTTCATCAAAGGTCGCGTACACCAGCTGATCGTGCGCCAGCTCGTGCAGGAGCTCGAGAACGGCCAGGCCGACCCCGAGCAGCTGGCCGAGATCCAACGCCAGATGGCCGTGGCCTCGCAAGCCATGGAGTATTCCGAGAATCGGGCCCTCAGGCTCGAGCTCGACTTCGACCGCCTGTCCACTTTGACCACCACCCGTCCCCAGGGCTGGCTGGAGCAGGCTCAGTTGCTGCTCCAGCGAATGCTGCCCTCCCTGGAGAGCATCGGCTATCGACCCGGGCTGGTGCGCGCTCTGACCCTCAAAGGGAGGCTGCTGGCCGACCAGAAACGGACTCCTGAGGCCATCGCCACGCTCGAGAAAGCGGTAGGACTGGTGGAGTCCTACATCGTCGAGGTCGGCGGGGGCCCCGAAACAGCCCAGCGCCTGCGCGGCGACGCCCGCGACCTCTACGAGCTGTTGACCCGCCTGCAACTCGAGTCGGGACGAGGGGAAGAGGCAGCCGACACGCTCGACCGCTATCGCCAGCTCAACTCTGCCTCCCAGTTCGGCATGCAGGATCTGACCCCGCGCTCGAAGGAGACTGAGGCCCTTGTGCTGCGGGCTACCGAAGCCCAGACCCGATTCCAGGCCACGGAGGCCGCCAGCCTCAATTACTCCAACTCGGGCGTTTCGCGTCTGGCCGACACCAAGCAGGACTACTACCGCGTGCTCCAGGAGATCCAGGACCAGGATCAGGCCTACGGCCGCCTCCAGGTTCGACCCAAAACCTTCTCCAAGGTGCAAAAGTCGCTCCCCGAGGGCACCCTCCTGGTGCAACTGTTCCCCTCGGAGAATCACCTCTACCTGTTTGTGGCCACCCGCGAGGCCCTCAAGGTGCGACGAGTGGACGTCAAGGGCGAAGAACTGACCAACCTGGTCTCCCAGTTTCGCCAGCAGATTAGCGCCTTCTCGCGCAGCGCCGATGGTGAAACGCCCTTCAAACTGGAAGACGACCCGATTCTGACGGCCTGCCTCAAGTCTCTCTCGAGCTCCTTTCTCGACCCTCTGGCCGAGGACCTGAAGGGCAAGAAAGTGGTGGCCTTCGTGCCCACCGGGACCCTCAGCTACTTTCCCTTCCAGGCCCTGCCCTACGGCCAGGGCTACCTGATCCAGAGCATGGAGGTGGTGACCCTGGTCAAGGCCAGCGACCTGGATCAATTGCACCAGGCTCCTGGTGAAGGGGGCGGGTCCCTGCTCGCCCTGGGCGATCCCGATGGCAGCCTGAAGGCCGCACGCCAGGAACTGGTCAGCCTGCAAGAGCTGTTCCCCGAGAGCAAGGTCTGGGTGGGCCCGGAAGCAACCTCCGAGCGCCTCCAAAGTCTGAGCCCCGGAACGGGCTACGTGCACCTGGCCACCCACGGCATCCTGAACACCCGTGACCCGCTTCAGAGCTATCTCCTGGTGGCGGCCACCAGCAAGAGCTCCGACCGGCTCACTGTCAGTGAGATCGCCGGGCTCGACCTGGAAGGGGTCCGGGTGGTCACCCTGTCGGCCTGCTCCACCGCCCTGGCCGAGAAGAGCCCGGGGGTGGGCACGGAGCTGGCCAGCCTGGCCGATGCCTTCAGCTACGCGGGCAGCCCAACCCTGGTGGCCAGCCTGTGGAAGGTGGCCGACCAGCCCACTCGGGAGTTGATGCTGACCTTCTATCAAGGACTCAAGGCCGGGCAGGGCCGGGGGCAGGCCCTGCGCCAGGCTCAGGTGAGCCTGCTCGAGCAGCCACGTTACGCCCATCCCTTCTACTGGGCCCCCTTTACTCTCATGGGAGACTGGCGCTGACCCACCTTGCGTTTTGAAATTCCCCTCTACATTCAGGGCCAGGGCGGCAAACAGCCGGAGTACCGTGTTCGTCCTCTCTTTTTCGCTCGCCCCGAGGAGCACTCCAGGCTCCTGCATCAGGCCCGCTCCCGGTTGATTCAGAGCCTGCGCAGCCACCTCGACGCCCTCAGCCGCCTGGACCGCAATGAAGAGCTGGCCCGTTACAGCTATTGTCCCGAGCTCGACCAGAATCTGCTCGAGCTGCGCTTCGAGCACAAGAAACGGACCGCCAGGGTTCGCCTGCTGGTGGTCACCTTCCGCGCTCTGGGCCGGCGCCTGGCCTTCAGCCCTTCGCTGCCGGAGGAGTGGTTCGAAGTCGAGCGCGGTCAGGACCTGGCCGCGCGCACCACCGAGGTGCTGCGCCAATTCTTGCGCCGCAAGCCCAACCAGGATCTCCAGCCCGAAGTCCTCTCGGTGCTCGAGCGAGCCTGGATCGAGGTCCTGGAGCTCCAGCTCGACCCCCCGGGCGCCTCGCCGCGGCCGAAGAAACCTGGCCTGATGGCCCTCCTGGGGGGACGGGACCTGGCCAGCGGGCGCGAAGAGCTGGCTAAGGTAGGGCGCTGTCTGAGCTGGACTCCAGACGACCTGGAGCGCTGCCTGGAACGCGGTCCTGAGCTCGAGCGCCTGGAAACACTGCTGAGCCGACCCCAACGGGCGGCCGTGGTGGTGGTCGGCCCCCGCCTGGTGGGCAAGACCACCTTGATTCATGAGCAGATTCGCCGCGATAATCGGCGCCGCTCTCGCTACTGGCAGCTTTCTCCCCAACGCCTGATCTCGGGGATGAGCTACCTGGGCCAGTGGGAGAGCCGGCTGATCAAGATTCTCCGCTACGTACGCGAGAAAAATGTGGTGCTGGTGCTCGACGACCTGCTCGCCTGGCTGACGGCGGGCCTCTCGCGCGATGCCCAGATGCCCGCCTCGGAGGTGCTCAAGTCCTTCCTCGAGCGCCAGGAGCTCAGGCTGCTGGCCGAGCTCACTCCCGAGGCCCTGGCCGTGCTTCAGGAGAAAGACCGAGCCCTGGCCGACCGTTTCGAGGTCGTGCGTCTGGATGAGATGGCCCCGCGCACCGCCATGCGGGTGCTGCTGGAGACCGTGCGCAAGACCGAAGAGACCCAGCGCTGCATCTTCACCTCTCGAGCCGTTCTGGAGGTCGAGGAGCTGAGCACCCGCTACCTCACCGACGCAGCCCGACCGGGTAAGGCCGCCCGAATGGCACGCCAGCTCGGGGCGCGCTTCCGCGGCCAGACGATTGACCGCCAGCAGGTGCTGGAGCAGTTCTCCCAACGCAGTGGGCTCTCGCTGGCCCTCCTGGACACCGGCACCCGACTGACCCGCTCCCAGGCTCGTGCCTGGCTGGGCGAGCGCGTCGTCGGCCAACCGCGGGCCCTGGATGCGCTGGCCGACACCATCTCGGTCTTCAAGGCTCGTCTGACCGACCCGCGCCGACCGGTGGCCGGCCTCCTCTTCGTGGGACCGACCGGGGTGGGGAAAACCGAGTGCGCCCGAGCCCTGGCCGCCACTCTGTACGGCCACGAGGACCGGCTGGTGCGCTTTGACATGAATGAGTTCGTCGGCCATGACTCGGTGGCCCGACTGGTGGGGAGCGGCGGTCATCCGGACGGCCTCCTGACGGCAGCCCTGCGCCGACAACCCTTCTCGGTCGTCCTCCTGGACGAGGTCGAGAAGGCCCATCCCGACGCTCTCAACCTGCTGCTCCAGATCCTGGGAGACGGGCGGCTCACCGACGCCCTCGGACGCACGGCCGATTTCACCCAGGCCATCCTGATCATGACCTCCAACCTGGGGGCTCGCGAGGTCTCGCGGAGTCTGGGGCTGCGCAACCAGGCCGAGCAGGAGGAGTTGACCTACCTCAAAGCCGTGCGCGATTATTTTCCTCCCGAGCTGTTCAATCGCATCGACCAGGTCATCGCCTTCGATCATCTGGAGCGAGCCGACCTGGCGCGGCTGTCCGAGCGACTGCTGCAACGATTGCTCAACCGCGACGGACTGGTGCGCCGCCAGTGCCTGCTCGAGGTCCATCCCCTGGCTCGCGAGCGCATTGTGGATATGGGTTTCGACCCCCGCCTGGGGGCGCGTGCCCTCAAACGGAGTCTCGAGCGCGAGGTAGCCGCTCCGGTGGCTCGCCGGCTGGCCGGAATGCCGCCCGACCTCCCGACATCCGTGCGGCTCGGCCCCGAGCTGGAGATCGAGGTGGAGGCCCTCACTCTGGTGGCTCCCCGGCGTCAGCCAACCGGCTCGCTGGAGCCCCTCCTGGAGGCCACCAGAGCCCGTCTGGCCAGCCTCGGGCCGGCCGGCCGGGTTTCCCAGGAGGACCTGGACGAGCAGGCTTTGCTCTACTTCGAGTTGCAGGATCTCCAGCGGGCGCTGGAGGCCAAGCTTCGCCGCCCGGGCAAGCGCAAGCTGCCTCCCATGGCCGAGCTGAGCCAGGAGGAGGTGGAGAGTCTGTGGCGCCGCAGCGACCTGTTGACGGCCCTGGAGGAGCTGAATCAAAGCCTGCCTCCCCTCAAGGAACGTGAACAACTCGCTCTGGAGCGCGACCGACGCGCCACCGCCGCGCTGATCGCCCAGGTGGGGCGCCCTCGCCAGACCACCCATCTCGAGCTGACCGGGCCCCGGGCGGACATGCTGGAAAAGATCTACCTCCAGCTCGAAGAGGTGCGCCGCCTGGGCCCCGGGCGGCTGGAGGTGGGCAACACCCCTCTTTTGGAGGGAGAGCCGGGGCTGCACCTGTTCGTCGGGCCCGAGGGGATCGCTCCCACGCGCGTCGGTTCCTCGGCCCGCGTGGTGCGCCTCTATTCCTCCTCCGGAGTTCTTGACATGGCCACCGGTCTGTTCCATCCGGGCTCCCCGGGCTTGGATGCCTGGAGGCATTTCTGGCTGGCCGGACTGCCGCTGGAGTTGACCTGATGGCCCACGTCTACCACTATCCGGCCGCCACCTGGACCCATCCGAGCGGGATGGTCACGGCAGTGCTGGCTGAAGAGCCCGGGGTGGTGGCCGTGCGGGCCACCCTGGCTGAAGCCCTGAACGAGTTGCAGGACTACCTGACCTTCCTGCACCGCAGCCAGCCCTGGCTGCCCGGCCCGGAGCTCGACCAGCTCAGCGTGATCAGCGTGGCAGTCAAACTGAGGGCCGAATACCAGCTGGAGGGCCGCGTCTTCCCGGTCGAGCCCCCACTCGAGTTCCGCTTCCCGTGTCTCACCGGCCCCCACGAAAGCGGCCTGTGGATGGCCATACTTCCCACTCTGGAGCTCCAATTTCTCTACCAGGAAGGGCGCGACCTGAAAGAGTTGGTCCAGCACTATGTGCAAGACCGGCTGGCAGGCCAGACGCCCGGCCAGCTGCTGAGCCACGTTCCCCCGCCTCGGGTCGAGCTGGCCCGGATCGGGGTTCGGGTCCGCCGGACCGCGCCCAAAACCCCTGAACCGGGCAGCCAGGCCCTGGAGGCCGTGGCCGACCGCCTCGGACCCACCAGCTTCAAGAACCGCGTTTCGCGGGCCTACGGCCGGGAGACCGTGGTGGACGAATTGGACCAGCGCCTGAGCGACCAGCAAGCCAGCGTGCTGCTGGTGGGCCCCTCGGGAGCGGGCAAGACAGCCGTAGTGCTGGAAGCTGCTCGCCGCCGCCGCAAGCTCTCGCTCTGGCTTACCTCGGCCGGGCGCATGGTAGCCGGAATGAGCTACCTGGGCCAGTGGGAGGAGCGCTGCGAGGCATTGATCGTCGATCTGACCCGCTGCCAGGGGGTTTTGTGCGTGGAGAACTTGCTCGAGCTGGTGCGTGTCGGCGGAGCTCAGCCCACCAGCAGCGTCGCCGCCTTCCTGGCCCCCTACCTCGAGCGCGGCGAGCTCCAACTGGTTGCCGAAGCCAGTCCCGAGGAGCTGGAGGCGTGCCGCCGGCTGCTGCCGGGGCTGGTGGACCTGTTTCAGGTGCTCCCGGTGCCAGCCTTCAATACCTCGGAGGCCATTGAAGTGCTGCAGCAGGTGGCCGGCTTGCTCGAACAACAGACCCGGGTGGCTTTCGACCCGGGAGTGGAGCATGAGGTTTACCGGGTCTTCGCTCGCTTTGCTCCCTACCGAGCCTTTCCGGGCGCCGGAGCGACCTTCATGCGCGAGCTGGCCGAGAACAACCCCCGGGTGGATCGGGCCGCGGTGCTGCGCCACTTCAGCCAGCGCACAGGGCTGCCCGAGGTCTTCCTGCGTGACGATCTGCCGCTGGGGGCCGATGCTGTGCTGGCCGATCTCGAGTCTCAGGTGGTGGGCCAACCGGCCGCCTGCCGGGTGGCGGCCGACCTGGTCACCACCTTCAAAGCCTCCATGAACGACCCTGAGCGTCCTCTGGGAGTCTTGCTCTTCTGCGGCCCGACCGGGGTGGGCAAGACCGAGCTGGCCCGTACCCTGGCCCGAACCTTCTTCGGAGCCTCCGGGGAAGACCGGTTGGTGCGCCTGGACATGAGCGAGTACGCGGGCAGCCAGGCAGCCGAGCGCCTGCTGGGCCACCTGTCGGGCCAGCCTTCCCGGCTGGTGCGCGAGCTGCGCCGACAGCCCTTCTCGGTGGTGCTGCTGGACGAAATCGAGAAGGCCCATCCCGAGGTCTTTGACGTCCTGCTGCGAGTGATGGACGAGGGCTGTCTGACCGATGCCTTCGGGCGCCCCACCTGGTTTCGCAGCGCAGTGCTGGTCATGACCAGCAACCTGGGAGCCGAGAGCCTTCGCCAGGCGGGGCTGACGGGGCTGGAGCAACGGGAAATCCGGCTGGAACCCTCGCCTGAGGTCCTGGAGCTGTTGACCCGGCAAGGCTATGACCATCGTTACGGGGCGCGTCCCCTGCAGCGAGCCGTGGAGACTCTGATCGTTCGCCCCCTGGCCGAGCTTCTGCTGCGCCATCCCGAGCTCGGCCGGACGGTGCTTGGACTCGAACTCGATCCAGCAACGGCCGAGGTGAGGCTGACCGGTGGGTAGCCTGTTCGCAAAGAAGAGACAGTGGGTGGTCACCTGCCAGCTCCACGGCGGGCCGGAAGTGGACAGGTCACTGGTCCAGGTCACCGTCGAGGCCAGCGATCATGCCCAGGCCCTGCAAGCGGGCCAGGAAGCTGCAGAAAAGATCGTGCACAGCCTGGTCGGGACCTCGGTCACCGGCTGCCGGGTGATCGATTGCCAGCCGCGCAAGTAGTCGTCGCGCGCCGGTCCGGGCGGGCGAGGATGCAGAAAGGTCCCCCCCTCGGTCTCACAGAAACTGCCTAGCAGCTTGAGCACAAGACCCCAGTTGCTGCAGCAGCGCTACAAGATCCTCAGCGTCCTGGGGCGGGGCGGGATGGGGGTGGTCTACCTCTGTGAGGATCTGCGCCTGCCCGGAAAGCGCTGGGCCCTCAAAGAGATGCTCTGCTCTGACCCCGCTCTGGCCGCTCAGGCCCGCGAGAGCTTCGAGCAAGAGGCGGCCATGCTCAGCACTCTGCGCCACCGCCAGCTCCCCGAGCTGATCGACTATTTCGTGGACGGCGATCGCCAGTATCTGGTCATGGAGTACGTCGAGGGTCCCGAGCTATTGCACCTGGTGCAAAAGGACGGCCCCGTATCAGAGGCCGATGCCCTGCGCTGGGGCCTGGAGATCGCCCTGGTGCTTGACTACCTGCACGGGCAGGAGCGCCCCATCATCTACCGGGACCTCAAACCCATGAATGTGATCGTCTGCGACGGGGGGCGCCATGTCAAGCTGGTTGACTTCGGATTGGCTCGCTACTACCGACCTGACAAGAGGCGCGATACCCACGCCTCCGGCTCGGCCGGCTACGCCCCCCCCGAGCTGTGGGAGGACCTGCACCAGACCGATGCCCGCTCGGACGTCTACTCGCTGGGAGCCACGCTCTATTTCGCCCTCACCGGCAAGCACCCCAGCCCAAACTACGGCACCAATCGCATCGACCAGCACCGACGCGACCTGAGCGCGGCTACCGTGGCCATCGTGAACCGCTGTCTCGAGCCCGAGCCCAGGGACCGCTACGCCAATACGGGCGACCTGATCGCCGCCATGCGCTCAGCTCTGGAAGTCATCGAGCCGCGTGCAACCGTGCTGCGGCGACGCGACCGGCGCGAGCGGCGACGGCGCCAGGCGCCAACCTGGCTGGCCGGAATGCTGGCCCTGGCCACCATCGCCGTGTTGTCGGGACTCTTTGTGTTGATGGCTCGCATGGGCCAGGAGAAGCCCCCTCCCGAGATCCACGACGCCTACGAGCGGTTCATGGCCACCTCCGCCCTGCGCGAAGCCGGCCAGGCTCTCTACGACCAGGGCCAGTATGACAAAGTTCTGCAGACTCTCGGTTCAGAAGCCACCAATCACCCCGAGGAGGCAGCCCTGGGTATCCTGCTCGAGAACGCGCGGGCCCAATCCGGAGGCCGGAAAGTGCTGCGCCTGCCCGTGTTGACCTCGCTCACCGGCTCGGCCGGACGAGACGGTTACCAGATCTTGCATGGATTGCTACTGGCCCAGCGCCACTACAACGCCGCTCACCCGGACCGGCCGGCCGTACTGGACGTCCTGGACGACGGATCACTGGTGGATCGGGGCCTGGAACAAGCCCAGCAGGTCTCCCAGCAAAGCGACTACTCGGCCGGAATCGGTCCTTTCGACAGTCAGCGCACCATGGCGCTGGCGCCCTTTCTCAATGTGGCCAACTTTCCCATGGTCTCGCCCCTGGCCTCCGACCCTCGGGTGGCCAGCATCGGCCCTTACGTGTTCACCGTGGCGGATACCCACAAGAAGCGCATTGAAGTTCTGGCAGCCCGATCCGTGCAACTGGGCCTCAAGCGAGCGGCCATCATGGTGGATGAGGAAAGTCGGCTGAGCGCCTCCCTGGCCCAGGAGTTCCAGCAACAATTCGAGGGGCAGGGCGGCAAGGTGGTGCTGAACATCACTTTCAACCTGGCCGATCCAGACTTCTCGCGCCAGATCCGAGCCATCAAGGCCTCTCAGGCCGACTGCATCTTCCTGGCCGACTATCGAGCGACACTGGTAGCGGCCTTCACGCGCAAGCTTCGCCAGGCCGGGCTCAAGACGCTGGTGGCCTGCCACGTGGCACCTTACAACTCAACCCTGGCCGAGCTCTGGACGCCTGAGCTGGACGGCCTCTTGATGTCCACTCCTTTCGACCCCGACTCGCCCCTGCCCGAAGTGACCCGCTTTTCGAGCGAGTTTCAAAAGCTCTTCAACTTCAAACCAGGCCACCGCGAAGCGGCCGCTTATGATGCCTTCAACGTGACCATCCAGGCGGTGGAGCGGAGCGGAGGGGACCGAGCCCGTATTCGCGCGGACCTCGCCACACGCACCTTTCATGGGGTGACGGGCTCGTTTAGCCCGGGCCACCAGGACGGGCGACGCCCGGTCTACCTGGTCGAGCTGCGCCAGGGCGCCTACCTGCGGTTACCCTCCCCGGAGTAAGCGCTGGCACAGGCTCTCCAGTCCGAAAACGTGGGGATCGTGTACGCCCAGGTCGCGCAGTACCCGAGCCAGCCGCTGCAAATAATCCCAGTTCTGGCCAGATGGCCCGCTCGCTTGCAAGATCTGACGGGCCAGGACCTGAGGCCGGTCGGCCCCGAGGTAGTCTGGATTGCCCGGCCGGGCCACGTAGGTCAAAGCCTGGACCTGGCGCGAGTCGGCCAAATGCAGCTGGACTTCCAGGCGTTGGTATCCGCCCTTTTCTCGGTAGTCGAGCCGCTCGGAGATGATGGTCGCCTGGGCTGGATCGACCCGATAAGCCATCCCCACGCAACTTTCGCGCCGGTCGCGCACAAGCGTCACCACCCGACCGGGCCGCTCGGGCACGCCGCGGTGGTCGGTCGAGCCCTGCCAGAAACGACGCTTCCAGCCCTCGGCCCGGGCCAACGAGCGCTCCAGGTAGGGAAAGCCCGGATTCCAGATGATGGAGCCGTAACCAAAGATCCAGGCCATCAGGGAGCGGGCGGCTCCTCCTCGGTGGTTTTGCGACCCGTGACTACGAAGTTGTCCACGTAGATACCGTCCGAAGTGCGCGAGTCGTCGGTCTGCAAGCGGAAGCGCACCTGGATCTCCTTGCCGTTCAAGAAAGAGAGGTCAAACTCGCGGTTGGTCCAGTCCGAGTGGCCGTCGAAGTTGGCCAGTTCCACCCAGGAACCGTCCTTGGAACGAACCTCCAGCTTGCAGCCGTCGTGCTCTTTCTCGATGGTGTGACGGGATTCAAAGTGGAGCTTGCAGTCGCGCCAGCCGCGCAGGGGAATCCAGGGCGATGTGAGGCTGTCATTGCGCGAGTCCTGATACGACCCGCCCGGACTGTCGGTCCAAACCTTGCCCCGTCCGGGCAGCTCGGTCATGGCCCAGGTACCCTCGGCGATCCAACCCGGTGAGCCTGCTTCGAACTGCTCCTCGAAAACAACCGGCACCCCGGGAACGTCCACAATGGTGCGCGCCAGGGTGGAGCGATTGCCCACGTTGTCCACTGCAGCCAGGGCCACGTTCAGTCGGCGATTGGCGCCGGACGGACTCAGGGTGACGGTGGCCTGCTCGCGGCTCCCCACCGCTCCGGGACGGCTCAACGAAACTCCCGAGCGAGAGGCCAGGTCAAAGTCGATCCCACCCTCTTCCTCGATGGGCGAAGCGGAGTAGCGCAGCTCGTAACGGGTGGCCGGGGCACCGCCGCAGCCATCCTCGCCCATAGCCGTCCAGCCCAGCTTGAAGCCCCGGTTGCTCAACTGCTCCAGCCGCAGCCCGGCGGGCTGACCGGGAGCCACATTGTCCTCTTCCAGCGAGCGGTGGGCATTCAAGATGCCACCCGTGGCCACCCGGTCGGCCTCGTTGCCCGGCAGGGGGGTAACCCCGCTCAGAATTCTGGTCTTGATCTGGTCGTTGCTCGAATCGGCCCAGCGACTCGCGATCAGTCCAGCCACCCCGGCCACGTGACCGACTGCCGCGGCTGTGCCACCGAGTGACTTGTACTCCCCGTCCAGGACGGTATTGTAGACCTCCAGGCCGGGAGCCGCCAGGTGCACGGTCTTCTGGCCCCGATTGCTAAAGGGAGAGAGCTTGCCTTCATGAGTTGAGGAGGCCACCGTAATCATGTTGGGCAGGTCGAAATTGCCCGGGTAGATGGGGAAGGTATCATTGTCCTGGCGGTCGTTTCCGGCAGCGCAGATATGCAGGGCCGGCGAGGCTCCCAGCACCTCGAAGAGCGCCTGATTGTGCACGGTGGATCCCCAGGCCTGAGTGGTGATGCGCGCCCCCTTTTCGGTGGCGTAGAGGATGCCCTCAATGGCCTCGGAAATCTTGCCCCGACCGCTCTTTTCCAGAAACTTGACCGCCATCAGCCGGGTTTCCCACATCACCCCGGCAACCCCCTGGCCGTTGTTGGTGTCTGCCCCGATGATGCCAGCAATGTGAGTGCCGTGTCGGTTGTCATCCTTGGGGTCGCCGTGATGAGGATGAAAACAAGCCCCGTACACGTCGTCTACGATCCCGTTGCCGTCATTGTCCTGTCCATCGGCCGTCTCGCCCGGGTTGCGCCACATGTTGGCGTTGAGATCGGGGTGATTGTAGTCGATGCCCGAATCGACCAGGGCGATGATCGGTCCGTCCTGGCGCTGGCCCGTGGCGATGCCCCAGGCCATGGGAGCGCCGATGTCCGCCCCGGCCGTACCGCCCGTCTGACCGGTATTGGAGAGGGCCCACTGGCGTGCATCCAGATCGTTGGGCAAACGCGGCTCGGTCGGCTGGCTCTCGGGCGGAGCGCAGCAAGAACGCTCGGGGACCGGCTCTTCCGGCGTGGCCGTCACGATATCGTTGGAGGCGGCATAGCTGACGCGACCGTCGGCCTCCATGGCCGCCAGCGCCTGAGCCGTGCTCATTCCAGGCGCCAGCTGCAATCGCACCAGCTCGCCCTGCATCTTGCCTTTCATGGACTCGGGAATGCGGTACTGCTTGATCACGCTGGCCCCGTAGTCCCCCGCGAAGCCACCCAGATCTCGAGCCGATAGACCCGGGTGCAGTTTGACCAGCACCTCACCCTCGACGAACTCGTGTTTCATTTTGGAGGCCAACGAAGCGGCCCTGGGGGCCGTCTCGGCCAGGATGCGGGCCAGGTCGAAGCCGCTGGTGGAGGAGGAATCGGCGGACAAGGAGATAGCCGGACCGGCCCGCAGGGGCTGGCTGATCGGGGCCGGATGCGTGAGCGGCACGATTTTCACAGGGTCCTCCAGGTCGAGAGGATAGACCGAAAGGCCCCCTCTCGGGGTTGATGGAATGTTACCGTTGCGCAACAGCACGCTCGTTCGAAAGGTGTTCAGGCCGGGCTGAGGAAAATTTTTCCAGACCCCCTCGAGGAGTAGGCCCGTGAGTTCCTTTGTTCACCTCCACTGTCACACCGAGTACAGCCTGCTCGACGGCTGCAACCGCATTCCCGACCTGGTGGGCCGAGCTGCTGAGCTGGGCATGCCAGCTCTGGGAATGACCGACCATGGCGTGATGTACGGTGCGCTGCAGTTCTACAAGGCCTGCAAGAAGGCTGGCATCAAGCCCCTGATCGGTTGCGAGGTCTACGTCTCACAGCGCACCATGTTCGATAAGGAGTCCCGCAAGGATGACCGCCCTTATCACTTCACCCTGCTTGCCCAGGACCGCGAAGGCTACCGCAACCTGCTGCAGCTTGTCAGCGCCGGCCACCTGGAAGGTTACTACTACAAACCTCGGGTTGATCGGGCCCGCCTGGAGAAGCATGCCAGAGGCCTGGTGGCCCTGACCGGATGCCTGCGGGGCGAGGTCAATGCCGCCCTGCTGGAAGACGACCTGAAGGGGGCACGGGGCCGGCTGGGCGAGTTGCGCGACATTTTTGGCGAGAATCTCTTCGTGGAGCTGATGGACCACGGCATCGACGAGCAACACAAGACCAATCACGAGCTGATCCGCCTGGCCCGCGACATGAACTTGCCCCTCGTGGCCACCAATGACGCTCACTACCTGACCCGTGACGACGCCTCCGTGCAGGATACCCTGGTCTGCATCCAGACCGGGAAAACTCTCGACGATCCCAACCGCATGCGCTTTGCGGCTCCGGAGTTCTACCTCAAGAGCTACGAGGAAATGGCCCAACGCTTCGGTCATCTGCCCGAGTCCTTGAGCAACACCTTGATGGTTGCCGAGCGCTGCAACCTGGAGATGGACCTCTCCACCGTCTATCTGCCCAAGTTTCCCTGCCCCGATGGGGTCACCAGCGACCAGATGCTGAGACAGCTCTGCCGCGAAGGCTTCGTGTGGCGCTTTGGCACCGAGAACCCGGGCGAAGAATACATGCAACGTCTGGAAACCGAGCTCGAAGTCATCATCGGCAAGGGCTTTCCAGACTACTTTTTGATCATCTGGGATTTCATCCGCTACGCCCGCGATCACGGCATTCCCGTAGGACCGGGACGCGGCTCGGCAGCCGGCTCGCTGGTAGCCTACCTGACCGGCATCACCCAGCTTGACCCGCTCAAGCACGCCCTGCTGTTCGAGCGATTCCTCTCGCCCGAGCGCACCGAGCTGCCCGACATCGACACCGACTTTTGCGTGGAGCGACGCGAGGAAGTCATCCGTTACGTGCGGGAGAAGTACGGCCACGAGTACGTTTCCCAGATCATCACCTTCGGCCGGATGAAAGCTCGCGCTGCCATTCGCGACATCGGGCGAGTGATGGGCGTTCCCCTGCCGGACGTGGACAAGATTGCCAAGACGGTGCCAGCGGGACCGGGGGTCGATCTCAAGATGGCCCTGGAGACACCGGAATTCAAGGCTCTCTACGATCAGGATCAGACCGCGCGCCGGCTGATCGAGCAAGCCCTCAAAGTGGAGGGAATGGCCCGTAACGCTGGCATTCATGCCGCCGGAGTGGTGATGTCGAGCCAGCCACTATCCACCATCGTTCCCCTGCAAAAGATGAACGGGGACGAAGTGGTGGCCCAGTTCGACATGAACGACGTGGCCGAGGTCGGCCTGGTGAAGATGGACTTCCTGGGCCTGCGCAATCTGACCGTCATCAACCACTGCCTGCGCATCATCGAGCGCTCGCGGGGCGAGAAGCTCGACCTGACGGCCTTGAACCACGACGATCCGGAAGACGAGAAGTGCCGCAAGACCTATCAGCTTCTCTCGGAGGCCGATACCAACGGCGTGTTCCAGCTCGAGTCCGACGGTATGAAGCGCTATCTCAAGCAGCTCAAGCCGGACAAATTCTCCGACATCGTGGCGTTCCTGGCCCTCTATCGTCCTGGACCGCTGCAAGGCGGAGTGGTCGACGACTTCATTCGGCGCCGACATGGCAAGGGCGGAGCCATCGTCTATCCTCACGAGCGGCTCGAGAACATCCTCAAGGAGACTTACGGCTTCTTCCTCTACCAAGAGCAAGTCATGCAGACCGCCAACGTGCTGGCCGGCTACTCCATGGCGATGGCCGATGGGCTGCGCAAGGCAATGGGCAAGAAGAAGGCCGACGTGATGGAGAAACACCGAAAGATCTTCACCGAAGGCGCGGTGGGGTTGGGTGTGGACAAGAAAGTCGCGGCCGACATCTTCGAGACCATGGAGAAATTCGCCGCCTACGGTTTCAACAAATCCCACTCGGCAGCCTATGCCGTGGTCACCTACCAGACCGCTTACCTGAAGGCCAACTACCGCCAGGAATACATGGCCGCTCTCTTGACCAGCGTCGTATCCAGCATCGAGAAAGTCAGCTTCTTCATCGCCGAGTGCACGCAGAGCGGAATCTCGGTTCTCCCACCCGACGTCAACGAGTCCATGGTGGAGTTCTCGGTGGTGTCGGCCGGCATCCGCTGGGGCCTGGCAGCCATTCGCAACGTCGGCGAGGGGGCGGTGGAGAACCTTTTGGAGGCGCGCCAGAAGGACGGCAAGTTCCTGGATCTTGCCGACATCTGTGCGCGGGTCGACTTGCGAGTCTGCAACAAGCGCATCCTGGAGGGCCTGATCAAAGCCGGGGCCTTGGATTCGTTCGGTGAGACGCGGGCCACCCTGCTTCACAGCCTGGACGCCTGCATCGAGTATGGCCAGCGTCTTGCGAGGGATGAGTCCAGCGGACAGTTCGGTTTGTTCGACGCCATCGGTGAAAGCAAGGTCAGTTTCGCCCAGATGGGACCCAAGAAGTGCCCCGAGGTGGACAAAAAGACCCTGCTCAGCTGGGAGAAGGAGATGCTGGGGGTTTACCTGTCAGACAACCCCCTAAGTGAGGTCAGGGACGTTCTCAAGACGCGAGCCAGCCACGTGATCGCCGAGTTGGGCTCGGTGGAGACCGGTACCAAGATCAAGATCGGTGGGCTGGTTACCTCGGTGCGCAAGATCGTCACCCGCTTCAAGACCACCATGGCCTTCGTGCAACTGGAGGACTTTACGGGCTCGATCGAGGTCAGCCTCCGACCTCAAGCCTACGAGAAATTTGGCGTCCTTTTGCAGGACGGTGCCATGCTGCTCGTGGAGGGCACAACCGAGACCCGCCAGCGGCGCCAGGATAGCGAAGAGGAGGAGAATCCTGGCGAGGAGGTGAAGGTCCAGGCCGAGTCGATCCTTTGCCTGGAGCGCCTCGCAGGGGCTGACGCAAAGCGGAATGGGTCCCAATCGACTGAGAGTCGAACGGGAATCCACATTCGTGTGCAGATGTTCCAGAGCGATTCGCTCCCGCGACTGCGAGACATTATTCAGCGCAATCGCGGGGATCGAGAAGTCTATTTGCATTTGACGAGCCCGCAGGGAGAGACCGTCATGATGCTCTCGGCACCCTTCACAGCCAGCGAGGGGACGGGGCTGGAACGTGAGGTCCACTCGCTGCTCGGGGAAGAGGCCCTCTGGGTCTGCTGAGCCGAAATCGGGTGGAGGGGAGTTAGAGCGTGCCGAGTCGGCGAGATAACCTGACCAACCTGCTCCATGAGGAGTATCTCGAGGAGGGTCTGGAAGACGAGATGTCCCGGGCGCGGCGCTTCGGCCGCGACCTTTCCCTGCTGTTGCTCGAGCCGATTATCCCCGAGAAACTCAAGCCCGACATGCTCTACGTCGTGCTCAAAGCACTGGCCCGACTCTCGGCCAAAACCACTCGCCAGGTCGACGTGGGAGTCCGCTGGGGCCAACAGCTCCTCTACGTGCTACCCGAGACCTCTGACGAAGGGGCACGCGTGGCCTCCGGCAAGATCGCCGAAGCCTTCGCCCGCCTGAGTTTCACCGAGCCCAATACCGGCGAGCAGTTCCCTGGCCGCATCCGCTCCTCCGTCGTGATCTATCCGCGCGATATCGAAGATCGCAAGGCCCTGCTCGAGAACCTGCGCGACAACCTGAAGGATGTCCCGGTGGCGGAGCCACCTGCCGGGGAAACCACGCCGGCAGAAGAGGTTCCGGCCGCCTCCTCCGAAGGTTGATCCTCGTCTCCGTTTCCGATCCGGAACCGGCGTTTAACCTTTCAGGCGGATTCTACCGTTGCGCCATCGAGAAGTCCGGCCGCAACCCCCCCCCTGTGGCTGTAGGCGGTTGCGTTCCTAGTCCCTTGGTCTTCTCTTGCGGCTCTTTAACGGCGGGGGTCCCAGTCTCCGTTGCAGATAGGTCTGGGCAACCCCCCAGCTATATTCCACCGGCCTGACCCACTCCGTTTCCCAGCACAACCTCGGGAGTGGACTTGAGACCACCAGGGCGCGCGCCCCGGCCGGGGCCTCCACCATGGTGGACTGAACCTGTCTCCATGACTCATTCTCAAGACAGGTGGCGGACAGAAAGTAGAGCGTTCCCTCGGGCAAAGGACCGGAGCGAAAATCACGCTGCTCAAAGCTCACCTGGTCTTCGACTGCCAGCGAATGTGCCAGCCAGCGGGCCCGCCCCACGAAGGTGGGCAAGACTTCCAGGCCAACACCCCGGGCCCGGAAGGCCAGGGCAGCCAGCAACAGGGTCTGTCCCCGCCCGCACCCCAGGTCCACCACGGTATCGGAGGGCCCGACGGAGAGCTCGCTCAGCAGCCGGTAGGCGGTCAGGAGCGGCGTCTCACCAAAAGTCACGTCACTTTGAGGCAAGCCGGAGGCCTTCAGCTCCCGCCGGCAGACCATGAAAGGCGGATCGAGCAGATAGCTGAGGTTGAGTCCGCTTTTGAGGCGCCACCACCAGGCGCACCGACCCAGCAGGGCCGCTTCGCGCAGATTGAGCCGCGCATTGTAGAGACTGTTCTCAATCCCTACTCCAAGCAGGGTGAAAAGCTCGCGCGGGCTCATCGGGTGAGTTTACACAGCCTGAAAGGGTGCCCTGCTTGACCGGGTCGAAGTGTGCTCCGATGCGGATGGTGGTCAAAGTGGGCACCCGGGTCGTGCTGCATTCCGATGGCTACGCCAACGGGGACGTGCTCATGCCGCTGGCGCGCCAGATCTCTACTCTGCGGGCTCAAGGTTGCGAGGTCATCCTGGTCAGTTCGGGGGCGGTTGGGCTGGGACGGGCCAGCTTCAAGCCGCGAGGCGAGGAAACCATGGCCCAGAAGCAGGCCCTGGCCGCCCTGGGCCAGGTCGAGCTCATGCACATGTACAAACGCCTCTTCGAGTTGTTGAACATCCCCGTGGCCCAGGTTCTGCTCACCCGCGACGACCTCAACGCGCGCGAGCGCTACCTCAACGCCCGCAACACCCTGCAAGCTCTGTTGCGGGCCGGGGTTCTACCAATCATCAACGAGAACGACTCGGTGGCCACTGACGAGATCAAGTTCGGCGACAACGACATACTGGCCGCTCTGGTGGGGGGACTGGTGGACGCTGACCTGGTCGTCAACCTGACTCAGACTCGAGGCCTGCTGGGCCCCGATGGCGAGGTCGTCAGGCGAGTCGAGCGCATTGACGAGGTGGTGCGGCTGGTCGACTCCAGCCTGTCGGCGGGGGGAACCGGAGGGATGTTGAGCAAGCTGGAGGCAGCCCGGGCGGCGCTCGATTTCGGCACCCGAATGGTGATTGCGGCCGCAGCTGAAGACGATGTCTTGCTGCGGCTGGCCCGGGGGGAGGAGCTGGGAACACTGTTTCAGCAGGAGGGTGGCCGGCTGGGCGGGCGCAAACGCTGGCTGGCTGCCGCCAGCTGCAAAGGAAAGCTCCACATCGACGCCGGGGCTGCTCGGGCCCTGACCTCGCGCGGCAAGAGTCTTCTGGCGGTGGGCATCAAAGAGGTCGTGGGCCAGTTCCAGGTCGGCGAGCTTGTGACCCTGGTGGGCCCTGATCTGCTCGAGTTGGGACGAGGGCTCACGAACTTGAGTAGCGAGGAGATCCAGCGCGCGATCGCAGAATCGTCCGGCAAGCGCGGCTCGCCCGAGATCATCCATTGCGACAATCTCGTGATTCACCGCCAACCGCGCGCCAAGGAGGCCCAACCATGCTGAAGCTCAGCCCGGTCCGAGAGCGGGCCATGAGAGCCAGAGTTGTCGCACGTCAACTGGCCATCCTGAGCACCGGACAAAAGAACGCTGCCCTGGCCGCCATGGCCGGCCAGCTACGAGCTTCTCAGGAGATCATTCTATCGGCCAATCAGCGGGATCTCGAGACGGGCAGGCAACAGGGCATGAGCACCGCCTTGATGGACCGGCTGCGCCTCACCCCCCAGCGCATCGAATCGATGGCCGCCGGCACCGAAGAGGTGATGCGACTGGCCGACCCGATCGGCTTGATGGAAGGGTGGACCCGCCCCAATGGCCTGCAAATTCGACGCATGCGGGTGCCCCTGGGTGTGCTGGCCATGATCTATGAAGCTCGACCCAATGTAACCGTGGAGGCCAGCAGCCTGGCTTTCAAGGCAGGCAACGCCTGCTTGCTGCGCGGCTCGTCTTCGGCCCGTCACTCCAACCAGGTCCTGGTGGACCTCCTCCAGCAGGCCCTGCGCGAGGTCGGGTTGCCTGCGGAGGCGATTCAGGGAGTGGCCGAAGCTGGTCGCGAGTCGGTGGATGAATTGGCCACCATGACGGGCCTGGTCGACTGCATCATCCCGCGCGGCGGTCACGAGCTGATCCAGCGGGTGATCTCGACGGCCACCGTACCCGTCATCGAAACCGGCGTGGGGAACTGCCACCTCTATGTTCACGATGATGCGGATCAGGAAATGGCCCTGGCCATTCTCGACAACGGCAAGACCTCCCGGCCGGCTGTCTGTAACGCCCTGGAAACCCTGCTGGTGCACCGGGCTTTGGCCGAGCGCTTCCTCCCCCGGGTAGACGAACGGCTCAGGGCCAAGAACGTCGAGTTGCGCGGCTGCCCGCTCACCTGCCAGTTGCTCCCGGAGGCCAGCTCAGCCGACGAACGCGACTGGGATACCGAGTATCTCGACCTCATCCTGGCAGTACGCGTCGTGGACGGGCTCGACCAGGCCATCGAGCACATAGCCCGGCACGGAACCTCCCATTCCGAAGCGATCGTCACCACCAGCCTGGAGGCGGCTCGCCGCTTTCAGCGAGAGGTGGATGCCTGCGCGGTCTACGTGAACGCCTCCACCCGTTTCACGGATGGCGGCGAGTTCGGTTTCGGAGCCGAGATCGGCATTTCGACCCAGCGGATGCACGCCCGCGGGCCGCTGGGCCTGAACGAGCTGACCACCGCCAAGTATCTCATCGACGGCGACGGCCAGATACGCGTCTGAAGCTCGCCTGCTCGCTCCTCACCCTGCTCCTGCTGACGGCCGCTGCTCTGGCCGAGCAGTTGGAAGGCGTGGCTCTGACGATCACGCCGCGCTCGATCACCCTTCGAGCCGTCGACGGTCGGCGCCTGACCGTTCCTGTAAGTCCTCGTGCGGTCTGGACGGGAGACCGAGCCCGCTACCGGCGGGGCGACAGGCTGATTTTGCGGTTGGATGGCACAGGGAACGCCAACTGGCTCAGCCTGAGCGACCGCGAGCAAGTGTCGGGCCGCATTCGAGCGGTACAGCCCGGGCGCAAGGAGCTCACCCTCGAAACCCGGGGCGGACCGGTCCGGATCCGCATTCCCAGAGACTCGGTACTCTTCAAGGAAGGTCAGGTAGGCAACTGGCTCGAGTTGCACGAGGGAGAAAACATAACCGTAATGGGACAATCGGGAGAGGGCTTTCTGGCAAGCTCGATCTTTGATGCCATGAGCTATGTGATTCACGAGTTCGAAATGGAGCACGGGCCGCTGCTGGCTCAAGGAATCCTCAGCTCGGTCAACCCCTCGTCCCTCCTGGAAGGAACACTGACCATTGGGAGTTTGACGGTCCACTACGATGCCCAGACCCGCTGGCAGCTCGGCGCCAGGTTCACTCGGCCAACCGACTTCCAGGGAATCGAGGCTCTGGTTTTTGGGCCGCCAGGCCGAGCTCGAATGGTCGTCAGCCGAAGAGCCATTCCTTTTGTCTATGAGACCCTGATGGCCCGACGCCGGTAAGCATGCTATTGGTTGGGGATGGACGACAAAAAGCCCCCTTCCAGATACCTGGAAGCGGGCCTTTCTTAACGCGGGAAACGGTCGCCGTTACTGGCGGAAGGTATCCTGCGGAATCGGCTCGGCGATCACCGGATCGACGGGGTCCCAAACGAGCATCTTGAGATCCCAATTCATCTGGGAGCCACACTCAATCTTCACCACGATGCGCTCATAATCGTTTCCATCGCGGGGGATACTGTAGGTCTGGCCACACCGAAACTCATGGAGTTCACCAAGAAGCTTCATGTCCGGGGTATAGAAATAGATGTGAAGTTTCTCCGGCCGCAGCGAACGATAGCCAATGCCGAAAAGGGTCTCCCATCCATTGATCCCATCAGGGACGAAGTCGAATCGAGCCGACTCGACCATCCAATATTTCGCATTATGAATATCGAAAGTCACGTAGCTTCTTGGATAAACAAAGAAGCTCGTGGTGCGAGAGGGATACTGATACAGCTTATAGCGGTAAGGACCCCACTCTGTGATCTTGTTGACCGTACCGAGGTCGTCCTCAGCGCGTGCCGGCTGACCACCTACCAGAAGGCCGGTCATCAGCGCCGACAGGAGCATCAGAGACGCTAGCGGACGCAAAGACATCGGAACGTTACCCTCGCTTTCCCATTATTGACAAAAACTTCCGAGCGGAACGCACTACGCCGCTCGCCCGACACCTCCTTCCGAACTCCAAACAAATCTTCCTTCTGAGTGCCCGTTTGCCGTCGTGTCGGGCTTCTTCTCACCGACACCACTACAAACGACATCTCCATTCTTCCCCCAAATGCGCAAGCTTTTCAACAGGATAATGAAATCTCCTCCCACTTTTGGCCCCAAAAACGAACACCAGTGTGCCTTCCGTCAGGGCATCTTGCCGAGAAAGGAGTGATCCTCAGCGTAGGATACGACGTGAATGCCGTTCATACTGAGCATATCCAAAAGCTTCTGGAACGCGTCGTCATCTCCGTTGAACAAAAAGCGCACCAGATGATGGGTCTGGGTGGAAACCGCCAGGTGAAAAACCCCCGGGTAGGTCTCCAGGTGGCGGACGGCCTCAGCCAGACCTTGCAGAAACTGTACCTGCATCATCCGGTAGTTCGTAATCTGCTGCATCAGCGACCGAATCTCGCCGCAAGCCAGGGGGCGATTCGTAACCAGAATGCACAGATGCGAGCAGAGGGTGGCAAGCTCAGAGAGTTGGGGAGAACTGAGGGCCAAGACCTTACCCTGAGCCCGAATCTCGGAGAGCACCCCAACCATCTCTCGTACTTCATTGCGCTCCAGGCGAGTCAAGCAATCGTCCACCACCACCAGGGCCGGATTGTGCAGAACCGCCCTGGCCAGGCTCAAACGACGCCGCAGGGCGTAGCTCAAATCGCGCACGGGCTTGTGAGCCGCAGCTTGCAGACGGCAAAGTCGCAAGGCTTCTTGAATCAGGTAGGGGCGATAATGAGTATCCAGCTTGAAGCTCTCGGCGAAGAACTCCAGATACTCCACACAACTGAACTCTTCATAGACGCCAGGCGAAGCACCCACGAAGCCGATCCGATGGCGAGTTTGTTTACCAACCGGACGTCCCCTGAGCAAGATCGTCCCGGCTTCGGGCCGAGTCAATCCGGCCAGAGCGAGCATCAACTCGGACTTCCCTGAGTCATTGGGACCGATGATCCCGATGACTTCTCCCGGAAAGAGCCGAAACGATATACTGGTGCCGCGCTGAAAGGTGGCACGGGTGAGGTTGCTTACTTCCAGCACGGGCTGGCCCAGTGCGGAGCTCACTGGCGAATGCTGATGGTGTCGGCCTCGCCCAGATTCAACTCGTTGCGCAGAAGGCGACGCAGTTTGTCCTTCTCCTCAGCATTCAAAGGTCGATCCGGGCGGACGGTGACGGTTACCGAGCCGTCCGGGCGCTCTTCCACCAGCACCGAAGCATTGGCCGAAATCTGCCGAGCGACAGAGCGCGCTTTGGGACCCAGGGCGGCCTGACGGCTCAGGGCGACCTGCTCGCTGGCCAGGCCGTCCACGCTCCGGCTCATGCTTTGCTTACGGGCAACGTCCGCCGGGGTCTTCTGAATCGACTGATTGGGCGCGGTGGTGGCTACCGAGTAACCAGCAGCCTTATCATCCGGAAGTGAGCGCACCGGAACGGTTGCGGGGGCGGGCGGCTTGACGACACCGGTGGTTCGTCTCGAGGCCGGAACACTGTTCGTGTTCGTGCGGGTTGCCGAGGGAGCGCTGGAGGTCGAGGCCGCCGGGACGGAAACCCGGCCCATAGCCGGGGCACCAGCTGCGGGAGGCAGGGCCGCCTGTTTGGTGCCCTCGGATTGAGTGGCGACCTGGCTCTCTTCGCGCATATCGGTCACGGCATTGGGAACCGGACCCGTGACGGGTCCAGCGGCCACGACGACCGGCTCGGCCGTCTCCGAGCCCTGGATCTTGCCTTCATCTTTGGCCGCGGCAGCGGGTGCATTGGTAGCTTCCTGCCCATTCATGGCAACCATGGGGGAGGGAGTGGGGGTGGGCTCCCCCACCGGCTCGGCT
Organism: Candidatus Xenobia bacterium; assembly: GCA_045863235.1. GTDB lineage: Bacteria > Vulcanimicrobiota > Xenobia > Xenobiales > QWHO01 > QWHO01. The sequence goes on along the minus strand of BTUM01000001.1, from coordinate 79,824 downwards.
GCCGGCTTCACGGCCACGGCAACAGGTCTCTGGACCTGATCCTGGCCGGCTGGCCTCACCGCGACAGGCTTCTGCTTCTGAGCCTGAGCCAGCTTCACGGGAGCGGGCTTCGCGATCCCAGCCGTGGTGGGAGCGGGGCGCGGAGCGGCCGCGGTCGAGGCGGTGCGAACGGGTTGAGCGGACTGAGGCCGGGCGCGGTCCACATTGGTGGAAGTCGAATCCCCGGCAGCCCCTCTCTCGCCTGGCGGACCACCTGCAACCGCGAGCTTTTCGTCGCGGGCGGGGGGAGAGCGATCGGGCCTTGTCTTCATTGCGGGGGGAGGTGCCTTCTGCGGTCCGCTCTCATCCTTCTCCTTCTTCTGGGACTGGGCCGTGGTCGACCCCAGGTCAGGCGGGGCAATTTGAGCGGTCTCGCGAGCGGTCTCGCGATCGAGCAGAGCCACCTCGCTGGAAGAAGCGGTAGGATTCTTGGCCAGTTCCGGGCTATCGGTTCCCCGCGTCAGCGAGTAGCTGAAGGTGAGCGCAACAATGCAAAGAGAGGCCATCACCAGGCTCTTGGGGTTGATCCAGGCCATGAGTCGATCAGCCAGGCCTAGCGTTCGCTCGGCAACCGGGCGCTCGGTCTGGTTCTGGATGGGATACAGCCGCTCAATCTCGAGCCGAAGGGCGCGGGGGAGCGGCTGGTGGGCCGTAGCTGCCTCCACGATGGACTCGGACGCTAGCTCTCGCAGCATGACAAGCTCTTCGCGACACTCCTGGCACTCAGCAAGATGCACCCGCACCTGGCGAGTCTGCTCCTCTGTCAGGCCGGAGGACGGCAGAAAGCCCGCCTCCCGGGCCCTCTCGTCCTCAAAGTGCATCGCCAGCCATTCGCTGGAGGTGTGCTCGCGAGGCTCTTTCCAGACTCCCGTCCGAACGGCTGCCTTCAAAGTCAAAATTGACTCTTTTACCTGGCGAGCGTCGTCCTGACAACCAACGCAGCGTCGAAGGTGACCCGCGACCTCGGTGCGGTCGGGCTCCCCCAGGGCACCCTCCACGTACGGTACCAGTTTCTCGGCTATGTCGGGGCGATCACAATTCACGTCGGTCACCTGAGCAAGTTGATTGTGAGTTCTGTCGCAACCGGCCAGGAAAAAATTCCCCGGCTGGCAAGATCTCGTCCTCCGCCAGGAAAAACAACCCCATCACGGCTTCAACCACCAGTGCATGAGCCTCAAACTCGTTCCTTCTCCTCGAGCAGATTCTTGAGCTTCCCAAGGCAACGCTTGAGACGCGAGCAGACCGTTCCCAGTGGCAGATCGAGCGAGGCGCAGATCTCAGTATAAGACAATTGGCGGTAGTAGCGCAGACGAAGGATCTCGCGACACTCACCGCCCAGTGCTGCCAGCGCCCGGCCCACGTGGCCGGCCGATTCTTTAGAAATCAGTGCCTCTTCAGGTCCCATGCCCTCCTCGATGGCCAGCGCCGTGGGAGTATCCTCGTCGCTGTGCCGCTCCTCGAGAGCGTATCCGAGCTCCTCTTTCCCACGCTTCAGAGCTGTTTTGCGACGCAGGTGGGAGATGCAACGATTGCGCGCCAACCGGGTCAGATAGGTCGAGAGAGTGGCCTCGCCACGAAACCGTGGCAGTGACCGTATCAGCTCCAGAAAAACCTCCTGGACGCCGTCCTCCACCTCGATGGCAGAGAAACCCCAGCGCTTCCAACCGATGATCTGGCGCACCCGACCCTGATAGGCTCGGTACAGCTCCTCCCAGGCCGACTGCTCGCCCGCCAGGCATCTCTCCACGAGTTGAACTTCGGAATCGCTCAAGGAGCCTCGTCTTCGTGAGGTTCTTAACCGCGTCCGGCGCGGCCCGGTCAACCTCACTGCCACTTGCTCGGCGCGCGTTTCGCTGCGGCCTTCGCCCTGGCAAGTTTGCCGCAGGGTCAACCCGGGCAGTAGTTTACTCTCGTGCGCGACCGAATCCTCTTGAGCCGGTGAGCCAGAGACTCAAAGGAGAAAGAAGCAGCAACGAGAACATAGAGCCGACTTTGCGGTAAACTGCGCCATTTGGGCGTTCAAAAGGGAGGTATGACATGGTCGGTGAGACCATCACGCTAGAATACAAAATGCTTGAAGGAGAGACGCTCCGTTATAAGACGGAGGTCATCTCCGAGCAGACGATCAAGGAAGACGGCAAGCCTCCCGAATCAGGCCGCTCGGTGCTCGAGATGACGATGATTCAGGCCGTTAAAGGCGTTTCGCCGGACGGCCTCATGACCGTGGATGTCACGATTCAAGAAGGCACCATCAGCAAGGACAATCAGACCGCCCCGTTGCCCTCAGTGGGCCAGACGATCCAGATTGTCATGAAGAAGAATGGGGATATCGTGCGCACCAGCGTCGAGTTCCCCTTCTCACAGCCAGCCTTCCCCGAGAACCAGCTGAAAGTCAATGACAACTGGACGGGCGAAAGCAAGATGGAGATTCCCCTCTACGACAACGAGGGGAACCCGGCGGGGAAAAAGGACGTGACACTCCATTATACCTATACGCTGGGCGGCTTCGAGCACGTCAGCGGATATGACACGGCCGTCATCAAGGTTTCCTGCCCATCCACGACCATCCAGTTGCAAGAGGGAGTTGAGCAGAAGATCAACGCCACTGGTACAACCAACTTTGGATACCGCCAGGGGCGTCTGGTGGCCTCCAAGGTCGAGACCAGCACCGAGATCACGGCTCCCGGCACCACCGTCTCCACCCGAATTCGGGTCAACGTGGTCTTGCTCGAGGCCAGCGGAGGCAGCGGCGGCGGTTTCTCCGGACCCGAAGAGCAGTTCATCATTCGCTGATTCTCAACCGGCTTGGCGCACAAAAGATGGCCGTCGTTCGTTGAACGACGGCCATCTTTTTTCCCTCTCATGAAAGAAGGCCTCCGCTTCGTGCGGAGGCCTTCTTTGTCTCGCCGCGACGAGTTCTTGACTTAGAACTTGAAGCTAAACGAGGAAGAGATCTGGAACCCGTTCCAACTGTAAGGGTGAGTCCCAAACTGAGGACCGAACGCAATGTTGGCGTTGGGATTGCCCGGACTCGCAAACACGCGCGGGTCCACGTTATCCTGCATCCAGACGTAGCGCGCATCCAGACCCCAGGTCATGTTCTCCTCGATATTCCAGACCAGCCGGAGGTCCGGATACTTCTGGTTGATATCGATGATGGTGTAACGAGAGTTCCCGGAGGCTGCGGCAAAACCGTTGTAGACACCAAGAGGATCGAGGTGACCGAAGATGTCGACATTGGTAAAGCCGACACCGGCGGTGAAGTCCTCGGTCACGTCATAGTCGACCGCAAGGCGATAACCACGATTGGTGACGTCCACAAAGTTCTGATTCTCAGCAGCCAGGCCGGCAGCGCCACCCAGGATCGTGGACATGCTGGAGTTACGGAACCAGTTGTAGTTACGGAACCCGCCCGAGAAAAGAACGCCACGATTGGAGTTCTCCTCATCGAACAGATACTTGTAACCGCCGACGATACCAAAGTGCTCCATCTTGCCCTTGTTGTCCTCGAGGGGCGTCGCGAGCGCGTTGCCACCTGCCGGCGCGAACGTCAGCGGATGGTAACCACCGAAAACCGGCTCAATGAACCCGGGTGTGTAACCGAGAACATTGACATTGGGGGTACCGGGAGCAATGGACCCGGCCGAGAACCGAACATCCTGCAGTGAGGACTGCTTCTGGGTCAAGTTCCCATAGTCCAGGCTAATCCGGCCGGTCGGCAGGAAGCGCCAGGTCAGCGCTGCCCGAATTCCCTCGCGGTTGTGTGGGTAGACCTGGGTGTCATGCAACGAGTACATGCTGTTGAAGTAGTTGAAGTCAGGCGAGCGCCACAGGGGCGTCGAGATTCCCTCAACCTGGGGAATCTGGATGATGAACGGGTCGTAACGGGCGTCAACGGAGAGGTAGTTCGCTTCAACATCGAGCGACTCGTCGAGGAACGAGGCACCCACCCCTACTCGAAAGGCATTGCCGCTGGCCTTAAAGGTCGAATTCTTCTGCGGCTTGTAGTCGCTATGAGAATACTCGGCCCGAATCCACGGCACGTACTCGTGATCGAAGGTGTAGTTGAACGTCAGACCGTAACTCGTCTGGTCCTGAGGACCGAGAGCACCCACGTTGGGTATGCCGGCAATCGGCAGGCCCAGGGCAGCAAATGCGGCGATCGAACCATCCGGCCGCAAACCGGGGAGGTTGATCCCCGGGATCGGTCTGATGTCTGTCACGCTACCAATACCGGATACGTTCTGATTGGCTGCGCCCCCGAGCTGATTGACATAGAACCCGCTCGGATTCACCCAGTTCAAGGTAAAGTTGGGAACCTGAATCAATCCAACCTGCAGTGCCGCGCCACCAGACGCCTCGTTGGCGATGTGCAGGAAATTGATCCGGCCGATTCCCCGGTCCTCATCAAAGGCGACAGCAACGTTGCCACCTTCTGCATGGGTGAAGTAGCCCTGCCCGACAGTCCCAGGATTGACGATGGGGGCAAACAACGGATTGATACCAGCGTTACCATCGGCAACGCGGGTGCCCATCGCTTCCCACTTGAGGATGATGTCCTCTTCCTCATCCAGGGCCACGTCGCCCCGCACCTGCATCCCAAAGCCATTCAGGAACTTCGGTCCGTAATAGTTGGGATTCAGCTGTTGGACATAGGTGATCGAGTCATACCGAGTGTCCTTGAGAGCCCCAAGGCGCAGCTCGGTTTTGCTCGGGTTATGCCGCAACCACAGATTATCCAGGGTCATCCGAGTATACGGAGTCTGGTTCGCCGACTGGAGACCGACCGTACCATTGGAGGCAGTCGTATTCCCATTGAAGGCGTTGGACAAATAGGGTGCGGTTACACCATAGTAAGCATCGACCGCCTGGTCACCCTGGCTGCTGTAGGCTACGAACTCGGCGTTTGCGTCAATGTCATCACTGACTTTGACGCGCACTCCAAGCAATGCCGCAGTCGAGAAACCCGTACCGGTGACAAAGGGACGACCCCCTCGCCAATCAGTCGCGGTCAACACACCAAAGATGAAGGGGTTGAAAGGCAAACCGGCGGCCAAATTGCCCGCCGGAATGACACCGCCAGCACCGGTAGCGGCCCCAACAGCCTGTTGGTAGTTCAGAGTCGGAACCGTTGTTCCGGGGGCGGTACTGAACTGCCCACCGGAGCCCGTATTCCAAAACTGCTGCGCCACCACCCGCGTATTGATCTCACCATAGAACGTGATCCGCTCGAGCTCGGTGACCCGCTTGTCGAGGCGCTCCACGTTCTCTTCCAGATTCGTGACCCGCACGCCGAGAGCGGTCAACTCTTCTCTCAGCGCCTCGACCAGTTTGCGAAGCTCATCCAGCTCAGCCTTGGTCGCGAAGGTCGCGTGCTCTTGCTCCATCTTGGCCAGGAGCCGGGCAACGATCATCGCCACTTCCCATCGAGAAGCAGCCCGATCACCTTTGAATGTCCCGTCGGGATACCCTTCCACCAGACCTTTGGCCGCCAGTGCTGCCACGGCGTCTTTGGCCCAGTGATTATCGGGCACGTCCGGGAACAAAGGCGCAGACAGTGCCGGCGCTGTCAGCGACAAAAGCGCTACCAGCCCACATAGCTGACGTCTCATGGACGTTGGCCCTCCACTCATAGTCTTTGACTACCTTAGAACAGGGGCCAGCCAGCCTGCCTTTCGAGTGTCTGAAGTTTCCTCGCAAGACGCCAGCAGGACCGGAACCCGTCCAAGAGCAGTCTTCCCCCGCACGCTTGAAGAAAGTCCCACCCTCTGAACACGCCAAAATCCAGGCTTGTCAACGTTCTGGTGCAACGTGACCCTGGAATCGAACAGTCCCGAGCTTGATTTTCCCTCAAACCGAGGCCTGATCTCCTTCACCGTTCGCATGGGTACTTCCTGCCCTGCTCGCTGTCATTTCCAGGGCACGCAACCGGGGCCGCAAACGGGTAGGCCGGTAGGTTACCCTACCGACCTCCCACACCACCGTACGTAGGGTTCCCTATACGGCGGTTCACACGAGAGGGGCATCCTCTCGCCAAGCGTTACCTTGCAGAACACTTGAGTCTCTGCAACTCTTCGAGGAGGCTGACGTAGCCAAGGGTTCGCAAATAGCGAGTCGATATCACCTGGTTCATATGTGAGGCTCCTGCGTTCCACCAGGGGCCTCGCCCGTTCCCGGCTGATAGAGCTGCCCGTTGGGGGTCCAGGTCTGTCGCTACGCAGATGACTGCAACATCTACGTTCGGTCCAAGCGTGCCGGTCAGCGGTTGATGACCTCGATAACCCGCTTTCTTACCCACAGGCTACGGCTCAGCGTGAATCAGCAGAAGAGCGCGGTAGACAGGCCTTGGCGACGGCAGTTTCTAGGCTACTCGGTCACAGCGGAGAGAAAGGCCCCTCTCAGAATTGCACCCGACAGGGAAAAGCGACTGAGAGCCAAGGCCCGACTGATACTGAGACCGGGACGGGGACGGAACATCGCACGAACCTTAGAGCAACTCGCCCCGAAAGTCCGGGGATGGGCTGGCTACTTGGCTCGCCGTATCGAGGACAAAGAGGCGCCTGAACGCGGGAATGATGGATGGGGGATTGACTGCATCGTGGGTGCCTAGTCCGGGACGAAAACCGAAGCTCGATTTTGAGAACTCCGGGTCGAATACGGGCGTCAGCATTTGGAGCAGAGCTTCCTGGACAACGCGGTCCAGAACCGTCGGGATTCCCAATTTGCGCACACCTCCGCTTGCCTTCGGGATTTCCACCGTCCGTACAGGCTGAGGTTGATAGGTCCCGGCCGCAATCTCTCGACTAACGGACGTCAGCGCAACGCCAAGGTTCTCACCGAGCTCTTCGATGGTCTTCCCATCTACGCCCGGTGCCCCGCCGTTGCGTTTCACTCGCTGATACGCCTTGAGCATGTTGTCAGGGCGCACCATCCTCTCGATGATGCTTGTGCCCGGCCAGGCCGGGATTGCATCAAACAGTTCTAGTTGCATCGTCTCTCCCCGGTGTTGCCCCTTTTAGCGCCGCGTGAGCTTGCTGCGCTGTGGGCGGCCATCGGGTTTCCGACCCTACTCTCCATCCCACAGACGACCATCTCATGCCGTTTTCTGCTTCTCCACTCTACGTGAGCTATTGGCACCGGTTGATTCTGGTGTTCGGCCCTTCACCACCGCACCGGTGGCTTAATATGGCCTATGCTGACTGCTGTTGACCGTTACGCCGTCTTTCGACGGCGCCTGCCTGGAGGCAGATCGACAGCTCTCCCAGGGTAAGGCGCGTGACCTTCGCTCCATCTACCCGCTGCATATACGTCGGCCTGGTCCGAATGACCATTGGGCTTCGAATCAGTTCGCCTTCTCGCCCACCAGGTCGACGCCTCGTATGCAGTTCGTGTTCCTCAGGCCGGAGCTTTGCTTACAGCTTCCTTCCCACCCCGCCTCACGGCGACGCAGTTGCTGTTCGGCTAGGGGTTCCCGGTCATCAGGGCCCCCAGAGGACTTTCACCTCCAAGTCACTTCCCGGTCCGCTTTCGCTCGCCGGTTATCCCGCGAACGCTTGGAACTCCGAATCGTTCAACGCACGCGTCTAGTAGAGGCGGGTTCCTCGCTTCAGGCTGGCGTTTGTGCGCCACGCCTGTCGCTTCGCGCCATGCCTGGCGCACAAACAAAGAGACCCGCCGCAAGGGCGGGCCTCTTTAGCCGTCAGGCTGCTTCGAGTTTAGAAGCGAACCTTGAAGGCGGTCGTGACCTGGTAGCCGTTCCAGCGGAGCGGGTGGCTGGTCGAACCGATGTTGTTCGTGCCAGCAGGAGCCGCGCCCGGAGCAACCGCGCCACCGACCAACAGCGGATTCACACCCGAGTTGTCGGTCGTATCGAAGAACCGCAGGTCGAGATCCCAACTGGTGTTGGCCGACACGTCGAAGGTCGTCCCGATGAAGGGCGAGATCTGCTCGGTGTCGAGGTTGCGGAACGTGGTGCTCCCCGTGTTGAACGCGAAGTGGTTGTAGACGCCAGCGGGGTCATAGTGACCACCGTAGGCAGACCAATCCGCGCCCGCTCGCAGGCTCCACTGATCGCTGGCTTCCCAGCCGATCTGACCGTGCAGCTGCTGAACGGTGATATCCACGTGGTTCTGGCTTCCGCCGAGACCGGCCACCAGGGCCGTGGCACGGAAGAAGTCGTTCTGCTCGTAACCGATGTCGATCTTGATGCGCGGGTCATCAAACTTGTAGCTGATGCCCAGGCCCCAACCGGTCTGACGGCCACGGCTGTTCTCCAGGGGAGCCAGCGAACCCGGCGCGAACGAGTTGGCGGACTGAGCGCCATACACGTTCGGGTGGGCAAAGCCCATGAACACCGGATCCATCCAACCGGGAGCGAAGCCCACGACGTCGTTGGTCGGGATGGCTGGCGCGATGCTGCCACCCGGAACCAGCACGTCATAGAGGCTGGTGCGCTTCTGGTTGAGGAACTGCGCGTGAGCGTAGGCCAGACCCCGGCGCTCATTGAAGCGCCACTGCCCGTTGAACCGGAAGCCTTCCCGGTTGTGCGGGTAGAGCTTGGTGTCGTGGAGCGAATACAGCCCGCTGAAGTAATTCAGGTCCGGGATGCGGAACGCGCCAGCAACGCCAGCAGGATACTGGAGCACGAACGGATCGTAGGTAGGATCAACCGTCAGGTAGCCCAGCGACAGGTCCAGGTCGCCATCGAGCAGGTTGGCGCCGACCTCAATGTGTCCGAGATCTCCGCCGCGCTCGAAAGCGCTGTTCTTGTTCGGGCTATAGTCGGTGTGAGCATACTCGCCGCTGAGGTAGATCCCAGCGTCGCCGTCACCGATGTCCCACGTATAGGCAGCCGAAGCGCCATACATGTTCTGCTCCTGGGGACCGAAGGCACCCGCGATCGTGGTCGGCATCAACACGGCGTTGTCGGCCGCGGTGTTCCAACCGGGAATGGGGCGCAGGTCGGTAGTCGAAGCAGGACCAGCGGTATTTGCAGTGCCAGCTCCGACCTGGTTCACGAAGAACCCAGCCGGGTTGACCCACTGCAACGGACTCCAGGTCGCGCCGCCCGTGAAGGCCGCGCCAACCGGAGCACCAACGGCCGGGAAGGTGAGAGCGCCCGCGGGGACGTTCAGCATCTGCCCGCCGACGGTCACGCCAGCGCCAGTCGGGGTGAGACCAGCGGCGGCCAGTCCGGCACTACCCGTCGCGCCAACGGTCAGGGGACCGCCAGCGCTCTGCTCCTGAGCGGCGCGCGCGAAGTTGATCTTCACGTGACCACCCTCGAACTCGAAGCCAAGGTTGGCGCCGAGGAGCCAGTTCTGGTAGTTACCAGGAGCCACGCCGGCGACGTTGCCATCACCCAGGCGAGTGCCCATGGCTTCCCAGCGAAGCACACCGGTATCGCTCACGTCCACGCGACCCTGAACATCGAAGCCATAGCTATCGAGGTAGGTGTTGCCGAAGGCGTTCGGATTCCAGGTGCCAACATACATCGTACGATCCATGTTGGTCTCGCCGAAAGAACCCAGGATCAACTTGGTCTGCGACGGATTGTGCAGCACCCAGAAGTTGTCCAGGTTCATACGGGTGAACGGCTGATTGCTCAAACCGGTCGCGCCCGCACCGGCGGCCGTGAAATTGCCCTGGAACTGGTTATTCAGGAACGGAGCGGTGACGCCATAATAGGCATCAACCAGAGCGTCACCCTGCGAGGTAAAGGCCGAGAACTCAGCGCCGGCGTCAATGTCGTCGGACACACGAATCCGCAGGCCCAGCACTCCACGCATGGTGAAGCCGGTTCCGTTGGTCAGAGGACGGCCATTTCGCAGATCGATGGCCGGCATGACACCGTGCACTTCGGGACGCAGGAACGCACCCGTAGCAGAACCGATGGCATTGGCCGGCACACCGGCGATAGCAGCCCCACCGTAGTTCACGCCCACCGGGCCGAACACGGCACCGGCTACGCCAGTAGCCGGGTTGACCACAGCTGCGCCAGCAGTAATTCCATTACGAGCGCGGCTGTCCGAGGTCGTCGAGAAGCTCTGAGCAGTCCCGCGAGCCTCCATGTAACCATAGAACGTGATCCGCTCGAGTTCGCTGACGCGCTTGTCGAGACGGCTGACATTCTCCTCGAGATTGGTGACGCGAACGCCGAGGGCGTCGAGTTCTTCACGCAGAGCATTAACGAGCTTGCGCAGCTCCTCAAGCTCAGCCTTGGTAGCGAAAGTAGCGTGCTCCTGCTCCATCTTGGCAAGCAGGCGCGCAACAATCATGGCAACTTCCCAACGAGTTGCCGCACGGTCTCCCTTGAATGTCCCGTCCGGGTAACCCTCGACAAGACCCTTGGCCGCCAACGCCGCAACGGCGTCTTTGGCCCAGTGGTTGTCGGGCACGTCCGGGAACAAGGGCGCAGACATCGCCGGCAGTGTCAACGTGGCCGTAACGACCAGCGAGGCGATAGCCGACTGAATGCGCTTGTTCATCGCTTGTCTTCCTCCTTGTTTTATTGAGTCTGGCGAGGGCCAGCCTCAACAAGGACCGAGGGAGTACCGTCTGAGCTTCCTAGAAGTTTCCTCAAAATTCGTCCCTTGAGCCTCGTATCGAGCTTTCCTCGCGACCAACCTTTTACGACTGCGGCCTGGATACTCTAACACCTCCAGTCAACCCGTATCGGCCGCAAACCAAAACCTTTATGCACCACAAGCGAAGCAGCGGAGCCGGTTTCCCGACAAACACTTCCTTCGCCCGTCAACTTGCTTTAGTTTTTCTCAAGCACCCGCCCCTTCGACGGTGCACAACATGGATCCTTCTTTGAGTCGAAAACCCATTCCCTTTGCCGACTTAAGGTCGGCTTTTTGAGGCCGGAACTCAGAGTAGGATTCAATTTGGAGCCCCTCCTTCGCTTACCGTGCGAAGACTCCTCCCGAACATCAAAACCTTTTTACTCTCCAAAAAGAAACTGGCAAGATTCAGTCTTCATCTGCAGCCGAGCCTCCGTCGCTGGTCGTCGGCTCGCGCCCCAGTCGACGCCGAGCTTCCAACCAACCACGCAAGAAAGCCTGCAAGCCCCCGTCGAGCACCCCTTGAACATCCGTGGTTTCCACGCCGGTTCGACGGTCCTTGACCTGGGTGTAGGGTTGCAGCACGTAGCTTCGAATCTGGTTGGCCCAGGCTGCCTCGCGGTGCTCTCCCTTGATGGCAGCGAGCCTCTCCATCCGCTCGGACTGCTGCAACTCATAGAGCTTGGATTTAAGAATACGCATGGCAGTCGCTCGGTTGGAGTGCTGGGAACGCTCGTTCTGACAGGCCACCACGATGCCGGTCGCCAGGTGGGTGATGCGGATGGCCGAGTCCGTCTTGTTCACGTGCTGCCCGCCGGCCCCTGAAGAGCGATAAGTATCCACCTTGAGATCCTCAGGGCGGATCTCTACTTCATGCTCGTCCTCGATTTCCGGAGTGACCTCGACCCTGGCAAAGGCGGTATGGCGACGTCGCGCCTGGTCGAAAGGGGAGATGCGTACCAGCCGATGCACTCCCCGCTCGCCTTGCAGCAGGCCATAGGCCTGCGGCCCGGTCACAAAAATCGTGCCCGAGTGAATACCGGCCTCATCGCCCGGGGAGCGGTCCGCCAACTCGACCTTGAAGCCGGCATCCTCTCCCCACCTGATGTACATGCGCAACAGCATGTCGGCCCAGTCCTGCGCGTCAGTTCCACCCGAGCCCGCGTGCACCGACAAAATTGCCGATGCCTGGTCATGATCGCCTGAAAGAAGCGAGCGCGTTTCCGCCTTCTCTAGATTGGCCTCCAACTCGCGCGCGACGCGCTCGACCTCGGCCACCTCCTCGGGCTTGTCCTCGCTGGCCAATTCGAGCCACTCTTCCAGATCCCGGACCTGCTTCTCCAAGCCTTCCCAGGTCTCGATGGCTTGCTTGTGCTGATTCAGCTCGACCACCAGGACGCGAGCCTCGCTGGGACGGTCCCAAACACCCTCCGAAGAAAGTCTTCGCTCGAGCTCCTCGGCTTTGATGCGATGCTGATCGAGGTCAAAGATAGTCGCGCATCCGGCTCATCCGGGCGCGCAGCTGTTCCAGGTTGGTTGTGTACTGTGCTAACATCCCTACTCCTTGACAAGTGCTCACGACAGGCGGAACTCCATCGCATCGGCGTCTTTCAGAGTCTCGGCGCCGGCCGCCGAGCCAGACCCTCGAAGCAGGGCTCCCGACCTGACTCCCGATTCCCTGGAGCCCTCAGTTCTCGGCAGGATAGTGGCACTTTTTCCACTTCTTGCCGCTCCCACACCAGCACGGGTCGTTGCGCCCCATCTTCTGCACCACGCGGCGCACGGTGTGGCCCCGCCCGGCTTCATCACGATTGGTACGGGTGGCCTGCATGGTCTTTTCTTCTTGCACTTCCGCGCCCTGCTTGACTTCAAGCTTGAAGAGCAGCCTCACGGTATCTTCCATGATGCGCTGCTTGAGAGCCTCGAACTCCTGAAACGCCTCGCGGATGAACTCGATCTGAGGATCCTTCTGGCCGTAGCCGCGCAGGCCGATGCCTTCGCGCAGCATATCGATCGATTCCAGGTGATCGATCCACTTCTCGTCAAGCGTGGTGAGCAGGATGTGCTTCTCGAAGGCCTGCATCAAATCGGGACCCAGACGCTCAGCCTTGGCATTATAGAAGCTCTTGGCCCAGCCGGCCAGTTTCTCGCGGATGTCGTCTCGGGGCAGCCCCTCGAGCTCGTCTACCGAGACCTCTTCGGGGAAATCAAGCATGTCCTTAAGGTTCTCGAACAGACTGTCCAGGTCCCAGTCCTCGGGCGGGGCCTCCAGCGGCATCGATTGACGCATCTCGGCGTCCACGATCTGGTCCACGAAGTGTAGTACCTGCGGGCGCAGCGATTCTCCCTTGAGAATCCGGTCACGCTCTTCATAGATAATCCGCCGCTGCTCGTTCATGGTGTCGTCATACTTGAGAACGTTCTTGCGGATGTCGAAATGGTGGCTCTCGACCTTCTGCTGGGCGTTCTCGATGCCCTTGGTAACAAGGCCGCTCTCGATGGGGACGTCCTCCTCCACCTTGAGCCACTCCATGGCGGTCTTAATGCGGTCCGAGCCGAACAGGCGCATCAGTTCGTCGTCGAGCCCCACATAGAAGCGTGAGCTACCCGGGTCACCCTGACGGCCCGCCCGGCCTCGCAGCTGGTTGTCGATACGCCGCGATTCATGACGCTCGGTACCGAGGATGTGCAGTCCACCTGCTTCGCGCACCTTCTGAGCATCCTCGGGAATCGGGGGATTGCCCCCCAGAATGATGTCCACTCCGCGACCAGCCATATTGGTGGCAATGGTCACCGCTCCAGGGCGACCGGCCTGGGCGATAATCTGAGCTTCCTTCTCGTGATATTTGGCGTTCAACACCTCGTGCTTGATGCCACGTCGTTTGAGAAGCTGGGAAAGTTGCTCGGACTTTTCAATCGAGCGGGTACCGACCAGCACCGGTCGGCCTTTCTCGTGCATCTGCACGATCTCTTCCACAGCCGCTTTGAACTTGATGGTTTCATTCTTGTAGACCAGATCCGAGTAGTCTTTGCGCGAAATAGCACGGTTAGTCGGAATGACGACCACGTCCACGTTGTAGATTTCGCGAAACTCCCGCTCCTCGGTGGCCGCGGTACCGGTCATCCCGGCCAACTTCTTATACATCTTGAAGTAGTTTTGAAAGGTGATGGAGGCCAGTGTCTGATCCTCCTGGCGCACCTTGACGCCCTCCTTGGCCTCGATGGCCTGGTGCAGACCGTCCGAATAGCGACGCCCGAACATCAAGCGACCGGTGAACTCATCCACGATCACGATCTCGCCATCCTTGATGACGTACTCGATCTCGTTGCGATAGCACTCCTTGGCTCGCAGGGCGTTATTGATATAGTGGGCCAGCTCCGAATTCTCGAAGTCGTAGAGGTTCTCGATGTTGAGTATCCCCTCCACGCGCTCGACGCCCTCCTCAGTCAGGGGAGCGGTCTTGGCCTTCTCCTCAACCGTGTAATCGCGGTCGCGCTGGAGCTGAGAAGCGATCTTGGCGAACTTTTGGTACTGGTCGGTCGACTTGCGTCCCCGGCCCGAGATAATGAGCGGGGTGCGGGCCTCGTCGATCAGGATCGAGTCCACTTCGTCCACGATTGCGTACTGGAGGCCGCGCTGCACCTTCTGATCGAGTGCCCAGACCATATTGTCGCGCAAATAGTCAAAGCCATACTCGTTGTTGGTACCGTAGGTGATGTCTGCCTGGTAGGCCTCGCGTCGCGAGACCGGACGCAGGTGACGCAGTCCCTCGTCCTCGATCTCCACACTCGGGTCGTAAAGATAAGCGACATCGTGGTTGATGATGCCCACGCTCAAACCAAGGGCGTGATAGACGGGGGCCATCCAACGCGCGTCTCGCTTGGCCAGGTAGTCGTTCACGGTGATGAGGTGGGCGCCCTTGCCCTCCAGCGCATTGAGATAGAGCGGTGAAGTGGCTACCAGGGTTTTCCCTTCACCGGTTCGCATCTCCGCGATTCGGCCCTGATGAAGAACGATACCGCCGATCATCTGCACGTCAAAGTGACGCATGTTCATTTTCTGCCGACTGACTTCACGCACCAGAGCAAAAGCCTCGGGCAATATCTGATCCAGGGTCTCCCCTTTGGACAAGCGCTCTCGGAAATTGCTGGTGCGTCCCTTCATCTCGGCGTCGGAGATGTTCTCAACCGACTTCTCAAGAGCGTTGATCTTATCGACGATGGTTCGGATCTTCTTGATCTCGCGAGCGTTGGAGTCGAAGATCCCTTTCAATAAACCGAGCATGTCCTCACCGAAACGCGTGCCACAGGGCGCGCAAAGTCAAAGTCAAGCGCCTTAACTTATGCGAAGGGGGCGCTTCTCCTCTTTCGGACCTGCACCATCAGGGCTTGATGGCGATCCCGTAAGGCGAAGAGTTGGGCAGCGGGCTGGTGGTTTTCAGCGTCCCGCCGGTGGCGCCATCGAGAATGACGACCGTGCCTGCGTCCTTGCATGTGACAAAGGTCCGTGAACTGTCCGGACTGCAAGCTACGCCTACCGGTCCACTGCCGGTCGGCACCGTGGCCAGGACGGCGTGGCTGCGCCCATCCACCATGGTGACCGAATTGGAGCCCTTATTGGTCACCCAGATCCGCATTCCGTTTGGACTTACCGCGACCTTCTGGGGACTGACCCCCACTCGGACCCGACCGAGTTCCCCCAGTGAGGCGGCATCCACCACCGACATGTCCCCCGAGGCCGAATTGGCCGTGTAAACGAACCGCCCATCAACGGACATGGCGATGCCGGTCGGGCTGGCTCCGACCGGACACACTCCCACCGGTTGCCCGGTATAGCCGTCCAGGGCCACCACCTCACCCGATTGGGGATTCCCCTGCACCACGAAGACCCGCCCCCCTTCCCGGCTCATCACAGCCCCCATCGGGTACCCCACTCCTCCGCTCCGCATAGGGGGCAGAGGAAGGTAGCGCGTCGGCTGATTGGTGCGAGTATCGATCATCATCACTCCAGGCGAGCCCGACATGACGGAAACGAGCAGGTAGTTGCCATCGCCCGATAGGCGCAGGTCGGTCACGATTCCCTGGGCCGGCAGGGCCGCGATCACCACGTTCTTATTGACGGTATCCAGGACCTGAACTTGCTGGGAGGAGTCGCTCATGTACAGGCGGGTGCCACTGACGTTGAAGCAAAGCCAGTAAGGCTGAACGCCCAGGGTATGATAGCCGGTCTGGCTCAAGTTTCCACTGGGAATCATCATCAGAGAATTCGGATTGACGTCGATGGCATGCTGATCAGCAAATCCAGGACCTATGCTGGGGGAAACCACCGGATTGCCGCTCAGGCCCAGCGGATCGGCACCGGCTGCGATGGCACCGCGATATGCTTCCTGGGTTTGAAGCGGGAAGCCCTGGCTCATAACCCCCGTCATGGTCGTGGCCTGATTGATCTGGCGGGCCGCGAAGGCCACGTAGGCAGTACCCGGGCCGACGGGAGTATTGCTGATCAGCATGGTTCCCTCGGGAAGCATGCTCACGTTAGCCAGAGTCGGCGTCGGCCCGTTGGTGACCCGCACGGTCTTCTGGACGGGCGCATAGTGGGCGGCCATCACGTTGACCGTGTAGTCCCCCCCCTCGAGCTCATAGAACTCGTAATAGCCACCCTCGTTGGTGACCGTCTTGCGATCGGTGCCCTGGAGGGAAACTTCGGCTCCAGCAACCGGCTCGTAGCCAAGGGGACTGTTGCCGCCGGTGCCCTTCATGACGATGCCGGCCAGAGACGGCATCTTGGACTGCTTCTTATCCTTCTTCTCCTTGGCCGGAAGGGCCGGGGTGAGGGCCAGCAACAGTAAAATGACCAGCAATCTACGCATCTACATCCTCCGACGCAATCGAGTCGGCTTTCTTCCCCGCTTCGGCGGCCAGGAACTCCTCGGCCATCACGACCGCGGCATAATCATCGTAGGGCTCAGGCGGCACTTGCAGGCCCAGCGGAACCAGTTTCCAAATACCGCGGGGCGGATGGTCGATAAAGTAACGTTTGCGAGCTCGCTCGGTGGTGTAACGCTCGTCCACCACCCGCGGACTCAGAGAGAGAACACGTTTGAGACGCTTGATGACTTCTTTGGAGCCGGTGCTGCCTCCTACCACCAGGGCCCCCGGAGAATGCCGACCATACATCTGTTCGATGACGACCTCGAGCTGCTCGGTTGGAACGATGCTCCGCTCCATCACTCCAGTGAGAGAAACGACCGCCAGGCCACACTTGCGTCGACCAGGATCGACAGCCAACACGATCATCGGACTTCAACCCTGGCCGTCCGACCGTTGCGTGCGGCGTCCCCCGCCGGTCGGACGACGATCTTCAATTCCAGGCTGCTCGACTGATACAGATCCTTCTGGGCGACAGCCTCAAGCGTCGCCAGTCCCGGCTCCTCTTCGATACTCTGGATCAAGGAATTCATTGTCTCCGAGTCGAGCTCAAATCCGAGTCCCCCATCAGGACCGTTCATCATGCCAGCTTTAAGAGCTGCTTGCTTGATCTCCTCAAGAAACTGATACCACTCGATGAGGAAGGTTGGATTATGAGGGTCGACGATCTTGCTGGCCACCACCTCGCCAGCTCGAAACACCCGCTTGACCGGAAACAGGCTGAAATGGACCGCCAGAGGCTCGGTATCGCCAAGCAGGTAGTTGCGTCCGGCCACGACACGCAAGCCGAACACCTCGGGGCTATTGCGGACCCGATCAGCCAACTCTCGCAGAAGCCGGGAATCAAAAGACAACAGTACCTCGTCGACAGGAACTCCAGACTTGCCCTTCAATCGAGCCATTTCATTGTACTTGAGGATGGTCCCCAGATTGGCCCGAGCCACCGCGTTGCGCAGCTGGTCTTCGATATTCTCGGCCGGGATGCCAGGGGGTAGTGTGCCCAAGAAAATCGGCTGATCGATTCCCCAGATCAGGTTGCCGCTCTCCAGCGTATCGGTCAAACGGGAAACCTGCTCGGAGAGCTCGCGCTGACGACGCTCGAGCTCCTCGGTGCCGGCCAGCAACTGGCGCACATCCTTGGCAAGCACGGCTGCGAGCGTCAAAGTTCCAAGAGCGATCATCATTCCAGTAATGGTGGTCACAAAAATGGACGTGTGGCGTGGGCGCATCCCGAAGACGCTCATTTTCTTGCGCCCCACATGGCGCCCAAGCTGGTTGCCAAGGTAGGCGATCCCTCCCGAGAGGGCCGCCACGACAAGGTAAACCAGCATTACCCTCAGGATCGTTGTCACCTGACTACTCCAAGAACGCGTTCCGAGAAGACTCTACTTACGTGACGCGTCGACGAGAAAAAAGATTCCCAGAACACCAAAAATCAGATTCGGGAACCAGGCACCGAGCAGGGGAGAGATCGCCCCCGACTCGCCCATCACCATTCCTAGCGTCATCATCACATGATAGACCAGAATGAAAAAGACCGACAAGCCCATGCCCATGGAGGTGCTGGTCCGATGAGGCCGCACCCCGAGGGGAATGGCGAAGGCACCGAACACCAGACAACACCAGGCGATGGAAAGCTTCTGATGGTAAGCCACCCAGAGCCGATTCTTGACCTTCTCGGTCTGAGTGTCCCCCTCAGGACCTGTGACGGGTTTGGGAAACTCGGCCAACCGGCGTAGAATCTCAGCTCGACTCATCTCCTCGGGCCGAAACTTACGTCGAGAAAGCTCCTCGGGCCCGGGGGGCGCCTCGGCCAAACTCATTGGGGTCCAGCCCTCGTCACCACGCACTTCGAAGATGGCCTCTTGCTGACTACCAAACTCGACCTCGCGCAGGTTCTTCAGCAGCCATACCTGCCCGTTCCATTGAGCCACCTCGGCGTAGATCTCGCGGCGTCGTTGTCCCTCGTAAAAAAAGTGGATAAACACGCCGCGCATCTCGCGCTGCTTGGTATTGAGGCTGTGGGCGTAGACCACCTGCTCCTGGCCATTGGCCAACTTCCGGGGCGTGGTGAACAGCGACTGCTCCATCTCATCTGGCTGGCGGTGAAGCATGAAAAGGTTCATCGCCCGCTTCATGGTGGGAGGCACGACGTACTCATTCATCCATGCGGCCACGCCCGTCATCAGCAAGGCAAAAACCAGTCCGGGAAAGGCCACGCGCAGGAATCCAATCCCACCAGCCTTCATCGCCACCAGCTCCGACTCGCCGGAGAGTCGGCCAAAGGTCAACAAGGAAGCCAATAGCACCGCCATCGGAAAGGTGTAGACCAGTACCATGGGCAGCCTGTTCCAGATGTACTCAGCCACGACGGAAACTCCCGCGTGGCCATCGAGCACCATCCGTACGACCCCCATCAGGGACTCAACCGAAAAGAACAGGATACTGAATGCCGCCAGTCCAAAGAAAAACGGGCCGAGCATCTCCTGCATAATATAACGATCGAGGATCTTGACCATGTCGGTTCAGTGCCCGTTGGCGCCGCCGTTCGCCCCCGGCTTCTCCCTGGGCTCTGCACCCGCTCCCACGGCCACCATGCCGACCTCGGGCTCATCGGGCATGCGGAAGTTCTCGCCCAGATAGAACTGCCGAGCCAGCTCGCTATTCCCGATCTCGCGGGCATTTCCGGCCACCAGGATGCGGCCGTCCCGAATGATGTAGGCGCGATCGGTTATGGCCAGAGTCTCACGCACGTTGTGGTCGGTAATCAGGATCCCGATCCCTCGCTCGCGCAAACGCACGATGATCTCCTGGATCTCGTTCACGGCGATGGGATCGACCCCGGTGAAGGGCTCGTCGAGTAGCAAAAAGTCGGGGTTCATGGCCAGCGAACGGGCGATCTCGACCCGTCTACGCTCGCCCCCGGACAAGACATAAGCGGCACTCTTGCGCACTCGCTTGAGCGAGAACTCTCCCAGCAGAGCTTCCAATTTCTCGGCCTGGAGAGCGGCCGGTACACCGCGCACCTCCCAGATCAAGCGGAGATTCTCCTCAACCGACAGGTGCCTGAAGATGGAGGGTTCCTGGGCCAGATACCCGATGCCGAGCCGAGCTCGGGTGGCCATCGGCAGCCCGGTCACCTCCCGGGCACCCAGAAAGATCTGGCCGGCGGTGGGCTTGACCAGGCCCACGACCATCGAGAAGGTGGTCGTCTTGCCAGCCCCGTTCGAACCGAGCAGCCCGACCACCTCGCCCTTCTCAACGGTCAAGCTGACGCCATCCACGACGCGGCGGCGGCGGTAAGCCTTGACCAGTTGCTCGAGCCTGATGTTCAAGACTCGGGACCTTCCTCGACCTGCATGACCCCCCGCACCCCGCCCAGAATCTCGAAATGGCGCAGATCTGGAGAAGCAATCAGCCGCTCGCCTTCGACCACGGAGCCCGCCCGCTCGACACGCACTCCCCGATCACCAAGGAACTGACGTTCCTTCCCATCCCACACCAGTCGATTCACAGTCAACGACTCTCCCTCGGGGCCGATTGCGGTCACCCGCCCCTGGAACTCGACCCGCTCGGAATCGACATCCACATCGGCTCCTGAAGCAGCTACCAGAGTCTTCTTCTGCTTGGCCTTGTCCCACAGTGTGAACTCAACCTTCAGGGCTCGCGCCCGGCGGGTCGGATCGCTCCATTCCACCTCCTCGGCCACCAGCTGCCAGGGAAGTCCTCTCGAGGACTGCAAAGTGGCCGACTTGAGGCCCGACCGATGGCTGGAGGGAGAAGACGAAGCGGCAGGGGATGCAGCCGGCTCCGGGGATGGAGAAGTAGCAGTGGCTGGAGTGGCGGTGGGGGTGGCTTCCCCTCCGCCACTCCCGGAACCGCACCCGACCGTGACCGCCAGAAGTATCTGGCCCATCAGGATCAAACCCGCCAGACGCTTTGTTCCCAGCACCCTCACCTCGAGGAAAGACTTGGCCCAGTATAGCAGAAGAGCCGCCGGCCGCAAGACCTGGCAGAGTGACGCAAAAGTCCTCGAAGAGAGCTTTTGCATCATCCCGTGCTCAACGGCAGCAGGCTCTACACAATATCCTGTGGTGTCGAAGCCGGGCTCCGCCACCACAAGCGCTTTTGCCTAAGCCTGCTAGCCGGGATGAAAGCTCTTCTGCAAAAAGGGATTGCTGCGACGTTCCTCTCCAATCGTAGACTCCGGGCCATGCCCGGGATAGATCGTGAGCTGGTCTCCCAGGGGGAGTATCTTCTCGCGAATGGACCGCATCAAAACTTCGTAGTTTCCACCCGGCAAGTCGGTGCGGCCGATACTCCCGGCAAACAGGGTGTCACCGACAAAGGCGACCTTGTCTCCGGCCAGAATCACGTGGCCAGGCGAGTGTCCCGGCGTGTGGAGGACTCGAAACCTGTGACGGCCGGCAAAAAACTCGTCTCCCTCCTGCAATCTGCCATCAGCAAAGGGCTTGGGACCAGGAGGCAGGCCAAACATCATGGCCTGACCCTGAACTTGCTCCAGGAGTGGCAGATCATCCCGATGAATCGACATTGGGACTTGCAGTGCATCCTTCAAATCCTGAGCGTAAGCCACATGGTCGATATGACCGTGGGTCAACAGAATGCGCTCGATCTTAAGGTCGTGCTTTCGAATGTCAGCCAGAATGCGGTCGATCTCATCGCCGGGGTCGACCACGAAGCCTCTTTTCGAATCTGCATCTGCCACAATGTAGCAATTCATCGCGAACGGGCCGACAGTATGGCATGAAAGGATCACCCATGGGGGTTCCCTCCTCGGGCCCGTTTCCCTGTAAACGAGGCTCCAAGCCTCCCCTCCGCGTGACTGCCGAAGCCAGACACCAAGCCAGGAACCTCTGGCTCAGAGGCGAACGCCGCCCCGATGAGCGATGCCTTTGCCGGTATGATCGGAATCATCCCGGTCATGCCAGGTGCTCAGAGCATGACCGGCTTCCAGGTGCACCAGAACCTGAGTGAGCCGATGTATCGCAATGCCTGGCTTCACTCCGACCCCAAGGACGGAGCAGAAGGCGTTCTCTACCTCGTTCCTCAGGCAGGTGGCGGCCTGGCGGCCTTCAAACTGCGCTTCAAAAGCGCTGATGGCAGGACCTTTCGCCTGAAGGAGTTGACTTTGAGTTGCCTTCTGGCCACTCAACCCGGGGGCACCGACGGTCTGATCGCCGTGACCCTGGCGGGCACCAACTTCCGGCTTCCAGAAGCCACCGTGCGCGGATTTGGGCCCGTTCAGCTGGCGTTCAGGCCAGCCCCACCTTTGCATCCCATGATTCTGCCAGCCGACCCGATCGATGCCTTTGAGCTGAGTATCGGCCTGGCCGACTCGAACGGGGGCAATCCCCAGGTTGGCCTTCAAAAGATCCTGTGGCTGCTGGAGTGAGCCCCCCGCTCGGTGCCCATGTCTCGGCTGCCGGCGGACTTGCCCGAGCCTTCAAGCGCGCCAGAGCCATCGGTGCCGACTGCCTGCAGATCTTTACTCGAGCTCCGGCCCGTTGGCAGGGGAAGACCCTTACCATGGCCGCAGTACAGGCCTTCCGAGCCGAGCGCGAGTCATCCGGACGGCCCGCCGTGCTGGCCCACGACATGTATCTCACCAACCTGGCTGCCCAGGATCCGACTGTTTACGCACGCTCGATCGAATCTCTGACTGACGAGGTCGAGCGCTGCTATCAACTGGGTCTGGACGGTCTGGTACTGCACATGGGCTCGCACCTGGGTCGTGGAGAAAAGAGCGGCCTGACCTGCTTCGTCCGCGGACTCAAGCAAGTGCTGCGAGCCACCCCACCGCTCCCTCTCCTCCTGGAGACCACGGCCGGGCAGGGCCACTGCCTGGGGCACCGGTTCGAGCACCTCGCCGAGGTGCTGAGCCGAACCGGGAGCGCGCGGTTGGGGGTCTGCCTGGACACCTGCCACGTTTATGCAGCTGGCTACGACCTGAGGACCTCGATGGGCTATCGGCGCACCTTCAAAGAGTTCGACCGCCTGATCGGCCTTGAACGCCTCTGGGCTCTGCACCTGAACGATTCTCAGAAACCGCTCGGCAGCCGCCTGGATCGCCACGCCCACATCGGGCAGGGCGAGATTGGCCGAGAGGGCTTCCGCCGCCTGGTGACTGACCACCGACTCGCGGCGATCCCGATGATCCTGGAGACTCCTGAACACGAAACCATGCACGCGGTCAACCTGTCGTTGCTGCGCCAGATGGCGCAGGAAAGCGGTTGAGCTTCAGGAAGCAATTCACATGCCAACCCTTCTCGACAACATGAAAGCCATCCTCACGGGAATGAAGGTCACGCTGCGAAACTTCCGCCGGCCCACCGAAACCGTGCAGTACCCCTGGCAGCATGACAAGATTCCCGCAAATTCACGTGGTATGCTCCGCATGGTCGACTTTCACACCGAGCAAACCATCTCCGAGAAAGCAGACTGGTACCACGGCACCCGTTGGGCGCCCTGCACCGAAGGGTGTCCCGCCCATACCGACGCTCGCGGTTATGTCTCCCTGGCGGGCGAAGCCCGCTGGCGTGAGGGCCTGGAGATGCTGCGCAAGACCTATCCGTTCGTGGCCACGCTGGGTCGAGTCTGCCCCGCCCCCTGCGAGAAGCGTTGCTCGCGCGGCTTCACCGGGCCTCAGCCCATCGCCATCCGCAAGCTCAAGCGCGTCTATTCAGACTGGGAGATGACCCTGAGTCCCGAGGAGCGCTTCAGTTACGAGGATTATTGCACCAGGGCCCCCCTCAATGGAAAGTCGGTGGGCATCATCGGCGGGGGTCCGGCTGGCTACCAGTGCGCCATGTTGCTCCGCTCGTGGGGTTTTGCCTGCCACATCTACGAGGCCAAATCCGTGCCCGGTGGCTTCCTGACGCTGGGTATCCCCCTTTACCGGCTTCCCCGCCACGTGGTCCATGGCGAGATGGAGCGCATCCACTTCCTCGACGGCATTACCCTGCAGGTCAATACCGAGATCGGTCAGGACCTGATGTTTGAGGAGCTCGAAGAACGCCACGACGAGGTCATCATCGCGGCCGGTGCCTGGAAACCTTACCATCTAGGACTCCCCAACGAGGAGAAGCCCTGGGTCTGGTACGGCGAGGACTTTCTTGAAGAGCAGCTGATGGGCCGGCTCACCAAGGTTCCCGACAAGGTGGTGGTGGTTGGGGGAGGCAACACTGGCTTCGACTGCGCCCGCACCTGCCGACGCATGGGGGCCGAAGTCACCATGATCTACCGCCGCACCCGCAAGGAGATGCCTTCCGAAGAAGAGGAGATTGAAGACGGCGAGGAGGAGGGCGTCCACATCATGTGGCTGACCGCCCCCGATGAGATCGTCATCGAGAATGGCCAGCTCAAGGGTATGAAGGTGGTCCTGAATCGTCTCGGGGACAAGGACAGCTCGGGACGACGCAAACCGGTACCGATCCCCGGCTCGGAGCAGGTGCTGGAGTGCGGCATGATCATCACCGCGCTGGGCCGCGAGGTGGACGTGCCCTGGGTTCCCTCCGATGTCAAGCGCCGGCGCAACGGAACCATCGTGGTGGACGAAAAAAGCGGCAAGACAACCCGCGCAAACGGCAAGGTGTGGGCCTGTGGGGACATCGTGACCGTCTCCACCATCATCAATGCCATCGGTCAGTCCGACCGCTGCTGCCTGGCCATCGCCGAGAAGCACGGGGTGAAACCGGGCAACTTCCCGTTCCTCTACCCCTATCAGCTCAAGGACAAGGTGAACGACACGGTTGTAGGATTGACGCCCTATGTGGACGGCACCATGCCGACTGAGTCCTCGGGGGTCGTACAGCGCGAGTTCCACGGCCTGTCGATGGTCAAGGATCCTCCTGCTGTCAACTTCGACCATCACGAGCCGTGGAATGTGGAACCTCAAGAGAAGCCTTTCCGGGCGATGAACTATCAGGTTCCTCAGCCCAAGATCCCGGGCGAGGTAAGAATCAAGACGTTCGACGAGGTCGAGATCGGCTTTTCGCTGGAGATGGCTCAGCGCGAGGGAAAACGCTGCTACGGATGCGCGGCCGAGATGTGCGTGGGTTGCGGAGTCTGCGTGGACGCATGTCCGGACGCCTGTATCTATCTCGAGTCTCCAGTCAACAAGGAAGGATTTGAGTATCCCGAGATCTACTCCATCGACCTGTCTCGCTGCTGCTACTGCGGATTGTGCACCGAGGCCTGTCCCACCAAGTCGCTGGCCTTCACCTCCAACTTCGAGATGTCGGTGCAAGAAAAGCACGAGACCTACCTCACCCACGGCCGAATGAATCTCGGGCTGGTGCACAAGGAGAAGGCGGAAGTGGGAGCGAGTAAGTCGGGAGTTCAGGTAGCCCCTTGATCGATTTGGAGCGAGTAGGGTCGATTCTCGACCGCCTTGGCCCTGCTGCCGAGCGCGAGGGGCTGACTCTGCAGCTCAGCCGAGTTGACGAGGATGCCGTGATCGAGCTGAAGGCTCGTCGCAGCGGTCCGGGAGCGCCCATCGCCTTCATGCTCAAGGCCATCGAAGGAACGTTCCGGCGTTACTATCCGGAGATCTCCGGCGTACGGTTGGTGGACTACGACCCCGGGCCAGACGAGGTCCGTGCCCAGAAAACTCGCATCGAGGATACGGCTTTCGCCCCCCTGGCCCGTCACAAGGCGCCGAGTTTGCCAGCTCCGGCAGGCATTCCAGGGGTCGATCTGCGGGGCCTTGATCGCGCTCGGGCCGTGCGTGCCCTGGAAAACTTCGTCGATCTGTGGGGCCCAAGAGAAGTGGACCGGCTCAAGGTCGTTGGGCGGAACGAGGACGGCCCCGGCCGGGCGATCCAGAAATGGCTACACGTCTACGCCGACCGCGTCCAGAGTCAACACCCCGACGCAACTGACCCCGAGGCACTGGTCCTGCACCTGACCAGAGCCTGCCAGGATCCCAGTTGCAGCCAGGGAGAGCCGGTGGAGCTGATGCCAGGCAAGATTCTTCTGACCGGCGAAAGCGACTTCGACTGAGCTCGGATGCAGCCAGTTAAGGGCAAGAAAATGCGAATGCGCTCCGGAAAGAAATGCATCACCCCCTGCTAACCCTTGCGACGAGGAGCACGACGGGCGGGAGCCAGCGCCTTCCCTTCCAGAGCATCGCGTACCAGGTCGAGCAGGGCGCGAACAGCTCTCTTCAAGTCCCCTGGTAGGAGCCGCTCCAGGGCCTGGATGGTGCGACTCTCCAATTGCTCGCGGACTTGCGAAAGACGCTCCACCGCCAGGTCGCTGCGACTCTTCCAGCTCTGGGACGGTAGGTCCCAGAAACAATCGGCCGGGTCGTAGTAGTAGGGCGCCTCCAAACTGGCCAGCTTGGCCTTTAGCGAAGGCACCGTGTAACCCTGATCCACTACCAGCGTTTTGATAAACTTGAGCTCCACCAGGTCTTGCTGCGTATAGCGTCGGCTACGACCCTCCACGGGGAGCTCTGGATGAAGGAGACCCTGGCTCTCCCAATATTGAATGATGCGAGGGGTGATGTCTTTGCCTGCATCATCCTGACCAAGTGCGCGAGCCGCATCTCCCTGCGAAACGTATGGCATGGCTCCGGGAAAAAGCTCGAACTGTCTCTCTGCCGTAATCCGCTTCAGCACTGGGATCATGTTCTACAAAACGAACACACGATCCCTCTTTCCACCACAAACTTTATCCACATTCCCACAATTCTTGTGTGAATAACTACATCGAGGGTTGACAAAGTTACGAAGAAGGTGTTAGACTGTTACCAGTTCAAGCAGGTTGCACTCTTCGCTCGGTCCCCTTCCGAAGCTTTCCCAAGTAAGCCGGGCGAATCGTTTGAACTGGTTCCTCCTTGATCCGCCTCCTACCCCGGGGGCGTTCTTTTTTTACTTGTTCTTCTCGCGCAAACGGCGCAACAAGAGAGGCGTCGGGATCTTGGAAGCGGCCGGAGGTGCTTCGGGAGCCTCCGGAGCCGGAGGTTGCGAGCTCAATGGGGGCTCGGCTGGCCGTTGACCCGAGGTTGCGGGCGGACGCGAGCCCAGGGGAGGCCGAGAAGGCGACTCACGGGTCACCGAAAGAGGTTGTAGCTCAAAACCTCCACTATCTTGCGAAGTCGCTGGAGTCTGCAGCTCGTTCGACGGCATGGGACGTGGTGCCGAGCCTGCCTTCGAAGGGGGGGTTCCCAGGACTCGACCTGAACTGGCGGGCGCTACAGGCTCCGCAACCGGCGGCGGGGCCGGCCGAGCAGGAGGGGGAGTCGGAGGGGCAACTGCCGCCGGCGCCGGGGCGGACGGCTGCAAGGGAGGATTTTCGCCAAATCGAGCCACCGCTGGCACAGCCGCGGGTGCCGGGCCGAAGCCGGGCACTGGCACCTCTGGAATGGCCGGTCGAGGAGCGCGAGTTGGTGGAGCCGGGGGCCGAACCGGAGGCGCAGGGGGAGGCACCGGCATCGCGGGCGGCTCGACGCTGGCCATCCGGCTCAGCAACTTGATCTGTCCCGCGCGCTCGCAGCGAGCCACCACGCGCACGTCGCCAGTCCCGCGAATGAGCCATTCCAGGAGCTCGCGGGGGCGCTCCTCGCCCCCCGAGAACCAGACCACGTCCACATTGGACTGGTGATGGACCGAACCGGTTCCGCTGAGCCCATCGAGCTCGTGGCGCACCCGACCGAGCATCACCTCGGCTCCCTCGGGCAGCTCGAGCACAACGTGAACAGGGCAGCGCTGACCGATCTCGGCCATCCGCTGGGTGACAGAGGTGGACAGATAACCCTGATTCTCCAGTTCGAGCGTAACTTTGCGCAACGGGACGGGGGACTCGCCCGGCGTAGCCGGCTCGGGCTGAGAGCCAGAACCTCGTGGAACCTTGCGTCGGTCCGACCACCCTACCGTCTCCTCGCGCAGGCGACTGGCTCCCAGACGAGGCAGAGCCGAAGCCAGTAGCATAGCCACCCGAACGTGCTTTTGAATCTCCTCGCGCAGGTACAGGCCGGGAGGAGGATTCACCCAGGTGGTGAGCAGGTGCCAGCCCCCGACTTCGACGCGCCCGAGTTGGGGGTGCTCCCAGGCGGTCCAGGGGGTGAAACCCTGCCCTGGAAGCTCGCGATCCAGCCAACGCAGCAGGGTGTAATTGTCCACCTCGGTGCGGGAGGGCTGAGTGGACTCCAGGCCCGCGGCCCGGGCAATCGACCACAGACGGCTGCGAAAGGCCAGAATGCCACGATCATGATAGAGCCACTGGTCCATGCGCCCACCCTGGCCGGGAGGAGCAGCCTGCACAGGGAAACCGGTCAACTCACTGACCTGCCGGCCCATGGCGTCATACAGCTCACGATCGCGCTCGGCCATGTGATCGGTCTGCGGGTGCTGCACCAGACCTCCGCCCGTATGACACGAGAGCGCCACACACAAATTGGGGTGATGGCGGACGAATTCTGCCACGCAACGGGTCTCCGGCTCGGAAAGGGGGTAGGGCCCGGCCCCGGCCCCGGGCCCGAACTCGTGCGGGAAGTTGCGATCGAACTCGACGCCCTGACGACGGGGACCGACTCGCAGATGCTCCAGATCGAAGTAACCCTCGCGGAAGACTCGATAGAAGGGGCCCTGACGGTCGCCCGGCCCGCGCGGAACGAGCAGCCGGGGATCGCGCCGTGACGGACGCCACTCCCCCAGAGGGTCTTCCACCCGCATCTGCAGGATGCGCCCATCCGAGTTGATGTCAGCCGGGGTCAGGCCGGGTCGATCCTCCTCAAACGGATCGAGGCGAATGCCAGAGCGCACGACATCCTGGGTGTTCAAGCAGTACTCGGCCCCGTCCACCGCCAGGCGGGGGGCGATGTAAAATGTCCGAGTGTCCAGCAGGTGGGTCACAAACTCGTCCCGTCCGTGGCCTGCAGCCAGCTGGTACAGAACTTCCAGGCAAGCCATCGAGCCAACCAGCTCGGATGCGTTCAAGTTGCCATCCAGCCAGATGGCGGGCTTCTCGGGGCCCTCACCGGACCCGCGATTGGTGACCTCGGCCAGGAGCAAGGCCCGGCCCTCCGGGGAGGTCCCGATCGAATAGAGCCGGACCAGGTGCGGAGCGGCCGCCTCAACGCTGCGCATGTATTCGGCTAACTCGTGATAGTTGAGGTAGCGCTCGGTGCCCAGCGGGGGAACGACGGGCAAAGCTTACTCCTCCTCGAACTCGATCTGATCCCCGGCCGGCTCCGGTCCACCGTAGTCTTCCTCGACGGCCTCCTCCTCTTCGACCAGTTCCTCTTCGCCCACTGCCTCCATAGCCTCATCCTCCGCGCGCTGGAGAGCCTCCAGGGTCTGGTAGAAGCCGACCCCGGCCTCTTGGACCTTGCGGGTGGCCTTCAGGAGGTCCATCCAGCCTTGATTGAGGTGATCGACCTCCCCATCTTCCTCATACTGCAGCATCAAATCGAGCGATTTCTCGGCCTCGGTCAGCCCGCGCACAAGCAGACTGGCGATGCCCTCTAGCTCGGAGATCTCTCCCAACGCCTCCGCCTGGGCGGCAAGTTGCTCTTCCACAAAAGCTCTCGACTGAGTAAAGGAGACCAGAAAGGTATCCACCACCGCCCGCCACTGCTCGGTGGGAATTTTCTGCCCGGCCACCAGGTCGCAGGCTTGATAAAGTTGCATGTATTCGGGTGGCACCATGACCAGGTCACTGGAAGTCTCGGTCTTGCTGGCAGCCGTCCGCTCCATCTCATCGGGCAGAACGGCTCCGCACTTCAGGCAGTTGCGCACATTCGACTGATTGAGGTGGCCGCACATCAAGCAGCGCGACATCTGGTCGCGACGTTGGATTTCCTCGAACTTCTGGTAGGAATCACGAAGCTTCTTGGAGGCAACCTTGCAAGTGTTGATGCCTTCCTCGAGCACCACCGGATCTTGCTGGTCAAAGTAACGCAGAAAATCGGACAGACCTCGCCGAAACTCGTCGAAGGCGGCCTCGGCCCGATCGGCCACCTCACGCACTTCATCGGTGATCCCAGGAATCTGGTAGAGGGCCCTGTGCTCGGTAAGAGCCTGATCGAGGCGGGCCATCATGCCCTTGACCTCCTCCAGAAACTGGGTAGGAGTGACCTTGTCGTCGAGATACTTGCGAGCCGTGCGGATCAGGACGTTGAGATTAGGTGAATCGGACTCGTCGGGGTAAAGCTTTTCCTCGGAAACATCCTCGCCGCCCCAGGCGGACACCAGGCTCTCCAAGAACATGCTTTCTTCCATCAAAGTCACCCGCTGCTGAAGTCGTACGGTCGCGCCGCACCGTTTCGGTGCTTCGCCCTGGCGGGAACAGAACCTTTCTGGCGCGCTTGAGGGCACGGCCTTTCCAGCCGCGCCTCCCTGAGAACGCAGCTGATACCCCCTTGAGCTGCGCGACGCACAACATTTTGCGCTAGAGCCCTTCGAGCAGGGCGCTGAAAGCGTCGAGCGGGTCGGCCTGTTGGCGACTCACCTCCAGAAGCAAGCAGGTACCTCCCTCGCCGGTCGACAGGTGGACCCGATCGGCCAGTTCGAGCAGCATGGAGTACCCCATTCCCAGGGAAGGCGCGGTGGAGAACCCGGGGGTCAGCACGGCGTCGGGCAGGTGGGCAAAGTCAATCCCCGGTCCCTGGTCCTCGATGCGCACGAAGGCTGCCTCGGGACCCTGCCGGATGCTGACCCTGCCCCCGTTAGCGTGCTTGATGACATTGGCGGCCGCCTCGCAGGTGCACAGAGCCAGGTCATAGCATCGGTCCTCGGCGAAGCCCTCCGCCTTGAGAACCGCTTCCACCAGGTCCCGAGCCCGGGGCACGTCCGCCGTTGTATCCACGACAATTTCGCCGGCATCCTCCCCGGCGGACCTCCAGGTGGCCTCGGCCTCCGGGCGCTCACAGACGATCAGCTTGCCCTTCGTCACTGCCTGCAGGGCGTTGCGATAGAACTTTCGCCGATTCGCCTCTTCCTCGAGCCGAGCCTCGACGTGGCGGTGGTTGACAATACTGGTCGCCGTTTGAGCTGCAATCGAGATCAACAGCGAGACCACCTCACGAGTCAAGCGACGCGACTCCCTGGCCACCACCCAGAGAACTCCGATCTGCTCACCCGAGTGAACCAGTGGGACAAGAGCGACCGATTTCAGCCCGGCCCGACCCAACGTCATTCCGACCATCTCATCGGGCGGCAACTCTCGCAGCACTCGGGCCTTCTGGCTCACTCCGGCAGCCAGCTCAGCCAGAGCCGCCAGGGCGACCCGATCCAACTCCAGGCCTGCCAGAACGCGAAGCTCGAGTCCACCCGGACTGGCCAGAAAAACCCCCCCTCCGCTCAGGCCCATCAACTCCAGGATGCGCAGTACCACCGCCTGTAAAGCGTCGTAGAGCTTGTTTGCCTCGGTGAGAACCGAGGCAACCGAGTAAAGCGTGAACAGATCCCTTCCCCGCTCCAGGTCCGAGGCCTGGCCCTGGAGTCCGCGCAAGACCAGCGACGCTCCCAGGTAAGTCCCGACGCTGTCAAAGCGCGGGCTGGGATCGACTTCAACCGTCAGACCGTTGCAGAGCCGCAAGGGAAAGGTAATGACCACGCCTTGATGATGCTGCTGGCGAAGCGTACGCAAACGGCGAGCATCGTCGGGGTCGAGCGCCTGTTCCAGAGGCGTGCCCTCCACGATTTCCTGTCCGACCGCCCTTCGGAAAGCCGCATTGGCCCAGCGGATGACATCCTGTGCGTCGACCTCGAGATAGCCGTCAGACAGCCGGTTGAGCAACTTGCGATAGCGCTCGTGTAGAACCGTTTCTGACTCGCGTAACTCCCACCAGTGGCCGGTATCGGCCAGAAAGCGATTGGCTTCCTTGTGCGAGCCAACTCTGGCCTGGCCCAGATACAGCGTGGCCCTGGCCTCCGAGCTAGGCTGGTAGAGATAGCTGACGGTCAGACCCGCTTCTCGACACTCGCTGACCAGCTCCGTGCCCCGGGATGCGGGCCAGAGCACCAGGTCCACGCCCTGCGAGAGCCGTCGACGGACTTTGGCAAAACTGTCCGTCACCTCGACGTGCCCGTTGTCCAGCAGTCGCTCAAAGGCCCCGCGCTGGCGAGGGCCCGCCGCCACAATGACGGTCTTCAAGTGCTCGCGCGCCAAAACCGCTCTCTCGCCGTTCCCGGCAAATGCTCCGCCCCCATGGCGAAGTTCGGTCTCAGCTTTGTGGGTCCTTTGGGCGGCCCAGAAGCCCGTCAATCCCATGTGCAAAACCCCGAGCGATCGCCGAGCCCTCCAGCACATAGCCCTCGCCGGCACCTACTCGGGGGTGCTGTCTCCCGGCTCCGGCGAATGCACCCAGGTGCAGAGCCAGGGACGGCTTGAGCGTGGGGTAGAGCACCTGCCCCAGCAGAGTCAGGCTGAGCAGGTTCCCAACCAGCTGACGCGTGATATAAAACCGCTCGTCGAGCACAACCAGGCCGTCAACACTCAAACTGCCGACCATGCGCTGAAACGGTGTCTCCTGGCCGCGAAGCGGGATGGTTCGCGCCACGAACGCGAAAGACAAGAACCAACCTCCACCCTCTCGATTCGGATTGGCCTTTCGACGAAGGAGCTTTCTTCAACCTGCAGACAGGAGGCAAAGCAAGAGGTACGTCTGTCCGTTGAAGAGCCCGTGAGCAACAAAGGCTGGAAAAACTGAACCCGTGAGCTCGACGGTTTGGGCAAAGATGATGCCGAGAACCAGGTAGGGCAACAACCCGCTCGGATCACCGTGGGCGACGGCAAACAGAGCCGCGCTGATCACGGCCGCGCCCCACCTCCCGGCCGCCGGGCGCAAGGCTCGATAGACGAGGCCTCGAAAGAGCAGCTCCTCGAACCAGGGCCCGGCCAGCACGACCAGGACTCCCAGCCAGATCAGTGCTCCCGGCTGCGGGTCACGGAACATATCCAGGGCCGGGTTACCGGAAACCAGAGGCTCGCCGGTCAGCATCTCGATCAAACGTGCCGATGTCCACACCCCCAGACTGGCCACCCAGTACGCGGCCAGACCCTGCCCGAACCCCCGCAGAGTCGGGTGAAGGGGGCCCGTGAAGAATCGGATCATGGCCCAGCCCAGCGCGTAGAGCGCTAACTGAACGGCAACCCCGGTTCTGATACCTGCACTCGGACCGGCCAGCCCGACCAGAGCCGGCGTCACGAGCATGGCCATCAGTTGCCAGGAGACGAAGAGGAACCAGGCCCGCTGGAGTGGCGGTGGAGAACTGTCCTGTAATTGACGAAGCCGACCCCGGATCAGCCACCAGCCCACCACCGTCAGGCCGCCCGCCAATCCGACAGCAATCCAGGCCGAGCCGGCAGCCAGCAGCCACAGGTCGCGGTCGGCTGCCGGCTTCTGGGTGGACGGCTCCAAGCCTCGAGCCAGCTCGCGGAACCAGCCTTCTGGAACGGCCTCGGGGGCCAGTCTCACCCCCTGGATCAAAGACCTTTCTGGGCCCTCCGGCATCAGCCCGGATACCTGCTCGCGCCAGCGTTGACGCTGCTCCTCGGTCAAGGAGCCCGCGAAGATGGCAATGCGCGCCAGCCTTGTCAAAAGCGCTCGGCCCACCTGGTCGTGCACAGCTGAACCTGTGGAGCGCTCGCCTCGATGGGCCGTGACCGTGCTCACCATCGCCAACCAGAGCGCCGTCAGCAGGACCAGCACCACGAGCCCGGGGACTGGTTTGCCCGGCCTGGAACCAACCGGTGCGGACGAATTTAACAAACAGACATCACCTGTTCACAAAGTTTACATCTCGTTAAAGACCTCACCTTTTATCCCTCCCTTCCGACTGGCTACAATGAGGTCAATAAAGAACGATGAAAGGGTGGAAGCAATGAGTCACAGAGAGGTCTCCATGTCTTTCGCGATGTCGGCCTCGTGGTCGAGCTCTTCGGGCCACGGCGCTCCGCCGGCCCAGGCATTCGCCGCTGCCGGAGCGGGTGGCGCCCAGGCAGTCGCCGCAGCTGGCGCCGGGGCCCCCGGAGCCGGAGCTATCGCCGGCGCCGGAGTTAACGGCCAAAACGGTCTGCAGGGCCAGAATCCCCTCCAGCAGGGGGGCCGGATGGGCCAGCAGATGAAGACCTTGATCAACTTCTTGAAGGGCTTCATGCTCGGGAACATGGTCGGCAAGTTGCTCAGTGGCCAGATGGGTGGGCAGCAAGGCCAGATGTGCGGCTGCCAGCAAAACCCGATGTTCGGCAACGCTTTCGGTGGCAACTTCGGCCAATTCGCCACGGCGGGTGCCGGGCCGGGCGGCGGAGCCCCGATGTTCCTGGGGACGGTTGGCAACTTCCTCGGCCGCTAAACGGGGCTGTCTGGGCCCGTAACTTTGCAGAGACCCCCAGATCAAGCGCATCGACAGGCTTTGCGCCAAGAAGCACATTCTCGTCAGGTCCTCTGGTCCAGGTTCCAGGTCGGCCACCCTTGACCGGGTGGCCTCTTTCATCATCGGCACAGGAGGCGAGGCGAGGCGCACGAAGCTGACCCAGCAATCTGTCCTTTTGCGGAGGTCGGCACTGATGGCCCGACGGTTCCTGGTCCTGATGCTCTTCCTGGCCGCCCTGGCGCCCCACGCTCGCTCTCAGGAAACGCCGACCCTGGGCTTCGTCAAGCAAATGGTTG
Source organism: Candidatus Xenobia bacterium (assembly GCA_045863235.1). GTDB lineage: Bacteria > Vulcanimicrobiota > Xenobia > Xenobiales > QWHO01 > QWHO01. The sequence continues at coordinate 45,651 of BTUM01000001.1, read as the reverse complement.
CGCTGATCGAGCAAGAGCGAATCGACGACCTGATAGCGCTCATCGAGCAGAATCGCGAGCTGGCTGGCCAGACCTTCCAACAGCTGGCCATGACCTACTCGAGCATGAACCAGGAGCAGCAAGCTTTCAGTGCTGCACTGGCCAACATCATCGCCCGGGTCTTCGAGATTCGCTTGAACGACCCCAGCCTGTCCCAGTACCTGGCCAAGTTCGACCTGCTCTTCGGCGATGAGCACTGGCAGGGCACCCCCCTGGCTCGAGGACCCGGGAGTCCCCAGACGGGAGGCCCGCCCTCCACGACCGGTGGGCCTCCCGGAGATGGGGAAGAGCTGGTCGTCTTCCTGCTGCGTATGGGCAATTACCTGGATGCGGTTTCGCTGCTCCAGAAGCTGGCCACCCGCAACCCCACCCCCGAGAAACTCCACCGCCAGATGCGCTATAGCATCGCCGCAATGATCGGGATGGGCGTACCCAACCAGGCGCTACCCCTCGCCGAAGAGCTCATCGCGTTCGGCGCAGGCGATCCCACCAATCAGCTGGCTGCTGAGCTTCTGGCAGCTCGAGCCGCCATCGGTGCCGGACTCCCCCTCAAAGCCCGACCCCACATCCAGGCGGCCAGCGCGCTGGTTTCCAAGGTGCCCGGCACGTACGGCCAGGTGGCCCAATTCTTACTCGGCTCCTGGAACTTCTCGCTGGAGCTGCAACAAAACCCCAAGATGTCGTTCGAGGTCCTCAAGCAGCGCCACGATCAGACCTGGGCCCACCTGCACAATCTGCAGCCTTCTCCCACCCTCACCACCGAGCTTTTCTGGGTGGGCGAAGCCTTCTGGGACATCTGGCTCGAGCAGGTCGCCGCGCGCGATTCCGAGGATGTACGCATCCAGCAGTTGGTCCAGAGCGACCTGCAGGTTCTCTACCAGATGGCTCAGAGTATGGATAGCCACCCCGAGTCTCGCCTGGCCGTCATACGCGCCCTGCTCAAGATCGTCTCGGCCTATCAGGAGAGTGGCGGAGAGCTCCTGGCTCAGGCCCGCCAGGAGCTCGTGGACGTTGAGAAACACCTCCTCAAGCTGCACAGCGACAGCCAACAAGCCTACACCCAGGTGCAAGGAATGTATGCGGGCCTGCTGCAGGAGACTGGCGTCCAGCTCTCGGCCGACCACGGAGACTCGAACGCCCTGCTGGCCGCTATGTACCTTCTGCAAGCAGAGCAGCTCCTGGCCGAGAACGAAGAACGCTCGCTGTCTGCGACCGATGCCGCCACCATCAAGGATCGACTCGCCAAGGCGGCCGAGTCGGCTGCTGGCGCCTACAGCTTCGAGTTGATTCAGTACATTACCGTGGCTCAGCTGGACTACTTTGAAAAAGCCCGGCCGGCGAACTGGGAGAAAAGCTCGGAAGACTTGATCAACGGCTTTTTGCAGGAACCTGCAGTCAACGAGATGCGCGGAGTCAAGGCCGGCATGTACTACCGTCGCGGCAAGCTGCGCTCAACGCAAGGTCGCCACGCCGAGGCGGTGGCCGACTACCAGAAGGCCATCGACGTCGTGGAGGAGTACATCCGCGACATCGGCGGCGGCTCTGAATCGGCAGACTACATCCGATTGTTCGCCAGCGACCTCTACGAGTCCATGGCCAAGGCCCAGCTCGAGCAGGGTAAGGGCAGCGACGCCTTCGGAACCATCGGCCGTCTCCAGCAGCTCGAGACGGCCGGCACCTTCAGCATGGACGACCTGCGGGGCAAGATGCGCTCGGAGGACCAGTCCCTGGTCACCCGGGCCAACGAGCAGAAGCTGGCCATTCAGGCTCAAGAGAAAGAGCTGGCCAACCTCAAGAGCAAGAACGCCTCGACCGACCAGATCCAGAAGGTCTCGCAACTTCTGGCCCAGAGTCGGCAGAGTTACTATCAAACGGTGACGGACCTGGAGAAGAAGTATCCCGCTTTCCAGAAGCTGGACATCAAGCCCATCAACTTCTCCAAGCTGCAACGAGCCATTCCCGCCAACACACTGGTGGTGCTGCTCTTCCCCACCGAGGACGAGCTCTACTTGCTGGAAGCCACGAAGGACAACCTGCTGGTACGCAAGGTCGCGGTCAAAAAGAGCGAGCTCGACCAGCTGACAGCTACCTTTCGCAGCCAGGTCACGGCCCACTCTCGCAACCCGGGCGCCTTCAGCTGGAAGGGACCCGAGGCGGCTGTCCTCAAGCAGTCACTGGGTGGGCTCTATCAGAGCATCGTCAAGCCCATCGAGCCCGATCTGGCCGGCAAGGAGGCGGTGGCTTTCGTGCCTTATGGCAGCCTGGTCTACCTTCCCTTCCAGGCCCTCATGGCCGAGGGGCCGGACGGCAGCCCCACCTTCCTGGTAGAGAAGATGCAGGTGGTGGTGCTCTCCAAGGCCGCCGACCTGGATCAGATTTTCGGCCCTCCTTCGAACAAAAACGGCTCCCTCGTCGCCTTCGGGAACCCCGATGGCAGTCTGGCGGCAGCCACCCAGGAAGTGAAGGCGCTGGCCGACATCTTTCCCGGCTCGGCCATCTACGTGGAAGGGCAAGCCACCTCGGATAAGCTCGACGGGGTCCAGGCGCCCAGGGTCAGCTACCTGCATCTGGCTACCCACGGGAACCTCAACCCACAGGACCCGCGCGCGAGCTACCTGACCCTGGCCAAAGGCGGCAAGCTGAGCGTCACCGACATCACCAACTCCCGACTCGACTCGGAAGGCGGCGACCTGAACCTGGTCACCCTGTCGGCCTGCCAGACCGCCCTGGCCGAACGAGGCGGCAGCCAGGACGGCTCAGACCTGCGCAGCCTGGCGGACGCCTTTAGCTTCGCCGGCTGTCGCAGCATGGTGGCCAGCCTGTGGAAGGTGGAGGACAACTCCACCCGCGACCTGATGGTGGTGTTCTACCAGAACTTGAAGGCCGGGAAGTCCAAAGCGGCCGCTTTGCAGGCGGCCCAGGTGTCCCTCCTGAAGCAAGAGCGCTACAGCCACCCGTTCTACTGGGCACCGTTCATCCTGATTGGGGACTGGCGTTAACTGAACAGGACTGGAGGTTCTGGTCGCCTTGACGCTGGCTCAGATCAGGTAAATCCGTCCCTTCAAACCGCCGAGACCGTGACAGAATCAGCGGCTCCGCGGTTCAAAAGGGATGGGGACGAAGCTAGTGAGACAAGAGCGCCGCCAGCACGTACTCGCGGCGCATCCGGGCGATGCTCAAGATGGAGATCGACTTGGGACAGACGGCTTCGCACTCGGCGTGGTTGGAGCAGTCGCCAAAGCCCTCGTCATCCATCTGGGTCACCATCGACAAGACCCGCCTCTTTCGCTCGGCGTGACCCTGAGGCAAGAGCGCCATCTGGGAGACCTTGGCCGAAGTAAACAGGCTGGCCGAGGCGTTGGGACAGGCGGCCACGCAGGCCCCGCAGCCGATGCAGGCAGCCACGTCCATGGCCTGCTCGGCGATCTCCTTGCCGACCGGAATGGCGTTGCCATCTGGCGCCGAGCCGGCGTTGGCGGCCACGTAGCCGCCCGCCTGGATGATACGGTCGAAGGCGGAGCGGTCCACCACCAGGTCTTTCACGATGGGAAAACCGGCTGCCCGGAAGGGCTCGATGGTGATACTGTCGCCGCTCTTGTAGTGGCGCATCCGCAATTCGCAAGTGGTGCAGCCGCGGCGCGGGCCGTGGGCCACCCCGTCGATCACCAGCCCGCACGTGCCGCAGATCCCTTCCCGGCAGTCGGAATCAAATGCCACCGGGTCTTGTCCCTTGGCAATCAGCTGCTCGTTGAGCTGATCGAGCATCTCCAGAAAGGAAATTTCCGGCGACACGCTCTCCATCGGGTAGGTCACCAGCTTGCCGGGGGCGTTCGGACCGGCCTGGCGCCAGATGCGAAGGGTGATTTTCATGCTCATGCCGCGTACCTCACTTGTAGCTCCGCTGCCCGGGCGAGACTTCCTCGAAGGTCAGCTCCTCGCGGTGCAGCACCGACTTCTTGGGGTCTCCAGTCCATTCCCAGGCCTGCGCGCACATGAACTTGTCGTCCTGGCGGCGAGCCTCACCCTCCTCGGTCTGGTACTCCACCCGGAAGTGGCCGCCGCAGGACTCCTCGCGCACCAGGGCGTCCTGGGCCATCAGCTCACCTAGCTCGAGATAGTCTGCCAACCGGCCGGCGAACTCGAGATCCTTGTTGAAATCCTCCCCCTTGCCCGATACCTTGACATTCTTCCAGAACTCCTCGCGCAGGGCGGAGATCTCGTCGATGGCGGTCTTGAGGCCCGCCTCGTCGCGCGACATGCCGACTCTGTCCCACATCACTCGACCCAAATCCCAGTGCAGCTTGCGCACTGTGGCTGAGCCCTTGATCTCGAGCAGGCGCTTGACCTGGTTCTCCACCCCGTGCTGGGCTTCCGAGAAGGCCTCGTGGTCGACAGTTACCCCCCCGGCCTTGTGGCCGGCCAGGTAATCACCCAGCGTGTAAGGGATGACGAAGTAACCGTCGGCTAACCCCTGCATCAGCGCGCTGGCGCCCAATCGATTGGCCCCGTGGTCGGAGAAGTTCGCCTCTCCCAGCACGAACAGCCCGGGAATGGTGCTCATCAAGTGGTAATCTACCCACAAGCCCCCCATCGTGTAGTGGGGAGCGGGGTAGATGCGCATCGGCAGCTCGTACGGATCCTCCCCGGTGATCTCCTCGTACATCGCGAACAGGTTTCCGTAACGCTCCTTGACCACCGGCTTGCCATGTTTCTCGATGGCCTCGGCGAAATCGAGGTAGACGGCTCGCTTGCTGGACCCCACGCCGCGTCCCTCGTCGCAGACCGCCTTAGCGGCCCGCGAAGCGATATCGCGCGGTACCAGGTTGCCGAATGCCGGATAGCGGCGCTCGAGGAAGTAGTCGCGCTCTGGCTCTGGAATCTGGTTGGCGGGCCGGTTATCTCCAGCCGCCAGGGGCACCCAGACCCGCCCATCGTTGCGCAGGGATTCGCTCATCAAGGTGAGCTTGGACTGTGAATCGCCCACTTGAGGGATGCAGGTCGGGTGGATCTGGGTGAAACAGGGGTTGGCAAACAGCGCTCCTCGCTTGTGACAGCGCCAGATGGCGGTCGCATTGCAGTTGACCGCGTTGGTGGAGAGATAAAAGACGGTCGAATAGCCACCCGTGCAGAGCAGCACGGCGTCGGCTACATGGCGCTCAATCTTGCCTGTGACCAGATCGCGGCAGATGATGCCCCGGGCCCGCCCGTCCACGATCACCAGGTCGAGGAACTCGTGCCGGGTGAACATCTCGACCCCACCGGCGTGAACCTGGCGCATCAAGGCGCCGTAGGCCCCCAACAGCAGCTGCTGGCCGGTCTGACCACGAGCGTAAAAAGTGCGCGAGACCTGGGCCCCACCGAAGGAGCGGTTGGCCAGGTGGCCGCCGTACTCGCGTGCGAAAGGAACGCCCTGGGCCACGCACTGGTCGATGATGTTGACCGACAGCTCGGCCAGACGGTGGACGTTGGACTCGCGGGAGCGGAAGTCTCCACCTTTGACGGTATCGTAGAAGAGCCGGAAAACGCTGTCGCCGTCGTTCTGGTAGTTCTTGGCGGCATTGATGCCGCCTTGAGCGGCCACGCTGTGGGCCCGTCGGGCGGAGTCTTGAATGCAGAACGACTTGACGTTGTAGCCAAGCTCGGCCAGCGAGGCGGCGGCCGCCCCACCGGCCAGGCCCGTGCCCACCACGATGATGTGATACTTGCGCTTGTTGGCCGGTGACACAAGTCGAGCGTGGGACTTGAAGTGCGTCCACTTCTCGGCCATAGGCCCTGGGGGGGTGCGGGAATCGAGACGGACGGTGGGTTCAGCGACGGGGCTCAAGCGTTATCCTCCAGTCAGGGGCACGTAGTTGAAGTACATGGCCACGGGCAGGTAGATGAACCCGACCGCGAGCAAGAACGCAAATCCCCACCCGATCAGATTCAGGAAGGGCAGCCAGCGAGGATGGGTGAGACCCAGCGACTGGAAAGCACTCCACACCCCGTGCCAGAGATGAAAGCCGAGGGCGACCATCACCACCACATAGAAGACCACCCAGACCGGTTGGGAGAAGAGATTCTCAACCACCAGATAGAGATCTCGCATCTGGTGCTCGGGGGGACCGTAGCCGGTGGTGGCGGCGTACTTGAAGTTCCACAGGTGGATGGGGAGAAAGATCGCCAGCAAAATCCCGGTCACGATCATGCTCATCGACGAGAACGACTTGCGGCTCTTCCCGCCGGCGTTGCCGTCGACTTGATACCCCTGAGGGCGGGCCTTGCCCTTGTCGAGCAGCGCCACCCGAATGCCCGTCACGATGTGCACTCCAAAGAAGAGGAGCAGGCCGCAATCGGCCAGAGGAACCACCATGCCGTGCCCCAGCTCTTCCAGAAAGTAGGCATAGCCGTTGAAGGCGCTGGGGCCGAGCAGCAGGGTCAGATTGCCGATCAGGTGCACAATGACGAAGGCAAACAGCCCCAGGCCCGTGAGTGCCTGAAGAAACTTCTTCCCCACCGAGGAATTGATCATCGCGGCCAGATGCGGCATAACCGAAGCTCCTGTTCACTCCACGGGCGCGGCCCGGGTCGTTAGAAAATCCTTCCTCGGGAGGGGGGCCGGGCCCTTCTGACCGAGCAATCCACTTCTTCGACAGTCAGCCTAAAGGTCGTAGATCGACTGACTCCCGACATCGAGCAAGATGTTGATCACCTGTTTTTGATAAGGCTTTGGCAGGTCAAAGTATTGCGCCAGCGATGCCGCCAGGTCTTTGAAGCTGGGAGCGGCTGGAGACTCCTCGGCAGGGGCCTCCCGGGAGGGGGAGGCGGCCTCGACCGGGGTAGCCGGGGCCGCAGGGCGAGGGCTGTGACCGTGCAAGAGATGGAGCAGAGCCTCGAAGTCTTCCAGGTCCTCCTCGTCGGTCAACTTATCTCGCCGCAGGCTGGTGCGATGCAGAAAGGGGGCGAAGCGAAAGCGGCCAGGCTGCAGGATTCGAGCTTCCCACGGCTCGATGATCCGCTCGGTGGTAAAGGAGGCGAGGTGGCTCTCGAGCTCGCTCAAGGGCACCCCGCCCGCGCGCTCCACCTGCAAAATCCTGGGCATCTCCTCGAGTCGCTCGAGCAGGCTGAGAAAGAAGGGTGACTCCTCGCGGCGCTCTTCCACGAAGGAAGACTCACGCCGCCTCCACGTTCCGAAACGCTCTCCGGGATTGAGATGATAGACTGTGATGGGTCCTGCAGGCCCTCCCAGAAAGGGCGCTTCCCCGCCAAACTTCTCGGACAGCTCAGCCCCGTGAACCTCCAAGAAGTCCTGATACTCCATGCGCAGCTCCAGGGCTGGCGTGCTGAAGACCAGTTCACTGAGGCGAGAGCCTTTGGAGAGCGCGAACACCCGCCAGCTGTCGAAGACCGCGGCCCGAATGGGACCCACCCGGTTGGCCCTGAGCATGCAGAAATAGCAGTGGCCCTCGGTGCCCACCGCCCGATTGAGGGCCACCAGGAACTCAGCCAGGCGCTCCACCGCCTCCTCTTCCGGCTGCCCGTCCGAGCCCAGGGACTTGCGCGCCAGCTCGCGCTGGGAGCGGCGTTTGTCCTGTTCGGAGAGGCCAGCGCGCTCCACCAGCCAGGCCCGGATTTCCGACTTCATCTCGTGCAATTCCTGGTCGGAGGGTGGCTCCACGGTCTCCACAGGCTCTGCGGGCGTCGCCTTGCTCAAAGACACGCTGGCGATCTCGGGCAGGGGCATGACCTGCTCCAGGGCCAACCGACCCAGAGCCTCGGAGGCGCCCAGCACGACCTCGGGATCGCTGTCCTGACGAGCGCGACTGAGTTCGTACTGCGCGATGAGCCGATCATTTCGGTCGCGAATCTCCTCAGCGGTCGCCATCAAGCGAACCGCCAGCGCTCGGGTGTGGGACTGGGGCGAATCCAGTAGACCGTGCAGCCGGGTGCGCAGGAGCTGTCGAAAGCGCGCCTCATCATATTGCTTGAAGCGCCGCTCCAGTTGCACCTCCTCGGAGACTGCCAGGGCAAACAGAACGTGCAGCGTCAGGAACTCCAGCTCCTCGGGAGTGTCCACCGCTCGCGCCAGCGGCTCATAGACTTCCAGCTTGAGTCCCTGAGGACGGCTCAAAAGATCCACCAGACCCTCGCGGGTGGGTCCGTCGAGCACCACCGAGGTCGCGCTGGCCAGAGCCGGCGAACGAGCCAGCTGCTGCAGACTGGCCAGCAGCTCAGGCTGCTCGATGAGCGAAAGATAAGCTGGCCGCGCCGACAGAATCCGGCCCACGGACGAGTGGACCTGCTCCAACGTACGGGCCTCCTCGAGCAGAGCCTCGCTGCGGCCCAGCAATGGATCCTGACCCAGCTCATACATCAGCTCGGGCAGTCGATCCACCTCGGGAAAGGCGACCAGTTTCCCATTCCAGCCCTCGGGCAGCTCGGCTGGATCCTCGAGAAACCGGTAGCTGTAGTTTCCCCGGGCATCCAGCTCGCCGATCACAACCGGGCCGCGGGGGCGGCCGCTCTCCAGCCCGGCCATCACCATTCGGTTGAAGCTAAAGGCGGTGAAGCCCTTGATGAAGGTAAACTTCCCCTGCTCGGACGGCTCCTCGTCCCCCAGCTTCTTCCACAAGATGGTGCGATCATAGTCCGCCGAGAAGCAGGCCATCATGGGACGGCCGGCCCGGTTAAAAACCTCGAGATCGCGCTCGTTGAGCTGATCGATGACCGCAAAGCGCCCCAGCACGTGACCGGTAAAGGTCAGACCCTCGCGGGCCGGGCGGGTCACTTCTGCGGCCGACCCGAGATACTCCCACCAGAATCCCTCCTGCCCGGCCTTCACGAAGCGGGCCATCAATCGGCCTCCGGCCAGCTGCAACAGACTCTTGAGACCGTCCTCGGTGGCCTGCTCGAGGGAGAAACCCCGCAAGCCCAGATCAAAGGCGCCGGCCACGGCCACCATCGCGTACATCGACGTATCCACCCGGTCCCCGCTCTCGATCAGTCGGTCGAAAGCCAGCTGGCTCAGTACCCCCACTTCGATGTCCACGAACAAGCAGAGAGCCGTCAGCGTGTTGCCGTGCACGGGAATGCCGCTGGAGGCCAGCAGGGCACCCAGGGCCACCTGCTCGTCATTGACCTGAAACTGGCCCAGGGGAAGGCGCCGTCGCACCGCGTCGACGAAGGCGGCCACGCGCTGCGACTTGCTCTCGCGGGCCAGGTCGCTGAGGATGTCCAGATGAGTGCGCGAGGTGGTGCTCTTTCTGAGCGCCTCGCGCAGCTCCTCAGCAGGCGCGTCCTCGGGGGGCTCGCCGAAGAGCTCCTCCCAGAGCGTCGAGCTCGGCTCCACGTTGAAGTGGCGAGCGACCAGGTAGCAGGATCGGGCCGACACCTCCAGCGGCCCTCCGGGCTCGAGGCTATCGGGGCTCAGGCGCTCTTGCTCGAGCTCGACGAAGATAGCCAGGGCGGCCAGCACGGCCGGATGAACAATGCGTCCGCTCCGGCGCAGCAGCTTCTCCAGAGCCCGGAGACGCTCGCAGCTGAACTCGTGGCTGCGCGGATAGAGTCCGGCCAGCACGACAACCTGGTCGCGGGTCCGAGGAGAGCCCGAGGTGCGGGCCACGTCCTCCAGACAGGCCAGGGCACTGCGACGATGCTGGGTCATGGCCCTCAGAAATGCAGCCATCTGAGCCACGGGGGGCACGGTACGGAAGACCGGTCGACGGTCGGGGACCGGCTCGAAGTCTTGCACCGACAGCCCGTCGGGGAACTCGAACACGTACCGGAACTCGTGCTCTTCGCGAGTGAGCAGAAATTCCACCATGCTCGAGTCGGGCGGAACGCGCGCCTGGCTGGCCCGAGCCGTCTCCACCTCCTCCGGCTCGACCTCGGGGGGGCTCTGGAAGGTGACCCGAACCGACCGGTTGCCGGGCAGGGGCACACTCAAGACCACTTGTTTCTGGCCCCGGTCGGCCGACTCGGTGGACTTCACCGGCGGCCCGGTGAGGCGAGCTGGGAGGCCAAACAGGCGCTCTCCCGTGATCAGGCTGAAGAACTCCACTCGCTCCGTGCCTGGGACCACCCGCAGGCGGGCCTCCTTGGAGACCGATTCGCGGGTCCAGACCGTCTCGGGTTGCTCGGCGTGCGTCTCGGGCGCGCTCTTGCCACGCAGCTTGCGCACCAGGCTCCCGAGAAAATCGGTCACGTCAACTCGACATCGGGAAAGTTATCCATCAGGCGCAGACTGCGCATGCGCTCGAGGGTGGCCAGGAACTCTTTGAGCGGGACGGTTCTTTGCTCCTTGACGGCGTAGCGACGCCAGGTCACTTCGGTAGCCTCCTGCTCGCGCTCGCCAACGACCAGCACGTTGGGGATCTTCTCGGTGGCGGCAGTGCGGATCTTCTTGTTGAAGCTGTCTGAGCCCTCATCGAGCTCAACCCGGAATCGCAGTTTCTTCAATTCGGCCACGACCCGGGATCCGTACTCCCCGAATTTCTCCATCTGCACCGGGATCACGCGTACCTGCAGGGGAGCCATCCAGGTGGGGAAGGCGCCCTTGAAATGCTCCATCAGGAAGGCCAGGAAGCGCTCGTGAGTGCCGAGCGGAGCACGATGGATGCAGTAGGGAGTGTGCTGAGCACCATCGGGACCGATGTAAGTCAACTTGAACCGCTCGGGTACGGCAAAATCGAGCTGATTGGTTGAGGCGGTCTCCTCGCGACCGACCACGTTGCGGATCTGAAAATCAACCTTGGGTCCGTAGAAGGCAGCCTCCCCAAAGCCCACCTGATACTCGATGCCCAGGTTGTCCAGAATGCGCTGGATGATTTGCTCGGAGCTCTTCCAGGCTTCGGGATTGTCAACGTACTTCTCGGTGTTGGCCGGGTCGTGCACCGACAGGCGCATCCAGTACTTGGTGATGCGGAACATCTCGTAGTAGTCCCGATGCAGCTCGAGCACGGCCCGGAACTCGTCTTCGAGCTGCTCGGGAGTGCAGTAGATGTGGGCGTCGTTCATGCACATGCCGCGCACCCGCAAGAGTCCAGCCAGCGCCCCCGAGGGCTCATAGCGATAGACCTGGCCATATTCGGCCAATCGCAAAGGAAGCTCGCGGTACGAGCGCGGCCTCACACCGAAGATGAGATGATGGAATGGGCAGTTCATGGGCTTGAGATAGAAGTCACGCTCCTCCACCGGCATGGCCGGGAACATGGCCTCCTTGTAGTGCTCGAGGTGACCTGAGGTCTCGAACAACTTGCCATCGGTGACGTGAGGGGTGGCTACCCGAACGTAACCCCCGTCGTGCTCCTTCTCGCGAGCCAGGGCCTCCAACTCGTCGCGCAGCACCGTGCCGTTCGGTAGCCACAGAGGCAAACCGGCGCCCACTTCGTCAGCGATCATGAACAGCTCGAGCTCCTTGCCCAGCTTGCGGTGATCGAATTTCTTGGCTTCCTCGCGCTCTCGCTTGAACTCTTCGAGATCCTTCTTGGTATTGAAGCACAGCCCGTAGATGCGGGTCAGCATCTCGCGCTTCTCGTCTCCTCGCCAATAGGCCCCGGCCACCGAGTCCAAACAGAAGCAGTCAGTGGGGATGAACCGGGTCGAATCGACATGAGGGCCGGCACACATGTCCTCGAAGGGGCCGTTGCGATAGAAGGTCAGCGTTTCTCCCCCTGAGACCAGCTCGCGGGCATACTCAGCCTTGAGGTGCTCGCCCTGCTTCTCGAAATCAGCCAGGGCGGTCTCCAGATCCTTCTCCAACAGCTCAAACTTCTGGTCCTGAGCCAGAATGCGACGCATTTCCTTCTCGATGGCCGGAAGATCCTCGACCGTGACCGGGCGGGGCAACTGAAAGTCATAGTAGAAACCATTCTCGACGGGAGGACCAAATCCAAGATGAGTGCCCTCGACCAGATTCTGAATGGCCTGAGCCAGCACGTGGGCCAGCGAATGGCGACGCTTGTAAAGCGGATCGGCCTCCTTGTCGGACAGATCCATTCCGGCGTAAGACTTTCTCATGCGAACCTCGAGCGCGTTTTTGGCCCGCGTTCGCGCCATTCGCAACGATCCCTCCGGAGGACCTTGAAGGGGGGAGGCCACCGCTGGTAAAGTGAAACTGGACCGATTCGTCAAACAAAGGAGTGTGTTTCCTGTGCAAGAGACACCCGAAACCCAGGTTGAAATCGAACCTCAGACCGAGGAGCAGCCGCAGGGTCATGCCCTGGGCGCCTTTACCTTTGGCCTTCTGGTGGGAACACTGGTCGGGGCCGCCACCGCCATCCTGCTGACCCCCCAGGCCGGCAGCGAAACACGCGAGCAGCTCGGCGACCAGGCCCGCCGCCTCCACGACCGGGCCTCTGGCCTGGCTCACGAGGTCAGGGGCGGGCTCGAGCGACTGGGCCATCGAATGAAACCGACCGAGAAAACCGAGGGGCAGGGTCAGGACCAATTGCCCTCGGATGGAATTCGCATCCTCTAAGTGCGAGTTCTCGTAACAGGGGGAACCGGTTATGTCGGTGAGCCGGTTCTCAAGACCCTGCTCGAGCAGGGCCATGAGGTTCGCGCACTGGTGCGCGACCCGAGCCGACTGCGGGTGGCCGGCGTTGAGCCGTTCCAGGGGGACGCGCTCGACCCGGCCACCTTGCTTCCTGCCAGCCAGGGTTGTCAGGCCTGCGTCAACCTGGTGGGCGTCCTGCGGGAAGACCCCGAACGAGGCGTCACCTTCGACAAGCTCCACTACCAGGCCACCCGCAACCTGCTGACCGCGTGCCAGCAAGCCGAAGTACGCCGCTTCGTGCAGATGAGCGCAAACGGAGCCGAGCGGGGTCTGCCCTATGCCTATTTCGTCTCCAAAGCAAAGGCCGAGGTGGCCGTGCGGGCCAGCGAGCTTGAAACGGTGATCCTGAGGCCCTCGGTCATCTACGGCGGCCCCAGCGACCGTCCAAGCTTCCTGGGAACGCTTGAGAACCTCTTCCGCTGGGCTCCAGCCGTGCCTTACTTCTCCGGCCCGGGTTTCGAGCTGGCTCCGGTTTCAGCCCGTGAGGTGGCCCTGGCCATCGGAGCCTGCCTGGTTCATCCCGATGTGGCTGGAAAGACCTTCCACCTGTGCGGAGCCGAAGTCTACAGCTACAAAGAGCTGCTGCGCCTGGTGCGCGATCTCGGAGGACATAAGGCCATCCTCTTTCCGCTGCCGTACGCCCTGGTCCGGTTTCCCGCCGTCTGGCTGGGAAAGCAGCGCTGGTTTCCAGCCACGGCCGACATGCTGGGCATGCTCAAGGCAGGCAACATCCGGCCAGCTGGTGCTCCAGACTTCCATGGTCTGCTCGACGTTCCCGAGGACAGCTTTAAGGAATGGCTGCTCCAGGGCCGGGACGGGCAGTCTCGTCCCGAGGATGAGCCAGCCGAGCCCCTGCCCCGCGCTGCTCCCACCCGCGAGCTCTACATTCCCAGAATTGAAGATTTTCCTCCAGGGGAGCTTCCCAGCGCAGGCGAAAAGAATTCTTGATACCACAACTACTTACAAACAGCCCCCGAGTAGGTATAATGAAGCGTGGAGGTGAATCGAGTCTGGTGAAATCGCGGGCGCTCTGGTCCGACCCCCTGTTTTTGAAAGAAATGGCCGCCCAGGCCCGTCGTCGCCTCAAGCGGGGTTTGACCTATCCCGGACTCATGTGGTTCTTCCTCTTCACTCACCTGCCGCCAATTATTTTTTGGCGGGCAGGTGGCCAGGAAAGTGGGCTGGACGTTCGCGCCTTCTTTTCCTTCTCGGTTCTCTTGCAGACCTGGCTGGTTGCTCTGCGCTCCTCGCTTTACCCGGCCGTTTCCATGGCCTGCGAGATGCGCGAGGGCACGGTTCCCGTGCTTTTGTCCACCCCTTTGTCCTTGACCCGAGCTCTCAGCGCCAAGCTTGTGGCCTGCTTGCTACCCCTCTGGGTGGAAATTCTGGCGGTTCAACCTCTCTTCTTCGGATTCTACGTCTGGGCCGAAGGCATTTCGCTCTGGACGGTGCTGGCCGTGGATGGCTTCCTGGTGGCCGTGTCGCTCCTCTTCGGTTGCCTCGGCCTGTGGTTGGGCAGCCAGTTACCCGAGCCCGAGCGAGCCGCCAATAACGCCAAGCTCGTCGTCATGATGCTGTTGGTGGGCACGCTTTTGCTCGAAAGCTTGCTCACCTGGCCCTTCCTACTGGTGGGCTCTGTGGTGTGGATGTTCCTGATGTCTCCCTCGCGTCCCGGCCAGCAGTCCTATCGAGGGCTGATCTACGCCCTGGTGGTCGTGGTCTCGCTCCCTCTGCTGTTGAGCCTCTCTCAGGGCGCCCTCTACAACTTCGAGTTGGGGGCTTTCAACCCGCTGCGCTGCGTCTACAGTCTGGGGGCTGACGTGCCCGCCAACCATCTGGTTCCCGATCTGGTAGACGAGGCGCGCGTGCGGGAAGGTGGTCTCGACACCAACCTGCAACAGCTCAAAGCCAACTTCGACGGCGAGGAAACCCATCGACGGGCGCGCCATCACTTGCTGCCCGCCAGTTTGGTCTACCTGGGCCTGGCCATTCTTTTGTTCCGGCTGACGCTGGGGAGACTGCGCCAGCTCCACGGATGAACGATCCGCAGGCCGGGAATCCGCCGCCTTCCCACCAGCTGCGCGCTCTGGTCGACCGTTCCCAGTTCATCGGCGATGCCGGCCGAACGGGCAGCAAGGCCTCTCGTGAGACCGACCCCGAAGGCTTTCGCAACCTGCTGGCCAAACAGGTGAATAAGGACGAAGAGCAGTGCTACGATGAGCTCTTGGAGCAAGAGCAGGCCCAGAGCTTCGAACGCACCGCCAGCGAGGCCCTGGCGGCCTCACTGGCCCAGACCACCGAAGCCGAGAAGCGCGACGTGCAATCCCAGATCAAGGACAAGGAGAAGGACGAAGCCGAAAAATCCGGCGCTGGATGGCGAGGCCCTCAGCCGATTCTCGGCCTATCGGTGTTGAGCACACCCGCAGGCCTGCAGGCCACCTCACTGGGCAAACCGGACAAGTCGCGCTCTGACCGCAAGGCCGAGCAAGTCTCCCAGGAGATCCTGGCTGCCGAGGCCCGGGTCAAACCCGAGTTGATCGAAGGTTTGCGCGAGCTCGGCCTGACCGCCCCGCTGATCGGGCTAAGCGACCCGCGACTGGCCGGTGCCGTCCCAGCGCTGCCTGTTGAGGAAGGCTGGGTGGAGTCCCCCACACGAACGGGACTGAGCTTCGTCTGGCAGCAAGGCCGCACCGGCTACCAGCGGCTGGAATGGGCCGAGCAACACACCATGATCGAAACGGCGGTTGGCGAGCGCGTCCAATGGCTGGAACGACGCGGCAACCAGATCACCGTGAAGGAATCAGGGCGTGAGAACCCGCGCCGTTTCCCGGGCACCTAGCACCTGAGCGCAACAATAGTTCTGAGTATCCAGGTAGCGTTGAGCTACGAGCATGACCCGCTCGGCAGTCACCGAGCGGATGCGGCGCGGATAGTCTTCCACAGCCGCAAAACCCGCCCCCAAGAGTTCGCACATGGCCAACCGGAAGGCCTGGGTCGACTTCCGTTGTTGGGAAATCTCAAACAGACCCAGCATGTACTTCTTGGCGCGCAGCAGCTCTGCAGAGGAAACCGGCTCATGGCGCAGCCGCTCCAACTGCTCGAGCAGTGCCTGGCGTGCCCTTGAGGCCTGCGCCGATGGAACCAGTGCGTAGACCTTGAAGCAGCCCGAGTCAAAGCGCGCATCCAGGTTGCAGTTGACCACGTAGCCCAGGCCCTGGCGGTCGCGCAGCTCAACGAAGAGGCGCGAACCCATCCCGGCCAGGATGTGATGCAGAACTTCGAAGGCGTCCGCCTCCTCGGTCCCGAAGCGCGGAGCCAGGAAGGCCAGCACGACCGCCGCCTGCCGCTTCTCGCGTCGCTCGGTTCGCACGCGACGCGTCAAGGGGGGAGCCTCCAGCACGCCGCTCGAGGGACACCAGCCCGAAGGCTCGAAGCCGGCGAAGACCTCGTCCACCAGCTGGCGCACCCGCTCGGGCCGCTGATCCCCCACGACAGAGATGACCAACCGGTCAGGAGTGAAGGTCCGCCGATGCCAGGCCACCAGATCAGCCCGAGTCCAACGCTCCGCGCTAGAGCGGCCGCCCCGAACCGGAAAACGGTACGGATGACGACGATAAAGTAAAGCCTCGGCCAGCTCCATCGACCAGGCCAGCGTGTCCTCGGGCCGCCGGCTCAACTCGAGCAGGAGGTTGCGCCGCTCGCGCTCGAGCTCGTCCGGCTCGAACGCCGGCCAGCGGAGGCACTCGACCAGAAGCCGCAAGCCGGTCTCGAAATGACGCGATAAAAGGGTCAGGCTGGCGCCGAACAGGTCCTTGGCCGCGAACGGCGAGAATGCCGCGCCCACAAACTCGAAGGCCTCGGCCACCTCCTCCGAGCTGCGCGAGAGGGTGCCGCGGGCTGACAGACGCTGGGTAAAGTAGGAAAGACCCTGACGGGAAGGCGTCTCAAACCGGGTTCCTCCCAGAAAACTGGCCGTGATGGCCGTGACGGGCGATGCATGATCCTCACGCAGGATCAACCTCAGACCCCCGGGCCCAACCCAACAGAGCGGAGGGGGGGCGGCCCGCTGGCGCGGGCGACGTTCGCCGCTCACGGTGAGCTACCGGCCGGCCGGTAACGCACCAGGCAGACGTTCTCTCGAGTCAGATAGCGACGAGAAGCCGTCAGCAAAGCCTCCTGGTCGACCTCTGCCAGGTGGGCCACATACTGATCGGCCAGGCTGAAGTCGCCCATCATTTCGTAGTATCCCAGCTTGCGACCCTGACCCTCGACGGTTTCCTGAGCCATCACAAAACTGGCCTCGGCTTGATTCTTGGCCCGAACCAGCTCGCGCTCGCTCACCCCCGCCTGGGCCAACAGCTCCAGCTCTCCCCAAAGGGCCTCCTCGACTTCCTCGAATCGTTCTGCTGCCAGGACCGCCTCGACCACCAGCAAACCCGGGTCCCGCTCAATCATCGTGCCGGCCTTGACCTGGCTGACCAGGCCCCGGCGCTCGCGCAGCGACCGCCCCAACCTGGAAGCGCGCCCGCGTCCCAGCACCGAAGACAACAGATCGCAGGCATACACGTCCGGGTCGGCCAACCCGGGTATCGAGAAGCCGAGCTGGAGATGTCCGGTATTGATTGGACCCTCCAGATCAAGAGCCCGAAAGCCCGTCCCGCCGCGACGGGCTCGTGAGCGTCTGGGGGTAGCCGGGCCGGCAGCCCAGTTGCCCATGACGCGGCCGACCGACTCGATGACCAGCTCGGACTCGACCTCGCCGACAATCACCACGGCCAGGTTGGAGGCTCCATAGTGTCGCTCGTAGTGATCTCGGAGACGCTCGGGGCTGAGCCCCTGCAGGGTGCTTTCGCGGCCAAGCACGGGACGACCGTACGGATGGTCGGGAAAAGCAAGCGCCAGCAAATTCTCGAAACAGAACGCGTCGGGGCGGTCCTGATACATCCGCAGCTCCTGGCGAATGACTTCTTCCTCGCGCCGGCACTCCGCCTCCAGGAAACGAGGCGAACCGATGGCCCGGGCCAGCAGGGTGAGTCCGGCCTGAAAGTGCCGGCTGGGTAAGACGGCCCAGTAGCAAGTGCACTCGTGGGTCGTGAAACCGTTGAGGTAACCCCCGAGCTCGTGCAGAGAGCGAGCCAGGGCGCCCTCGCCTTGATCACCGGAGGATTTGAAGAGCAGGTGCTCCACGAAGTGAGAGATCCCAAGCTGTTCGACGGGGTCGTCTACTGACCCGACCCCGACCCAGAGGCCAACGCTTACCACCCGAGTGGGGTAGACCTCCTTGACCAGGAGCCGAACTCCGTTAGGCAACACAGCCCGAACGACATCCGAAGCCAGGGTGGCAAAGGGAACCTGCGACTCGTTGCTGCTCATGCCTGATTGTGTGGAGGGTTTGAGCCCTGCGGCAACGCTCCTGCAGCTTGATTGACGTACCTCGGGGGGTACGCTATACTTTGGACGAATTTTGCAGGCAGGATGCTGTTAGAGGCTTCATCAAGGAGCCGTGTCCAAAGCCAGCTGACTTCGAAAACAGAATCATTGGCCAGCCAAGCAGGAGACACCGCTCTTCTCACCCTGAAGCGACCGAGCGACAGAGGTTTAAGGCCCTGACCCGACGACGGCTCAGCCGGTGGTCGGTGATTTGGTGCGAGCGGACTTTTGCAGCCGCTCGCTTTTCATTTTGGAAAGGGCTGAGGTGATCGTATTACCAAAGAACTGAGGGTCAACGAACAGATCCGCGCCCGAGAGGTCCGACTCATCGACGAGGCGGGCAACCAGCTCGGCATCATGTCTCCCCGTGAGGCGATGCGGATAGCCAAGGAAAAGGAACTTGACCTGGTGGAGGTTTCTCCCCACTCGAACCCACCGGTGTGCCGCTTTCTCGACTATGGTCGCTGGAAGTATGAGAACGCCAAGAAGGGTCGAGAGTCCAAGGCCAAGCGCAAAGGCGCCGAGCTGCGCGAGGTCAAGCTGCGCCCCAAGATCGACGAACATGATTACATGGTCAAGAGCAGAATGGTGCAGCGCCTCCTGGAAGAAGGCGACAAGGTCAAGGTCACAATGATGTTTCGCGGTCGCGAGGTGGTTCACGCTCACATCGCGCTCAAGCTTCTGGAAAAGGTCTTCAACGACGCGATCGAACTGGCCGTGATCGAGAAGAAGCCAACTCTGGAAGGCCGTAACATGACGATGATCCTGGCTCCCAAGACGGACAACTGACGGACACCCTCCCCCCTCCCTGAACAGTTCAAGTCCCGATTGAGGAAAGGAGTCGCTATGCCCAAAATCCGTACCCGCAAGTCGGTCGCCAAGCGCATCCGCGTGACTGGCAGCGGAAAAATCAAACGTATGCGCGAGTTCTCAGGGTGTCACCACATCCGTGAGAAGAAATCGCCCAAGCGGACCCGCAAGTTCCGCAAAACCACCCTGGCCAGCCCTTCGGACGTCAAGCGTCTGATGGTCCAGGTCCCTTACGCCTTCTAGTTCGAGAACAGGAGAGTCACCATGCCCAGAGTCAAGCGAGGGGTCAACTCCCTCAAAAAGCGTCGCACCCTGATGAAGGCGGTCAAAGGGATGCGGGGAGCCCGCAGCCGCCGCATCAGTTGCGCTCAGGAAGCCATCCTGCACGCTATGTCCTACGCCTATCGGGACCGCCGGACCAAGAAGCGCGACTTCCGTAAGCTGTGGATCGCGCGTATCAATGCGGCTGCGCGCTCAAACGGCCTGTCCTACAGTCGAATGATGAACGGGTTGAAGCAGGCCGGCGTGGCCGTCAACCGCAAGATCCTCGCTGAGCTGGCCGTGCAGGATCAGCAGGCCTTTGCCCGCTTCGCGGACATGGCCCGCAAGGGCCTGGAGAGCGCGGTCAAAGCCTGACCCGTCACCCTTTCCGGCACATCATTCCGCTCAGCGGTGAGCGGATTCTCTGGACTGACGGCCTTGGCTTCGAGGCCGTCAGCCATGCACCGAGCATCCACAAGGTGCTCGGTTCTCTTTTGGAGCTGAAACCGGGCCATCCCCTCGTGGAGTTGCTGCTCGAGCAGGGCTACCTCCTGACCCATCCGATCCGGGGCCCCCGCATCGAAGAGTGGTCGGGAGGCTGGCTGGCGGCCCCTGACCGTCTGCCCTGGTTGCGGGAGCTGGCGGAGCGGGGCACGCTGTGCGAGCAGGTGGATCTGGAGACCCTGGCCCGAGGCCAGGGGCTGGTCGGCTGGGTGGGGGATGCTCGCCAGGCCTGGTTCTATCAACCTCGCGAGCACGATCCCTGCCTGGAATGCCTGTTGGGGCGGTGGCGACAGGGTCTGGGGCATCTCCAGGTCTGGTCCCACCTGCCCCTGGCCTTCGAGCCGCTGGCCGAGGAGAGCCTCAAGCAACTGGCCGCGGCGGCTGTGAGCCGCCCTGGGGAGATCCAGCTTCACGAAGGCGGGCGCCACCGCAGCCTGGCTTTTCTCCCTGTGCCCGGTTGTCAACGTTGCCAACCGGTGAAGTCTCCGCCCAGGCGCAGCTGGCTGGGGCATCGCCTGGCCATCATCAAATCCGTGCGGCGCTGGGGAGGGAGCCGGCCCCCCGTCTATGTGGCCCACCTCCACCCGGGAGCTCTAACCGGTCTTCTGCCCTTTGCGGCCGGGTCCGGATGCGCGAGCGAGCCCCGCCAGGCACGTCGCTGCGCCCTGGCGGAAGCCCTGGAGCGCTACTCGGCCGCTTACTTGCCCCCTGACGTCGAGCTGGCTCTGGCCCAAGATCATGAGCTTTGGAGCTCCCCCTTTTCGAGCGAGCAGTTGGACAGGCCCGGGTTCGGATACCCCCGGCCCATATCCGAGCCCCAGCTGGCCCTGACGGTGCGGGAGATAGGCACCCGCCAGCGAGTCCTGGCTCCCCTGGCTCGCGTGCTCCTCACTCCTTGTCCCCCTGCACCCCGGCTCTACCCCTGCCTCTCGCACGGCCTGGCGGCCGGTACCAGCCTCAAGCGAGCCCTGCGCCGCGCCATTCTGGAACTGCGCGAGCGCGATGCCGTGGCCCGATTCTGGCTCCGCGGCGAAGCCCAGGCGCTCGGACCCGAATTGTGGGCGATCCACGAGACGGTGGTGGCCCTGGTGCGCGACCAACAGGGACGGCCGGCTTTCGGCTCGGCCGCCGGCCCTCGGGCATTGAAACGGGCGCGCTGCGAGGCCCTGCATAACCTGGCCTGGCTTCAGCGCTTTAGCCTCTCTCCGCCCGGTGAAATGCCCCGGAGCTACCACGAGCACCTGGCCTATTACTGGCACAACCCCGAACGGTTGCGCCTGCCCTCCCTGAGAGCCCCTGCCCCGCAGCCCAGCTGCTCGTTCTATTGGCGCGAGCTGACACCTCCGGACGTGGCCGCCATCGGACTACGGGTGGTGCGAGTCGTCGCTCCGCAGTTGCTTTACCCACCGCCATGTCACGATGAATGGCCCCACGGGGAGAGCCCGATGCTGCCCCATCCTTTCGGATGAACTCGCGCAAGAGCAAAGCTTAACAGTGTTCATCAACCGTTCACCAGAGTCACAAAATCTTAACAACTCCGAACGGTCAAACACCAAACCTGGTGCTAAGGTCTTGAGTAAGACATTGATCATCTGGAGGCTCCAGTCATGAGTTCCAACACCGTCAAGCCGAAGACCACCACCAGTGCCCCCTCCAAATCCAAATCCACCACCCCGGCCCCCAAGAAGCCGGAAACGCCCAAGTCCACTGAGACCAACAAGAGCAAGGGCATCAACGAAACCGACAAGGTCGACGTTTCCAAGCCCGGAGAGGGCAAGAAGACCGAGCCCGGCGACAAGGCAGACAAGGGCAAGAAGCCAGGCGAGGAAAAGCCGGGCGAAGGCGACAAGAGCGGCGAGATCGATAAGATGCGCGGCGAGGTGGAAGACCTCAAGAAGCTGCTCGAAGAGATGGGCAAGAAGAAGCCGGGCGAAGAGCAGAAGCCCAAGGAAGGCGAGCAGCCCTCCGGCGGTTGCTGCGGCGGCGGCAAGGAAGCAGGCGGTCCCCAGGATGGCCAGAAAGGCCAGGGCGATTGGAACGATATCCTGACCCAGGACTTGATGCAGGTGAAAGCTGAGAAACTGGGCGGAATGGCCCAGAATCTCGGCAATCCCCAGCAGGGTCAGGGCCAGCCGCCTGGCGGTGGGCAGCCCAAGGGCGGCGCCCAGCAGGTTCCCGGACTGGGCGGCAAGGGCGCTCCCAATCCGCTGGCCGGCGGAAAGCCAGGCCAGGGCCAGGGCGTTCCGGGTGGAGCCAAGGCCAAGCTGATGCAGGATTACACCCAGGCCAAGCAGAGCCAGGCCCAGTTGCGCCCGGAGATCGAGCAGATGGTGTTGCAGGAGCTCGGCATCCAGCAGGCGGGTGGAGCTCAACAGCAGCAGCCTTTCGGGGCCCAGCCGTTGGGGGGAGCCCAGCCTCCTCAGCAGTTTGGCGGCCTGGGCGTTTAAACCCGACTGCCCCTGGCTACCAAGGAAAGGGTCTGCCTGCTGGCGGACCCTTTCTGCATGGGGAGGAGGTTGGCCGAGGGACGTGAAGCGCCAAGAGCATGCTCGAGCCCCGTCTCTGGGTTTCCAGTTTTTGTCAGCTCGACTTCGAAGCGCTGGCTGCGCGCGGCATCGCCTACTATTGCCTTGACGTGGACAACACCCTGGCCCGACAAGATGACTGGAACCCCTATCCGGGTGTGCTGGAGCACCTCGGACAAGCCCGCCGCCAGGGCCACCTGCGGGATGCCTGTCTGATCTCCAACGTGATCTTCGGTCCGCGACGACTGGCGCGATTGCGCCATTTAGGCCGTCTGCTGGGGATCGAGCACGTTTACGGAGCTCACTTTTGGGACCGAAAACCCGGACCGCGTGCGTTTCGCTGGGCCCTTGCGCGCATGGGCTCGCAGCCCTGTTCCACGGCCATGGTGGGCGACCAGCTCTACACGGACATTCTGGGGGGAAACCGCCTGGGTCTTTTCACGGTACTGGTCGATCCGCTGGGTGAAGACCACTGGACCACGCGCCTTTTGGGTCGAAGACGGCGTCAAAATCGACTTCTGAGTCAGATGGGCATCACACGAGCAACGGGAGGACGAGCCGCCAATGCGGATGGTACAATGCGTCAAGCTGAAAGAGGAGTTGCCGGGGTTAACCTCCCCGCCCATCCCCGGCCCGCTGGGAGAGAAGGTCTTTGAGAACGTCTCGGCCCAGGCCTGGAAGATGTTCGAGGAGTACTTTTTGATGGTGATCAACGAGAACCGGCTGGATATGATCGACGAGAACACCGACGAGATCTTCTTTCAGCAGGTCGAGGCCTTCCTTTTCACCGATACCGCCAAGCCGCCCGAGGGCTACGTTCCCAAAACTTGAGCCTGCCCGAGCCGCTGACCCCTGAGGACGAAGAGGAGCTCTACGAGCTTCGCTCGAGGGTGGTGCGCTTCATGCGCGAAGAGGATGTCCTGCGCTACGGCCAGATCGGCTACAAGCTGACCATCCTCAAAACGCTGCTCGAGAACGGAGTCCACGACCCGGAGACCCTGCGCGGCATGGGAGCCGTCTTTGGAGACGCGTTCATCACCACCTTCGAGCTCGAGTGGGTCAAGATGCACGGAGAGTTTGCTCTGCACAAGCGAGGAACAGGCTTCACCATGTATCCGCTGGCCCTGATCGGGCCGGGCGTAGACGTCTACGAGCTCTTCGGCCTGCTTGCGGGAGGACTCGAAGAGCTAGCAGAGTGATGCACTCTGCTAGAGTCCCAGGTACATCTGCCCGCTCTGCAGGGCCGGCAGGTGGTTGGCCTGCTGAAAGTGCTCCTCGCAAGCAGCCGCAACGCGGCTGGCCCGATCCTTCTTATCAGGCGCCAGAAATACGTAGAACTTCCAAAGGTCAGGATGTTTCTCGCGCAGCACTTCAATGTCGGAGAGCTTGAGCTCGCTCAGCGGTCGGGGCCTGCCCTCGCCCACCTGGACCCGCAGCTCGGCCTCCTTGAGCTGCATCTTCAGGGCCGGGCAGTAGACGATCAGCTCGCCCGGAGCCAGCCGCAGCTTGCGCGCCAGGTGCTCCTCGGCGGCCCGTCGGGCGGAGGCCAGATAGTGATACTGATCCACAAACCACTTCACCCGCTCTTCCCCGATCCGCCGCGTCAGCACGTAGACCCGCTTGTAGAGACGGCGGGAAGCCAGGTGGGCCAGCAACCGGGCCACTTCGGGCACGGAGGCGTAGCGCGTCTCGAGCAGGGCCAGCAGGCGCTCGTCGGTCAGCCGCGACAGCTCCTCCAGAGTCAGGCCTTCCCCCACGGCCGCCTCCACCGCCCGGCAGATCATGGCTCCGGAGGCCACCTTGGTATGATGAAAGTAGACCCGCTCGGAAAGAAAGTAGCGCAAACGCAGGAGATGCACTACTTCGCTGAGCACGTCCTGGCGGATCAGCCCGCTCTTTTGGGCATCCAGGTAAAGGCCGCGCTCATCAACGCGAAAGCTGCGAAAGATCCGTTCGTCGTAACGCTGGGTCAGTCCGCAAAAATAGGCGTCCCGGGCCAGATAGTCGAGCAGATCGGCTCCCACCGTGCCGCTTACCAGCTCGCAGAGGAAAGGCTCGGCCTGTCCCACCAGAATCTCCCTGACTGGCTCGAGCAGGTCCAACTTCTTCAGGGCTTTGCCCAGCTCTCCTCGAGGCAGCTGGGCGCGAATGCGCTCCGGGGTATCGTGACGGGGAAAGACGCGGCGCTCGTCTTCCAGGGTATGGCCAAAAGGGATGTGGGTAAAATCATGTAACAGCGCGGCTGCCTCGACAGCCAGGCGCTGATGGGGGGCCAGGACCGGGCCCTGAAACTCCTCCACGGCGGCCAGCAGACGGCGACACAACCAGGCTGTGCCCAGGCTATGCTCGAATCGGGTGTGAACGGCCCCGGGGTAGACCAGGTAAGCCGTTCCCAGCTGGCGCACGCCGCGCAGGCGCTGCACCTCCCGCGTGTCCAGCAGCTCCACCAGAGGCTGCGACAGACGAACGTCGCCGTGGACCGGGTCTCGAAAGACCTTCTCAGCTCGATCTGAGGTCAGTCTTCCTCATCCTCGTCGTCATCCGAAGGCGTCCAGACGAATTTGTGGGTATCGGTGACGTGGATCGCCTCGAGCTCGGCCGAGACGTCCTCGACCTCGGTCTCGTCCAGGATCGCTTCGGCGCCGGCCGCCTCGAGCTGCTGCAAAACCTTCTTGCTGAGCTTGAAGGTGGGCTTCTCGCCAAAAGCTTCGTCCCACTGGCTGCGATCGAGCTTCAAGACCAGAACCCCACCACACTCCATGCAATGGTAGCGCAGACCCTTGGGACCGAAGCCCGAGAGCTTCATATCCTTGAGCTGGCAGCGGTGGTCGAACAGCTGGCCCTGAGTTTTGACTTTCATAGCCGGCCCTTTTGCTCAGTAGCGAGCGAGGTCCTTCATGGCCTGCTGCAGCCCCTCCACCTGGGGAAGGATCACGTCTTCCAGGCTGGGGGCATAGGACACGAAACTGTCGTAGGCGCCCACCCGGCGAACCGGGCCGTCCAGGTACTCGAACAGCTCATCGCTGATACGAGCCGCGATCTCCGCGCCAAAGCCGAAGCTAAGGCAATCCTCATGGGCCACCAACGCCTTGCTGGTCTTCTGCACCGAGCGCTTGATGGCTTCCCAGTCATAGGGGGCCAGCGTCCGCAGATCAAGAATCTCCACCTCGATCCCCTCCTGGGCCAACTCCCTGGCTGCCACCAGGCTCTTCTGCACCAGGGCACCATAGGTGACCACGGTCAGGTCGCTGCCCTCCCGCACGCGGTTGGCCTGCCCGAAGGGAATCATGTAATCGGGGCCGGGATAGCGACCTTTGTTGTAAGTCTGCCGGTAGAGATGCTTGTGCTCCAGGAACATCACCGGGTCGTCGCAGCGGATCGCGGTGCGCAGCAGACCGTTGGCGTCCTCGGCGGTGGAGGGGAAGACCACCCGCACTCCCGGCGTGTGGGTGAACAACACCTCACCGCACTGCGAGTGATAGGGAGCGCCACCCTTGAGGTAACCCCCGATGGGCACGCGCAACACCAGTGGACACTTGAAGGCTCCGTTGGAGCGCCAGCGTACTGTGGCCAGCTCATTGCGGAGTTGCTGCATGGCCGGCCAGATGTAGTCGAAGAACTGGATCTCGGGAACCGGCTTGAGCCCGCGTTGGGCCATCCCGATGGCTCGGCCCACGATATTGGCCTCGGCCAGGGGCGAGTTGAACACCCGCTCGGCTCCAAAGCGAGCCTGCAGGCCGTAGGTGACCTTGAACACGCCCCCCTTGCCCTTGCACTCGGACAGGACCTCGGGGCGGCTGGCGTCGGCCACGTCCTCTCCGAAGACGACGATCCGTGCGTCCCGCTCCATCTCATCGCGCAGGCAGGCATTGATCAGGTCCACCATGGTGGTGGGCTCGCCTTCGAAGGTGGGGGGATGGGAGAAGGCCTCGGTGGTGGGATCCACCTCCATCGAATAAATGTGATGTGAGATAGTCTCGGGACCGGCGGCGGGGTGGCGCTCCGCCTCCTCCGCCGCGCTGGTGACCGCTTGCTCGCACTCGGACTCAAGGCGAGCGAGATCCTCTTCGCTGGCCAGCCCTTGCGTCAAGAGGTAGGCCCGCATGCAAACGAGTGGATCGCGACTGGCCTCTTGCTCGCGCTCGGCGGCGGTCTTGTAGAAGCTTTCGTCATCGGAAAGGGAATGAGAGTATGGACGCGTCACCTTGACGTGGACCAGGGCCGGACCCCGGCGCTGACGGCAGTAGTTGGTGGCCTCGAGCAGCGCTTCGTAGCAGTCCAGGAAGTTGCTGCCGTCAGCCAGGCGGTGGAACAGGTCCGGCCAGTCCCCAACCAGCCGCGAGATACTGCCCCCGGCCGTCTGCACTTCGACCGGCACCGAGATGGCGTAGCCATTGTCCTCTACCAGGTAAAGCACAGGTAGTTTCAGGTTACAGGCCGTGTTGAGAGATTCATAGAACTCGCCCTCGGAGGTCGTGCCATCTCCGGTGGAGACGTAGATGACCTCATCGGACTTGAACGACAGCGCCAGCTCGTGAGCTTGAGCGTAACGGCCCGCTTCGGCCGCCCCGACCGCCTGAAGGAACTGCGTGCCGGTGGGACTCGAGGAAGTCACGATGTTGAGAGCTGCGTGGCCCCAGTGCGAAGGCATCTGCCGCCCGCCCGAATTGGGATCGTCTCCCGCTCCGACGGCTGAGAGCAACATCTCCAGCGGGGTCATCCCCAGCGCCAGACAGAGAGCCCGATCGCGATAGTAGGGGTAAAACCAGTCATAACCTGCCCTGAGCGCCATCCCGGCCGCCACCAACGGGGCTTCATGACCCGCGCCGCTGATCTGAAAGAAGATCTTGTTCTGTCGTTTCATCTGGATCTCGCGGTCATCGAGTCGGCGAGAGGTCACCATCCAACGATAGGCGTCCAGAAGTTGCTGGGGAGAAAGGCCGGCCCTCAAAGGCCTGGTTTGGGTCGACATAGCGGCACGTCCGTTAAATCATAAGGAATCTTGCCCGGCGGGCGGCTGGGAACTTCTTCCCCCGCGCTGGGGAACCTTCCTGTGCAGGAGACAGGCCAGGAGGGCACTAACCATAGGGCTTCACTTCTCCAAGGAGCCATTCATGTCGACGACCACGCAACCCTTGCCGGAAACCCTCAATCAGGCCCAGCGCCTGATGGACGAGTCACGCCATCGCGAGGCCCTCGAGCTCTTGAGCCAGGCCCGTCGCGAGCAGGGCGACCAGGCCCCTCTGAGCGAGCGAGGGCGGCTCCACCTTTTGACCGGAAACTGCCTGGTGGCTTGCGATCGCGGCGCGGAGGCACTGGCTCACTTCAAACGCAGCTCCGAGTTGTGCGAGGAAGCCAGGGATCCGCTCGGGCAGGCCAACGCCCTCGAGCAACTGGGCACCGCCTACCACCAGCGTCACGAGTTCAGCCAGGCCGGGCAGAGCTTTCAGCGGGCCATCCGACTGTTCGAGAAGGCTGCCGATGGCCCCGGTCAGGCCCGCAACCTGCGCAACCTGGGCGGAGTGCAGATCGACCTGAACAATCATCAGGCTGCCCAGGCGGCCTATCAGCAAGCCCGGGTCCTGTTCAAAGAGGCTGGGGACCAGGAAGGCATGGCCAGTTGCGTCACCAATTCGGCTCTGCTGCTCTACCGCAATCCTGGTCGTCCGGCCGCCATCGCCGAGTACCGACGAGCCATCGAGGAAGACGGCGTCGATCACTACCTGGTTTACAACAACCTTGGTTTCTTGCTCACTCTCGACAGCCAGTTCGAGGAGGCCAAGGGCTACCTCGAGCGGGCGCTGGCCAGCCTGGAGAAGCTGGGAGTGGAGGACGACAATCTAGCCCTTACGGTGCTCAACCTGGGCAATCTCGAGGCCCTGACCAACAACCTCGACAAGGCCGACAGCCTGCTGCGCGATGCAGCCAGGCGCTTTGAGAGCATCATTCCGGGCCGAGCCGTGGAAGTGCTGCTGATCCCCTGTCACGGCTACGAAGACAAGGGCTTCGAGCGCTTCCTGGTGGCCGAGGATGGTCACAAGCGGGCTGTGACCCACCTCAACCTGGCAACCCTGCTCTTCCAGCGCGGACAGCTCTCCGAGGCCCTGGCGGAGGGCCAGAAAGCCCTGGAGATGGATCGCGAGCAACCCTATCCACTGCTGGTGATGGGCTGGTTGCACCTGCAGGGCAAGGACAACGCTGAAGCCACCCGCTGCTTCCGCAAGGCGGTGGGCATGGAGCCCAACAACGAGCATTATCGCAGGGTGCTCGAGATGGTGAACCCCTACCTGTCGGCCAAGGCTGGTCGCAATGACCCGTGCCCCTGTGGAAGCGGCAAGAAGTTCAAAAAATGCCACGGCTCGGAAGTTTGAGCCCGGCCGAGCGAGTCGAGCTGGCTCTGGCTTGCCAGCCGCTCGACCGCCCTCCCTGGACCTGCTACTACCCCTTTGGACTTCAGCACATGTCGGGCGAGGCGCAGGCGTCCGTCCACCTTGCCTTCGCCGAGCGCTACGGAGTGGATCTGGTGCGCATCTCCTGCAACTACCCGTACCCCCTGGCCAAGGGCCAGCGCCTCGAGCGCAGTAAGGACTTTGCCGCGCTGGAGCCACTGGAAGGCAAACAGGCCAGTTTCGACCATTCGCTCTCCTGCCTGAAGAAGGTCCATACCGGATTGAAGGGGACTCGATACCTGCTGGACACGGTCACCAGCCCTTTCACCACGCTGGCCCGGCTGGCCGGGCACGAACTCTGCCTGCAGGCCATGCGCGAGCATCCTGGCTTCTTCAAGAGCGCGCTGGAAGCTGTCACCCGAACCCTGGAGCGCTACGCCAGTCGCGCCCTGGAGGCCGGAGCTCAGGGGTTGTTCCTCCTGGTATCGGCTGCTTCCCACCAGCACATGAGTCCTGAGGAATACTCCGAGCACATCGCTCCCTATGACGAACGAGTTTTGCGAGCTGCCTCGGAGGCTCGATGCAATGCGGTCTACGCAGTTGGGACCCGGCTCTTCCTCGAACCGCTCAAAGCCCTTCCCTGCCGCTTGCTTGGCTGGTCTCAGGTTCACGCCGGTCCGGGACTGGTGCGGGGACGAGCCAACTTTCCGGGGGCGGTGCTGGGCGGCCTGGACGAGCTACACCCCGAGCACTACCCGGATATTCTGGCCCGCTCTGCCGAGGAATGGACCGCCCCGGGCCTGATCCTGGCCCCAGGAGGGCCGCTACCGGCCGAGACCGACCCCCGCCGCATTGACGAGTTGCGCCAGGCGGTGCTGGCCCTGACTCAGGAAACGCGCGAGAAGCCCACTCCTAAACCGCGCAAGGCTCGCGAGCCCCGTCCCGAGCCAACCTCCTATCCGACTCCCCGCACCACGGGGAGATCCCGCCTCACGACCACCCCACCCCTGGGCGCAGGCGACGCAGGCTCCGCATTAACGGAAGACTGAGCCAGGCGTAGAGGGGGCAATGCACCAGGGCGACCAGAAGGGCCGGCCCAGCGTGCAGCAAGGGGTCGATCCCGTAGAGCTTGGACAAAAAGAAGCTCACCAGCACCACCGAGCACAGCAGCTTGGTGACCAGGATGGCCAGGGTTAGCTTCAGCAATGTGGTCCAGCGAGACTCCTCCGTCGGCCGGCTACGGTTCATCCAGGAGAAAAGGAAGGCGGGAAGCGCCCCCGTGGTGGCCTGCGTGAGCGTGAAGCCGGGGAAGTAAGGTCCTGGCGGGGGCCCGATCAGGTAACCGAGCACGTCCGATACCGCTCCCACCAGAAAACCAACGGTCGGTCCGAGAACGAGACCCGACAAGATCACCGGGAAGCCAATGAAACGAAAGAGATTTCCAAACTTCCCGGGGGGAGCGGGCAGTTGATCGAACACCAGGGTCAGGGCCACGAACATCGCGGCCCAGGTCAGGTTGCGTGCCGACACCCGGGCAGCTTCCGCGGTCGCAGTAGGGTTCCTCTCCAAGCATGGCCAACAGGCTCTTGTGAGACAGGAGGAACGATTGCTGCACCTCGGCTCGCTCCTGGTCTTGCTGGGGCTACCGCTGGCCTGCTCCACCCGGTTGGCGGACTCGGTCGAGGTTCCCAAGTCCGCAGTTTACCTGGCCGGCGGGCTGACCCTGGCACTCGCCTGGATGTGGGGGGCCGCTCGAGGCAGCTGGCCCTGGTTTCGGCCCAATCCCCTGACAGCCTGGTGGGTCGCCCTGTACGGTTGGTGGGCGACGAGCAGTCTGTGGGGCCTGGGAGGTCTGGCTGGCCAGGTACCCACCCTGGAGCATCTGGTCGGGGTGCTGGTTCTGCTGTCCTGGACCGCCACAGGAACTCCTGATCGATGGCGCCTCTGGTGGGGGATGATCCTGGCCGCCGGATTGGTGGTGACGATTTACGCCTGGATGCAGCGGTTTGGGCTTGACCCGATGCTCTGGTCGCACCCGGAGATCTCGCGCATCCGCACCATCTCAACCATGGGCAACTCCAACTACCTGGCCCTCTACATGGTCGCCTGGCTGGCTCTCTCGCTGCCCTCCATCCTGGCCTCGGGACGACGCTGGCTCTGGATTCCCTGGTTGATGACCTGGATGGCCCTGGTCCAAACCGGCACGCGAGGGGCCTGGATCGGCTGCCTGGTCAGCTTGATCGCCGCGGTCGTCATCTTGCGCAATCGGGCGGTTCTGGGGGTGGCCCTGGCAATGGCCCTGGGTTTCGTGCTGGTTGTTTCCAGCGGGGCTGATCTGTTGCGCGAGCGAGCTCAGGTGGAGAGTCTCGGAAACAAGGACGTTACCGCCCGGGTCTACCTGTGGAAAGCTGCCTTCGCCATCCTGCTGGCCCATCCCCTGGGGGCCGGTCCGGGTGCTTTCACTCCGCTCGCCCTGGCCTACCGGATGTGGGAGCCCATGGAGTCGCGGCCTCTCCAGCGCCTGCCCGAGAACCCCCACAACCAGCTCCTCAGCGTGGGAGCCGACTGCGGCTGGCCAGGGATCATCCTGCTGGTGGGCGGTCTTCTGACCTTCTTCAGGGGTCGGTTGGCCCGGTGCCGCCAGAGCTCGACGGAACTGGCTCTGCTCCTCGCGGGCCTGGGCCTTTCGGTTCATCTTCTGGCCCTGAACCTGGCCTTACCCACCGAGGCCCTTTGGCTGGCCGCCCTGAGCTGGCCGGGACAGTTCTCACCCGCAGCCAGTATGCGCCCTGCTCGGGTACTGGTCGGACTCGCCGGGCTGGTCTGGCTCGCCGGCTGCTGGCTGGCTGCTGGCTGGATCGTTGGGGAATCGCGCGTCTGGTGGGCTGATGAGGCCCGAATTCAGGGCTTTGGCGCCCTCCAACAGGGCCAGGATGCGCGAGTGCTCCTTACGACGGCGGTGAGCCGCTATCAAGAGGCGTTGCCCCTGGTCCAAGCTCAACGCCGACCGGAAATCGAGGCTCTGCAGGGCTTTTTGTACCTGGAGCTGTCCGAGCGTGTGGGGGGTAATCGAGAGCTCGACCTGGAGGCGCTGCGTGCTCTCCAAAGAGCGGAGGCCCTCGACCCGGGCAACCCCTACTACCCTGACAATCAGGGGTTCGTCGCCCGTCGTCTGACGGGCTCAGGAGAAGAACACTTTCGTCGGGCAATCCGCCTCGACCCTTACAATCCAGCCTTCTGGGCTCATCTAGGCGACGACCAGCGCCAGGGGAAGCATTTCGAGCAGGCAGCCGAGAGTTACCGCCAGAGCCTCCAGCTCTATCCCGACCACAGTCCCACTCTGACCAGCTACGGCGAGGTTCTGATCGAGCTAGGACGACGGGCGGAGGGGGAGGCCGCCCTGCGACGGGCACAGGAGCTGAATTCCTCGGGAAAGGATCGCTGAGTCCCAGCGAGAACAGTCGGGCCATGGCGAGAGACGGATGGTTCGACGGCAAGGGCATCGATCTTCATCGAGACGACTTCCTGGAAACCCACGCTGGATGGAAGCGGTACATGGAGGATGGACAAATCACTGCTGGAGAGATTCTCGAGCAAGAGGCCCGCATCACCCATATGCTCAAGCAGATCGAAGACAGCCTGAATGACGAGCAGCACGCCAAGCTGACCAAGATCCTTCTAGAATATGAAGTACTGGTAAACATGGCCCTGATCCACTACCCCTCCGTGGTGGACAAGGAACGATACTGGAGCCTTTGCTTTCAGAACCCCCGTTGACGCGAGCTCACCGGTCATGGTATAATTCTACCGATTCCGCGTAGCAATCTTTTCCCCGTTTTGAGGTTTTCATGAAGAAAGAGATCGTGGTCATGGATAACTGTGAGTTCATCGAGATCTTGCTGCGATACAAGGGAGTCATCAACTAGCACAAAGGGGTTCTGGTCTTTGACCGGCCTCTTTTTTCATGCAAGCAGAGCCCCAGTCCCAACGTACAGGAAAGGCTGGCCGTAGAATGCGCGAGGGGGCACACCAGTGCGCGAGAGGTGAGGCTTGTCCGGCCCCCTGTCCCAACCGAATCTGAGGCTGGCTGAGCGCCTATTAGCCTGTTCCGAGCTGGCAGGCGTTCCCATTTACCTTCTCAACGGCTCTCCCATCGACGAGGTCTGCAGCCTGCCGGACTACTGCCACCGGGCCTTGCGCTCTTCCGAGCGCGAGCGCTGCCTGAGCTTCCACGACAAGCTCCGCCAGCGAGCCCAGGGGCAACCTGGTCAGCCTTGTCTGGAGATCTGCCCCCTGGGCGTGGCCTGTTTCGGCTGGAGCTCAGAAAGCCTGGAGATCGCCGGAGGTCACGCCTCGGTAACCGAGCATGCCGAGCTTCCAATGGTCAGCCTGGCCAGATTGGAGGCTGTGGCCAGGAGAGCTGGACAGCTTCTGGAGGAGGACCGGCTCTGCTCCAGCGCCCCGCTCAATGACCTGCTGACAGCCACACTGGATCAGGCGGCTCGTCTGGGGGCGGTCGGTGCCAGCATCCAGCTGCTGGACGGCCCCCAACTCCTACCGGTCGACCAGACTCGAGGTCGTTTCAGTGCTCGGGGAAGTCGTGTCTTCATGCCAATCGGACGGCCAGACCGGGTTCGCGGTCTGCTCACCCTGGAATTCAGAGGTGAGCCACCCATCGACGGCCTGGATGCCCTGGCACACCAGGCTGGACTTGCCATCGAGAATGCCCAGGCTCTGGTGCAAGAGCAACAACGCTCGCGCGAGGCTACCGCTCTCTACCAGGCGGCTCGAGTGGTCGAGCAAGCCCATGAGCTGTGGGATGTCCTGCAGCGCTCCTGCGAGGCCCTGGCGCGGCTTGCCGAGGTCAATCGGTGCCTGATTCTCATCAAGCATCCGGGCCGTCCCTTCTTCACATTGGAAGCCTCCATCGGCCTGTCCGACGATCAGCAGGAGTTCTTCTCCGCTTTCCGGCTTCCCGTCAACCAGCTCTCCGAAGGAAACCGTTTGCGACTGGCCGAGGGAAAGCCGATCCTCTCCGAGGCCAACCCTGGTGAATGCCAGGGCCTTGCTCGCCTGTTCGCTCTCCTGCCCAGTGCCAACGCCCTGGTCGTGCCACTCCCCAGTAAAGATGGCCTGTTGGGGCTGGTCTTCCTGGATGATTCGCGGGGCAACCACCATTTCTCGCCGTCCAGCATCCGCCAGGTCATGACACTGGCGCTGCAGGTTGCCAACGCCATCCAGAGGGCCAGCCTGATCGACCAGTTGCAGGCCAACCTGGGCCCTCTCAAGGCCCTCTACCAGGTCTCCACGGCCATTACTGGCACTCTGAGCCTGACCAAGGTGATTCGCCTGATCGTGGACCAGGCAGTCGAGTTGCTCGAGCAGTCAGCCTGTGGGCTTCTGGTGCTCGACGAAATGGGCGAGAGCTTTCGGCTAGAAACCAGCGTGGGACTGCCCTCAGGACTGCTCGACCCGGCTTTGCAGGCCCGTATGGCTCGTCACGCGGTGGAACGCAAGCGCGCTCACTCCTACTATCCAGGCAAAGACCAGGACGGCGAGCACGGCCAGGAGTTCGACCGGGCCCTGAACTCGGCTGGATTCGGTGGAGTGCTCTCCGTGCCCTTGATCGCCCGCAAGAAGATGGTGGGAGTGCTGAACTGCTTCACCCCCCCCGGAATCCGTTTCCGCCAACAAGAAGTTCGACTTTTGAGGGGATTTGCCAATCAGGCCGCGGTGGCAGTCGAGAACGCGCGTCTGCACGGATTGGTGCGTTTCAAAATGGGCGAGCTGGGGACCCTCTTCGAGGTCAGCAAGGCCGTCACCAGCACCCTCCAGCTCGATCGGGTGCTTCAGGAGATTGTCCGCCACGTGCGCGAGATTTTGCGAGCCGATGCCTGCTCGCTCATGCTCTTGGAAGGCGAAAGACTGGTCCACAAGACGGCCGAGGGAATGGACCCTGACGTTCAGCGCGAGCCCGTGCGACTGGGCAGCGGTCCGCTGGGCCTGGCTGCCAAGAACCGGCGTCCCATGCTGCTGCTCGACCGCGAGCCCCATCGCGAGGAGTTCCCTGCCGCCGTGCGAGCCGAGGGGATGGCCACCGTCCTCTCGGTTCCGGTGGAAACCCGGGGGAGAGTCGTGGGCCTGATCAACGTCTACTATCGCGAGGTGACCAGCCTGGCTCCAGCTCAGGTCAACTTGTTGGGTACCCTGGGTAGCCAGGCCGCCGTGGCGATCGAGAACGCCCGCCTCTATGCCGAGAAGGAACGGGTGGCCGAGCTATTGCGCGACGTGCTGATTCCCCGTGAGCGGCTGGAATTTCCCGGCCTGGCGGTGGGACATCGATTCATCCCTTCCATGGACCTGTCCGGCGACTACTATGACCTGATCCCCCTGGGTAGGCACAAGTGCGGGCTGGTCATGGCCGACGTCTCGGGCAAGGGCCCCGATGCCGCCATCCAGACCGTTCGGGCCAAACACATCTTGAAGAGTTATGCCCTGGCTGGCTACTCTCCGCGCAAGATCCTCAGCCTGCTCAATCACCAGGTGGGCCAGGATCCGGTCACCAGCCGTCAGGTGACTGTTTTCTACGCCGAGGCCGACCTGAAGACTCGACGACTGCGCTTTGCCTCAGCCGGGCACGAGCCGCCGATTTTCTGGAGCCCCCATCAAGAGCGCCCGCGCCTTCTCTACGCCGAGGGGATCCTGATAGGGGCGATTCCTGAAGCGACTTATGAAGACTGCTCCGTTGAGCTTCCCGAGGGGTCCTGGCTCATCCTTTACACCGATGGCCTCACCGAGGCCCGCAATGAGGCAGGGGAATTCTTCGGACTGCAACGAGTCCTGGAGCTTCTTCAGAGCCACACCGGAAACTCTCCCCAGCGTCTGGTCAACCGGATCTATGATGAGGTCCGCCGCTTCTCCAACAGCCGACTGTCCGACGATTTCTCCGTCATGGCTGTCCGCTTCTAACCTGTCCAGCCCCACCACTCTCCCCCACTTTCCCCCACATTTTGTGTTTTAACTCAGCCATACTTTCCACTTATTCACACAAGTCTTGTGGATATCTCAACATAGAGAGTCTTGTTGACTCAAAAGAAATGGCTTCGTAATGGGATTTTGAGGATGACTACTCGATGTCCAGGATGACCGAGGGATCTTCAAACAGGTAGTTGTAGTCAAAGCCGAGTTGATCGGCCAGGAAGATTCCGTTCTCCATGACCTGGAGGGAGTCGATCCAGATGTCGCAAGAGCCGGTAATGACATCCACGTGCGTACCACAGCTCCAGTCCGCCCCGGTCTGGCTCCCGTAAGGATCTCCGAAGGCGATGTGCACGCCAGGCATCTTCTCGTCCTGGAGCAAGTTGCCCGTAAACTCGAACACCGCCAGGTTGGTGCCAATTGCGAACTCCCCTACTCGGTTCGAGTAGCGGTGTCGGTGACAGTATGCCCAGAATTCACGCTCGAGCTCTTTGTTGGCGCAGGTCGCAGCTTCCAGGTAGCCGCCCTGGATGTGGAGCACCATCGGAGTGTGACTGATCAATCCGTACTTGGGACCGAAATGGTCTCCGATGGTGCCGTCCACCACGAACACGCCGTCCACCGAGTGAGGAGCGGTGAAGATCTCACCCCCGGGCAGGTTGGACCACACCTCCTCGATGATACCGCTGGTCTTACGCCAGATACGGTTGGGGTCGAAGGTGGCCACCAGATCGGTGCCAAAACGGCTCCGCACAGTAATCGTGCTGGCTCGACGGGCATGCTCGAGCAAACGCTTGCTGACCTCATCCACCTTGCGAAAGTCGGCCCGCATACCCTGGCACATGATGGACTCGGTAATCCCAACCATGTGGGCATACCGCAGCCCCATGCGTTCCACCGTCCCGACAAACTGCTGGCGATGGCTCAGCTCATTGGCCATCGGTCGCACACAGTAGAGCACAACATCCGAGTGCTCGAGAGGTCCCATGAGCGCCTCGCACAGCGAGGTTGCCGGCCGCTCCACGTGGTCCTCGAGAATCTCGAGCCGAATGGGAGACCCCAGGCGCCGGCAGACATCAGCCAGCGCCTGAGCGATGGTCTGCGAGACTCGGTCGGCCAGGATGTACACTCGTTGGTGGGATTGGACCGCAAGACAGACCTCGATCGCGTTGCGTGCGCCGGGGACGAGGCGAGAATCATAAGCGGCTTGAACCATCATGGGCTGCGTCGAATTGTACACATCTGGTCTATCCTGTAAAGGGGCCCAGCAAAGCTATACTGCAAAAGCCATGATGATCCACAGCCAACTACCCAGCTATACTCGAAGCCAGGCGGCCATTTCGGCCCCTTCCCCGAGTACTTCCAGGACTGAAAAAGAAGACCAGTTGACTATCAAGGAAGGCTTCGTCACCGGGGCAGCCATCGGCGGCGGATTCGGCACACTTCTGGGCTCGGTGGCCGGATTCGGGGGGGTGGTGGCAGGGGCCACTCTTCTGGGCGCCAACCTTGGCTCGAGCTTCGGACCAGCAGGCGCGGTGATCGGAGGAGGATTGGGCCTGGCGGTCAGCCTGGTCGAAGAGCGCTACCTGCACGTCGGCACGACGATCGGAGGAGTCACCGGGCTATTGGCTGGAGGCCTCGTCGGAGGCATTGTCGGGGCCGGAGTCGCCCTGTTCGTCTAGAGCTGGCAACCCCCGAGCCGCCTCGTTGATCAAACTGAGCAGACGGGCGCCTTGCTCGAGCGAGGGGTCATAAGCAAAGCTCACTTGAGGAATCCGTTTCAAGCTGACCTGGCGGTTGATCTCGTGACGAATGAAGCCTGAGGCGCGGTTCAGCCCTTCGAGAATCTGCGGACGTCGCTCCGGTGCGGCCAGGGTGCTCACCAGAAACTTGGCTGAGCTCAAGTCGGGCGAGACCTTGACC
The DNA here is from genome assembly GCA_045863235.1 of Candidatus Xenobia bacterium. GTDB lineage: Bacteria > Vulcanimicrobiota > Xenobia > Xenobiales > QWHO01 > QWHO01. The sequence continues at coordinate 8,257 of BTUM01000001.1, read as the reverse complement.
TCGGTAATGCTGACCAGATCGTCACCCAGACCGGGGTCCTTGACCCTGCGCAAGACATCGGCAGCCACCTCGCGCAAGAGATCGCTGACCCGCTCCATGCGGCGTTTGCTCATGTTGCCTCCCTGGAAGTCCGGCCGCAAACCCCTTTGTGATGTCGGAGGAGCTACCGCTCTCGGGGGTCCCTCCGCCACACAGGATGTTGTAGGCGGCCTGATAGCACAATCTGTTGGGAGTCGCGCAGCCGGGAAACCGGTTTTGGCCGCGCTCCTGGGACCAGGGGCTGCGAGGTTTGGAGCAGCGCGCAAAGTCTTCCCATTACCCTTATCCTGATGATCGCTGCGCGCCTTCATCCGTGCGGCCCGCTCAGAACAAGTTCTTCGCGGCCGACTTCTGCGCTTCTAGAGGCTCTCGCGCTCCTTGTACTCCTTCTTGAAGGCTTCAATGATGTCGCCCTCCTGCAGGTCGGGGTAGTTCAGCACGGAGAGACCGCACTCGTACCCTTCGGTGACTTCCTTCACGTCGTCCTTGAAGCGTTTGAGCGATTCCAGCTTGCCGACGTATGCGATCACGCCTTCACGAACGACGCGTACCTCGGCATCGCGCGTGATCTTCCCTTCAGTGACATAGCAGCCAGCCACCCGGCCCACCTTGGTGATCTTGAAGATCTGGCGCACTTCCACCTTGCCCAGCTCGACTTCGGAGACGTCTGGCGAGAGCAGGCCCGTCATGGCCTTCTTGATGTCTTCGATGACGTGGTAAATGACTCGATAGAGGCGAATGTCCACGCCTTCCTGATCGGCCAGACGCTTGACCGAGGTATCCGGCCGGACGTTAAAACCGATCACGATAGCGTCGGAAGCACTGGCCAGCATGATATCCGATTCGCTGATGGCCCCCACCGCCGAGTGGACGATGGTCAACCGCACCTCGTCGGTGGAGAGTTTCTCGAGGGAAGCCCGCAAAGCCTCGACGCTGCCGTGGCCTTCGGCCTTCAAGAGGAGTTTGAGGTCCTTGACTTCGCCCGCCGAGATCCCTGCGAACAGATCGTCGAGCGTTGTGCGAGAGCCCGAATGGATGCGCGCGTGGCGACTCTTCTGGGTGCGAGCCTCACTGACTTGCTTGGCCATCTTCTCGTCGTCGACAACCTGCAAGAAGTCGCCCGCGTCGGGAACATCCGTCAGGCCGATGATCTCAGCCGGAATGGCGGGGCCGGCACGGCGGATCTTCTCACCATTCTCATTGAGCAGACTGCGAACTCTTCCCCAGGTGTTGCCGACAACGACGGTATCTCCCACCCGCAGGGTTCCATTCTGAACCAGAACTGTCGCCACCGGACCCAGACCTTTGTCAAGCCAGGCTTCGATGATGGTTCCCTGACCTTTGCGGCTCGGGTTGGCCTTCAGCTCACCCATGTCGGCCACCAGCAAGACCATCTCGAGCAGTTCGCTCAGGCCGGTCCTTTTCTTGGCCGATACAGGAATACAGATCGTGTCGCCACCCCAGGCCTCGGTCAAGAGACCGTACTCGGTCAGCTGCTGCATCACTTTGTCAGGATTGGCCTGCGGCTTGTCAATCTTGTTCAAAGCCACGATGATCGGCACCTTGGCGGCCCGGGCGTGATTGATGGCTTCCACCGTCTGGGGCATGATGCCATCGTCAGCCGCCACCACCAGAATGGCGATGTCGGTGACCTTGGCGCCCCGCGCCCGCATCTGGGTGAAGGCCTCATGACCAGGCGTGTCGATAAAGGTGATCAGTCGGTCGCGATGGTGAACCGTGTAGGCACCGATCTTCTGGGTGATGCCACCCGCCTCGGTGGCCGTAACCTCGGTTTCGCGAATGGCGTCGAGCAATGAAGTCTTGCCATGGTCCACGTGCCCGAGCACAGTTACCACCGGGGGACGAATCTCGAGCAGGTCCTGATCTTCGTCTCCGAGCAGTGCGACATCCACTTCCTCGTCCTGGGCCTGACCCACTTCGAAGCCGTAAACCTGGGCAATCTGGGAGGCCTGCTCATACTCCAGGGCCTGATTGATAGTCACCATCTGGCCCTGCTTGATCAGGTACTTGATCAGCTCGCTGGCGGGCACCTCGAGCCGGCTGGCCAGCTCGCCCACAGCGATCATCTCCGGGATTTCAACCGACTTGCGCTGGTTGGTCTGCACCGGACTGGGTCGATTCTTATAAAACCCTTTGCTCTTGGGACGTCCACCACCCCGCGGTCCACCCTGCGGACCGGGCCGGTTGGGAGGCTGGCCGGGCCGGCGGGGACGACTGGGCAAGATGTCCCGCGTGACCTGACCGCCAGGTCGGCCCGGGCCTGGTGCCCCGGCTGGCCCACGACCGGGCGGGCTGCTCGGGGGGCCCGTCGGAGGCCGACGGGCTTCCATGACCGCCGTGGGAGCGGCACTGGCTACAGGCTGGGAAACCGGACGCTTCTCCCGATACTCGGCCGCAATCATCTGGTCGGGCGGGAGTCGGCGCAAGGCATCCTCCTGAGAAAGCGCAGGCACTCCTTCCGGTTCGGCAGCTTCGGCCACGGCGACCGCTACCTTCACGGGCTCCTCCACCGGCGGCGGGGATGCTACCTCTACAGGCGCTGGCGGAGGCGGAGGGACCTCCTCGCGGGCCATCATTGCCTCAGCTGTCAACTTCTTGGTTTCGGTCGCGCTGGACACAAGCTCTTCTCCGCGCATCTTGCGCTCTTGCCGGTCGAGCAGAGCAGCCTTCTCTTCGGCGGTGGCGTGGCGGACGATCCGCATCACCCTTACAGGCTGGGCGGGCTTGGCCGGCGCCTGGGGCGCCTGGGTCTTTGCTTTCTCAGCAGCTTCTTCGCGCGCCTTGGCAGCGGCAGCCTCAGCCTCCCGTCGCACTTGCTCACGCTCTACGAGAGGAGCCACGACCTCGCGGATCTTGGCGACCGCGTCATCAGGAAGACTGCTCGAAGCCGTCTTGACCGTGATGCCCATATCTTTGAGCAACTTGATCAAGGGCTTGCTGTCGTTCATCCCGAGCTCTCGGGCCAGTTCGTAAACTCGAATTTTTCCGCTCATCCAACCACGTCCTTAATGCCTGCGGGCTGCTCCAAACAGCACCGCATCCACGCAAGATCCTCCCCACTGAACCGATCCAAAAACAACTTGCGCAGGCGCCGCTCCTTCTGCAGACGCTCGAGACACTCGAGCGTCTTGCACAGATACAAACCGCGACCTGCCCTCGGTCGTGCCTCGCGATCCAGGGCAAGCTTCGGGCCAGGGCCCTCCCGAACAAAGCGAAATAGCGCGGCCTTAGGGCGTAGAGCCCTGCACACCACGCACATTCGCAAAGGGATGTGCTCCGGCCTTTCGCTCAACCGCTGGATAAGGCCTCGCAGCCTCTCCGCGAGGATAAAACCAAACGGGCACTAGTCTTCATCATACCGACCCACTCTCCTGCGACCCTTCTTGCCCGCTGTTGACGAACGCGCGCGATTGGCCAGGTCTTCATCCTTAAGATGAGGACGGCCGAGAAGCTCGTCCATCGAGAAGGCCTCTTTGGGGTCGATCCCGATGACCGGCTCGGGGATCTTCTCAATCTCCGCCTTGAACTCGTTCACGTCCATGTCGGGCACGGCCTCAACCTCAGTAAAGCGAGAAGGAGCACTGACCGCCACCATCTCCACTGTCTCTTCGGCAGCAGCCGGACGAGGAGCCGGGCGCTCGATGCGAGGAGGCGGCGGAGGAGGAGGAGCCTCGGCGGCGAGTTTCTTAAGCTCTTCGCGCTGCTTGGCCTCCACCTCGGCCATCTCGCGGGCCTGGGTCTCGCTCTTGATATCAATTTTCCAGCCCGTCAAGCGAGCTGCCAGACGCGCATTCTGGCCCTCCTTGCCGATGGCCAGAGACAACTGGTGATCGGGTACCACAACGATGGCCGAGCGATCGCTCTCATACAGGGTCACCCGGCTAACGCGAGCTGGTTGCAGGCTGTTGGCCACGAAGAGAATCGAATCATCCGACCAGGGAATGACATCGATCTTTTCCCCTCGCAACTCGTCCACCACCGCTTGAACCCGGCTTCCCTTGGGCCCAACGCAGGCACCGACCGGGTCCACTGACGAATCCAGGGACTTCACGGCGATCTTCGAGCGCAGACCGGCTTCGCGGACCACCGCTTTGACCTGAATGATGCCCTGCCGAATCTCGGGAACCTCCAACTCGAACAAACGCATGAGAAAGCCCGGCTGAGCCCTGGACAGCACCACCTGGGGGCCGCGGGCCGAATTCTTGACCTCCATGACGTAGGCCTTGATACGGTCTCCGTGGCGGAACCACTCATTGTGCGCCTGCTCACTGGGAGGAATGACACCTTCAGCTCGGCCCAGATCGATGAGCACGTTGCGATGCTCATAGCGTTGCACCGTGCCGCTGACCAGCTCGCCCTCACGACGGATGTATTCCCCGTAGATGACCTCACGTTCGGCCTCGCGAATCCGCTGCACGATGACCTGCTTGGCGGTCTGAGCCGCGATCCGCCCGAAGGTGTCGTTGGGAACCTCAAGATCGATTTCCATGCCGATATCGGAATCAGGCGAGTAATTTCGAGCTTCCTCCAGCGACATTTCAAGACCCGGCTCCTCCACCTCGGGAACAACCAGTTTGCGCTGCCAGATATGCAGCTCGCCCGAATGCCGATCAATTTCTATGATCACATTTTGATTCGGCCCAAAATTGCGCTTATAGGCTGCAACAAGTGCATCCTCAATGGCATGCAGCAACATATCGAGAGGAATATTTCGTTCCTTCTCGATCTGCTTGAGTGCACTCAAAAAGTCGGAGTTCATTCCCAGGTTCCTCCTCCGGGGTGGCTAGGGAGTCGATTCGCTGGCGGGTTGCTCGGAGGGAACTCCAGGGGAGGACACCTCCAAGAAATAGCGATGGCGAATCAGGTCCAGTTCATCGAGTCGTCGCGAGAGGGGTCGATGCAGTCGTTCACAGTCTTGCACCCGCACTCCGCCTTCGCGATTCACGATGATGCTCAAGCACCAACCGATATCCTGTTGCTGGTAGTCGATACGCACCAGCTCAAGTTGGTGCTCCAGCGCCAACTTGCGAGCCTCGCGCTCGATTTGCTCCAGGATCCTGGGGCTGAGCTTGGACATCCCTGCTTCCTTTCCTCAGACTGACCGTCCCCAAAATTGAAAACGGGCCCAGTCCGCTCAACGGAGCCCGTTCGTGTCTATCTGTGCTCCAAAAGAAAAGAGTGGGATTTCCCACTCTTTTCCTCAAGCGGAATTTGAGCAACCGAAACTATATCACAAGGCTGCTAGACTTGGCAAGGCAACCTCAGGAAGCGACGCCGGCACGAATTTGCTCCTCGAGAACCGGCTCGCGCAGGCGCACAGGCATCAACACATAGTCAAATCCAGTCTCACCGTAAGGCCGCAGGACGGCACTGCGTGTCTCATCCTGGAGGCTGAACTCGAGTTCTTCAGCCTCGAGTACGGACAACCCATCCACGATGTAGCGTCCATTGAAAGCAATGGTCAAGTCATCTCCCTCTAGCACCACAGGAATCTCCTCCCGCCCGCTGCCGAGGTCAGGGGTGTTGGCCGAGATCCTCAGGCGATCAGAGCTGAAGTCGAGCCGAACCAGGTGGGGAGATTGCTTCTCCTGGGCCACGATCAGCATCCGCTTCATTCCTTCGAGCAGGCTGTCCTTGCCAACCCGACAGGTACGCTGAAAATTCCGGGGGATGACTTTCTCGAAATCCGGGAACGTGCCCTCGAGCAGCCGACAGTGCATCGAGGTCGTGGGGAGGTGGAAGAAAACCTGGCCCGGGGTGAAAGCCACCTTGACGTCCTCGTCGTCGTTGCTCAAGACTCGCACAAGCTCCAGAAGGGCTCGGGCAGGGATCACAGCCGACGTGTCCCGGGCCTCATCGAGAGGAAGTTCCCGGCGCATGCAGGCAAGGCGCCGGCCATCCGTCCCAACCAGGGTGATCGAGTCGGCTTTGAGCAGCGTGAGGAGACCGGTCATCACTGCCCGGGTTTCCTCTTGACTGGCTGCGGCCACGGCCACTCGTCGAACCATGGTCTTGAGCAGACCCTGGCGAATGCAGATCGTCTGGGCTTCGTCGGCAGAAGGCAACGAAGGGAATTCCTCGGCAGGCAGAGTGGATACGTGAAACTCGGAGCGTCGCGAGCGAATCGCCAGCAGCCCTTCTTGAACGAGCCGAAGCTCAACCGGGCCGGCAGGAAGCTTGGCCACGATCTCGCTCATCAAGCGAGCCGGACAGGTCAGAGAGCCTGGTTCTTCAACCTGAGCCGGAAGTCGCGTCTGTAAGCCCAGATCGAGATCAGTGGCAGTAAGCTCAAGCGTCTCCTGATTGGCTTTCAGCAAGACATGGCTGAGGATGGGCAGCGGGCTGCGACCGTGAATGGCTCGCGAAGCGACCTGCAGACCCTCCTCGAGTTGAGCTTTTTCTATGTGCACATGCATGGCAGTGGAAGAACCTCCTTGATCGATCTAATTAACCGTCATCATAGTACCTGGGGTACCTGGGGAAAAACTCGGCACGCTTGATTTCAAGCGTGTTTGGTACTGGTTCGTCCTGGGGACGAGCATGGGATCTTTTTCAAGTTCATGAACATGGGGCCCATATACTCAGAGCTCACGTCGGACCTTCCCCAGGGATGTTGAATGATATTCACATAGTTACCCCCAAAAGTTGAAAGGAAATCAATACCATAAACAACACGACGCTGAGCACTGCTCGGCGTCGTGTTGTTTGACCCAGGGCTGCATGGAGGGTGGCTCAACGGGAAAGCTCCTTGAGTCGCTGAGTAATGTTGTCCAGGCTGGTTTTGTAGAAGGTATCTGAAAGGTTCTCTTCGACCTTGCGATAGGCGTGCATGACGGTGGTGTGGTCTTTTCCGCCAAATTGAAGTCCTATCTCGGGATAAGAAGCACCGATCATCTCTTTGCAGAGATACATGGCAACTTGTCGGGGACGAACAACACGCTGGTCGCGTCTCTTTCCGAGAATGTCAGCCAGCGTGATGCCAAAGTATTCAGCCACGATTTCCTGAATCGAGCGGATGTCCAGGATCTGGACCGGAGAGTCACTGAGCAAGCCCTGAAGCGCCTCCATTGCCAGAGTCAGGTTGACGGGTTTGCGCTGCAGCGAACTATAGGCCACAACCCTTGTCAAAGCCCCTTCGAGCTCGCGGATGTTGGAGGGTATCTTTTCGGCGATGAGAGCGGTTACGTCATGGGGGATAGGGATGCCGCACTTTTCGGCCTTCTTGCGCAAGATGGCCGTGCGAGTCTCCACGTCAGGCGGCTGAATGTCAGCGATCATGCCCCATTCGAAACGTGAGCGAAGTCGGTCCTCAAGGGTGGGAATCTGTTTTGGAGGGCGATCGCTGGAAATGACGATCTGTTTGTAGGCCCCGTGGAGCTCGTTGAAGGTATGGAAGAACTCTTCTTGTGTGCGTTCCTTGTTGGCCAGAAATTGGATGTCATCGACCAGCAAAACATCGACGTTGCGGTAGATTCGTCGAAACTTGTTCATTTGCGCCTCTGAGATCGAGTCGATCATCTCATTGGTGAAGCGCTCCGCTGACATGTAGACCACTCGGGCCTTCCGACGCTTTTGCAGAACAGCGTGACCGATGGCGTGCATGAGATGCGTCTTGCCCAATCCCACTCCCCCGTAGATGAACAGTGGGTTGTACGCTTTGGCGGGACTTTCAGCGACCGCCCGGGCGGCCGCAGCGGCCAGGTTGTTTCCACTGCCCTGAATGTACGCATCGAAGGTGTAGCGAGGATTCAAAAGGAGATCATCGCTGCGTTCCGGCTCGCTGTCTCGAGTCTCGTGAAGGTGCTCAGAGGCTTGCTCGCCTCCTTCATTGCGCAGGGCCACAAACTCGACCTGGAAATCTTCGCCGGTGACCTTTCGAAGGACCGTCCGGACGATGTCGCGATTCTGGGTCTTGGTCAGGAAGTCGCGTGAAAAACTCCCCTGAACGCCAACCTTGAGGAGGTTGCCATCCACTGAAAGTGGTCGACTGCCCTGCAGGGAGTTTTGCACCGGTGAGTCCAGCGTGCTCTCCAGGACTTCCAGGCAGTTGGACCAGATTGGATAAAAGTCGGTTGTCGGGCTGTCCTTGCCGGACATAGATCGGTCGGCCTCCTGAAGGTTCTAGCTGGTTCCCGTGCTGCCTGAGCGGTTCCTGAGGGTTGCTCCGGGCCCGGGTCGGATCGGAGCAACCCGGTGT